>CAZMVL010000001.1:0-191713 GCA_964569335.1 uncultured Paraperlucidibaca sp.
ACATTATTGACGGCATCAGTCTCGACGACCTGGTGGCCAAACGCACCACCGGCCTGATGCAGCCCAAAATGGCCGAGAAAATCGAGAAGGCCACACGCAAGGAATTCCCGGACGGCATTCGTGCTTTTGGTACCGATGCACTGCGCTTTACCAACTGTGCCCTGGCATCCACCGGACGTGACATCAAGTTCGACATGAATCGTGTCGAAGGCTATCGCAACTTCTGCAACAAGCTGTGGAATGCCGCCCGTTTCGTGTTGTCACACACCGAAGATCAGGATTGTGGACAAGACGAATCATTGCCCCTGCAATATTCACTGGCTGATCGCTGGATCATTTCACGTCTGCAGGAAACCGAGGCTGCCGTGATTGCCTCCATGGCCGAGTATCGCTTTGACCATGTCGCGCAAACCATTTATGACTTTGTCTGGAATGAATACTGCGACTGGTATCTGGAGCTGACCAAGCCGATATTGGCGGCTGACGCCCAATCCAGCGAGGCCGAGCAACGCGCCACTCGCCGCACCCTGGTTCGTGTACTCGAAACCATTTTGCGCATCACCCACCCGCTGATGCCGTTTATCACGGAAGAAATCTGGCAACGTGTCAAACCACTGGCCAACGCTCAGGGCGACTTCCTGATGCTGACACGCTTCCCCGAGCCTGACTTGAGCCGGATTGATCACGAAGCCGGTGCCGAAGTGGCCTGGATTCAACAGGTCATTGCTGGCATTCGCAATATTCGTGGCGAGCTGGGTATTTCTCCTGGCAAGCCTTTGCCATTACTGGTTACCAATGCCAGCGCTGAAGACAGCACTCGCCTTTCGCGTCAGGCTGCTCTGCTGCGCTTTATTGGACGCATTGAGCAAATCACGCTAGTCGAAAATGAGGCAGAACTTCCACCCGTATCGACAGCGCTGGTTGGTCAGATGACACTGGGCGTACCGCTGGCTGGACTGATTGATGTCAATGCCGAGCTGGCTCGACTGGACAAGGAAATTGCCCGACTGGGACAGGAAGTGGCACGGGTTGAGGCCAAACTCGGCAACGCATCATTCGTCGCCCGCGCTCCAGCCGAAGTCGTTGCCAAGGAACGTGAAAAGATTGCTGATAACCAGCGTGCACAGGCTGCGCTGCTGGAGCAGCGTGAGCGAATTGCCAGCATTGCCTAGGATTCAAGGAATTTTGCTATGATCGGCAGTATTAACAAGGCAGTGACTACCGATCTTGGAGTGTTTAACTCATGAAGCCCATCTTCAAACGAGGACTGGAAGCCGCGCAATTCGCTCGTGATCGTGGCTTTGCCATCGCGGACAATGCGTTTGACTGGCTGTTCCTGCGTGAAACACTGGTCAAGTCAGGCCTGACCTATTTTGAAACCATTCATGAAAGCGACCCCATGTCGCTGCGCTATTATCCGCCACCCGAAGAAAGTCATATCGAGCTGGCAGGCCACGAACGCGTCAATGTCGAACACCGACGCCTGCCCGTGCCATTGGTACTGGTACCACCGCTAGGCGTCACGACCGAAGCTTTTGACCTCATGCCACAGCGCAGCCTGGCGCGTTATATGGCAGCGCGTGGTTTTCATGTGTATCTAATCGATTGGGGCAAACCGGAAAAGCGTCATGCCAACCTGGGTTTGCAAGACTACGCCCAGCACATGTTCGGTGAGGCATTACAGGAAGTACGCCGCCACAGCGGCAGCACCGATGTATCGCTGATGGGCTGGTGCATGGGGGGTTTGCTGTCCCTGTTTTATTGCGGCCTGACCCAAGACCCGCATATTCGTAATCTGGTCACTGTTGCCAGCCCGATTGATATGCGTGGCGGCGGCATGGTGGCTCAGGCATCCACTATTTTCAGTGTGCCCGCCAAAGTGGTACGTAAAATGAGTGGCTTCCGCCTGCACAATATCAGCCCCAAATTCCTGCACTCACCAGGCTGGATGACCACACTGAGCTTTAAACTCACCGACCCCATTGGCAGTATCACCACCTATTGGGATCTGATCACTAAACTATGGGATCGCGAATTTGTCACCGGACACAGCACCACCTCTGACTACCTGAACAATATGCTGGATTACCCCGGTGGAGTCATTCAGGACATGATGGTCAAAATGGCAATCGATAACCAGATGGCCAAGGGACGTGTCGAGATTCGGGACGCTATTGCCGATTTGACCAAAATCAATGCCAACCTGTTGGTGTTTGCCGGTAAAACAGACGTGCTGGTGGCACCTGGTATTGCCCGTGGCATCGTTGACATTGTGGCCTCTAAAGACAAGCAGTTCCGCGTCGCCCCGGGCGGCCATATGGGTGTCATTCTAGGCAGCAAGGCCGTGAAGTCTGTGTGGGAACCTGTGGTGGACTGGTTATCTACACGATCAGCCGCCGACAACACCAATGACAGCGACGACCTGAGCTCTGCCGAAGCATTGAACCGCCAGGCGCGACATCGTCGCATCGCTGAAGACCCGACTTTGTAACCGAGATACCACGCCATGCAGCGTCAAAAATACCCAGTCGAACGCTTGCTTGAACAAGCCAAAACCACGCCGACCAAAACCTGGCTGGTACAGCCTGTCAGCGACTCCACACGAAGCTGGACCTGGGCAGAGGCTGCCCGGGAAATTGGCCGCATGGCCGCCGCCTTAAAGGCGCATGGCTGGCCAGAAGGCAGCTGTATCGCCATTTCAGGACGCAATACCGCACACTGGTTCATGGCCGATCTGGCCATTCAGTGGGCTGGTTATGTCTCGGTAGGGCTTTACCCAAGACAATCAGCGCGCAGCGTGCGCTACATTCTCGAGCATTGTGAAGCAAAGGCTATTTTTTTGGGCCCGATGCCAGATACCGATGATTTCATCAGTGCCATTCCTGACAATGTATTCAAAATAGGCTTTCCCTATATTGATGCTCCCGTGGGCGCCATTGACTGGGATCGCATGGCACAGGCCTGCTCCCCATTGCAGCACTATGATGCACCTGCGCCAGACACATTGATGACGCTGATTTATACCTCTGGCACTACCGGCAACCCCAAAGGCGCGATGATCACCTATGGCAGCATCGCCTGGGTAGCCAAGGCATTTCTGGGGAAGCTACCTGCCGCGCACAATGATGAACGCCTGTTCTCTTTCCTGCCCTTGGCACACGTATTCGAGCGCATTGTAGTTGAAATGGCCAGCCTGATCTGGCGTGCCGAAGTACACTTCCTGGAGCATATCGACAGACTGCCTGCGCAACTGGCCGAAGTAGCGCCTACACGATTCTCTGCTGTGCCATTGGTCTGGGGACGCTTCCAGGCAGGCATCCTGAAGCAATTGTCACAAAGAAAGCTGGATCGCCTGTTAGCCGTGCCGGTATTGAATCGAGCCGTACAATACAAACTGCGCAAACTGCTTGGCCTGCAAAATGCGAGGCTGGCCGCTTCAGGAGCAGCACCCATTCCCCCAGCCACATTGCAGTGGTTTAAAGACACCCTGGGCCTGACCATTTATGAAGGTTATGGCATGAGTGAAAACTGTGCCTATGCCGCCGCCAACCTGCCCGGCAGCACGCGTATTGGCTCGGTTGGCAAACCATTTGCCGATGCCGGATTACGTATCAGCGAAGAAGGTGAAATTCAGATTCGCCATCCAGGCGTTATGGCCGGCTATTACAAAGACCCGGAGCAAACGGCCAAGGCATTCACATCAGACGGCTGGTTACGCACAGGAGATAAAGGCAAGCTGGACAGCGACGGTTACCTGTACATCACAGGCCGTTTGAAAGATATTTTCAAAACTGCCAAAGGCAAATATGTTTCACCAGCCCTGATTGAATCTGCATTTTCAGTAAACACAGACATTGAACATGTATGCGTGATTGGCAATAATCTGAACCAGCCCGTGGCCGTAGTGAACTTATCCCCGCTGGCTCTGGAAAAACCCATTCAACAACTTGAGCGTGACATATTGCTCACGCTCGACGAGGTCAATACCGGCCTGGAAGATCACGAACGAATCGCTAAGGTCATTATCAGCCGCGATCCATGGACAACGGAAAACAGCTGTATCACACCAACCCTGAAAGTTCGTCGTGACATGCTGGAAGACCGTTATGCTGATTTTATCGCTGAGACGTTAAGTGATCGTAAGCGCTTGGTCGCTTGGCACTAACTTAGCACTGGAGCTGTGGACTAGCCCCTTCCGCTACATTTAAAAAGGAATCTATGTGTTAAACCGATTTATGAAATTCTCAAGCAACGACTTTGCCATTGATCTTGGCACCGCAAATACGCTCATTTTCTCTCCTGACTCTGGTGTTGTACTAAACGAACCTTCCGTGGTTGCCATTCGTACCAATGGCAACAAAAAGGAAGTAGTCGCCGTAGGCTCACCAGCCAAGCTCATGCTGGGCAGAACACCAGGCAATATTGCAGCTATTCGTCCTTTAAAAGATGGTGTCATTGCCGACTTTGAAGTCACCGAAAAAATGCTGCAGCACTTTATTCGTACCGTCACCGGCAATACGATGTTCCGCAAACCACGCATTCTGGTTTGTGTGCCTTGCAAAGCCACCATGGTCGAACGTCGTGCCATTCAAGAATCCGTATTAGGCGCTGGTGCCAGCCAGGCCATTCTAATGGATGAGCCTATGGCAGCGGCTATTGGTGCCGGACTGCCCATTGAACAGGCAACAGGCTCCATGGTGGTTGATATTGGTGGCGGCACAACCGAAGTCGCCGTCATTTCATTGGCCGGTACCGTACATTCAGAATCGGCGAAAGTAGGTGGTGATGCATTTGATGAAGCTATCATCAACTTCGTCCGACGCACACATGGTTGCCTGATTGGTGAAACGACTGCCGAACGCATCAAATGGGAAATTGGCTCTGCCATGCCAACCTCTGAACTGCTTGAGCTGGACATTAAAGGTCGCCATTTGGGTGCTGGTGTGCCGCGTACCATCACATTGAACTCCGACGAAATCCGTCAGGCTTTTCAGGAGCCGCTGAACTCCATTTTATTTGCCATCAAAAACGCACTGGAACAAACGCCTGCCGAACTATCCGCAGACATTTCAGAGCGAGGCATTATCCTCACCGGTGGTGGCGCTTATCTGCGTAATCTGGACAAGCTGATTACACTGGAAACAGGCGTTCCTACGTTTATTGCCGAAGACCCGCTGACCTGTGTTGCTCGTGGTGCTGGCAAAGCCTTGGCGCACCTGGATGACATCCGTTACAGCGGCATTTTTGGATAACCCATACCGTGACTAACCATCCTGCTCACTCATTAGGTCAGTTACTCACGCAAGCCCGCAATGACAGCGGCAAAAGCTTGCGTGAGCTACATGAAGACACGCTGATTTTACCCAAATACCTAAGCGCTCTTGAGCAGGACAACTTTGAAGAACTACCGGGTGCCGCCTATGTCAAAGGCTATCTACGCCGTATTGCGGAGGTGTTGAATACCCCCGCAGAACCACTATTGACGGCCTATGATGCACGCAATCAGCGTGCTGCAACAGCAGCACCGATAGTGACGGCGGCACCTGTCGCACCACCAGCTGCCGCTACAACTACCGTCAGGACAGAAACAGATAACTGCCAGGCTACCAGTGATCGCAGTTATTTAATGGATCTGATCAAACTGACCCAGCACCTGATTGGCTATCTGTGGTCAGACATTCTACCCTGGCTACGCAACAGATTACCCGGCAAACGCATCCTGTTATTGCTGCTGCTTTTGCTGATTGCTTTTTTTGTGTATCGACAATGGCCGGCAAGCTCAACGGTGGAAGTAGACACTGTAACGTCTACTCCTCTGACAGTGGTCACCGAGCCTGAGCCAATAACAGAGTCGGTGATCGAACCTGTGATAGTGGTCGAAGAAGCTGAACTGACTCCAGAGCCAGAGCCTGAAGTGACGCTCGCAGAGACATTGCCTGAGCCAGCCATAGAGCCCATTGCTGCTGCACCAGCGCCTGAGCCTGAGCCTGAGCCTGAGCCTGTTTCAGCAGGTCCGGATATGATCGCCATGGACTTTTATGGTCCTTCTGTTGTGAATGTGACCGATGCTGATGGCAATTTGATTGCCTCTGGACTCAAACGTGCCGGTGAATCTGTGCGTGCTCGTGGCAGACAGCCATTCAAGATTCAGGTAGGTAACCCGGGAGCTACGGATATTCGAGTGAATGGGATTGTGGTGCAGGGAACACCGCTGTAATAAAGCACTTAGTTAAGTCATTGACTCAAATGGTGCCGGAGATAGGAGTCGAACCTACGACCTTCGCATTACGAATGCGCTGCTCTACCAACTGAGCTACACCGGCAGTGGAGTGGCGATTCTAGCCAGCTCGTCAAACACTGACAAGATTGTGCCTACCCAATTGGCAAAATCAAACACTGCTGACTACAACAAGTATGACAACACCGGCAGGAGGCCACCGTCATGCTTGTTCATTTACGCACACCCTACATCCAATCAGGCAGCCAACAAGGCTTCAGCCTGATTGAGCTGATGATCGTCATTGCCATTATCGCCGTACTGTCCGCCGTTGCAGTTCCTCAATATCAAGACTATATGACGCGTGCCAAATGGACGGTGAACTTAACCGAGCTGGAATCAGTAAAGTTGGCTATTACCGATTGCCTACATGCCGAAAGTGGTCAGATCAATGCCTGTGACAGCGCCGAGGAACTGGGCTTTGGCGGTGCATTGATGGTACCCAGCCATGCCAGCAGCCTGACCATCAGCAGCACTGCCGAACGCATCAATCTGGCGCTGATTGGCAGTGCATCAGCGGCCAACTGTCGAGTCGATGTGGCCGCAAATATCATCAATGGCGCTATTACCTGGTCCAGCACCAACACGCTTAACAATGATGTTACCTGCGAGCGACGCAAAACCGGCGTTAGTACACTGGTTGCCAATTAATCATGACCAATACACTACCCGACAATGATCAGGATCTGATTCCCTGGGTCACGGCACTGATCAGCGAAGCACAGGCACAACAGGCTTCAGACCTGCATATAGACCCAGAGGCCAACGGTGCACAACTCAGGCTGCGCATACACGGTCTGCTACAAGACTGGCAGCATTTGCCCACACGTTGGTACACGCGCCTGGTGTCACGCATCAAGGTGCTGGCGCATATGGATCTGGCAGAACGTCGCCTGCCTCAGGATGGGCGCTTGCTGGACAGCAGCATCGGGCCTGGCCATATTCGGGTAGCCAGTCTGCCAACATTGTTTGGTGAAAAAATTTGTCTGCGCTTCAGTGATCCGGGAAGCAACCCTGATCTGGAACAACTCGACATGCCAGCGGCCACGTTACAGGCGCTTAATCAGGCACTGTCCATGCCGCAAGGACTCATTCTGATTACAGGCCCCACGGGTTCAGGCAAAACCACCACGCTATATGCCTGCCTGCACCGGCTTAACCAGCGCAGTCGTCATATCGCTACCGTTGAAGACCCTATAGAACGAGTCATACAAGGTGTGGTGCAAACCAATGTGCAACCCCGCATTGGGCTGGATTTTCCAACCATTCTCAGAGCGCTGTTACGACAAGACCCAGATGTCTTGATGGTGGGTGAAATCCGCGATAGTGAAACGGCGGCAATGGCCGTGCAGGCCGCCGAAACCGGCCATATTGTGCTATCAACACTGCATACCAGTTCGGCGCTTGATGCCCTGAACAGATTACGACACCTAGGAGTGCCAGACTATCTGATCACCGATAACGTCAGTCTGGTACTGGCACAGCGTCTGGTGCGCAAACTCTGCCAACACAACAAGCATGACGCCAATAGCAGCCGTAGCTGCCATAACGAATTTGATGGACGCATGGGCTTATACGAACACATCTGCATGAGCCAGCAACTAGCCCAAACCTGGTTGACCGGCGGAGAACGAGAGCAGCTCGACCAGATTGCCCTGCGTGCAGGCTGGCCCACACTCGCACGCAGTGCCGAAAACGCAATAATACAGGGGCTGACGAATGCACAAGAGCTGGCAAGAGTACTTGGCAACACCGCCCAGCCCACTACAACGTTGCGAGTGGCTGAAGCGATTGGGCCTGTTGCTACAAGCCGGTATTGATCTGCACCAGGCCTTGTTATTGCTGCATGAACAAACGCCAGCAAAACATCAAACATTCTGGCGTCCGGTATTACAGGCCATTGAACAAGGGCAACCACTATCGGTAGGGTTACACAGTGTCGCTGCCTTTCAGTCCGCAGATCTGGCACTTCTGGAAACCGCCGAACACACGGGCAAGTTGATCCTACAAACGCAAAACCTGGCACTGATTTTGACCAAACGCGCCAACCTGACACAACAAACCCGTCAGGCCATGCGCTACCCGCTGATCATTCTAAGCGCTGCACTGCTGATCAGCCTGTATTTGCTGATGCGTGTTGTCCCCAGCTTTGCTGATTTATATCAGAGCTTTAATGCCGAGCTGCCTTGGCTAACTCAGACACTGATGCAAACGAGCCACTGGTTATCACTGAATTTTGGCTGGCTGATCATGGGCTGTATCGGCATCTGCATCACGCTGAAGCTACTATGGCGATACAACACACGCTATCGCTGCATGACACATCAACTGCTATGGCATACACCCGGCATAAGCAAACTGTGTCGTGCATTCTGGCTGCAACGCTGGCATGGCTGCCTGGCAGAATGCCTACAGGCCGGACTGCCCTATCTGGAGTCGCTCAATGCCGCCCAAAAAGTGGTACATGAATCACCGTTGGCAGCCGCACAAGCACAACTGATCGCAGGAGTCAGTGCAGGACAACCATTATCCGAACCCATGGCACACATCAGGCAATATCCATCGTTCAGCGTACAGCTCATTGCAGTCGGTGAGGCTTCTGGCAATCTGGCCAAATTACTGACCACACTGGCCGAACAATACGAACAGAATCTGAGTCAGGGACTGGCACAGGCACTTAAACTGATAGAACCGCTATTGATGGCATTGATCGGGGCTCTGGTAGGTATTATTGTGCTGGCACTGTATTTACCGCTTTTTCAGCTGGGGCAAATTTTTTGATCGGTCTTGATGTGATCTTACTTGCGGGCTTGTTCGGCCTGATCCTTGGCAGCTTCTGGAATGTTGTTATTTCCCGCCTGCCCAAAATGATTGATCAGGAGTGGCAATATGAGCATGCACTTTATGCGCACGAACAAGACCCTGAGCAATGGCCATTGCCCGAAGCACCTACGCTGTCATTAAGCCGACCACGGTCACACTGCCCACAATGCAAAACCACCCTGCACTGGCAGCAACTGATTCCCGTATTGAGCTGGCTCTGGCAACGCGGCAAGTGCTCACACTGTCATCAGAAAATCTCACTGCAATACCCTCTGGTTGAACTGGCAAATGCGGCTCTGGCCATCGCGGTGGTATGGCACTTTGGCATCACGGTAGAAGCATTGGCCGCCTACCTTTTTATCGCTTTCCTGCTGGCTGGCACCATCATTGACGCACAAACCCAATGGCTGCCCGACAACATCACACTGCCCCTGCTCTGGCTGGGACTGTTATTTGCCAGCCTGTCCATCACCCCCACGGGAATCAGCCTGACTGCGGCTGTTTGGGGCTGCATACTGGGCTGGTCACTCTTGTGGTCACTGGCTGCTGGCTTCAAACTGTTTACCGGCAAGCACGGCATGGGCGGCGGAGACATCAAGCTACTGGCCGCTCTGGGCGCCTGGCTGGGCCCATTGGCATTGCCAACGCTACTATTGGCAGCCTCTGTCTTGGGCCTGATCCAAGCATTATGGTTACGCTGGCGTCATGATCAACAAGGCGCATTTGCTTTCGGCCCTGCCTTGGCCTGTGCCGGTGCAATTGCTTTCGTATTGGCACTCACACCATTCACACTGGGGCTTTAATAACAGCATGTCAGATTGGATTTTAGGCGTTACTGGCGGTATTGGATCAGGCAAGACTGCTGCCACAGATCACTTTCAAACTCTGGGCATTACTGTCGTCGATGCCGATGTAGTGGCACGCGAAATCGTCCAGCCTGGCTCCAATGCCTTGAGCGCCATTGCCCAACATTTCGGCCAACAGGTCATCAGTGCTGATGGCACACTGAATCGCCGTCAACTACGCGAGATTGTGTTTGCCGACCCTGTACAGCGCAAAGCGCTGGAAGCCATTACCCACCCTGCCATTCATGCCGAACTGATTCGCCAGCTGCAAATGGCACCCTCTGCCTATGCCATTCTGGCCACACCTTTATTATGGGAAACCGGTCAGGCCAAGCTGGTACATCACACCCTGGTAATTGATGTGCCAGAAGTCTTGCAGCTACAACGTGCCAGCCATCGGGACGGCAGCAGTGAAGAACAGATCAAGGCCATCATGGCCGCACAACTGCCACGCGAACAGCGCCTGGCCAAGGCCGATGATGTCATTTCCAATACCGGCAATCTGACTGACCTGCATGTCCAGATTGACCGCTTACACCCACAGTATTTGCAACGAGCCAGTGTATGAGTAACCAGCCTTTACGCGTTAACTGCCCCACCTGCAGCAAAACCGTTTTATGGAATGCTGAACATCAGTTCAAGCCCTTTTGCAGTGAACGCTGCAAACTGATTGATTTAGGCGCATGGGCAGATGAGCAATATGCCATCCCGGCACAAACGCCACCTGATGATTTACTTGACGAGAGCTTGCTCGACGAAGACTTTGATTCGATTAAAAACCGCTGATACCAGCCACACCCTGGCCACCCTGCTGCCAGGCTTCTGCCAGATGTGCCGACGTCATTCCACCCAGTGCGTAAACGGGAATGTTCACTGCTGCCACCAACGCGGCCCACTGCGCCCATCCCATACCTTGCTGTTCAGGATGTGACGACGTGGCCAACACAGGCGATAACAACGCACAGTCAGCATCCAGTTGCTGAGCCAGCGCCAGCTCCTGCGCATTATGGCAAGCCACCAACAGCACATGATCACGACTGATTGGGCGCTGCAATGGCAAGCAACCAGCCTCGGCAAACGGCAAATGCAGACCCGCCGCCTGCGGCAAACGCTGCAACCGACTCACGCTGCCATGCACAAACAACGGCATTCCCGCCTGCTGACAAATCGACAGCCCGGACTCCGCCCAATGCATATACTGCTCATCATTTAATGCAGGCTGACGCAATACAATAGCGTCACGATCTGTGGCCAACACCACCCGCTGCTGCAACCAATCCAACCACGACTGCAAGCTATCCAGCTCAGGGCTGATACGCAGCACCTGTGGCAACAACGCTGCCGCCAGAATTGGCCGATTAGCCGCAGGAAAGTTCAGCGTTGGCAGACAATCAGCCATCACCCATTGCAAGGGCTGCCCTTCCAGACCAAGCAGTGGTGTTTGTTCAGACTGACTCAGACAGGGACCGGGCAAAAACTCTGTGACCAGCCAAGCCGACAGCAGAATGCGGCGATCACCATAATCATGACTGACTTGCAGTAAAGGACGTTGTTGCGTTGGTGTCAGGCCAATCTCTTCCATCAATTCGCGAGACAGCGCCTGTACTTCCGTTTCACCCGGCTCTACCTTTCCGCCAGGAAACTCCCAACACCCGCCCTGATGCTTATGTGCTGCCCGCTCTGCCACCAGATAGCGGCCACGGCCATCCACAATGACAGCCGCCACCACATGAATCTGTTTAGTCATCAAGAGCGATAATCAGCGTTGATTTTGACGTAGTCATAGGAAAGATCGCAGGTCCACACGGTGTCAGTGCAATCGCCACGACCCAATGCGATACGAATAGTGATTTCAGACTGTTGCATCACCGCAGCACCCAATGCCTCATGGTAACTCGCCGCTGCACCACCATTTTCGCAAAGTAATACATCATCGAGCCAGACCGAAATCTTGCTGACATCCAGATCACTTACGCCAGAACGGCCAATGGCCGCCAGAATACGACCCCAATTGGGATCAGAGGCGAAAAAAGCCGTTTTAATCAATGGTGAATGCGCCACCGCATAGGCCACATCACAGCACTCCTGCGTTGTCGCACCACCTTCCACGCGCACGGTCATGAACTTGGTGGCACCCTCGCCATCACGCACAATCAACTGCGCCAAACGCTGGAGCACCCGCTCCAATACTGCTTTCAGTGCAACATACAAAGGAGATTGTCTGGACTCGATCTGGCTGTTGCCCGCACGTCCGGTCGCCACCAAAACACAGGCATCATTGGTCGAGGTATCGCCATCGACAGTAATACGATTGAATGACGCATCCGCCAATTCACGCAGCAAGTCTTGCAACAGATCAACCGACACAGCTGCATCCGTGGCCACATAAGCCAGCATAGTCGCCATATTGGGGCGGATCATGCCCGCTCCCTTGGAAATACCGGTAACGGTATAAGTAATACCATCAAGCTCAAACTGTTCACTGGCACCCTTGGGTAAAGTGTCAGTGGTCATGATGCCACTAGCAGCAGCAGGCCAGTGATCAGCTGCCAGATCATCCAGGGCGGCAGGCAAACCAGCAACCAGACGGTCAACGGGTAATTGCTCACCAATCACACCAGTCGAGAAAGGCAATACCGCAGCAGCAGATACCGCAGTCATGGCGGACAGTTGCTGACAGCTACGGATGGCGGCATCCAGCCCGGGCTGTCCCGTACCGGCATTGGCATTACCGGTATTGATCAATAAATAACGCGCAGGGGTTTGTTGCAAATGCGTCTTGGCCAGTTGCACTGGTGCCGCACAAAATGCATTGGTAGTGAACACAGCCGCTGTATTGGCGCCCTCACACAGTTCAAACACCACAAGATCACGGCGGTTGCGATAACGAATACCGGCTTCAGCAATACCAATACGAATCCCGTCAACCGGGTGCAACTCAGGCAATGACAAATCACCTACCGCCATTTTCAGCTCCTACTGGTTACTACTGATGCTCAGGCTAATTGACCATGACACTGCTTGTATTTTTTACCACTGCCACAAGGGCATGGCTCGTTACGCCCCACTTTGGGCACGTCACGAACAAATGGCTGAGGTGCTTCTGGAGCAGCCTGATCCTGATCAGCCAGCTCAACTTCAGCACCATCCACCTCGCCCTCTGGCACCGATGGATGCTCAAACTGCATGGACATGGCGCGCGCTTCTGCTTCACGCTGAGCCTGCATCGCAGCCACTTCTTCCGCTGTAGGCACATGCAGGCGCGACAAGGTTTCAATCAGTTCCAGCTTGACTGCTGACAACAGCTGCTCAAATAACTGGAACGCTTCACGCTTATATTCCTGCTCAGGATTTTTCTGCGCATAACCACGCAGGTGAATACCCTTACGCAGATAATCCATAGCTGACAGATGCTCTTTCCAGTGGCGATCTATCACCTGCAACATCAGTTGCTTTTCCAGCTGATCAGCAACACCCAGCTCCATACGGCTGCGCTTATCAGTCCACGCCTCACGCACCTGATCACGGATACGTGCACGCAAACTTTCTTCATTCAGTGCTTTTTCCGTATCCAGCCAATGCTTCACCGGCATGGTCAAGCCAAAGTCTTCTTTCAGTGCCTCTTCCAATCCCTCCGGATCCCACTGCTCTTCCATGGTTTGTGGCGGGATATAAGCGTTGATCACACTATCCACGACATCGTCATGAATCAGCTCAATGTTTTCACGAATAGAATCGGCATGCATGATGTCATCACGCTGACGATAGATCACCTGACGCTGCTCATTGGCCACGTCATCGTACTTCAGCAGGTTTTTACGAATATCAAAGTTGCGCGCTTCCACCTTGCGCTGCGCACCTTCAATCGAGCGGGATACCCATGGATGCTCGATGGCTTCTCCATCTTTCATGCCCAATGAACGCATCATGGCCTTGACACGATCACTGGCGAAAATACGCATCAGGTCATCTTCAAGTGACAGATAAAAACGAGTGACACCCGGATCACCCTGACGACCGGCACGACCACGCAGCTGATTATCAATACGACGGGACTCATGACGCTCAGAACCAATGATATGCAAACCACCCGCTTCGATTACCTTGGCATGATCGTCTTCCCAATCACGCTTCAAGGACTCGATCACTTCCGGCGTGGCCGCCTCACCCAGTTTTTCAGCCGCTTCTTTCCAGCTACCACCCAACACAATGTCAGTACCACGACCCGCCATATTGGTCGCAATCGTCACCGTACCACTGCGACCAGCCTGGGCCACAATTTCCGCTTCCTGCTCGTGAAACTTGGCGTTCAATACCCGGTGATCGATACCTGATTGAGTCAACAGATGTGACAACAGCTCACTGGCCTCAATCGTGGCCGTACCCACCAATATCGGCGCACCCTTTTCACGATAAGCCTTGATGTCTTCAACAATGGTTTTGTACTTGTCCGCAGGAGACATGAAAACCAGGTCATCCATGTCCTTACGCACCATCGGACGGTGAGTGGGAATAACCACCACATCCAGTCCGTAAATTTGCAGGAACTCGGGCGCTTCGGTATCTGCCGTACCGGTCATACCGGCCAGCTTGCGATACAGACGGAACAGGTTCTGATAGGTCGTGCTGGCCAATGTATGGTTTTCAGCATTGATCTTGACGCCTTCTTTGGCCTCTACTGCCTGATGCAGACCTTCAGACCAACGACGTCCCGCCATAGTACGGCCGGTATGCTCGTCAACAATGACAATATCCTGACCTTTGACAATGTAGTGCACGTTACGCTGAAACAGCACATGCGCTTTTAATGCTGCATGCACATGGTGTAACAGACTCAAATGTTGAGGTGCGTACAGGCTTTCGCCCGCCGCCAGCAGCTCCATATTAACCAGCGCCTGCTCAACAAATTCATGGCCACTTTCTGTTAACTCAACCTGACGGTTCTTTTCATCAACCCAATAATGACCACCATCAGGAATGCCTTCTTCGGCCTGACGTGTCAGACTGGGAATCAGTTTGTTGATCAGCTGATACAAGCGCGAAGAGTCTTCACTCGCACCAGAAATAATCAGCGGGGTACGCGCTTCATCAATCAGAATCGAATCGACTTCGTCGATCAATGCGAAGGCATGGCCACGTTGAAAACGGTCTTCCAGGCGGAACGCCATGTTGTCACGCAGATAGTCAAAGCCAAACTCGTTGTTGGTACCGTAGGTGATATCGGCCAGATAGGCATCGCGCTTTTCGAGGGCAGGCTGCTGTGAGCGCACAATCCCAACGCTTAACCCCAAAAACTCAAACAGTGGACGGTTCCACTCGGCATCACGCGCGGCCAGATAGTCGTTGACCGTCACCACATGCACACCTTCACCAGACAAGGCATTCAAATAAGCCGGCAAAGTAGCGGTCAAGGTTTTACCTTCGCCGGTACGCATCTCGGCAATACGGCCCTCGTGCAGGGTAATACCACCAATCATCTGCACATCGTAGTGACGCATCCCCAGCACACGCTTGGCTGCTGTACGGCATACCGCAAACGCCTCCGGCAGCAGTGCATCAAGGCTTTCGCCCTGGCGATATCGATCCTGAAATTCTTTGGTCTTTGACCGCAGCTCATCATCCGTCAGCGCATCCATGGCGCCTTCTAACGCATTGATTCGCTCTACCACCAAACGCATACGCTTGAGTTCGCGATCGTTTTTAGTTCCAAAAATGCCACTGACTAAGCGTGAAAACATGACTACCACTCGATTGATTACAACAAGCGCAACATTCTACCTACTTTCTGGCAACAAAAAAGCCGACGCAGGCGTCGGCTTTGCATTCAGTATCATTTTTTAACGCTTAGCAAATCGCATGATCTGCGAAGGATTAATCTGACGACCGTCTTTCAGCACTTCGTAATGCAAATGGACACCGGTAGAACGTCCTGTGGTACCCATATAAGCAATCAATTGATCCTTACTGACCACATCGCCTGCTTTCACTACCAAAGATTTGGCATGTGCATAACGAGTCACCAATCCAGCGCCATGATCAATCTCGACCATATTGCCATACCCATTATGCCAACCTGCCTTGATCACCACACCATCCGCTACCGTGAAAATATCGGTGCCATCAGGGCCGGCAAAATCAATACCGCCATGAAAAGAGGTACGACGTGAAAATGGATCGGAACGATAGCCAAAACGAGACGTGATATAGCCATCACGAACCGGCATATTGTCCAGGTCAACCGAAGCCTGACGCTGATTCTGCAACAGACGATCCAGTGCCTTCAGCTTCAGCTCACGATAACTCAGCTCTTCATCCAGCAAACTCAGCTTGCGCTCAAGCGCTGCGGAATCGACATCAATACGAATTGCCTCTTCAGGACCACCCATGGGAGGAGCCTTGGAGAAGTCAAACTCCTTGCCTTTCACTTTTGCCTTTTCGGCAACATGGGCACCCAAGGCATCCAGACGCATCATCTGTGCCTGAATATCGGCGAGACGTGCCGACATGGCCGCCAGCTCATCCTGCTTAGCCTGTTCTGCGGCA
The DNA here is from genome assembly GCA_964569335.1 of uncultured Paraperlucidibaca sp. Lineage (GTDB taxonomy): Bacteria > Pseudomonadota > Gammaproteobacteria > Pseudomonadales > Moraxellaceae > Perlucidibaca. Next base: position 16,489 of record CAZMVL010000001.1, read on the forward strand.
GAAACAGCAGGGTGTATAACAGTAGAAGCATTCAATACGGAAGACAGCCAGAAGCCGATCACACCAACACTGGCTGAAAACAGAAAAACGCCCGCGAGAACGCCAGCGAAAACCTTTGGTTTCACTTGCAGTGTCTTGGTTCGCCCAAGCTTGCGACTGTAATACATCACATTAAACATTCACTTTCACCTCTTGCAGCGAACCGTCATACTCAACGGAACGCCCAATTCAGGTTCCTTCATGCGTTATCAAAAACCCGTATCGCTGTCTTTTATTCTAGGCTCTCATACATTGAAGCCTTTATTATCACGCAGCGAACTGCGTCGCGAACACACGGAAGCGTGGCAGTCTGCCGTAGACTCCACACTCAGGGCATCCTGCCGCTTGTCTTCTTTTCATGACGGAACTTTGACGGTTTGCACCGAGAATCAAACCACAGCCAGTCAGCTGCGTTATCTTCATAAAATCATCGTGCAACAATTACAGGGGCATTCTGTATTCACATCGCTCACAAAAATACGTGTGATCATCAGCCCAACCTCTACACCTGTCATCAAGTCCAAAACACCACCCCGAAGGGCTGCCCGACTCAATAAAAACACCGTAGAACACTTAAAAAACACTGCAAAATCCTTAGCAGATCCGCAGCTTAGCGAATTATTACTGCGTTTGGCAAGTCATGGCGGACAAACGGAAGAACAGAAAAAGTGATATGTGGAACACATTTTGTTCCACAAAAACAGGAAAAAGCGAATTAACTCAGCAACTTATTGATCAAAAAACCAGCGAATCAGTGTGCAATATCTGCCTTCACATAACTAATCGGTGTTTTTGATTCATCCTCAAAAGTAACCATTTCCCAGGCATCCGGGTTAGCGTACATGGCGCGCAACAACTGATTATTGAGCGCATGGCCAGACTTGTAGCCTTCATAGGCTCCCAAAATGCTGTGACCAAACAAGTATAGGTCGCCAATGGCATCCAGCATTTTATGACGCACAAACTCGTCGTCATAACGCAGACCATCACTATTCATGATGCCTTCGTCACCCACCACAATGGCATTGTCCATGCTGCCACCCTTGGCCAGGTTATTGGCGCGCAGGTATTCAATATCACGCAGGAAGCCAAAGGTACGAGCACGACTGACTTCATTAACATAGGCAGTGGTGGAGAAATCGACAGTTGCCCAACGATGATCAGCATGAAATGCCGGATGATCAAAATCGATGGTGAAAGATACCTTGAAACCCTGGTACGGCTCAAACGCCGCAATCTTGTCGCCATCGCGCACTTCAATACGACGCAAGATACGTGCAAAACGCTTGGGCGCATCTTGTTCAACAATACCAGCCGCTTGTATCAGAAACACAAACGGCCCGGCACTGCCATCCATAATCGGGATCTCGGGAGCACTGACATCAATCACGGCGTTGTCAATGCCAAGCCCCGCAAGAGCCGACATAAGATGCTCAACTGTTCCCACTTTGACTTCGCCACTCACCAGGCTGGAAGACATCATGGTTTCACGCACCAGTTCTGCTTGCGCAGGTACGTCAATCGGGGGATTCAGGTCTGTGCGACGGAACACAATACCTGTATCGGGCGGCGCTGGCCTGAGCGCAAGCAACACTTTCTCGCCACTGTGCAAACCAATGCCACTGGCCCGAATAACCTGTTTAACCGTACGTTGTCTGAGCATTTGTTACAATTTATTTCAAAGTTAAGCCATCCTATCAGACAGCCACTTCAAGCTCAATCGGCCTGACGACGTAAAAATGCTGGAATATTCAGCAAATTCATATCGGCACGACGACCACCCGCTGCCTGCTTCTGATTACGCAAATAAGCAGGCGTATCCAGATTGGCATAGGGATCATGCTGTACGGTATTAACTACTGGCTGGCCATTCACCACCTGCTGCTCGTGATGAGACACTTGCGCCGCTACAGGAGCAGCTGCCACCGCTGACTGCACCAGGCTCATGCCCTGTGGTCTTGCCTGTGAACGTGCCGCCAGTTTGGGCAGGCCTGTTGCCACCACAGTGACACGAATTTCATCACCCAGGGTTTCGTCCAGGATAGTACCAATCACCACCGTAGCGCTTTCAGAAGCGAACTCGGAGACGATGTCACCTACAGTGGAGAACTCATCCAGACCCAGGCCTTCGTTAGCAGCAATGGATACCAGCACACCACGTGCGCCCTTCAGTTGTACGTCGTCCAACAGCGGGCTGTGAATCGCCATTTCAGTGGCAATACGTGCACGCTCTTCACCCTTGGCAGAACCAGTACCCATCATCGCCAAACCCTGCTCGGACATCACGGTACGCACGTCGGCAAAGTCAACGTTAATCAGACCAGGACGCAGGATCATGTCGGCAATACCCTGCACCGCACCCTGCAATACGTTATTGGCAGCACGGAAGGCTTCGATCAATGACACCTTGCCAAGTACTTGCAGCAGCTTGCCGTTAGGAATGGTGATCAACGAGTCAACATGATGAGACAATGCCTCAACACCCTGCTCAGCCACATCCAAACGCTTTTTGCCTTCGAACGGGAATGGCTTGGTGACTACGCCAACCGTCAGAATGCCCATTTCACGTGCCACTTCAGCAATCACGGGAGCACCACCTGTACCAGTACCACCACCCATGCCTGCGGTAATGAACACCATGTCGGCACCAGCCAACACTTCTTTCACACGATCACGATCTTCAACGGCCGCCTGACGACCGATTTCGGGGTTAGCGCCCGCACCCAAACCACGCGTAATGCCATCACCCAGATGCAACAGGGTTTTTGAGGTCATTTTGCTGAGTGCCTGTTTATCGGTATTGGCGCAAATAAAGTCGACACCTTCGACATTACTTTTCACCATGTGCTCGACTGCATTACCGCCGCCGCCGCCGACACCGATCACCTTAATTACTGCAGTCCCCAACTCACCCGAGTTGTCTGCAAATTCAAAAATATTGGTCATTTTAGTTCTCCAACCCATCAAGGGTTCCGTCTGTGTTCAAGTTTGCCGTGAAAGCTTCCTGCTTCATTAACGACACCGTCCTGGTGCCGCTTTCAGTGACCCGCCAAAGCGAGCCACTTAAAAACTATTTTGGAACCAGCCGCGCATGCGCGACATGATGCCGGGGCCTTCTGCCTCGTTAACGCGTCGTTTACGCGGCGAGACTGCCTGATACTGTGAAATCTGCTGACGGCCATACATCAACAGGCCAATGCCGGTGGCATAAATCGGGTTCTTCAGCAGCTCATCCATGCCGCCAACCTTGAGTGACTTGGGCATACCAATACGCACTGGCAAATGGAAAATAGACTCGGCCAACTGCACCGCTCCTTCTATTTTTGCCGAGCCACCGGTCAGCACCACACCCGCAGCCAGTTGTTCAGACAGGCCACAACGATCCAGCTCGGCCTGAATCAGGCTGAACAGTTCTTCATAACGAGGTTCAACGACTGCAGATAAGGTCTGACGAGCCAGCGTGCGTGCCGGACGATCACCCATGCCAGGCACACTGATGGTTTGTTCAGGATCAACCATCTGCGGCACCACGCAGGCATAACGCACCTTGATTTCATCAGCCGCTGGTGTTGGTGTACGCAAAGCCATGGCAATGTCGTTGGTGACCTGATCACCAGCCACCGGAATCACCGCGGTATGGCGAATGGAGCCACGAACAAACACAGCGATGTCTGTCGTACCGCCACCAATATCCACCAGACACACGCCCAATTCCTTTTCATCTTCAGTCAGCACGGCATGGCTGGAGGCGACCTGCTCCAGCACAATGGCATCAATCTCAAGACCGGCACCACGCACACACTTTTCCAGGTTATGCGCGGCATTTGCAGAGCAGGTCACCACATGAATGTGGCCTTCCAGACGCACACCCGCCATTCCCAATGGACTGCGAACATCGGCCTGGTCATCGACCAGAAACTCTTGTGGCAGCACATGCAAAATGCGGTTATCCACCGGATTCGCCCCGGACTTGGCGGCATCAATGACGCGATCAATGTCTGACTGCGCCACTTCACCATCACGGATAGCAACCACCGCCTGTGCATTACGCCCACCGATATGGCTGCCAGCAATGCCGATATAAGCCGAGTGAATCTTGCAATCAGCCATCAACTCCGCTTCCGCAACGGCGCCATGGATAGCCTCCATGGTCTGGTCAATATTGACCACAACGCCTTTGCGCATTCCTTTGGATGGCCGCATGCCCACACCAATAATCTCCAGTGTGTTCTCCGCTGGGTTAATCTGCCCGACCAGGCAAATCACCTTAGAGGTGCCGACATCAACAGCAACTATCATCTGTGCCTGTGCAAAGTTCGTCATGTTCCTACCATCCTGATCACCCAGTGATCGACATACCGGTTAAAGTGCTTTTACTTACCTAAGTTCTACGTTGTGACTGTCGCCAGCCCACTGCTACCCCATTGCGATAACGCAAATCAATTCGCGCAATCCGATCCATTTCTGTCGCCAGCTGGCGGTCATACAACAATACAAAACGCTGCAACTTGAGCATCGTGTCCCGATTATCAATAAGGACTTTGACCCCGCCTTCCAGGGTCAATACCCAGCTCATCCGCTCCGTCAATTCCAGTTGCTGCAACCGCAAACCCACCGGACGCAACATGGCGGACATTTCCGTATGTGTATCCAGCAACTGCTTGACTCGTGCACGTGGGCCAAGCAAAACCGGCAGATCATCAATCTGCTTTGCCTGACGTGGCCTAAATACCTCTCCCTCAGCCGTCACTAAGGCAGTGCCGTCCCAACGGGCTGCGGCCTTCTTCTCACGCACAATCACTTGCAGCCGATCAGGCCAATGGCGCAACACACGCGCTTCAGCAACCCAGGGATAACGTTCAGCTACACGCTGCACCTGCTTGATGTTGGCGTTAAAGAAATTACCGCGAACCTCGCTATCCACTGCTGCTTGCAACTCGGCAATATTGGACTGCTCCAGTTGCCCCAACAGCTCAACCTGGCGAATCGCGGTATGTTTATGCCAGTCGCCCAATACCAGTATCAGCGTCAACACAATCACCAGCAGCGCCAGCCACTCCGCTGCACGCAGCAGCAAGTGCTGCCAGGGCTTAGCAAACAAATCCAACGACTCACCGTGCGCAGCAGCAACCTTCGGTTTATTCAACCGGGTCGCTGAGGGCCTTGGCCCATTGGCACGACGAGTCAGAAAGGTCATTTTGACTGGGCTCCTGATACACGTTCAGCCGTCACGGTCTGCGCCAAAATCGTCAGTACCAATTGGCTGAAGTCGATACCTGTCGCTGCCGCCGCCATCGGCACCAGAGAATGATCCGTCATACCTGGCACGGTATTGACCTCCAGCAACCAGAACCGGCCAGCACCATCACGCATCACATCCACCCGACCCCAGCCAGTGCAGCCCACCTCATCAAATGCACGCAGAGCCAAACGCTGAACCTCAGCTTCTTCATCTGCACTCAAGCCACAGGGGATCTGATATTGCGTATCGTCACGCTGATATTTGGCTTCAAAGTCATAGAAATCATTGGCTGGAATCATGCGAATAACCGGCAAGGCACGATCACCCAAAATACTGACGGTGTACTCGGCACCTTGCACAAAGGCCTCTGCAATCACCTCGGCATCATGCTCAGCCGCCACCAGATAAGCTGCTTTCAGGTCTTCCAGCTTGTGTACTTTTGCCATGCCGATACTGGAGCCTTCACGTACTGGCTTAATCATCAATGGCAAGCCCAACTCGTCAGCCAACGCTGCAAAATCCATATCGGCATGCAGACGCTTCCAGGCTGGTGTTGGCAGATCAGCGCCCATCCACAACAACTTAGTACGCGCTTTGTCCATGCCAATCGCCGAAGCCATCACACCGCTACCGGTATAGGGCACCTGAAACTGCTCCAGCACACCCTGCATCACACCATCTTCACCACCTCGACCATGCAACACGATAAAGGCGCGGTCATAACCCTGAATTTCCACAATGTCGCGCTCGGCAGGATCAAATGCATGTGCATCAACACCTGCAGCCTGCAGCGCTTTCAATACCGCAGCACCGCTCACCAGCGACACCGGACGCTCATTGGCGATACCGCCCAAAAGCACGGCAACATGGCCAAACTGTTTGCTGTCTACCCTTGTGCTCATGATGTTGAGCCTTCCTTCTGTAACAAATAAAGTTGATGCTGCATCAGTTCCTGCGCCAATCCACCGACCGTGCCTGCACCTTGTGTCAGCAACACATCACCAGCCACCAACTGTCCACGAAGCAGCTTGGGCAGTACGTCATTGCCTTCGATGAAAATAGGATCCACTCGACCCAGATTACGGATGCTGCGCGCCAGACTGCGTGAGTCCGCACCAGTGATGGCCTTCTCTCCTGCGCTATAAACATCCAGCAACAAAAGCTGATCAACGCTGGACAGCACATGCACGAAGTCATCAAAACAATCGCGAGTACGGGTATAGCGATGAGGCTGGAAGATCATGACCAGACGACGGTCGGGATAGGCCTGACGAGCCGCTGCGATAGTGGCAGCCACTTCACGCGGGTGATGACCATAGTCATCCACCAGCTGCACACCGGCGTACTCGCCCAGACGCTGAAAGCGACGGCCAACGCCCTGAAAACCTGCCAACGCTTTCACAATGGCGGCATCCGGCACACCTTCATCAGTGGCAATCGAAATAGCCGCCAAGGCATTTAAGACATTGTGTAAACCGGGCAGACTCAGGCTCACACGCAGCGGCTCATGGCCCACGCGATGCACCGTGAAATGGGTCTGCAAACCATCTTGATCGACATCTGTTGCCCGAATGTCATTGTCGGCATCAAAACCATAAGTCAGTGTGGGACGGCCAATTTTTGGCAACAGTTCACGCACCACCGGATCATCACCACACACAACAGCCAGACCATAAAAAGGCAGGTTATGGAGAAACTCGATAAAGGTGCGTTTGAGCACCTCAAAGTCACCGCCATAGGTATCCATATGGTCAGCATCAATATTGGTGACTACCGATGCCATGGGCTGCAAGTGCAAAAATGAGGCATCCGACTCATCGGCTTCAGCCACAAAATAACGACTGCTGCCCAGCTTGGCATTGGTTCCCGCGCTATTAAGCAAACCACCAATGACATAGGTTGGGTCAAAACCGGCTTCACCCAGGATGGAGGCAATCAAACTGGTGGTCGTGGTCTTGCCGTGAGTACCAGCGATGGCAATGCCGTGGCGATAACGCATCAGCTCTGCCAGCATTTCAGCACGACGCACAATCGGCAAACGACGCTCCTGAGCTGCTTTAACCTCAGGGTTTGACGAATCAATCGCCGTTGACACCACCAGCACATCAGCCTGTTCAACATGAGCGGCATCGTGACCAATAAATATATGCGCACCAAAACTCAACAGACGATCAGTGGTCTTGCCCGCTTTGGCATCAGAACCAGACACTTCATAACCCTGGTTAAGCAATACCTCGGCAATGCCACACATGCCCGCGCCGCCAATACCGACAAAGTGAATACGACGGATACGACGCATCTCAGGAATTTCGATTAAGCGCTTGTATGGAATCGGATTCATGCTTGACCTCGCAACAAGGTGTCCACCACCAGGGCAGTGGCATCACTTTTGGCCAGGCTGTGAGCCGCCTCGGCCAGGGACAGTAAATAAGGGCGCTGCATCATACCTTGCAGTTGCTCGGCCAGAGACTCGGCACTCAGATCACGCTGCTGGCAAATCAATGCTGCGCCAGCATCACTCAAAAATTGCGCATTTACCGTTTGATGATCATCAACCGCGTGTGGATAAGGCACCAGCAAGGAGGCCACACCCGCAGCCGCCAACTCAGCCACCGTGAGCGCACCACTACGGCAAATCACCAGATCGGCCCATTCATAGGCTTCGGCCATATCATCAACAAATGCCGTGACGTCAGCCTCGATGCCTGCTGCCCGATAATGTGCCTGCGCTGTTTCCAGATGACGGCGACCTGCCTGATGACGCACCAGTGGACGTTGCGCAGGCGCAATCAAAGCCAGAGCAGCAGGCACCACCTCATTCAGTGCCATTGCGCCCAGACTGCCGCCCAGCACCAGCACACGAATGGCACCCTGACGGCTACCATAACGCTGCTCCGGAGCAGCCATGGTCAGAATGTCCTGACGCACCGGATTGCCTACCCACACGGTATTTTTGGCATCAGGAAATGCGCCCGGAAAGCCCATCAGAATAGTGTGCGCCAAGTGCGCCAGCATCTTGTTGGTGAGCCCCGCCACCGCATTTTGTTCATGAATATACAAAGGCACACACATCAGCTTGGCAGCCACACCACCAGGACCGGTGACATATCCTCCCAAACCAATGACAGCATCAGCACGAACCCGACGCAGCACAGACATGGCAGCAAAAACCGCACGCACCAGTTTCAGTGGTGCCTGCAACAGAGGCTTGACGCCATTACCACGCAACCCGCTGACGTTGAGGTAGCTGATATCAAAGCCTGCCTTGGGCACCAGATCAGCCTCGATACCATTACGGGTACCCAGCCAATGCACAGCAACACCTTGCTCGGTCAACTGACGCGCAACCGCCAACGCCGGAAATACATGGCCACCGGTTCCACCCGCCATAATCACAACCGACTTAACGAGCGACATGCTGACCTCCTTGTACGCGCCGACGAGGGTCGCTTTCAGGGTTTGACGTCTCTGCGTCAATACGCAGCAATACCGCCAGCAGAACAAACATCATGACCAGACTGGAACCGCCATAACTAACCAGCGGCAAAGTCAGACCCTTGGTGGGTAAGGCACCGATATTGACGCCGATATTGATGGCACACTGGACGGCCAGCATGGCGGCAAAACCATAGGCCACATAAGCAGAAAACAGATGACCAATACCTTCCGCACGCTGCCCAATGCGAATGATGGACAACACCAGAGCTACAATGGCCACGATCATGGCAAGCACACCGACAAAGCCAAACTCTTCGGCATAAATGGCAAAAACGAAGTCTGTATGTGCTTCCGGCAAATAAAACAGCTTCTGCACACTGTGGCCCAGCCCCACGCCAAACCAGTCACCACGACCGAAGGCAATCAGACTCTGCACCAGCTGATAACCGGTGCTGTATTGATCAGCCCATGGGTCGGTAAATGACATCAGACGACGCACACGATAAGGCTCGGCAAACAACATGATCACTGCCACCACGATCAAGCCACCGACCACACCACCAAACTGAATAATCTTGGCACCTGCCAGATAAAACATGACAATCACAGTGGCGGTAATCACCAGGCTGGCACCAAAGTCAGGCTCCAGCATCAGCAGGCAAATCACCACGGCAATAAACAGCATGGGGTTCATAAACCCGCTTAGGCGACTGCGTACAATTTCCTGCCTTCTGACCAGATAGGTGGACAATGCCAGCACACAGGCAAACTTCATGATTTCAGAAGGCTGAATCGTAAAGCCACCCAGATTGATCCAGCGCATACTACCGTTAACCCGACGCCCGATACCGGGAATCAGCACAGCAATCAGCAGCACAATACTCAATACAAACAATAGATAGCTGTAACGACTCCACATCTGTGTCGGTATTTGAGACACCACCAATGCCGCCACAAACCCGATACCCAAATAAATGGCATGACGAGTCAGAAAGAAGAAAGCACCACCATAACGTCCTTCGGCCACACCCATCGATGCAGATGACACCATGATCAAACCGGCGCAAAACAGAAAGCCTGCCGACATCAGCAAGACCTGTCTGGCGGTCAAAGCGGACAAATTGGCCTTGGCCAGATCGACTTGCTGGAACAGGCTGGCCAGTGTCATGGCTGCACCTCCAGCACCTGCTGCACACAAGCAACAAACTGATCACCACGGTCTTCGTAGTGACGGAACATGTCGAAACTTGCACAGGCCGGTGACAACAGCACGGCATCGCCCGGCTGCGCCAACTGGCTGGCATGCTCAACCGCTGCCAGCAATGACGCTGCATGAACACGCTCCAGATCAGCCTGCACGGAGCGATCAATGATCTGTGCATCCTCACCAATCAGGATCAGTGCCTTGCCATACTGTGCCAAGGCGGCAGACAACGGGGCAAAATCCTGGCCCTTGCCCACACCACCGGCAATCAGCAGAACACGCCCGGCAATCGAAGCACCCAATCCGATAATGGCCGCCAACGTAGCGCCCACATTGGTACCCTTGGAGTCGTTGTACCAGGCAACATCATTGGCATAAGCCACTCGTTGGCAACGATGCTTCAAGCCGGGGAAATCACGCAATGTGTCCAGCATAGCCACCATCGGCAAATTCACCGCATCACCCAATGCCAATGCGGCCAAGGCATTAGCCACATTGTGATCACCAAAAATCTGCAAGTCGGCAACCGGCATCAGGGCCTCACGACCTTTGGCCAGCCATGGTTTTCCAGCCTGCATCAACACACCAAAATCATTCAGATCAGGGGCACTTAAACCAAAGCTGACACGTGGCAAACCATCCGCAATCAACGGCACGGTCAGGGCATCATCACGATTGGTGACATAACGCTGGCAGTTGCGGAAAATGCGGTGCTTGGCCTGGTGATACGCCACCATGCCGGAATAGCGATCCATGTGATCTTCGCTGACATTGAGCACAACCGCGACTGCTGCACGCAGTGAATGGGTTGTCTCCAGCTGAAATGAAGACAGCTCCAACACAAACAGATCCGGTGTCGGCAAAGACAGCATATCCAACACTGGCGTACCCAGGTTGCCGCCCACGCCCACTTGCAAACCAGCCCGCTCAGCCATCAGACCAACCAGTGTAGTGACCGTGCTTTTAGCATTGGAACCAGTAATGGCCACAATCGGCGTCGTGGTCGCGCGGCAGAACAGTTCAATATCACCAATAACAGGAATGCCCGCATTCAGACGTGCTGAAACAATGGCTGGCTCCTGAATGGAAATGCCAGGGCTGCACACGATTTCACGCGCACGCAACAGCAGATGCTCATCCAGACCACCCAAAGACAACTCCACTTCCGGATAGTCACGCTGCAAATCAGCCAATCCTGGTGGATTATCACGGGTATCGTTCACAGCAACGGGATAGCCTTGAGCGCGCAAATAGCGGACGCAGGACAGCCCGGTCTTGCCCAGACCGATCACCACCCGCAACCCATCGCGCTGAATCAACATAAACCGCCCCCTAACGCAGCTTCAGTGTGGCCAGACCGACCAGCACCAACATGAAACTGATAATCCAAAAACGCACTACAACCCGTGTTTCCGGCCAGCCCTTCAGCTCAAAGTGATGATGAATCGGTGCCATGCGGAAAATACGCTTGCCGGTCAGCTTGAAGCTGGCCACCTGCAACATCACGGAAATCGTCTCCATGACGAATACGCCGCACATGATGAACAGCACAATTTCCTGCCGCACAATCACGGCAATCGTGCCCAGCACAGCGCCCAGCGATAAAGCGCCAACATCACCCATAAAGACCTGAGCGGGGTAGGCGTTAAACCAGAGGAAACCAAGACCGGCGCCAATAATGGCGCCACAGATGATGATCAACTCACCCGCACCGATCACAAACGGAATTTGCAAATAGGTGGCAAACTTCACATTACCGGTCACATAGGCAAACACGGCCAGTGCGCCTGCCACCATGACGGTAGGCATGATGGCCAGACCATCCAGACCATCGGTCAAATTCACCGCGTTACTTGCACCCACAATAACGAAGTAACTGAGCACGATATAAAACAGCCCGAGAGGAATAATGACGTCCTTGAAGAAGGGCACAATCAGACTGGTTTCAACCGGTGTTTTCGCAGTGACATACAGAAATACAGCCGCACCAATACCACCGACCGACTGCCAGAAATACTTCCAGCGACCAGGCAGGCCACGTGGATCACGCTCCACCACCTTGCGATAGTCATCGACCCAGCCCACCATGCCGAAAACGGCCATCACCGCCAGCACAACCCAGATATACAGATTATCCAGACGCGCCCACAGCAACGTACTGACCAGGATAGTGACCAGAATCAAGGCTCCACCCATGGTAGGCGTACCCGTTTTTACCAAATGAGTTTGTGGGCCGTCATTACGAATGGCCTGGCCGAATTTCATGGCCCGCAGACGATCAATCATCCACGGCCCCCACCACAGCGACAACGCAAATGCCGTTGCAATGCTGAGCATGAAACGGAAAGTCAGGTAGTTAAATACACCAAAGCCACGATAATGCGGCGCTAACATATCGGTCAGCCAAACTAGCATGATGATACTCCCGCCGTATTAGTGAGCCCTTGCACCACCTGCTCCATACGAGCACTGCGCGAACCTTTAACCAGAATGGTGACCACACCCTGCAACTCGCTTTCCAGACCACGCAACAATGCCTGATGATCTGGAAATAACTGAGTCTGCTGACCAAACCCGGCCTGGTAATCAGTTGCGTGTTTACCCGTGGCATATAGCGCATTTATTTTTTTCATGTAGGCATATGCTCCTATGTCCTGATGAATTTCTGCTGCCGCTGCACCCAGCTCTGCCATATCACCCAGCACAATGACCTTGCGACCAGGCATATCCGCCAACAGATCAATCGCTGCACGCATCGCATTCGGGCTGGCGTTATAGGTGTCATCAATGAGGTAGTGATTGGCCTGCAAACGATGCAATACCGTGCGCCCTGCTACCGGCTTGCAACGCTCCAGACCTTGCTTGATTTGCGCCAAAGACATGCCACAGGCATAAGCCAGACCCGCAGCCGCCAGCGCATTGGAAACCTGATGGCGACCTAATACCTGCAACTGCACTGGTGTGCTCTGATCGCCGATATGCAAAGTGAATGACCAGACAGGAATGCCTTCCGATACAATGTCAGTGGCATATACATCTGCTTTGGCCCGCTGTGAAAAACGCAATACACGGTAGCCGGATGCTTGCTGGGCGCAATATTCGGCAAACTCATCATCAGCATTAATCACTGCCGTACCGTCAACTACCAAGCCCTGATAAATCTCGGACTTGGCCTTGGCAATGCCTTCACGACTGCCAAAACCTTCCAGATGTGCAGTGCCCACGTTATTGACCAGCGCAGCATGTGGAGCAACCAGCGCACTGGTATAAGCAATTTCACCACGATGATTGGCGCCCAGCTCAAACACACCAAACTGATGCTCCGCACGCAAACGCAGCAAGGTCAGTGGTACACCAATATCGTTATTCAGATTACCAATGGTGGCTAACGTAGCGGCCTCGGTGGCAAAGATGCTGGCCACCATTTCCTTCACGGAAGTTTTGCCAGCACTGCCTGTAATCGCCACTCGCTTCAATTGTGGAAATTTCGCACGCCAGGCTGCCGCAGTCTGACCCAAGGCACGATGCGCATCATCCACCAGAATCTGAGCAATACCGGCCTGAGGATTCACACGAGTCACAATGGCCGCCACCGCACCTTTTTCAACAGCGGCCAACACAAAATCATTGGCATCAAAATTGGGACCAGACAGGGCAATGAACAAATCACCCGGCAACAGGCTGCGGGTATCGGTAGAAAAACTCACCACGTCGCAATCCAGACCGACCAATTCCCCGCCCACCACATAAGCCAGTTCAGAAAGCTTCATTGCAGAGCCTCCAAACCAAATGCCAGACGTACCTGCTCGGCATCGCTAAAGGGATAACGCACACCGTTGATTTCCTGATAGGTCTCGTGACCCTTGCCGGCAATCAGTACCAGGTCGTCCTGAGCGGCATGACTCAATGCCCAGGCAATAGCCTGCGCACGATCGGCAATCACATGATGCTCGGCCCGGTTATTCATGCCTGATACGACATGATCCAGCACCGCTTGTGGATCTTCTTCACGCGGATTGTCAGTGGTTACCACCACGACATCGGCCAGATCATCAGCAATACGACCCATCTGCGGACGCTTACCCGTATCACGACCGCCACCACAACCAAACACACACCACAACCGACCTTGCGTATGCTCACGCGAGGCCTGCAGCGCGTGCAGCAACGCATCCGGCGTATGCGCATAATCAATCACGGCCAGTGCCGTCTGCGCACCACGCAGGCATTGCATACGACCATTCACTGCCGGTGTCTGCGCCAATGCTGCCAATGCTTGCACCAACGGAATATCCAGACTCAACAAACCACCCAGCACCGCCAGCAGATTGCTGGCATTAAAGCGGCCTAATAATGGACTGCGTAACTCACCATCGCCCAAAGGTGTACGCACCTGCATGCGAATACCGTCCAGCGACAAGGTCAACGCTGTGGCCACGATGTCAGCTGTACTGGTGTGATCCAGGCTATAGCGCCAGCACACCACATTTGCTGCCAGCTGCCCGGCATACACATCACCTTGCGGGTCATCGGCATTGATGACGGCATAACGCAGATCCGGCCAACGGAACAAGGCAGCCTTGGCATCGGCGTAAGCCGACATATCACCGTGATAATCGAGATGATCGCGAGTCAGATTGGTAAACAGTGCGGTATGAATATGAGTGCCTGCCATGCGCCCCTGCGACAGGCCATGAGAGCTTGCTTCCATGGCAACCGTGCTCAAGCCCTGATCACGGAAGTCCGCCAGCAATGCCTGCAACTGGATAGGGTCTGGCGTCGTGAACAGCGATGGTGCCAACTGACCCACTCGGCCATTACCCAGCGTGCCAATCACACCAGTGGAGCGTTGCAGGTGCTCACAAGCACCCGCCAATAAATTAGCAATACTGGTCTTGCCATTGGTACCGGTGACTGCCAGCACCGTCATGGCGGCAGAAGGATCAGCCAACTGACGTGCCGCCAGATAACCCAGTTGTTGACTCAGGTTATCCACCACTACGATCGGCACACCAGCCAGCTCATGATCTTCCAGCCAACGCTCACCGCGATCAGCGAATACCGCTACAGCACCAGCTGCAATCGCCTGCTCAATATGCTGGCGCGCATCATGCTGCAACCCTTTGATAGCAACAAAGGCACAACCCGCATGCACCTGACGCGAGTCAGTCACCAAAGCACTGATCTCAATATTGGCATACTGGGCTGCAATGGCTGGCCACACCTGAATGAGCTGGGTCATCTCACCCCTCCCAGACCCGTGGTCACCAGGGTGGATGGATGTGGCAGACGAACTTGCTCCGCCATACGCTCAGCACTGCGATCAGGATCAATATTCATCAGACGCAGGGTTTCTGACATGACACGCGAAAACACGGGAGCCGCCGCGATACCACCGTAATAACCACCCGTGCGCGGACTATCAATCACCACCGCCGTCACCACTTTGGGTGCACTCACAGGAGCCAGCCCAACAAAGGTGGACATGTACTGATCACGAGCATAACTGCCACCACTGGCCTTGTGCGCAGTCCCGGTCTTGCCGGCCACACGATAACCTGGCACGGCCGCACGAGTTGCCGTGCCTTCCTTGCTGATGACACTTTCCAGCATCGGCAGCAGACTACGCGCCACCGACTCATCAATCACTCGTTCACCGGCTACCGGTGCATCCACTTTCAGGAAGCTGACAGGACGACGAATGCCGCCACTGGCGACAATTGCGTAGGCTTGGGCCATTTGCAGTGCAGTCACGGTCATGCCGTAACCATAGGACATGGTCGCCACTTCGACCGGATTCCATCGCTCCGGCGGCTGCAAAATACCGGCGCTCTCGCCAGGAAAACCACTATTGGTTCGTGCACCAAAACCCAAACGGTAGTGCAGTAACGGCAAAGTATCGCGCGGCAATGCCATGGCAATCTGGGCAGATGCCACATTACTCGACTTGCTGAGCAATGCTGCCAGATCGATCATGCCGTAGTTGTTGTGATCACGAATGGTTTTATTGACTACCCGGATATTGCCGGGATTGGTATCAAATAAACTGCGTGTGGAATATTTTCCGCTTTCCAGTGCTGCAATCACGGTGAATGTCTTCACGGTAGAGCCCGGTTCAAACATATCGGTCACAGCACGGTTACGCAGCGCATTATTAGTCAGGGTGCGACGATTGTTTGGGTTATAGGCAGGCATATTGACCATGGCCAATACTTCGCCGGTTTCTACATCCAGCGACACCAGCACACCGGCGCTGGCATTGTGCTCAGTGACACCCCGTGCCAGCTCACGGAACGCGGCATACTGCACACGTGCATCAATACTCAAATGCACATCCTGTCCAGGACGTGCCGCTTTCAGCAGAGCCACATCCTTGACTCGATTACCCAGACGATCCTTCACTACACGCTTGCTGCCTGGCTGTCCGGCCAGCACATCATTCAGTGCCAGCTCAAGTCCTTCACGTCCTTTATCTTCCAGATCGGTAAAACCAATGATGTGCGCAGTGGCATCCGCTTCCGGATAAAAACGACGATACTCCTGCAGGCCATACACGCCAGCAAAGCGCTGCGCCAGCACAGCATCAGCTTTGGCAGGAGCCAAATGACGCTGCAAATAAATAAACTGTTTTGTTTGATTGCTATGAACACGGCTCTTTAAAGTAGCAGGTGACATGCCAATTGCCTTTGCCAGCACATTCAGATCAAGATTGGCGGCCAATGCCTCACGCGGATTCATCCATAATGTAGTGACCGGTGTACTCACGGCCAAAGGTGTGCCGTTACGATCACGGATCACACCACGCATCGCCATAATCGGTTCGGTACGCAAAATGCGCGCATCGCCCTGACGTTGCAGGAACTCGCTATCAATCACCATCAAATGGCCAGCACGCAAAGCCAGCAACGTGAATACTGCCACGATACAGGCCATGACAAACCAATGACGGCCGCGATAGGGCAAGGACGGTACTGGCTTGGTCGTCATGGCCGCACCATCATGATGTCGTGCGGGGCCGGAGTACGCATGCCCAGCTCATCCACCGCAATTTTGCCCACACGGGCATACGCGCCCCAGGCCTGTTGTTCCAGCAACAACTGCCCCCACTCCACTTCCAGATTGTCACGCTCAGCCTGCAATACCTGCAATTGGTGCAAATACTGACGCGATTTGTGCACACTGAAAGTCACCGCAATAGCCGCCGCAATCAATGCCGCAATCACGCCCACACGCTGCCAGAGCTCACCTTGAAATAACTGGCGGCGCAGTGCGCTGACACGACTGACCCACATCATGATGCCACCGCCAGGCGCTCGGCCACACGCAAACGCGAACTGCGAGCACGCACATTACGCTCAATTTCTGCATCACTCGGTACAACAGGTTTGCCGACACGCTTTAACAAAGGACGTAGCTGTGACTGCGTCACCGGCAAGCCCGGCGGAAAGTCATCACCCTTGCAGTGCTTCTCAATAAAGCGTTTAACGATTCGATCTTCCAATGAATGAAAACTGATAACAGCCAAACGCCCAGCGGGCTCCAGCACCACCAGGCTTTGATTCAGAAAGTCGGAGAGATCATCAAGCTCACGATTAAGCGCAATACGAATTGCCTGGAAACTGCGCGTTGCCGGATGTTTATGTTTTTCCCAGGCAGGGTGCGCCGCCGCCACAATATCAGCCAACACTTTGGTAGTTGTAATGGACTGAGCGCTACGCTCACGCACGATGGCCTTGGCAATGCGACGGGCATAACGTTCTTCGCCATAACCATGCAGCACATCGGCCAGATCACCCTCACTGACATCAGATAACCATTGTGCAGCCGTCACCCCACGAGTGGTGTCCATGCGCATATCCAAGGGACCATCATTCATAAAGCTGAAACCACGCTCGGCATCATCCAGCTGCGGCGATGACACACCCAGGTCAGCCATGACACCACTCACTTTGCCCTTCAGATCGCGCGAATCACAGTAAGTCGCCAGACCTGCAAACGAGTCATGCACAATACTGAAGCGTGAGTCCTCCTGTGCCAGCGCCTCACCCGCAGCGATGGCCAGCGGGTCTTTATCAAAACCAATCAGACGGGCCTGCTGACCCAACTGTGCCAGCAATGCACGCGAGTGCCCGCCACGACCAAACGTGGCGTCCACATAAACACCATCCAGACGAGTAATGACAGCGGAAACTGTTTCATCCAGGAGAACAGAGATGTGAGCCAGAGTGCTCATGGTTAAAGCGCCAGAACGTCAATGGCTTGCGAAAGCTCCGCAGAAGAGAAGTCTGCAGCCAACAGCTGCTCCTGCATGGCATCCCATGCCGACTTCTGCCAGATTTCACATTTTTTGCCCTGACCCGCCAACACTACATGCTTTTCCAGCTTGGCGAATTGACGTAACTCGGGACTGATCAGAAAGCGCCCCGTTGCATCCAGAGAAATTTCGGTGGCATACCCCAAAATACGTCGCTTCAACATGGCGATCGCAGGATTGGCACCAGGCAATGCATTGAATCTGGCTTCAATGGCCTCCCACTCTGGTAAAGGGTAAAGCGTCAGGCACGGTTCACGCAGGTCAACCGTCAACACAAAACGTCCCTGGCAATCGGCGATAACACGGTCGTGATAACGCGCTGGCAAGCCAACACGCCCTTTCACATCCATTGTTAATTCGTCATAGCCACGAAACATATGCTGACATCCCCTTCAGACGGGCAAAATAAACAGAAATCACCACAAAACAACACTTTTACCCACCACGAGGCCAAATATAGAGAGCACGCCTATTAACGTCAAGGCAGCAAAAGACTGGTTATAAGGGATTGTTATCTCAACAGAATCAATAAGTTACACTAAAAGCCGAAAGCGCACAGGAAACAAATCAAATCATTTAAATCAATAAGTTACAACATTTACCTAACAAAAAATCTAGAATCCAGACTTCGCTAGAATTTTTAGCTATAAGCAACCTAACAATACAACTCATGAACATTAAAAGGTGGAGTTGGCCTATAAGCCGGGTTCTGTCGAGAACGATCATTCATCTAGGCTCGCCGTCACCGACGAGCTCAAGCAACCTACCCGTGTCCCGCGCGGGCCGCACGTATGGACACCTATTTGGTCTTGCTTCGAGTGGGGTTTGCCGTGCCGGTCTGTTACCAGACTCGCGGTGCGCTCTTACCGCACCGTTTCACCCTTGCCTGATCCCTTTCGGGCCATCGGCGGTCTGCTCTCTGTTGCACTTTCCGTCGGCTCACGCCGCCCAGGCGTTACCTGGCACTCTGCCCTATGGAGCCCGGACTTTCCTCCCCCCTGCAAGCAAGGCGGCGATCGTTCAGCCAACTCCGGCGCGCAGCTTACGAGCCTATAGCCACTAACTCAAGCACCACTGCCATTTATTTCCAGCTCAGCCTTAATGCGCATGGCAGTGTCGTACAGCGCATTACGCTTTAAACCAAACAGACTGGCAGTCATTGCTGCCGCCTGACGCAAAGGCAATTCCTTAACTAAGGTGGCCAACACCTCTTCTGCACTCAACAACTTCTGATCGGTAATAACACGCTCAGGTGCTCCCGCCACCACCAGTACAATCTCACCACGCTGCTGATTGCTGTCGCTCTCAACCCAGGCAGACAATGTCGCCAGATCATCTCTGCGAATAGTCTCAAACGTCTTGGTAATTTCACGAGCCATGGTAGCCAGACGCTCAGCACCCAGCACAGTCACCAGATCAGCCAGCGTTTCAACAATACGATGCGGTGCCTCATAAAACACCAATGTCGCCGACACGTCCGCCAAATCCCGCAGACGAGCCTGTCTGGCCGCCTGCTTGGCAGGTAGAAATCCCTCAAAGAAAAAACGGTCTGTCGCAATACCCGCTGAGCTCAAGGCAGCCACCGCTGCACACGCTCCGGGCACCGGACTGACAACAACTCCGGCATCATGTGCAGCGGCTATCAGGCGATAACCAGGGTCACTGATCAGAGGAGTTCCTGCATCAGACACCAGAGCAACCGATTCGCCTACCTGCAAACGTGCGATCAAGGCTGGCACCCGCTCTGCTTCATTATGATCATGCAAGGCCAGCAAAGGACGCTGCAAACCATAGTGTTGCAGCAGACGGCCACTGGTACGCGTATCTTCTGCCGCTATCACGTCAACTGCCGCCAGCACCGACAACGCCCGCGCACTGATGTCATCCAGGTGACCAATAGGCACTGCAACTACATACAAGACACCGGCTGACATATTCGTCCCTTTCATCATTTATTGGTAACACAGCAGTGGCAAAACAACCTGCTCCACACTAAAACAATCATGCACCACTACTGACCCGATATTATGCCTGCAAACCATTCCCGTAGCCTAAGAGCAGGATCACCGTCACAACGGCAAGGGCGTCACGCCGAGGTATTGGCGTGGCGGCACTTACAGCATCATGGCCATCAATTCATTGCACACAACTATCATTGTCGTTTGGGCGAGATCGATTTGGTGACACTTTCTGGTAACCTTCTGATCTTTACCGAAGTCCGATGGCGAACATCAAACGCGTATGGCGGTGCAACAGCCAGCATCACCAGCGCCAAAATCCGGCGCATACGCCTTGCGGCCAGCTTTTTCTTGAGCAACAACCCGCAATGGCAGCATCATTCAATGCGCTTTGATGTCATCGCCGTGTCCGGTTCAAACGCTAGTTTAAACTGGATACAGGGCGCCTTCTGAATCACGAGAGCTGAATATGCAACAACGCATTGTACAAATGTGCCAGGACAGCATTGCCATGCTGTCTGAACTTGCCGAAGTTCACAGCCATGAAATCGAGCAAGCCGCCAATATGATGGTCAATGCACTGGTCAATGAGCATCGCCTGATCTGTTGCGGCAATGGCGCATCAGGAGCCAATGTGCAGTCGTTTGTCAGCAAGCTGCTGAATCGTTTTGAGCATGAGCGCCCCGCTCTGCCTGCCATCGCGCTGGCACCAGACAGCATCACGCTCAGTGCGCTGGCCCAGGATAATCGTCTGACAGAATCATTTTCACGCCCACTGTTGGCTATTGCACAACCTCACGATGTGGTGGTTGTACTGTCGGCTTCAGCCAACGCTGAAAACATCAAATCTGTGGTCAAGGCCGCCCACGAACGTAACTGTGGTGTTATCGCATTAACTGGCGCCTCTGGGGGTGAAGTCGCCCGCCTGTTAAATGAAAATGATATCCTGCTGGCCATTCCCGAGCATCGCGCCTACCGTGTACACGAAGCACAGCTGTTCATTTTGCACTGTTGCTGTGCCCTGATTGATTCATCACTTTTTGGAGAACTTGATTATGCCTAATCCATCACGCGCCCTTGTCCTGGCTATTGCACTATCCAGTGCCGGAGCAATATCCCTCTCCGGCTGCACCAGCATGGCAAAAGTAGGCATTGGCCCCAACGTGGCAGAGCCAGGCTCTCGCACCATTGCAGACAGACTCACCGATAGCCAATTGGCGCAAGCCATCCGTCGTGACATATACCGCGACATTCCATCAGCTCGTGATGCGCGTGTTGTTGTCGTCAGCTTCTATCAAGCCATTCTGATTGTTGGTGAAGCACAGACAGAGGAAATGAAGCACGCCATTACAGAAGCAGCGCGTGGCTATCAGGATGTGGTCATTGTGCACAATGAAATGACTGTTGGCCCAAATCGCACTGTTGGCCAACGCCTGGCCGATGACCTGCTGGAGCGCAAAGCTGGCATCAACCTGTTTGCTGCCGACAATCTCCGCAGCGATCAGGCTCGCGTAATTGCCGTTGATGGCACCGTCTATTTAATGGGCAAGCTCACCCAGCGTGAAACCGATCGCGCCATCCAGCGCATACAGGCACTGGATGGTGTAACCCGTATTATCAAGATTGTGGATATTCTATCCGACGCATCAGCTACTTGACGACACGCAGCCCGGGACGCTTTGACGGCGTCTCGGGCTTGCGCTCATCAGCCTCGGCGGACTGCGGCGACTTGTCGTATTCGTCTGCATTAAAAAACAGACCTTCACCATTTTCCCGTGCATAAATCCCCAACACGGCGCCTATCGGAATACGTACGTAGTGGGCAGCACCTGAAAATCGTGCGGAAAATGCAATTTCTTCGTTACCTAAATGCAGATCACGCACAGCCGTGGGACTCAAATTGAGCACCAGCCTGCCGTCATCATTAGCCAATGGTGGCAACTCGGCATTAGGCCAACTCACATCAACCAGTAAATGAGGCGTCCATCCCGAGTCTATAATCCACTCATTAATGGCACGCACCAAATAGGGTCTGGTTCCTTTCAAAGACACTGCTTATGCTCCGCGACGCATGTCACGCTCAGACTCAGTCAAGCTGGCCAAAAAGCTGTCACGACGGAACACACGGTCCATATACTGAATCAGTCCTTTGCATGAGCGCTCAGGCAACTCAATGCCCATCACCGGCAAACGCCACAAAATGGGTGCCAGCATGCAGTCCAGCAACGAAAACTCTTCGCTCATGAAGAACTGCATTTCATTAAATACAGGAGCAATCGTGATGATATTGTCGCGAATATCCTTGCGTGCCTTTTGTACCGCCGTATCTTTGCCCTTACCCGACAAAATCAGATCAACATCAGGCAACCAGTCACGCTCGATACGATAAGCCAGCAATCGCGCCTGTGCTCTGGCTACCGGATAAATTGGCAACAACGGCGGGTGCGGAAAACGCTCATCCAGGTATTCCATCATGACCTTGGTTTCATACAGGGCCAGCTCACGATCCACCAATACCGGCAATTGATTATAGGGGTTCAGATCAGCCAGATCCTGTGGACGATTATGCTCATTCACATTGACCACATCGACAGATACACCCTTCTCAGCCAGCACAATACGCACGCGGTGGCTGTAGTGATCGACCGCATCAGAATAAAACGTCATCGAGGCGCGACGCGTCACAGTTGCCATAGGGTCATACTCCAAGTCATTAAATGACAAAGGGGCGACATCGTTAGATGCCCCCCTTTGCCCAGTCTATAGTGCCTATAGACAGGTTATTACTTCACGTCCCGCCAAAATTCCTTATTCAGGAAATAGACTGGAATGAACAAGATAGCCAGGAATAACAAGACCCACACACCCAGGCGCTCACGCTGCAAGCGGGATGGCTCAGCCATGTAAGTCATAAAGTTAACCAGATCTCCTACTGCTGCGGCATAACCATCTGGCCCCAGCTCCTGTTCCAATGGCTCCAGCACATGTGGCATACCCACGTCTTTAAAGACACGGTTATTCACACCAAAAGGACGACCTTCGTCAGGATAGAAGTGCAGCAAATAGTTATACACCCAATCCGGCGAACGGAAACGGGTTTCCAGAGACAGATCAGGAGGAGCCGCACCAAACCAGCTGGCTTGCTGTTTGAGATTGACCTTATTGATCATGCCATCACCGATTTTATCGGTAGTAAACATCATGTACTGCTCAACCAAGGCTGGATCAATATCCAAATCTTGAGCCATACGCTCATAACGCAGATATTTTGCCGAGTGACAGCCCAGACAGTAGCTAATATAAAGCGAGGCGCCGTTTTGCAGCGAAGCCTTGTCTTTCAAATTAACCGGTGCAGTCTCACACTTATCGAGCGTGCCACAAGCACCACCGCCGGCCGCCACTGCCACCATGGGTGACAGCGCCAAAAGCATCGAGAGAAGAATCTTTTTCATTAGTGCTTACCCCCAGTCACACGATCCGGCACTGGCTTTACGGTCTCCATGGACGTGTAAAACGGCATCAACAAGAAGAACAAGAAGTAAATAACCGTAAAAATACGAGCCAGGTTTGTCTCAACCGGACCCGCTGGAATAGCACCCAACACACCCAGAACAACAAAGCTGATGGCAAACAATGTCAGCCAGATTTTGCTTTGCAGACCTTTGTAGCGAATCGAACGCACTGGACTACGATCCAGCCACGGCAGCACAAACAGAATGGCAATTGCGGCACCCATGGCAATCACACCACCCAACTTGGACGGCACCGCACGCAAAATAGCGTAGAACGGGGTGTAGTACCAAACCGGCGCAATATGCTCTGGTGTCTTCAGCGGATTAGCTGGCTCAAAGTTCGGCCTCTCGATGAAATAACCACCGCCATCCGGGAAGAAGAACAACACCAAACTGAAAATAAACAGGAAGACAACAATACCCACCAGGTCATGCACGGTGTAATAAGGATGGAAAGGTATGCCATCCAGAGGAATACCGTCGTCACCCTTCACTTTCTTGATGTCCACGCCATCAGGATTGTTGGAGCCGACATGATGCAGAGCAACCAGGTGCATGAACACCAGCGCCACCAGCACTAATGGCAAAGCCACAACGTGCAAGGCAAAGAAGCGATTCAGGGTAATACCAGAAATCAGGTAGTCACCGCGAACCCAGGTAACCAGCTCATCACCCACGACCGGTACAGCACCAGCGAGGTTCAGAATAACCTGAGCACCCCAGTAAGACATGTTGCCCCATGGCAGCAGGTAACCAAAGAAGCCTTCAGCCATCAGCACCAGGTAAATGGCCATACCGAACAGCCAGACCAGCTCACGTGGCTTCTTATAAGAGCCATAGAGCAGACCACGGAACATATGCAGGTACACGACAACGAAGAAAGCCGACGCACCGGTCGAATGCATATAACGTAGCAACCAGCCATATTCGACATCACGCATGATGTATTCGATAGAGTCAAATGCGCCTTCACCCGACGGGTTATAGGACATGGTCAACCAAATGCCGGTTACCAGCTGGTTAACCAATACAACCATGGATAACACACCAAAGAAGTACCAGAAGTTGAAGTTCTTCGGGGCGTAATACTTCGACATGTGATATTCGTAAGTTTCAGTTGCCGGGAAGCGTGCATCCACCCAGCCCATCAATTTTTTGCCGACGTTCGCCATTATGCAGTCTCCGCATCAACGCCGATCACAAGCACGCTATCAGCTTCATAGGTGTGTGGTGGCACATCCAAGTTAGTAGGTGCTGGAACGCCCGAATATACACGGCCAGCCAAGTCAAACTTGGAGCCATGACATGGACAGAAGAAGCCGCCCAACCAGTCAGCACCACCCAGATCAGCTGCACCCACTTCCGGACGGAAATTAGGAGAACAGCCCAAATGCGTACAAATGCCTGTCAACACAGCAAATTCCGGCTTGATTGAACGCTCACGATTACGTGCATATTCTGGCTGAATAGATGCTGCAGACTGAGGATCTGCCAATGAACGCTCAACAGTCACCAGACTTTCGAGCATCTGCTGAGTACGTCGAACCACCCAGACCGGCTTGCCACGCCACTCAAACACGGCACGCTGACCAGGCTCCAACTGACCGATATCTGCTACCACAGGTGCACCTGCCGCTTTGGCTTTTGCACTTGGGTTCCAGGACTTAACGAATGGCACGGCCACCCCAGCAACGCCGACAGCTCCTACTGCTGCTGTCGCGCCGACTAGCAGGCGCCGACGGTTTACATTTACGCCGTCAGTACTCATTGACGCACTCTCCGAATCAGCTTGAGGCCGCCAGACATTATTTTAGTAATACCCTGGCGGAGCTTAAAAAAATCTTCCCAATGGTAATGAAATCAACAGCCAGTGACAAGAAAATCCACACGGACAGACGGGCTTTATATGCCCTTCGTCGGTCAAATTTAAAACAAACAAAAAGACCCGCACAAAGGCGGGTCTTTTTGAGCACAATCGCGAGCGATTAACGCTTGGAGTACTGTGGACGCTTGCGAGCTTTACGCAGACCAATTTTCTTACGTTCAACTTCACGCGCATCACGAGTCACAAAACCTGCCTTACGCAGTGGCGACTTCAGCTCTTCGCTGTATTCGATCAGAGCACGAGTGATGCCATGACGAATAGCACCAGCTTGACCACCAATACCACCACCCTTGACGGTGATTTTGATGTTGAACTTGTTCAGCAGCTCAACCAGCTCTAATGGCTGACGAACAACCATACAAGCAGTTTCACGACCAAAATAAACATCCAGAGGACGATCATTAACAACAATATTGCCTTCGCCTGGTGTCAGGAAAACGCGTGCGGTTGCCGTTTTACGACGACCTGTTCCGTAATTTGCTTGTACAGTCATATCAAGGCGCTCAGATAGTCAGTTCTTGTGGCTGCTGGGCGGCATGCGGATGCTCGGCACCGGCATACACTTTCAGCTTGCTCAGCATGTCACGACCCAATGGGCCTTTTGGCAACATACCACGTACGGCAATTTCGAGAGGCAAAGTGGGCTTTTCGGTTGCCAGCTTGTCGTAGTTGACACCCTTGATACCACCTGGGAAACCAGTGTGGTGCCAGTACATTTTGTCCTGAGCCTTATTGCCGGTTACCACCAGCTTGCTGGCGTTAACAACCACAATGTAATCACCCGTATCAACGTGCGGGGTGTAAATTGGCTTATGCTTGCCACGTAAACGGCTGGCGATTTCTGTAGCCAAACGACCAAGTGTTTTGCCACTTGCATCAACTACAAACCAATCGCGCTTTACGCTTTCCGGCTTGGCACTGAAAGTCTTCATGTCAACTGCCTTCAAAAATCTGTTGTCAGCGGCGCCAAATATGGGCATCCGCAATGAGGTCGCGAATAGTACCCAAGGCCGATCGATTTGACAACGTCTATGGAGAATAATTTTTCTAACGTGCTACAGCAGTCGGCACAAGGCAAACGCCCGTGCCGACCGATGCCTGATTATATCAAGGTTTTAGCGACAATACTCTTCATGATTTCGTTGGTGCCGCCATAAATTCGCTGCACACGACAATCCGCCCACATGCGGGCTACCGGGTATTCCCACATATAACCGTAACCACCAAATAGCTGAACACACTCATCCAGCACCTGAAATTGCAGGTCTGTTACCCAGTACTTGGCTGCTGCCGCACTCGGAATATCCAGCTCTTTGGTCAAATGCAATTCAATCAGACGGTCAACATAGGCGCGTGCCACTTCAATATTGGTATTGAGTTCGGCCAACTTGAACTGGGTATTCTGGAAATCAGCAATACGCTTGCCAAAAGCCTTGCGCTCACGCACATAGTCCAGTGTGAGCTGCAATGCACCCTCCATATTGGCCACGGCATTCACTGCAATACCCAAACGCTCTTGCGCCAGCTCTTGCATCAGATAGACAAAACCCATGCCTTCGGCACCAATCAGGCTTTCCTTGGGCAGCTTGACGTCATTGAAGAAAAGCTCTGAGGTGTCTTGTGCCTTCATACCAACCTTGTGCAGATTGCGTCCACGCTCAAAACCGGGCATACCGCGCTCCACCACAAACAGAGACATGCCTTTTGCGCCCTTGGCAGGATCTGTTTTGGCCACCACAATAATGATGTCAGCCATCTGACCATTGGTAATAAAGGTCTTGGAGCCGTTCAGCAGATAATGATCACCCTGATCAATGGCCGTAGTCTTGACCGCCTGCAAGTCAGAGCCACCACCGGGCTCGGTCATTGCAATCGCTCCAATCAGCTCACCCGTCACCATCTTAGGAAGATATTTCTGCTTTTGCGCTTCCGAACCATAATGTTCGATATAGGGTGCAACAATATCGGTATGCAAACCCCAGCCGATACCACTCAAACCCTGACGTGCCACTTCTTCCATCACGATAATGGAATACAGATAATCAGCACCCGGCCCACCATATGCCTCACCAACACAAGGGCACAAATAGCCGTTTTCCCCAGCCTTGAGCCACAGCTCACGGGAAACCTGGCCAGCCTCCTCCCATTGCGCATGATGAGGCGCGGCTTCTTTTTCCAGAAACTTGCGTAAGGAGTCACGAAAGGCTTCGTGATCAGAACTGAATAACTTGCGAGGAACCATAACCGTCTCCGATATTTATTAAAATACGGGACGTACCGGGCGCATCTGCCCGGCAAATTGAGTACATCACTCAGGGACAGTGTGCGCAGGCCAGATAGTCCCGCGATTGCATTTCCTGCAAACGACTTTGTGTTCGCTGGAATTCAAAGTTCAGTCTGCCTTGTTCATAAAGCTGCGCAATCGGACAGGCGGCAGACATGATCAGCTTGACGCCACGATCGTAAAACTCGTCAACCAGATTGATAAAACGTCTGGCTGCATCGTCGTTATCCGCTCCCATTTGCGGCACATCCGCCAACAACACGGTATGAAACTCACGTGCAATTTCAATGTAATCGCTGGGACTCCGAGGTCGTTCGCACAGCTCTGCAAACGTGCACCAAAGAACATCTTCCGTGCGGCCAACAAGATTGACTGGTCGGTCATTAATGTCAAGTGGTTCATGTATCACAATCGCGTTTTGTGACAACTCACCAAAACTTGCCGTCAAAGAAGCATTCGCACCCGCATCCAGCGGATAGTGATACAACTCCGCTCGCTCCAGCACCCGCAGACGATAGTCCACACCAGAATCCACATTCAGCACCTGACAGAACTGCTTGACCATAGCAATGGCAGGCAAAAAGCGCTGGCGCTGCAAACCATTCTCATAGAGTTGATCAGGCACGATATTGGAGGTGGCCACCAACGTAACACCACGCCGGAACAGCTGCTCAAACAATCCGCCCAAGATCATGGCATCGGCAATATCGCTGACATAAAACTCGTCAAAACAAATCACCACGGCATCTTTATGAATAATGGCGGCTACTTCATGCAGTGGATCCTTGGTGCCCTGAAGCTGCTTCAGCTCTTTGTGTACACGCTGCATAAAACGGTGGAAATGAACCCGAACCTTGCGACGAAAAGGCAGCGACTCGTAAAACAGATCCATTAAATACGTTTTACCACGACCTACACCACCCCACAGATACAAACCCTGAGCCGGTGTACGCTGTCGGCGAATTTCACTGATTCTAGCCAAACCACGCAAACGCAATCCCGCTTGATAACGATGCACCAGATCGTCATAGACCTGCTGCAACGCCATCACGGCATCTTCCTGAGCTTCATCCGGCTGAAAGCCACTGTGTTCGATATCGTATTGATAACGTGCCAATGGACTGAGCAACGTTTTGTCTTGCATATTAATTCTGGCCTCGCCAACCGGATGACACCCACTGCTTCAACTCCGGCAGCTGGCCATGAAAAAAATGGCCCGCGCCAGAAAACACTTTTACCTCTGCGGCCTCACCATACAGCTGCAACCAGTCCGCTATCTGCACCGGATCAACCACTTCATCAGCATCACCGTACGCCACGCGCGCCAGTTCAGGCAGCGGCTGATCCGGCAACAAAAAACGCATCACTGGTGGTGCTATCAAAACCAGCTCCGTAGCCTGCCAGTCTTGCTCTACACACGAACCCCACACCGACGCAGCTACTGAGCTGCCAAACGAAAAACCCGCCAACGTCAGTTGCGACAAGTGCGAATGCTGACGCACCCAGGCCAGCACCGCCAACAAATCATCCCGCTCGCCAACACCATCAGCATACTGCCCTTCACTGGCACCTACACCGCGAAAATTAAAGCGTACAGTAACCAGTCCCAGCTCACGATAAGCACGAAACAAGGTAAATACGACTTTATTATCAAGACTGCCACCAAACTGCGGATGCGGATGACAAATCACGGCGACTGCCTGCGCACGTGCTTGCTCTGGTACATGCACTCGTACTTCCAGTGCACCTTCAGGCCCTGCGATGACTCCCCGGTGCTCACCTGGACTGTCCGGCCATACGAATTTAGTCAAAAGCATGAACTTAGTCCTAACCAACATCTTTCATTGATATGGCCAGCAATGGTATAGATACTGGCACTACAAGCCAATGTTGTGGCGCCTGCTTACCGATGGAGATTTTTATGACCACCTTGTTCTACATCCTGGCCTTTATCTTGGGTGGTCTTGCTGGTTATGTACTAGCTAAAAAACAAAACCCCGATCGTCGTGTCCAAGACATGGAAACTCTGCTGCGAGACCTGCAGGCACGCCACGATGGTTATCAACAAGAAGTGAGCAGCCATTTTCACCAGACCGCAAACCATGTAAACAGTCTGACGCAATCCTATAAGGCCCTGCATGAACATCTGATGCAAGGCGCACAGACACTCTGTAATGACCCTAAACAAGCTATCGATGCCAACCCGGCCAAAGCATTTGTTCGTTTTGATGAAGACAAGGATGAACAACCGCCATTCTCCCCATACCACTATCCAGAACCGCTGGAAGGAGATGACGTGGTGCCGCCACGCGACTACGCCACCAAGCAACCTGACGACAAAGGCACGCTAGATGAGCGTTTTGGCTTCAAATAGCCGCTAGTCTGCGACCAATCGATAACACCTGCGAGCGCCGTGACCTTACTTTGCGTAAGGCTTTACGCTAAACTTACGCCCTGTATTTCGTGCCTAGGTAAATAGTTAGGTCTGTTTAGCCTAGGCCTCCCGCTGACCCGTAGAGGATACCACTGTGCTTGAAGCCTACCGTCAACATGTCGCTGAGCGCGCTGCGCTTGGTGTGCCACCAAAACCACTCGATGAAGCTCAGGTTGCTGCGCTGGTCGAGTTACTGAAAAGCCCACCCGCAGGTGAAGAAGCATTTTTGGTAGACCTGCTGGAAAATCGCATTCCTCCTGGTGTTGACCAGGCCGCCTATGTCAAGGCCGCTTTTCTGGCTGCCATCACTCAAGGCGAAGCCAGCTCTCCTTTAATCAGCAAGCAACGCGCTGCCTTTCTGTTAGGCACCATGCTGGGTGGTTACAACGTTGAGCCACTGGTCAAATTACTGGACGACGCCGAACTGGCCACCACAGCTGCCGAAGCGCTCAAGAAAACCCTGCTGGTTTTTGATGCCTTCCACGACGTGGAAGAAAAAGCCAAAGCGGGCAATGCACACGCTCAAGGCGTTCTGCAATCCTGGGCAGATGCCGAATGGTTCACCAGCCGCCCCGAAGTGGCCAAGGAAATCAAAGTTACGGTACTCAAGGTCACCGGCGAAACCAATACCGATGACCTGTCTCCGGCACAAGATGCCTGGAGCCGTCCAGACATTCCACTGCACGCCAATGCCATGCTGAAAAACGTGCGTGACGGCATCAACCCGGAAAAGCCCGGCGAAGTAGGCCCGATCAAGCAAATCGAAGCACTGAAAGCCAAAGGCAATATCGTAGCTTATGTGGGTGATGTGGTCGGTACTGGCTCCAGCCGTAAATCAGCTACCAACTCGGTACTCTGGTTTACCGGTGATGACCTGCCATTTATCCCGAACAAGCGTGATGGTGGAGTCTGTATCGGCTCCAAGATTGCACCGATTTTCTTCAACACCATGGAAGATGCCGGTGCACTGCCTATCGAGCTTGATGTATCCGAAATGAACATGGGCGACGAAGTGGTTCTGCACATCAACCACGACACCGCCGAAGTCACCGCCACCAAAAATGGCCAGGAAATTGCCAAGGCTCCACTGAAGACTCCAGTACTGCTGGACGAAGTACGCGCTGGTGGCCGTATCAACCTGATCATTGGTCGCGGTCTGACCAAGAAAGCACGTGAAGCACTGGGTCTGGCTCCATCCACCCTGTTCCGCTCACCGGTACAACCTTCCGATACTGGCAAGGGCTTCACACAGGCACAGAAAATGGTTGGTCGCGCCTGCGGTCTGGCTGAAGGTCAAGGCGTGCGTCCTGGCACCTACTGTGAGCCACATATGACTACTGTTGGCTCACAAGACACCACTGGTCCAATGACTCGTGACGAGCTGAAAGACCTGGCCTGCCTGGGCTTCTCTGCCGATCTGGTCATGCAATCTTTCTGTCACACCGCAGCCTATCCAAAACCAGTGGACGTTAACACGCACCATACCCTGCCTGACTTCATCATGAATCGCGGCGGTGTATCACTGCGTCCAGGCGACGGTATCATCCACTCCTGGTTGAACCGCATGTTGCTGCCTGACACCGTAGGTACCGGTGGCGACTCGCACACTCGTTTCCCGATCGGCATTTCCTTCCCGGCTGGTTCCGGCCTGGTAGCGTTCGCAGCAGCCACCGGCGTTATGCCGCTGGACATGCCAGAGTCTGTACTGGTGCGTTTCAAAGGCAAGATGCAGCCTGGTATCACCCTGCGTGACTTGGTGCATGCCATTCCCTACGCTGCCATTCAGCGCGGTGAACTGACCATCGAGAAGAAAGGCAAAAAGAACGTTTTCAACGGTCGCATCCTTGAAATCGAAGGTCTGGAAGATCTGACCGTTGAGCAGGCATTTGAACTGTCTGACGCCTCGGCAGAACGCTCCGCTGCTGGCTGCTCTATCACGCTGAGTGAAAAGTCGGTTGCCGAGTACCTGACATCCAACATCACCATGCTGAAGTGGATGATTGCCAATGGTTATGGCGATGCCCGCACCATGGCTCGTCGTATCGTTGCCATGGAAAAATGGCTGGCCAACCCATCCCTGTTGCGTGCTGACCAGGATGCCGAATACGCCGCCATTTATGAAATCGACCTCAACGACATCAAAGAACCGATTCTTTGCTGCCCTAACGACCCAGATGATGCCAAGCCATTGTCCGAAGTCGCTGGTCAAAAAATTGATGAAGTCTTCATTGGCTCATGCATGACCAACATCGGTCACTTCCGTGCTGCCGGCAAGCTGCTGGACAAAGTGGAAGGTGGCTCACTGGCTACTCGCCTGTGGCTGGCTCCGCCCACTCGCATGGACGAGCACCAACTGATGGAAGAAGGCTACTACAACATTTATGGCCGTGCCGGTGCACGCACCGAAATGCCAGGCTGCTCGCTGTGTATGGGTAACCAGGCTCGCGTAGCACCGAACACAACCTGTGTGTCTACTTCTACTCGTAACTTCCCTAACCGTTTAGGTCAGGGTGCCAACGTGTTCCTGGCTTCCGCAGAACTCGCTTCTGTTGCCGCCGTTATGGGCAAGCTGCCTACGGTCGCTGAATACATGGAATACGCAGGTAAGATCGATGCGATGGCCGGTGATATTTACCGTTACCTAAACTTCGACAAAATGAGTGAATACACAAATCAGGCCGATAAGATCAACGTGGCTCAGTTGACCTGATACACCTGATGTAATGCAAAAAGCCCGGACTTGTTCCGGGCTTTTTGTTTTGGCAGATCAGTCAATCACTGAACATGAATGTTTTGGTCAATGACATCGGTCATTGACGCCAGCCCATGGGCTGCTAGATTCATGCGACTGACTAGTCACACAGGAGCCTCATTCGTGAGCGCCAGTCCAGCCCTGATCAAATACCAATGGCACAACATCAGCAGCATGGTTTTAGGAGCTGTCTACGCATTTAACCCATTCAGACGCAAAGACTTTCATCCCTGCACGGAAACCCTGAGTGCACCGGCTGATGCCCTGGTTGATGCCTTTGCCGCCTGGGTCAATGCGCCAGCATCCCGTTATCGCCACCACCTCCCGGTTGCCTTGGTCACCAGTCAGGCTGCATTGGCGATTATTGCCAGACTCACCATGCAGGCACCCTACCCTATGCTCAATGTACTCAACCAGGGGGTACGCCTGACAATCAACTCGCCCATTCCCAGAGGTGAGCCACTGCAACTGGCTGGAGAGCTGCTGGATGCCAGTGATGACGGCTACCGCGCACGCATCCATGGCCGCGTATATGTCAGCACCGCCAGCACCCGCAACGCGCTCATTATCGAGTCTATTGCCGCTGTTCCGCTCAAGCCTCGCGCCACGCCCAATAACAACCCTAAAACACCCCGCACAGACTGGAGCAGCATCGGTCGATGGCAAGCAGGCGCCGATGAAGGCCAACGCTTTTTTTATTTAAGTGGTGACTTTAATCCAATTCATACACTGTCTTTATTGGCCCGACATACGCGCTTCAAGGGCTGCATCATGCATGGCTACGGCAGCGCCAGTCAGATACTTGAAGCACTGCTGAATCATGGTGTCGCGCTTTCCGTACTGGACTTGCGCTTTATACGACCTGTACCACTGCCCAGCCCGGAGCTATTCATTCAAGTAGCCGACAATGCCAATGACGATGGCAGCCATGATGTTCGCCTAAGCGATAGCACAGGTCATGTGTATCAAGCTGGTTATTTTATTTCCGCCAAATCATGAGCACTACCATGAATCCATCTGAAAGATGCCCGGTAATTGTTGCCGGTGTACGCACCCCATTTCTGGACAGTGCAGGCCAGTATGCCGACCTGATGAGCTATGAACTGGGCGCTGAAGTCATACGCGCCCTGTTGACCAAAACAGGACTGAATGGCAACCAGATTGATCTGGTCATCATGGGCACCGTGCTGCATGAAATAGAAACCACCAACGTTGCTCGAGAGGCCATGCTGGCAGCT
Organism: uncultured Paraperlucidibaca sp.; assembly: GCA_964569335.1. Classification (GTDB taxonomy): domain Bacteria; phylum Pseudomonadota; class Gammaproteobacteria; order Pseudomonadales; family Moraxellaceae; genus Perlucidibaca. Next base: position 50,789 of record CAZMVL010000001.1, read on the forward strand.
GGCATGCCCAGCCGAGTTCCGGCTTATACCGTGGCCATGGCAGGTATTTCACCCAATGTGGGCGTGATGAATATTTGCGACCAGATCAGTCTGGGGCGCATCAAGATGGGCATTGCCAGCGGCACAGAAAATTTCTCTGATGTACCGATCAGGTTGTCGCAAAAGATTCGCCGCAGTCTGATGAAAATTCGCCAGAACAAAAACAGCAAGGCACGGTTGTCCGTGCTGGCCAGCCTGCGTCCTGGCGACTTTACGCTGGATATTCCCGATGGCAGCGACTACACCACTGGCATGACCATGGGCGTGGCCTGTGAAGCGATGGTCAAAAAATTTGGCCTGAGCCGACAGGCATGTGATGAGTTCACCGCACGCAGCCACGCGCTGGCACTACAAGCCACTGATGCAGGGCACTACCAGGCTCAAATCTGTCCTGTGCAAATTAACCACACGCACACGGCCAGCGTAGACAACACACCACGCAAGGACGCCACAATCACAAGCCTGAGCAAGCTCAAACCGGTCTTTGATAAACAACAGGGCATCATCACTGCCGGGACATCTTCTCGTTTTACCGATGGCGCAGCGGCCTTGCTCATTACCAGTCTAGCCGAAGCCGAAAGACAGCAGCTCAATGCCATCGCCCTGGTCAAAGACTATGTGCTGACAGGTGTAGATAGCCTGCAGGAAGAGATGCTGCTGGGGCCCGCCATGTCGATTCCCAAACTATTGCAACGTAATCAGCTCGATTTTAATGACATTGAAGTCTGGGAAATTCATGAAGCCTTTGCCGCTCAGGTACTGATCAATCTTAACTGCATGGCAGACGATCATTTTGTAAAAACACGTCTGGGCCAACAATACCCATCCGGTACCATCAAGCTTGATCAGCTCAATAGCTGGGGTGGCTCACTGGCACTGGGTAATCCCTTTGCCGCCACCGGTGGTCGACTGTTCATGACCGCCGCACAGCGCCTGCAACACAGCGGCGCACGCTATGCCGTTATTTCAACCTGTGCCGGAGGTGGCCTGGGTGCCGCCATCCTGCTCGAAAACCCCAACTCACGCTAATACAGGAAGTACTCATGAACCAGCGTCAACACTTACATAACCATCGTGGCCGCATTGCCATTGTCGATGGCCTGCGTACACCCTTTGCGCGTATTGCCACTCACTATCGGGATTTGAGCGCAATCGACCTGGGCGCAATCGCCGTCAAAGAGCTGATGAGCCGCAACCAGCTGCAAGCCAAACAAGTCGACCAGCTGGTTTATGGCATGACCGTCATGATTCCGGAAGCACCATTCATTGCACGTGAAGTTGCCTTGCAACTGGACCTGCATGACCTCGATGCCTACTCCATCACACGAGCTTGTGCGACCAGCTTTCAGACCGTAGCCAGCGCCGCCGAAAGCATTCTGGCAGGCAGCGCAAACGTGGTCATTGCCGGTGGTACCGACTCCACCAGCAGTGTGCGCCTGCCCATGTCACCACACTTTTCTGCCACCTTGCGTGATGTCAGTTTCGCCAAGTCATTGCCTGACCGCTTAAAACTGCTGGCCAGTCTTCGTGCCAAGGATTTATTGCCGCAACAACCATCAATCACCGAATTTTCCGTTGGTGAAACCATGGGGCAAAGCACAGAGAAAATGGTCAAAAAATGGGGCGTCAGCCGTGCTGAGCAGGACGATCTGGCACATGCTTCACACAGCAATGCCGCCAGAGCATGGCAGGAAGGCCGCATGGATCAACAGGTCATTAGTGTTGACTTACCTGCTGGCAGCTTAAAAGCCGACAACCTGGTACGAAAACAATCCGAACGCAGCAGCTACGACAAACTAAGGCCTGTCTTTGATGCGCAAGGCAGTGTAACTGCCGGCAACTCCAGCCCATTAACCGACGGCGCATCAGCACTACTGCTGATGAGCGAAGCACAAGCACGTGCCGAAGGTCGTGAAGTGCTGGGCTACATTCGCTCTTTTGCCTTTGCCGCCAAAACACCTCAGGACGATTTGCTGATGGGACCAGTATTAGCTACGCCATTAGCCTTGGATCGCGCTGGCATCAGTCTGAACGACCTGACTCTGGTTGACATGCACGAAGCCTTTGCCGGACAGGTGGCCTGTAATCTGAAAGGTCTGGCCAGCGACGACTACGCGCGTCAGGTATTAGGTCGCAACAAGGCGGTTGGCGAAGTAAACCGAGACATTTTGAATGTGAATGGCGGCAGTCTTGCCTTTGGCCATCCCTTTGGTGCCACTGGCGCACGCGTCATTGCCCAAACACTGTATGAATTGAAGCGTCGTGGTGGTGGCTTATCGCTGACAACAGCCTGTGCCGCCGGAGGTATTGGTGCCGCAATGGTGCTTGAGGCAGAGTAAGTGCGGGCCGGTGAAACTCCGGCCATCATCCGCTATTTACAAACTAAGTGTGTTATCGCACTAACGAAACGGTCGCCGGAGCGTTATATGATATTCCAATGATTAAACAGGCAGTACCTTAATGAAAGCCATTAAACCAGTCGCCTTATCTCTTGCTCTCGGCTTAAGTGCCATGAGTCCACTCATGCTGGTTACCCCTGTTGCTTATGCCGCCAGTGCAGAAGACCTTAATCGAGACGCCACACAGGCACTGGAAAAGCTTTATAAAACCAATGCTATTGCCGCTGATCTGGACAAGCGTGCTCATACTATCCTGGTGTTCCCAAACATCATCAAGGCAGGCCTGATTTTTGGTGGTAGTTACGGTGAAGGGGTATTGCTGAAAGCCGGCAAGGTGTCCAGCTACTACAACTCGGTTTCAGCTTCCTGGGGCCTGCAGGCCGGTGCACAGTCTTATGGCTATGCCATGTTCCTGATGAACAAGACCGCCACTGACTATCTGGAACGCAGCAAAGGCTGGGAAGTCGGTGTAGGCCCAACCGTCGTGGTCGTCAATGAAGGCGTTGCCGCCAATCTGTCGAGCACCACACTGAGCAGCGACGCTTATGCCTTTGTCTTTGACCAGCAGGGTCTGATGGCAAGTCTGAGCATTGAAGGCAGCAAGATTTCCGTCATTAATCGTTAATGATTGGATAAATACACGGGTGGCTTTTGTAGCCACCCGCTGTAACTGTTAACAACCCTTAACGGCCATCATCCCCTGTCGCCGTTAAACCCTGAACGCCCGCTTCCGTGCCGTAATATTCCGCACTGGTAAATACATCCACCTCAATTGCTTGCAGGCAAACGGTCGAAGCCTGCTGTAGTTGCTGCAATTCCGCTTCAGTAATCACGCCTGACTCTCTGGCCTGCACCGCACTATCCAGCACATGACCTCGTGCCAATTGTCCGGCTCTTTGCGCTGCACGAATTTTTACCCGAATCGGCTCCGCCTCACTGGTCATCTTGAACGCCTGCATTAAGCGGCCAATACCTGGTGAGCCATCGGTGGGCAAATAATCTCCCTCAGTTAAACGCTGAAACTGCTCGTCATAACGCTGCGTCACTTGAGCTGTCATTGCAGATTGAGCATCGCCAGGAAGCTTTGCCAATGGATTGATAACCAGCCAAAAACGGCCAAACGTCCTTAGAAAAATGCCAAAGAAACCATCAAAATTCTCGAAAATGCCCACATAAGCTTGCTGCACTTGCGACAAGGCAAAGTCACAGCTATAACGAACCAGCGGTAAATCCTCAGCTCGCCTACCCTCTGCTTCAAATCGACGTAAGGTAGAAATAGCCAACAACTGCCAGGCCACAGCATCGGCATATCGCCCAGTTAAATTACCTCTTGCCTTCAATTTGCCACCGATCAAGAACATGGCCAGGTTGGTCAAAAAACCAAAACGTGAAGCTGACCAGCCCAAACGACGATAATAGGTTCGTGTTTTTGGCTCTACGTCCGGAATACTGACAGTGCCAAAGCCACGGGTAATACCCCGCAACAACAGAACAATAAAGCCACTGACAAATTGCCACAGCCACAGCAAAAGATGCTTTCGGAAAACCGGAACATCACCCTCTTCAGCCGCGTTAAGCACAGCGGAAGCATACGGATGACAACGGGTAGCGCCCTGACCAAAAATCATTAGATCACGCGTCATGATATTCGCCCCTTCCACCGTGATCGGCATGGGAGCTGAGGTATAAATACGACCAAAGACATTATTGGGGCCTTGCATGATGCCTGCCCCGGCCATGATGTCCATCACCTCGATACTGGCCTGGCGTCCCATATCTGTGGCATAGGCCTTCATAACCGCAGAAGCCACCGGAGGACTGGTACCTTCATCCAAAGCAGAACAGCCAAAGACACGTGCCGCCTCAAAGGTATAACTCATGGCATTTAAACGGGCGATTTTGCTCTGCACACCCTCCATCACGCCAATCGGCATACCAAACTGTTCACGCACCATCGAGTAAGCGCCCGCGACAGCAGCCGCCTTGCGAATACAACTTACTCCACCCGCAGGCAATGACACCATGCGACCACCAGCCAAGGCCTGCATCAACATGCGCCAGCCCTGGCCCGCATATTCAGGCCCACCAATAATATCGGCTGCCGCCACGATAACGTCACGTCCCACAATCGGGCCATTCAGAAAACTATTGCCGATAGGGTCATGATGATCACCAATACTCAGACCGGGAATACCTTTCTCCAACAACAGCACCGTAATGCCAACATCCTCACCACGACCCAGCAGATTCTCGGGATCATGTACCCGACAAGCCAGAGAGATCAGATTGGAAATGGGTGCCAAGGTAATGTAGCGCTTGCGGAAGTTCAGTCTGAATTTGATTTCGCCATCGTTATCACGAAAAGCCACCGCCTCGGCTTTTATGGAGGCAGCGTCTGAGCCCGCCGTCGGCTCGGTCAAACCAAAACAGGGAATGTATTCACCGCTAGCAAGCTTGGGCAGATAATGCTGCTTTTGCTGGCTGGTACCGTATTCCAGCAGTAACTCGGCAGCACCCAGCGAATTGGGAATCATGATCAATGTGCTGATATAACTTGAGTGCTGTGCCACTTTTGCCATGACACAGGACTTGCCCAGCGTCGACATGGGGCGACCGCCATACTCCTTGGGAATTTGCAGCGCGAAAAAGCCATTACGGGCAATAAAATCGAAGACCTCATCAGGCAAGCGACGCGTTCTGGAAAGCTCATAATCACTCACCATCCGCATCAGCTCTTCGCAAGGGCCATCAATAAACGCCTTTTCTTCCTGTGATAACTGGTGATAGCCCGATGCCAGCACGCGCTCAAAATCAACTTTGCCAGCAAAGATATCGCCTTCAATCCAGATGTCACCAGCCTCTAGTGCCTGACGCTCGGTTTCGGAAATTTTGGGAAGAATTTTATTGCGATGCATCCACTTCATCAGTAAGCCAAACATAGAGCGTTCCTTCATCGTGGCTAATTTGAAAGTACACCATGGCACACTTGCGCTATAAATGTTCTATAAAGCTGAACTGATACGCATAAAAAAGCCCAGCACAACTGGCTGGGCTTTTTAAAGTAGCAACTCAACGCCGAGGACGAGAGGAGCGTCGATCATTTTGTTTGGGCGCTGGCTCAGCACCCGATGCACCATGAATAACCTTGACTGACTCAACAGGAGTCAGCAGCTCTGCCGGCGGCATCTCACAAGGCAGTTTACGGCCAATGGCAGCCTCCAGCTGAGGAATCAGAAACGCGTCATCCTCGCAGGCAAAACTGATACTGATGCCATTGGTGCCCGCACGTCCGGTTCGTCCAATACGATGCACATAGTCATCTGGCTGTTCAGGCAAGGTAAAGTTCACCACATGAGACACGTCATCAACATGAATGCCGCGACCCGCCACGTCAGTCGCTACCAGTACATTAATTTTGCCTGCACGGAAGTTTTCCAGCGTCTTGACCCGCTTTTCCTGAGGCACATCACCCGATAACAAGGCACAAGACAGATTATGCGCTTTCAACACATCCGTGAGTCGGCGGGTCTGATCACGCCGATTGGCAAACACCATGACACGATCCAGATTTTGCTGACGGATCAGATTCAGCAATAACGGAATCTTCTCATCTGTCGTCACAATATAGACTTTCTGTTCAACAGAGTCCGTTGTGCGCTGATCAGACTCCACTTCAACAGTCACCGGAAAATAGGTCCACTGCTCCGCCAGATTCAGCACATCACGGGTAAAGGTGGCCGAGAACATCAGCGTCTGACGATGCGTTTTAGGCGGAGTCAAACGCACAATGCGCTTAACATCCGGAATAAAACCCATGTCCAGCATACGATCAGCTTCATCAATCACCAGGTGCTCGACCTGATCCAGATAAATTTCCTGTTTATTGGCAAAATCAATCAAACGACCAGGAGTGGCAACCACAATATCAACAGGCTTGCTGGCCAACTGTCGACGCTGCTTTTCGTAATCCATGCCGCCCATCAAAGTGACGACATTCAAACCGGCATACTTGCTCAGAGCATCCGCATCTTTGGCAATCTGGATTGCCAACTCACGTGTCGGCGCCAATACCAGTGCCCGCGGCTCACCCAGACAACGATCCATATCAGGTGGATTTTTAAGTAGATCAGCAATCACCGTAATCAGGAACGCAGCGGTTTTACCTGTTCCGGTTTGCGCACGCCCGATAGCATCGTGACCAGCCAGGGTAAAACGCAACACACGACCCTGGATAGGGGTGCAATGCGCAAAGCCCAGGTCATCTACAGCACGCAGTATCGCCTCAGGCAAAGGCAGCTCATGAAACGCAACAACAGATGATTGCTCTACCACTTCAGACACCGTATCAGCACTCATCAAAACATCTCTACATCATCTGCCTGCAGACCTTTCTCACCACGCTTCAAGAAAAACTCCACACGCTGACCCTCACGAAGCGTGCGATGGCCTTCACCACGAATGGCACGATAATGTACAAAAATGTCATCGCCATTATCTCGTGTGATAAAACCAAAGCCCTTGTTTGCATTAAACCACTTCACGTGACCTTGCTCACGGGGGCCCTTCACGCGAATCGTACGTGCAGGCAAGCTAAGCAACAGCAGCAAAACAGCAGGCAACACCAACAAAATAATGGACGGTGTTAATGGCAACATCGGCGCAGGATTGATGGCCATGGCCGCCACCGTCACAGCAGCAAGGCCAACGGCTTGCAGTGTCAACGCCATGCGCACAGTACGACAGCGCTTCAGATTACGTGCACACCAGAAGAACAAGGGAGCTTGTGCGATAAACGCAATTGCCAACAAGCGCACGGCAAAATCTGCATTGGCATCAATAACCATGAATGCCAACGGGAAAACACTCAGCCAAACAACCGGAGCAACCAGCATGAAAACGCCATTAAGGGCGTAGAAAAAACCGAGAAGGGAATAAATCAAAGCAACGCTTTGCTTGCTACGCATAAAAAGCTCTCAACTATCAACTGGTTGGGCATCGGGCCAACAAGCTACCAATACCTAAAGCCAAGAATGACAGATAAAAACTGGCTCCCGATGCGGCAAAAAATAAATATGCAAAGAAAAGGCGCAATGAATATGGCACCTTGGAAGCAACAATGGGCCCTAAGGCCCATTATCACAACAACATTAGTCTAAAGGCAGAACGTCTTCAGCTTGGAAGCCTTTCTGACCCTTAACTACGCTGAATTCGACCTTTTGGCCGTCACGCAGGGAGCGGTGACCATCGCCACGAATGGCGCGGAAGTGAACAAACACGTCTTCGCCTGCTTGACGCTGGATGAAACCAAAACCTTTGGCATCGTTAAACCACTTAACGGTACCTTCTTCACGTTGCGACATAATCAACCTCAAATTACACTGTATCGGATGGCCGTGGTGCGGCCATCAATCGTCGGCGCAAATGAGAGACACAGCGTTACGGTGATGATGCCCACGGGCAAGGCCATTAGACACACTTTTCACACCCTTGGCAACTGAAGAAACCACTTTCTTCGGTCAGACCGACAGAAGGTACCAGGCTCTGTCCAGCAGAAGCGCCATAAATAGGCCCAGTAAATAAACCAATGAAAAGCCAAAGGTGCGCATAGCCTGACCTTCACGCTCACTGCTGCGCAACACCCATGCTTCTTTCATGAACAGCACGGCAAATACACTGGCTCCAACCAGATAAATCAGCCCGCTCATACCAATCAGATAAGGCATCAGGGTAACCAGCGCCAACAATACGGTGTAATACCAGACCAGATCCTTGGTTAATTTGATGCCATGCGTCACTGGCAACATGGGAATACCTGCCTTGGCGTACTCATCACGACGATGGATTGCCAATGCCCAGAAATGTGGCGGCGTCCAGACAAAAATAATCAACACCAGCAGCCAGGCATGGGCCGACATTTCACCAGTAACGGCGGCCCAGCCCAATAATGGTGGCAAAGCTCCGGACAAGCCGCCAATGACAATATTCTGCGGAGTGGCACGTTTCAGGAAACGCGTATAAATACCGGCATAGCCCACCATGCCGATCGCAGTCAGCCAGGCCGTTAACGGATTCACCCACAGCGTCAATGTCAACATCGAAACAGCTGCCAGCACTGCTGCAAAACCAAGTGCCGCAGCACTACTGACACTGCCTTGCACCAATGGCCGCCCCTGAGTACGTGCCATGATCGCATCAATACGCTGATCCACCCATTGATTGATAGATGCCGCTGACGCCATACCTGCCCATAGACCAACAATAGCAGCCACATAATGACCCAGAGGCAACATATCGTGTGGTGCCAGAAACATCCCCACCAATGCCGTGACCATCAGCATGGCAACAACCTTTGGCTTGGTCAGCGCCCAATACTCACGCCACAATGATCCTCGGGCTGATTGCGTTATTGTTGTCATAATAATTTTCTCCAGCTGCTTTCTTGCTTCAGCGCAAATGCCAGAGCCACCAATATTTGTAATAGGATCGCCGCCCACACGTTATGGGCAACTGCATTCCAGAGTGGCAAATCTGCCACTACATTCACCACACCCAACACCACCTGAACAAACAGGCCGAACATGATCAGACCAGCAAAAAAACGATAGCGCGTATGTTGTGTCCTGAATACCAACACACAAACCAAGGCCAATATTAAACCAGTTACTACAAAAGCACCCATACGATGTGTCGCATGAATGGTCACCTTGGCGGCAGCATCCAGATGAGGGGCGAACTCGTAATTCGCATCATCTGGTCGGAATAAACGAAAAGCCTCTGCCGGAGACCAGACACTACGCCAACCGCTTTGACAAATAGGCAAATCGGTACACACCGTTGCGGCATAGTTTGATGCGGTCCAACCGCCCAATGCAATTTGAGCCACCAGGGCAACAATAGTGACTGTTAATAGTGGTGCCAATAGTTTCGGCCTGCGCTGCCCCGTAGCAGGAAATGCATTTGCCGTGCGTAAATACAGCAAATACAACATCGTCAAGGTCGTAAAGCCCAGCAGCAAATGACCTGTCACCACCGGCGGATACAACTTCATGGTCACGGTCCACGCCCCAAACGCACCCTGCAAACTCACCAAAAGCAATAAAGCCAGACCATGACGCCAAGGCATGCCTGGCTCTGTACGCCGACGCCACATAAAAGCCGCTACCAGCAAAATACAAAAGCCGATAGCACTGGCGAAATAACGATGAATCATTTCAGGCCAGGCCTTTTCCGGATCTACCACATGTTCGGGAAAGCTCTCCTGCACACGCAACAAACTGGTTTCTGAAACCGGCACCGTAATATGCCCATAACAGAACGGCCAGTCAGGGCAGCCCAAACCAGCATCTTTCAAACGTGTCCACGCACCCAGCATGATGACAATCAATGTCAGCACCAAGGCAAACTTCAAGAACCACAACAGCCCTGCACGACTAGCCAATTTGCGACACCTTCAGCAGTTTCATTAAATCATCAATCAGATCTTGTGCTCTCAACAACAGCGCCTCTGGCGTACCCGGCACGTCATAGCTCAGCATAATCCAGCCCATGGGATCCATCAGGAACCAGTGGCCAGCTTCCGCCTCAGACAGCTGCTGCATAAAGCGCTGCATTGCCTCGGCATCAACCACACCATGAGCCAGCACGGGCACTTTGGCCACCACATCAGGCAGCTCGCCAGCCTGCTCCTGCAACAATAAAATACCTACACGCTCACGGTCTCGGCCCATACCAACACGCAAACGAACCAATGCATCCAGACTCTGCTCACAAGATGCATCGCACTGTGCTGGCAAATAAAAAGTCAACCACCAATGCCCGGCTGGAGCCGCAGCACTATCAAACGAAGGCTGCCATCCCAGATCACTCAGCGCCTGTGGCGGATTCAATAAATAGCCCTTGTTGGTTGCCCCACCGGCAAACCAGGACGACTTGTAAGCCAGATGGCCAATCACAAAAGGCAAAATAAAGCTGGCAATAAATGCCACCAACATCCATCTCGAACGTGTCATTTAATTTGAGTCCACATCATTTGATAAGGCAAAGCTACGCCTTGCAAACCACCAACAGGCAATCCAGGCCAGCGCCAGAGACGCCCACTGAAACGCATAAGCACGATGCCGATCCGGACTCATCAACTGCTGCCCTGTCGGCTGCCAGTCACGCAGATAAAAGCCCGGAACATCCGATGACAGGCGGAGCACCCAAGGCTGCAATGACACGCCCCACTGCCTGGCCCAGAATTCGGCATCTATACGCCCCGCCCGCCACAAACCACGCGTCAACTCAGCACTGCCAACCGTCACAAAAGCAGACGGCATAACAGCAAAACCCGTTATCTCATCTGCACTGATGAACACTTCTGGAGGCAACGGCCCGCCATCTCTGTCTGTCGGCAACCAGCCCAGGTTAACCAGCACAGCCTGGTCAGGCTGACCTTCCAGAAAATAGGCCATATGGATTTCATAACCTGCTTTACCCTGGCGCATTTGATTATCCAGTGCAACGCGATACTCGGGAGCAAAACGACCACGCAGACTGACCGGCCTGTCTGCCATATCAGCAGGCAGCGACTGAAAGCTCGTAATTGCCAATACAGACAAACTACTTCTATCAACTTGACGAGACAGCAACGCATCCTTTTCTGCGCCCCGCTGCCATTGCCATACAGAAAGCGACAGCAACAGTGCAAGCACAGCAAAAAAAAGCAGCCAAAGCACCAGCGTCGACTTTCGACGTGATAAAAACTGCATGTGCATTTGGCGCACAAACTCACCTATCATCCAGAAAGCCAATTAATGGCCTTCACCAATTACTTAAAGGGCTTGCACCATGCTGATCAAATTACTGCTGTTACTGGCATTCGCATTAATGGTTTGGCAGCTGATTGCGGGGCTTCGTGCATTACGCAGAGGCGACAAGAACGACCCTGACAAGCTAATGCGAGCCTTGCGCTGGAGAGCCGTTATTGCCGCCATCATTATTGCCAGTTTATTTGTGTTGGGCGCCACAGGCTTCCTGCAGCCCCACACACTGTGATCTGATTACAGCCAGTACACCACCACAAACAGGAACAGCCACACCACATCCACAAAATGCCAATACCAGGCAGTTGCTTCAAAGGCAAAGTGATTGTCTGGTGTTAGATGCCCTTTCAGGGAACGCAGCAACATCACAATCAGCATGATGGTTCCGATGGTCACATGCAGACCATGAAAACCCGTCAGCATGAAGAACGTTGAACCATAGATACCGGACTGCAGAGTCAAACCCAGGTCACGATAGGCGTGAATGTATTCATACACCTGGCAAACCAAAAAGATCAGACCCAATGCTGCCGTAATAGCCAGGTAATTGATCTGCTTTTTACGATCACCCTTCAACAATGCATGGTGCGCCACAGTCAGTGTCAGTGATGAAGTCACCAGAATAACCGTGTTAAGAAATGGCAGACCCCATGGTCCCATGGAAGTTGTGGTGCCACCATCCGGCATTTTCACCAAAGGCCATAATGCCTGGAACTGCGGCCACAACACTTCATGTGTCATCACCCCTTTGCCTTCGCCTGCCAACCAGGGAATGCTCAACCAGCGGGCATAAAACATGGCGCCAAAAAAAGCACCGAAAAACATCACTTCAGAGAAAATGAACCAGGTCATGCCTTGACGGTAGGACTGATCCATTTGCAGAGAATTCTTATTACCCAAGCTTTCAGTGATGGTGTCACGGAACCAGAAAAACATCAGACCGAACACGCCCAGCAAACCAATCGGGAATAAAAAGTTCAACGTCCCTTTATTGGCAGCAATACCTGACAGGCTATTACTCTGGATCACATTGGCCAGACCAATCACCAGCACAAATAAAATCAATGAACCCACAAAAGGCCAAGGACTGGTCGCTGGAACATAATAATTGGCAGGTTTTTCGCCTGCTTTTGTGTGTTCAACTGCAGAAGACATGACGCACTCCTTTCTTGTTTTAATCTATCGTCAGCCAGCGTCTGCCTGACGATAAAAACGATAAGCTAATGTCACAGTACCAATTTGCCTGGGCAAATCAGGGTCAATGTAAAACACCAGTGGCATTTCCATGCTCTCTCCCGCCGCCAATGTCTGCTCAATAAAACAGAAGCACTCTGTTTTCTTCAAATGAGCGGCACCTGCTGAAGGAGCAACACTGGGAATGGCCTTGCCTGTCACCGGCACATGAGACTGATTGGTAACCGAAAAACTGACCTGATGAATTTCACCTGGATGCACCTTGATTACCCGACGCTCACTGCTGAACTGCCAGGGCAAGGCCGCATCTACCATGGTGATAAATTCAACCGTAATTTCCCGATCCAGATCGACTGAACTGGAAGCCGCCGCTGCCATCGCTGAAGGCTTGCCATTCAAACCGGTAATTTCGCAAAACACGCGATAAATCGGCGGCATGGCAAACACAGCAAACGCAAACATCAGCAGCACACCGCCCGTCATCCAGGCCAGTTGTTTGCGTGCTGCCGTTGTTTGAGTCATGACTAATCCTTACTTAACAACAGGTGGTTGTTCAAAGGTGTGATATGGCGCAGGACTTGGCACAGTCCACTCCAGACCATCCTGGGCTCCCCATGGATTGGCATCTGCCTTGGGCTGACGCTTAAGCGTCAGCAACACTGCGATGAAGAACAACTGGCTGGCACCAAACCAGAAACCGCCAATCGAAATCCAGAAGTTCAGGTCTGCAAACTGCATTGAGTAGTCAGCATAACGGCGCGGCATACCGGCCAGACCCACAAAATGCATCGGGAAGAACAACAGGTTCACGGACAGCAATGAACTCCAGAAATGCATCTTGGCCCAGAAAGTGCTGAACATATGACCAGACCATTTTGGCAGCCAATAGTAGGCACCCGCAAAAATGGCAAACAATGAACCAGACACCAGCACATAGTGGAAATGCGCCACCACAAAGTAGGTGTCATGGTATTGATAATCCGCTGGCGTGATAGCAAGCATCAATCCCGAGAAACCGCCAATGGTGAACAGCACCACAAAAGCCAGCGCAAACAACATGGGGATTTCAAAGCTCATCGAGCCGCGCCACATGGTGGCCACCCAGTTGAACACCTTCACCCCGGTGGGCACTGAAATCAGCATGGTCATATACATGTAGAACAACGACCCTGCCAATGGCAGCCCCGTAGTAAACATGTGGTGAGCCCATACCACGAATGACAACAGCGCAATCGACGCGGTGGCATACACCATAGAGGCATAACCAAACAGCGGCTTACGGGCAAAAACAGGAATGATCGCCGACACGATACCAAATGACGGCAGAATCATGATGTACACCTCGGGATGCCCGAAGAACCAGAAAATATGCTGGAACATGACCGGGTCACCGCCACCGGCAGCATCAAAGAAGCTGGTACCAAAATGGCGATCGGTCAGCATCATGGTGACTGCGCCCGCCAACACTGGCATAACAGCAATCAGCAGGAATGCCGTAATCAACCAGGTCCACACGAACAGTGGCATCTTCATCATGGTCATGCCAGGAGCACGCATGTTGAGGATAGTAACCACTACGTTGATAGCACCCAGGATGGACGAAATACCCATCAAGTGAACAGAGAAAATAAACAGGTCAGTACTGGCCGGGCCGTAGGTTGTGGACAACGGCGCGTAGAATGTCCAACCAAAATTTGGCGCTGGCCCCATGCCCAACAGCGACATGATCACCGAACCAATCAGGATGGCAAAGGCAAACGGCAGCAACCAGAACGAGAAGTTGTTCAGACGCGGCAAGGCCATGTCCGGCGCACCGATCATCATCGGCACCATCCAGTTAGCAAAGCCGGTGAAAGCCGGCATGATGGCACCAAACACCATCAGCAAACCATGCACTGTCGTCATCTGGTTAAAGAAGTCAGGCTGTACCAACTGCATACCGGGGTACATCAATTCGGCACGAATCACCATTGCCGCCAGACCACCGCAAAGCAGCATCAGGAAAGCAAAAACCAAGTACATCGTACCGATGTCTTTATGGTTGGTGGTAGTAAACATGCGGATCAAAAACGGCTTGAGCTCGTGATGATGATCGTGATCGGCATGGGCTACGTTCGACATGCTGTTATCTCCACTCATTGCGCAAACTCCGACGGCTGGACTAAGTCGCCGGTGTCATTACCCCAGGCGTTACGTTCATAGGTTGTAACGGCAGCCATTTCACGAGCTGTCAGAATCGACTTCCAGCCAGGCATCGCATTTTTACCGTTCAAAATAATATCGATATGATCCTGACGACCACTGTCTTCCACCATCATCTTGCTACCCTTCAAAGCAGGGAACATCGGTGGCAAGCCAGCACCATTGACCTGGTGACAGGCCGCACAGCGAGCCACATAAATCGACTCACCCTCTTTCACGGCATCGGCCAGAGACGGGAACTTGTAATCGACAGAAGCCGCAGCAGCCTTGGCTTCTTCTGCAGAGCGCACCTTGGCTTCGGCTAACCAGGCCTCAAAGTCTGCAGGAGACTTTGCTTCCACAACGATAGGCATGAAGGCGTGATCCTTGCCACACAGCTCAGCACAACGACCACGATAAATGCCTTCTTTACCTTCCGGCACATTGGCCCACAACTCATTGATAAAGCCCGGGATAGCATCTTTCTTGATGGCAAAGTCCGGCACCCACCAAGCGTGGATCACATCATCCGCAGTCAGCAGAAAACGAACTTTCTTGCCAGTAGGAATCACCAGAGGACGATCAACCTCGATCAGATAATGTGGATGTGCTTCAAAGTCTGGCAGATTGGATTTACCAAACCCTTGGCCCTGACGCTCCCACTGCTCGCGTGGCGTTGACAATGAGGACAGAAAACCAACGCTGACATCTTTGTCATCAGCATAGGTTAAATACTCGTAATGCCACTTCCATTGTGAGCCGGTCACACGAATGGTGAGTTCAGACTCACTGGAGTCATCCATAGCAATGAGCACCTTGGTTGCTGGCACAGCCATGGCAATCAGAATGACGAACGGAATCACCGTCCAGATCACTTCCACCGTGGTGCTTTCATGGAAGTTGGCCGGCTTTACCCCAAGTGAATGACGGTGTCGAAGAATCGACCAGAACATCAGACCAAAAACCACCAGACCAATGGCAATACAGATATAGAGAATGGTGCGATGCAGATCAAACACCTGCTGACTGATATCGGTCACACCCCTGGGCATATCCCAGCCAGACGCCAGTGCAGATGAAGAAAAGATGAGTATCCATAAAGGAAAAAGGCTGAACTGCCTTTTTGCAAGTAGCTTCCGCATGCAACAACCCTCGTTCGGTGTCAGACCAGACAGGCAGGTACGCTGCATAAACCCTAACACCTCAGGCTCGGCAACGCGCCTACCTCTTTTGTTTTAAATAATGCGCAGAAGAGTATGGCGCGCGAGCGATAATGTCCAGTCAGTCATGTAAATTTGCTGCAATCAAACGATGAAAAGCCGCATTGATATTAGCCTTTCATCTAAACACCATTGCAGGCAAACATCAGTTTGGGTATCTTGCCCGCAATATCAACGCAGGTCCTAGCCATTTTGGCGAATATTGGCCTGCACACCATGTCTGGCAAGAGAACCACAATATGGCTGCAGTACTTGTCTTGAATGGCCCCAATTTAAACTTGCTGGGCAACCGCGAGCCTGGCATCTATGGCAATGCCCGACTAATTGATATCGAGCTGAAACTGCGCACTCAGGCAGGCATGGCCGACCAGTCAATTGAAACCTTTCAAAGCAATCATGAAGGTGAACTGGTTGACCGCATTCATCACGCCGCCAGTGAAGGTACACGCTACATCATTATCAACCCAGCGGCCTTCACACACACATCAGTTGCTCTGCGTGATGCCCTGCTAGCGGTCAACATCCCCTTTGTGGAAGTGCACCTGTCCAATGTGCACAGCCGTGAACCTTTTCGCCAACACTCCTACCTGTCAGACAAGGCCATCGGTGTTATCACCGGCCTGGGTCCGATGGGCTACGAGCTGGCCCTGGAATTTGTCTTGCGCCAATTGAGCGCAGACTCAAAATAACCCAATCAGGAGTCCTCATGGATATTCGTAAAATCAAAAAGCTCATTGAGCTGGTGGAAGAATCTGGCATTGACGAGCTGGAAATCACCGAGGGTGAAGAGTCCGTTCGTATTGCGCGCAATCGTCCGCAAGCAGCACCACAGCATTATATTGCAGCTGCCCAGCCACAGCCCGTCGCTTCGGCACCAGCCGCCATCAGCGCGCCAGCTGCAGCCACCAAGGGCACCGCACCAGCCGCCAGCGAACCCGCCACCCATGGCACCATTCAACGCTCACCCATGGTCGGCACGTTCTATCGCTCACCCGCTCCTGGCTCCGCTCAATTTGTTGACATCGGCAGCAGCGTCAAGAAAGGCGATGTGCTGTGCATTATCGAAGCCATGAAAATGATGAATCAGATTCAGGCAGAACACAGCGGTACGATCGAAAGCATTCTGGTAGAAGACGGACAGCCCGTCGAATTTGATCAGCCACTCTTTACTATCGTTTAAGCGGAGATCACCACAATGCTGGATAAGGTGGTCATCGCCAACCGAGGCGAAATCGCATTACGTATCTTGCGTGCCTGCAAGGAAATGGGCATTAAAACGGTCGCCGTTTACTCCAAGGCTGACCGTGACTTGCTGCATGTACGCCTAGCAGACCAGGCCGTCTGTATCGGCCCGGCCGCAAGCAAAGACTCTTACCTGAATATTCCCGCGCTGATTTCAGCCGCAGAAGTTACCGACGCTCAGGGCATTCACCCAGGCTATGGCTTTCTGGCAGAAAACGCTGACTTCGCCGACGCCGTCGAGAAATCCGGCTTCACTTTCATTGGACCACGCGCTGAATCCATCCGTCTGATGGGCAACAAGGTCTCTGCCATTGAAGCCATGAAAAAGGCCGGTGTACCAACCGTGCCCGGATCTGATGGCCCGGTTACAGCCGACAATGCCGTGGCAGTTGCCAATCGCATTGGCCTACCTGTCATTATCAAGGCGGCTTCGGGTGGTGGTGGTCGCGGCATGCGCGTTGTTCATCATGAAAGCGAAGTACTGTCTGCCTTATCCATTACTCGCTCAGAAGCAGGCGCTGCCTTTGGTGACGATACGGTATACATGGAGAAGTTTCTTCAACACCCGCGCCATGTTGAAATTCAGATCATTGGTGATGGTGAGGGTCAAGCCATTCATCTGGGTGATCGCGATTGCTCGCTGCAACGCCGCCACCAGAAAGTCGTCGAAGAAGCACCCGCACCCGGCATTCCTGATACTCGCCGACAGGAGGTTTACGCCGCCTGTATCAAGGCTTGCGAACTGATGAAATATCGTGGTGCCGGTACCTTTGAGTTCCTTTACGAAGACGAGCGCTTCTACTTCATTGAAATGAATACACGCGTTCAGGTAGAACATCCGGTGACCGAAATGATTACCGGCGTCGACATCATTCAGGAGCAGCTACGCGTGGCATCTGGCATGGGGCTCTCGCTGACGCAAAAAGATATCGTCATTCGTGGCCATGCCATTGAGTGCCGTATCAATGCCGAAGACCCCAAGAGCTTTATGCCCTGCCCGGGCAAGGTGAACTACTATCACGCACCTGGCGGCCCCGGCATTCGCATGGATTCACACCTGTACTCAGGCTATAGCGTACCGCCCAACTATGACTCATTGATCGGCAAGCTGATCGCCTTTGGCCCCACTCGCGAAATCGCTCTGCGTCGTGCACACAACGCACTGGACGAAATTGTGATTGATGGCATTCGCAGCAACATCTCGCTGCATCGCGACGTCATTCTGAAAGACCCAGGCTTTTTGGCTGGTGGCGTTGACATCCATCACCTCGAAAAGAAACTTGGCCTGAGCTAGTCCAATCCTCAATCTGGGTGTAAAAACACCCAGATTGACTACAAATTCACCAGCAACACGACTACACTGCGCATCCTGTTTTTTTGGAGGCCACCATGTCCTGGCTGCAGCTTAAAATAGAAACTCAGAAAGCCGACGCTACTCGCTACCAAGACTTATTGGAGCTTGCTGGTGCTGCTGCAGTACTCATGGAAGACTCCGGTGATCAACCTTTATTAGAGCCACCTCCTGGCGCCCAACCTCTGTGGGATGCAACGCGAGTCATCGGCTTGTTTGTGGCCGACTCGGAAATGGACGCCGTGGTTGAGTTTCTGGCAGGTCAGCTTGGCCACGCACTACCGGCACACCGCATTGAAGTGCTGGAAGACAAGGACTGGGAACGCGCCTGGATGGATAACTACCACCCCATGTGCTTTGGCGAACGCTTATGGGTGGTCCCCAGCTGGACACCAGCGCCC
Source organism: uncultured Paraperlucidibaca sp. (assembly GCA_964569335.1). GTDB lineage: Bacteria > Pseudomonadota > Gammaproteobacteria > Pseudomonadales > Moraxellaceae > Perlucidibaca. Next base: position 69,620 of record CAZMVL010000001.1, read on the forward strand.
AACCCAGATGCCATCAATCTGCTACTTGATCCTGGCCTGGCCTTTGGTACCGGCACGCACCAAACCACAGCATTGTGCCTGGAATGGCTGGATGGCCTGGATCTGAAGGATGCAGTAGTGGTTGATTATGGCTGTGGCTCCGGCATTCTGGCCGTCGCCGCCCTGCTGCTTGGCGCTCGTGAAGCATGGTGTGTTGACCTTGACCCGCAGGCATTGATTGCCACCCGCGATAACGCCGAACGCAATGGCGTATCCGATCGCCTGAAAGTATTCATGCCCGAAGATATGCCAGCCATCAAAGCCGATGTCGTGGTCGCCAATATTCTGGCCGGCCCTCTGGGACAATTGGCCAGCACCCTCACCGGCTATTTAAAACCATCAGGTCAGCTCGCCCTGTCCGGCATCATCGTGTCACAGGTAGACGAACTGGTCAGTACGTATGCACCCTGGCTGGCATTGGATACACTGGCTACCAAAGATGAAGACTGGTGCCGTTTGTCCGGTCGTATGCCCAGCGCAAGGTGATATCAGTATGACAGCACCCAAACCAATCAATGACCTTAGCCTGCCGGTAGAGCTGACCAGCGCTGCCACGGCCAAGAAGTCTGCGATTTGGTGGCGACTCACGCTGATCATCGCCAGTCTTGTGCTGATTGCTGAAATTATCTGGCTCAGCCAGAGCTTCTGGCTGACAAAAACCAGCGTCCGCCAACTGGTGAATCCTGTTCTAGCGCCCATCGGTTACACACTGCGCCGCCCTCTGCTGACCGAGGCATGGCAAATTGATCGGCTAGCCATACAACTCAATGCTGACGACCACCGAATCTGGCAAGGTCAGGCCGTGCTGTCACACCGAGCCGACATTCTGCAACCCTGGCCACCCTTGAAGCTGACTCTGCGTGACTGGCAAGGACGCACACTGGCCACGGGAACACTGCAACCTCATGAGTATCTGCCAGCCAATCTGCCCAAACGCTACGCCGCCAATGCACTGATTGCCTTCAATGAGCCTGTGGTCATTCAATTTGCCGTGCGCCTGTCCGCACAGGCAGATGGCATGGCCGCACCGGTTGAACAAGTCGAACTACGAGCCGTGCGTCCATGAAGCCGCTGCAGATTGGCTCACACACCATATCGGTCCCTCTGGTACTGGCGCCGATGGCAGGCGTTACCGATCGCCCCTTCCGACAGATTTGCCGTGAGCTGGGCGCCGGTCATGTGGTGTCCGAAATGGTGTCTTCAGAGACTAGACTATGGCACACCAACAAATCCCGTTTTCGTCTGGATCATCAGGGTGAGCCAGGTCCCGTTGCCGTACAAATTGTGGGTTATGACCCCACCATGATGGCGGATGCCGCACGCGAAAACGTAGCTCGCGGCGCAGAGATTATTGATATCAATATGGGCTGTCCTGCCAAGAAAGTCTGCAACCGTCTGGCTGGCTCTGCTCTCATGCAAGACGAAAAGCTGGTAGCTGAAATATTGCAGGCAGTAGTGGCCGCTGTGGATGTTCCCGTCACCTTGAAAACCCGAACCGGCTGGAATCGCGATAACCGAAATGGTGTCACGATCGCCAAAATTGCCGAAGATGCCGGAATACAGATGCTGGCCATTCATGGTCGCACGCGGGCAGACAAGTACACTGGGCAAGCCGAATTTGACACCGTGGCGGCGATCAAGCAGGCCGTAAACATACCGGTTTTGGCCAATGGCGACATAGATACCCCGGAAAAGGCGCTGGATGTTCTTGAGCGCACCGGATGCGATGGTATAATGATCGGACGAGGAGCTCATGGCAGGCCATGGCTTTTTCGCGAGATCCATCATTACCTTCAAACCAAAGAATACTTGCCACCGATAGATTTACAGACGCGGGGAAGCATTATCCTCCGGCATTTGTCTGCGGTGCATGCGTTCTATGGTGAGGGACTTGGTTTGCGTTTTGCACGCAAACACATGAGCTGGTACAGCGATTTTTTACCGGAAGGTAAACCACTGTCTCGGCACTTCAACACTTTGACCCGGACTGACGAGCAGCTCGGCCTGGTCACTGATTATTTTTCGATCCCGACACCATGCCGGCAGCCGGAAGCCGCCGCATGAGAGTCCCTAAAATGAGTACTGATTCCAGCATGGACATGTCCGTTATCAAAAAGCCCCTGACCAGCACCAGCACTCGTCCTAACCAGACACTGCGTGATCATGTTGAAATGGCAATGCGTAACTACTTCGCCAATCTTGATGGTGAACGCGTGAACGACGTTTATGAAATGGTGTTGGCAGAAGTGGAAACACCATTACTCGAAGTCGTACTGGAATACACGCGTGGCAATCAGACTCGCGCCTCTGAAATTCTTGGCCTGAACCGTGGCACGTTGCGCAAAAAGCTCAAGCAACATGGCCTGATGAATTAACGACGTTTTAGCGAGTATCTGTTATGTCCCAACGTGTGCAGCGCGCGCTTATCAGCGTATCTGACAAAACCGGCATTGTTGACTTTGCCCGTGAATTGGCCGATCTAGGCGTCCACCTGCTGTCTACCGGAGGCACCTTCAAACTTCTGGTCAGCGAAGGCATTGCCGTCACCGAAGTGTCAGACTACACCGGCTTTCCAGAAATGATGGATGGTCGCGTCAAGACTTTGCACCCCAAAATTCATGGCGGCATTTTAGGTCGTCGAGGCCAAGATGATGCAGTCATGGCAGCACACGATATTGGTGGCATTGACCTAGTCGTGGTCAATCTTTACCCCTTTGCAGCCACTGTTGCAAAAGCCGACTGCACGCTGCCTGATGCCATTGAGAATATCGATATTGGTGGCCCCACCATGGTGCGCTCAGCGGCCAAAAATCATGCTCATGTCGGCATTGTGGTCAGTGCAGACAGCTATCGCCTGGTGCTGGATGAAGTCAAAGCCAACGGTGGTCTATCGAATAACACACGTTTTGATCTGGCCGTAAAAGCCTTTGAGCACACTGCCGCCTATGACGGCATGATTGCCAACTATCTCGGAGCACTGGTTGGTGAAACCAAGGCCGACCTGACCGCACGCGACACCTTCCCACGCACATTCAACACTCAGTTTGTGAAAGCACAGGAAATGCGTTACGGCGAAAACCCGCACCAACGCGCTGCATTTTATGTTGACGCCAATGCTCGGGAAAACTCGGTTGCCACCGCAAAACAACTGCAAGGCAAAGAGCTGTCCTATAACAACATTGCAGACACTGATGCGGCGCTGGAATGTGTAAAAAGCTTCGCCAAACCAGCCTGCGTCATTGTCAAACACGCCAATCCTTGTGGTGTCTCGGTCTCGCTGGATGGCATCAAAGCCGCATACGAGCTGGCCTATGCCACTGACCCTGAATCAGCCTTTGGTGGCATCATTGCCTTTAACCGTGAGCTGGATGCCGACACCGCTCAAGCCATTGTTGACCGTCAATTCGTTGAAGTCATCATTGCGCCCAGCATCAGCCCGGCAGCACTGGCCATTACCGCCAGCAAACAGAATGTGCGTGTCATGTCCTGTGGTGAACTGCCTGCGCTGGATAGTCGTACCGCACAATGGGACTTCAAGCGCGTCACTGGTGGCTTACTGGTACAAGATCAAGATCTGGGCATGATCAAAGAATCCGACCTGAAAGTGGTTACTCAACGTGCTCCCACCGAAGCCGAAATCCATGATCTGATTTTTGCCTGGAAAGTGGCCAAATACGTCAAGTCCAACGCCATTGTCTATGCCAAGAATCGCCAGACTATCGGTGTTGGCGCAGGCCAGATGAGCCGCGTCAACTCCGCACGTATTGCTGCTATCAAAGCTGAACACGCCGGACTGCAGGTAGCAGGAGCAGTAATGGCCTCGGATGCTTTCTTCCCCTTCCGCGACGGCATTGATAATGCCGCCAAAGCAGGTATTGCGGCCATTATTCAGCCTGGTGGATCAATGCGTGACAGTGAAGTCATTGCGGCGGCCGATGAAGCCGGTATTGCCATGGTCTTTACTGGCATGCGCCACTTCAGACACTAATTCAAGCGTATTAAACAAGGCTGATTATCAATGAAAATTTTGCTGCTTGGCTCTGGTGGCCGTGAACATGCCCTGGCCTGGAAAATGGCTCAGGATCCACGCATCGACACCGTTTTTGTGGCGCCAGGAAATGCGGGCACAGACACCGAAGCCAAGTGCCAAAATGTGCCACTGGATATTCTTGATAACGATGCTCTGGTTAAATTTGCACAAGACCAGCAAATCAGCCTGACCGTTGTCGGCCCCGAAGCACCGCTGGTCAATGGGGTTGTTAATGCCTTCCAGAGTGCAGGCCTAGCCATTTGGGGGCCGACCCAATATGCAGCACAACTGGAAGGTTCAAAGGCCTTTGCCAAGGATTTTCTGGCGCGCCACCAGATTCCAACCGCCTTCTATCAAGTCTTTACCGATACTGATCTGGCACTGGCCTATGTACGCGAAAAAGGCGCTCCGATTGTCATCAAGGCCGACGGCCTGGCCGCTGGCAAGGGCGTCATTGTGGCCATGACATTGGCAGAAGCAGAGGCCGCCATTATCGACATGCTGGCCGGGAACAAATTTGGCTCAGCGGGGGCCCGTGTAGTGGTCGAAGAGTTCCTAACAGGTGAAGAAGCCTCGTTTATTGTCATGGTGGATGGCAAAAATGCACTGGCCATGGCCACCAGCCAGGATCACAAGCGCATCGGCGATGCTGATACCGGCCCGAACACGGGTGGCATGGGAGCCTACTCTCCTGCGCCAGTAGTCACCGCTGCCGTGCATCAACATGTCATGCAGGACATCATCATGCCAACAGTCAACGGCATGGCAGCAGAAGGCCATCCCTACACCGGATTTTTGTATGCTGGCCTGATGATTGATGACACCGGGCTGGCCAAGGTCATCGAATTCAACTGTCGTTTTGGCGACCCGGAAACACAACCGATCATGATGCGCCTGCGCAGCTCACTGGTCAGCCTGATTGAAGCCGGACTGGCAGGCGAGCTGGATAAGACAATAGCCGACTGGGATGAGCAAGCCGCACTGGGCGTCGTCATGGCAGCCGAAGGCTATCCCGGTGATATACGCAAAAATGATGTGATCACTGGTCTGGGACAAGACACCGACGACAGCAAGATCTTTCATGCTGGCACCACCTTGATCAATGGTCAGGTAGTCACCAGTGGTGGACGTGTTCTGTGTGCGACCGGACTGGGACAAAGCGTATCTGCTGCACAGGCAGCGGCCTATGCGGCAGTGGCACGAGTCAATTGGACCGGTGAATATCACCGTACTGACATCGGCTATCGCGCTATCGCCCGAGAACAACACAAGGACTGAACAATCAGACGGCTGCATCGACTATCGAGTCAGCCGCGATCGCCCCAAACGCAGTGAGAGTGTTACAATTGCGGGTTATTACTTAGCCACGGTCATCAGCGAGAAACACTATGGATGAGGCACTGCGTAAGGCGGCATTGGACTATCACGAGTTCCCCCAGCCCGGCAAAATCAGCGTCACCCCCAACAAGCAACTCAGCAACCAGCGCGACTTGGCGCTGGCCTATTCACCCGGTGTCGCCGCACCTTGTGAAGAAATCGCTCGTGACCCGTCAACTGTTTCTCGCTATACCGCACGTGGCAATCTGGTTGCCGTCATTACCAACGGCACCGCTGTATTAGGGCTCGGCGATATCGGTCCACTCGCTTCCAAACCAGTTATGGAAGGCAAAGGCGTTCTGTTTAAAAAATTCGCTGGCATTGATGTATTCGACATCGAAATCAACGAGCGTGATCCAGAAAAACTGGTCGATATCATCGCCTCGCTTGAGCCAACCTTTGGTGGCATCAACCTGGAAGACATCAAAGCACCTGAATGCTTTTACATTGAAAAAAAGCTGCGTGAACGCTGCAAAATTCCGGTATTCCATGATGACCAGCATGGCACTTCCATCATCGTAGGTGCTGGCCTGCTCAATGCGCTGATCCTGGTCAACAAGAAAATTGAAGACATCAAAATTATCTGCTCCGGTGCAGGCGCTGCTGCCATTTCCTGTCTGGATTTGCTGGTGTCACTCGGCGCACGCCGTGAAAACATCACCGTATGTGACTCCAAAGGCCCCATCCATACCGAACGTACCGGTCTGGATGAGAGCAAGCAACGCTACGCCCAAAACACTTCAGCGCGCAGCTTGGGCGAACTGTTCAAGGACGCCGACATGTTCCTGGGTCTGTCCACCGCTGGCATTGTCAGCCAGGACATGGTCAAGCAAATGGCGCGCGACCCGATTATTTTCGCGTTATCCAACCCAACACCAGAAATTCTGCCGGAGCTAGCCAAGGAAGTTCGCCCGGATGCCGTCATTGCCACTGGCCGCTCGGACTATCCCAACCAGGTTAACAACGCACTCTGCTTCCCCTACATTTTCCGCGGTGCCTTGGACTCTGGCGCTACCACGGTGAATGAAGCCATGAAAGTGGCCTGTGTACACGCCATTGCCAAAATGGCTCATGCCGAAAGTAGCGACAGTGTACTCGGCGAGGCATCAAGCTTTAGTCGTGAATACATCATTCCGCGCCCACTGGATCCGCGCCTGATCATGGCGATTGCTCCAGCAGTTGCCCGTGCTGCCATGGAAACAGGAGTCGCCACCCGCCCGATCACAGACTTTGATGCCTATCATCAAAAGCTGTCCGAGTTTGTCTATAACTCGGCGTTTATCATGAAGCCGGTTTATGCCAACGCCAAAGCCTCGCCAAAACGCATCGTATTCTGTGAAGGCGAAGATGATCGTGTACTACGTGCGGTACAGGTTGTAGTTGATGAAGGTCTGGCAACGCCATTACTGGTAGGTCGTCCCGCCGTTATCCAGGAGCGCGTCAAGCGCCTGGGTCTGCGTCTGGAGCACGGCGTTAACGTCACCATGATCGACCAGGACCATGACTCCCGCTTCCGTGAATACTGGCAGCACTACCATCAGGTCATGATGCGACGCGGTATTGGTGAAGAGCTGGCCAAACGGGAAACCCGTCGCCGCAGCACCTTAATCGGTTCTCTGCTGGTTCACTTCGGCGAAGCCGATGGCCTGATTTGTGGCACCTTTGCCAACTATGGTCTGCATCTGCGCTATATCGACCGGATTATCGGCCTGCGCCCCGACGCCAAACGCTATGCTGCCATGAACCTGCTGATGCTGGAAAATCGCACCATCTTTATTGCTGATACCTATGTCAATCCAGACCCTTCAGCAGAAGAGCTGGCCGACATGACCATTCTGGCTGCTGAGTCCGTGCGCAACTTTGGTATCACACCCAAAATTGCGCTGTGCTCGCACTCAAACTTTGGTGGCGAAGAAACGGAAAGTGCCGCCAAGATGCGCAAGGTCTTCCAGCTGCTGATGGAGCGTGCTCCCGAGCTTGAGTTTGAAGGCGAAATGCATGGTGATGCCGCACTGGATGAACATATCCGCAACAACCTGTTCCCCAACTCGCGTCTGAAAGGCTCAGCTAACCTGCTCATCATGCCGAATATTGATGCCGCCAACATTTCGTTTAACCTGCTGAAAACAGCCAGTGGCAATGGCATTACCGTTGGCCCGATCTTGCTGGGTGCAGCAAAACCTGTGCATATCCTAACGCCAAGCTCCAGCGTTCGTCGGATTGTTAACATGACTGCGCTTGCCGTGGCCGAAGCTAACGCCCGCAGCTGACACTATCGGTACTCTGGTGTAGTCTGCCAGTATGAGTACCAATGCCTTCCAGTCGACAAAAGCCATGCAAGTTTGCATGGCTTTTTGTCTGTTTCTGTTATTTAGCCTGCCTGCGCATGCGGCCACCCTGTATCTGCAAACAGCATCACCTTATTTATCAGTCGCCTCATGGCTGGACGTACACGATAGCCATGACGACAACTTGCTACCCGCTCAATTACCTGCCGAAGGCTGGCATCGTTATGACAAGCCACATTTGCAGGAAGGCCTTAGTACACGCAGCCGCTGGTTCCGGCTGCAAATAAACAATACTGGCGCAGAAACCAGTCGCATTCTTCAATTCAAACGCGCCTCATTCGCACACATCTATCTTTACAGTCAAACCAAACAGGGAAACACCTTGTTTCGTGAAGCCGGCAGCGCCAGCGCCTTGCAACGTGGCGATGCCGAAGTGCCCGGTTATGGTTTCCGTTTGCATATTCCCTCAGGCCTGTCAGAGCACGTATTCAGAGTCAGCTCAGACTTCCCACTCAACAGTCCCGTCATTCTGGGCAATAGCAATGACATGATGCGTCATGCACAAAACAGTGCCGGCTTCTTCGGCAGTGCGCTGGGCATTATTGGTGGTGCACTGTTCGCGCTTTTCACCATGGGACACCTCAGCACATCACTACGCCTGATTTTTATAAGCTTTATCGGAGGAATTACCTTCCTGGCCATGACTGATCGTGGTGTCTTTGGTACCTGGTGGCTGAACTTCCCGAACAGTCAGCCCTTGTTTCTATTACTCAGCACAATCCTGCTCAGCGTACTGCACATCTGGCTATATGCCGCCGTTGTGACAGCACTCAAGCTTAAAAACAACACGCTCAGCAAACACCTGCTCAATCTACTCACCGTACTCATGAGTATTTTATTACTGACACTGGTGCTACCCACCAAATGGGTTGTCATCAGTGTGTTACTGGTTCCGATTACCACCAGTCTTGTCGTACTCGGGCTGATGATCTGGCATCAACGCAAAATACCCCATAAGCCCCCGGCCATATCATATCTGCTTTATATCGCCAGCCTGAATGCCGGATTACAAGTCATGATTACCTGCAATCAGGCCGGTTGGTTACTCGGGGCCTTTGAGCCTTACCAGTTACTTCTGGTGGGTCATATTGTACTGATGCCCCTCCTCTTGCTTGCGCTCAAACATGCCCGCCCCACCACTACATTCAGAGAGCACATTAGCAGCCTGAAACCTGCACATGGCTCCGTCATAAAAAAACATGCATCCATAACCACTCCAATCAATAAAACCATTACCGTTTTAATTGTGGAGGATAACGAATGGGTCAGACAGGTACTGTCAGGCTTATTACAAAAACTGGGATGCCAGACACTGACCGCCACCAATGGTCAGGAGGCACTTGATCTGCAAAACACGGAGACCATCGATCTTGTACTGATGGACTGCGACATGCCTATTTTAGATGGCATTTCAGCCACTCAGTTGTGGCGTCAAAATGAAGCTGATCATGGCCGTGCCGGCATTCCCATCCTGGCGGTAACCGCTCATGTTTCTGCCGATATGCGACAGCAGGCAGAGGAGGCAGGAATGAATGACTTCATTGCCAAGCCGGTTGATCTCAGGCTGCTACGTCGCGCATTGCAGCGTTGGGCTCCGCAATACCATTAGCTATGGCTTGGCCACCGGACCACGAGACCTGACTTCATTACCAGGAATGGATGTTGTCAGCCATGCCTGACTCGACTTGAATGTTTTTAACGCCTTTGATTCACCACGCTTGAATAACGATAAGGTCAGTGTGGCAAATGGCGTCATCTTGAGTACGCGCCTGGCACCAAAAGGCAGTTGTTCATTCATTGCTGCCCACGGAACCAAACGCGGATTACCGCCATCTACCATAATATCCAGACGATGGGTTTTATTGACTAGGCTGGCCTGCCAGCGAAAGTTGTCCAAACGAGGAGCGTCAACTGTCAAAGCAGGCAACCAGCGATCAAAAACATGACGCTCCTTGCCGATTTGCAAATGAGCAAAACTCAAGGCCAAAGGTTCACGTGCCTGCCACTGACTTGCCAGGGTATGGCCATAAGCCAGAAACTGCACATCATCTTGCGGCTGAAAATGCTGTGCATGCACCTGCACAAAACCCGGCGCAGTGGCCCGTCCCCAGCGCTGCACCACTGCACCAGAAAACACGCCAGAGACATCCAGGCCCGCTGCAGTCAGATTACCGTCGTAACAACATGACCTTGACACGACCGCATCAAACAACCCATTCACTGCCAACTCTGGTTGCCGGGATAAACGACGCTGCAACTGCCATTGCGCCGACCCTTGATGAGTGAACAAACGTCCCTGAGCCTGCTGCTCCTGCTCTATCCAGAAACTACCCGAATCCAGATTTTGCTGTTGCTGCAACCAGCCAAGCGCTGGTTTACCCGGTACATCAGGCCGCAACTCCTGCACCAGTGCGGTCTCAATTGGCTTGCGCCTGAAAATAATCAGAGATGCTTCACGCATGGGAGATGACAACGGTCTGGCCAGCACTTGCTGACGCAACCAGAATGCCTGCTCACTTTTTTCACACCAGCCCCATTGCAGTAACTGATCAAAACCACCCTGCCAGCCAGGCTGGTGGGTGCGAAACATTGTTGTGGTCATCGTATTAATAGCTAATTTCTGAATAGGCAGGCAGCTGTGCTGATTGCGGGACAAGTTTAGGTGCGTAGTCATAACCGAACTGCACCTCAAGCCGCAAGATTAATGATGCCTCATTTTTCCAATTTCGCACCCGTTGCTGGGTTAGACGCGGTTCCAGCTCATAAAACAACCAATTACGCATAAAACGTTGACGATAACGAGTCCACACAAAGCGCGACTCCTCCTGCCAACGAGGTTTTGAAATGCCTTCCTGCCCAACACCAACAGACCACGCACCATTGGAGTCCAGCGTGTGTGCATACAGCAACCCACGCCCCCACAACAATCCGTTATTAAAATCTTCCTGCTGATAATCAACGTTGTGATAAACCAGCCCTACACCACGATCAGAAAAGGCATGTGAATAATCCAACTCGTTAATGGCCCGTACACGCTCTTTCGCGCCATAACGCAGGGTCTGGCTGACTCTGATCTGATCTTCCGAAGTAATCGCCCACGATTGACGATAACGCAATCTGGCAAACACATCGGGGCCAGAACGCACCCCGATATCCGCATCAAGCCGGAAACGCTCTAAAGACTTCAGCAGATAACGCAACGACAGCGCCGAATCATTTTCATTGGTCAGTTGCCGCACGGACTCACTCTCAGCTCGCTCATCCTCAAAAATCAAAGACAAACGCCTGTTCAGTTTAGGCAGACTCAGCTTGGCTCTCAATCTGAGACCAGCTGTCAAATCCCCCGTATCCGTCACCCTGAAATCACTGATGGCACGCACATAGGCCTGCGCAATCTCGCTCTCTGCCGGATCACCAAACCAGTCATCCAGCCAGCGCACAGTGGACTGTGTACGACTATCCACCAGGCAATGTGGATAGTCTGCCCAGCCCATGAAATCTCCCGCCTTATCGCGCTGCAAACATGACTCACGACCGCTCACATCGGCATGAACCAGTTGTGCGCCTAACAAGGCGCAGGATGCAATCACAATACGGATAAGCCCCGGACAGATCATCAGCGCTCTCTTTACGTAGCCTGTGTAATATCAATCTGTCACAAAACCATCAAGTGAACCAGTACCATCAGACAGATAACAAAAAGCCCCACAACGGGGGCTTTTTGCTTACTTAACCAGCATTGATCAGAAGCTGGATGGTTGCAGACTCATCAGAACAGATGAGCCCGCCTTGATCGACACAACCCGGCTATGCAACTGAGGCAACATGCGGCTGTAGAAGAAACTGGCCACTGCCAATTTGTCCTGATAGAACGCATCAGCCTGACCGACACTGGCACGCGCCATCATCAGCCACATGTGTGCATAGGTCAGCAAACCAAAGGCATGCAGGAAATCCACCGCACTAGCATTGACTTCATCTGCATTCGCAGCCGATGCCTCAACAATCCAGGCTGTCACTTCGGCAATACGCTCCACTGCCTCTGCTGTCGCCTTGGCAAAATCAGCCAACTCGCTCACACCTTGAGTTTCGGCAATCAGTGCACGTACTTCATCCAGATACTCATAGACATAAGCACCCTTGTTACGCACCAATTTACGACCCACCAGATCCATCGCCTGCACACCATTGGTGCCTTCGTAAATCTGAGCAATACGGGTATCACGCACCAGCTGCTCCATACCCCATTCACGAATAAAGCCGTGGCCACCAAACACCTGCTGAGCTTCGACACAGGCTTCAAATGCCTTGTCTGTCAGGAAGGCTTTGGCCACTGGCGTCATCAAGGCCACGCGATCAGCTGCCGCTGCTTTTTCAGCCGCATCGTCACTGTATTTGGCCAGATCAAGATATTGAGACACATACATGGCGAAGCAACGACCAGCTTCATTATGAGCACGCACATTCAACAACATACGACGCACATCTGGATGTACCAGAATACTGTCAGCCACTTTCTCTGGCTGTTTAACGCCCGTACCTGAACGACCCTGCAAGCGATCTTTGGCATATTGAGCGGCATTCTGATAAGCCACTTCAGAGGCACCAATACCTTGCAGACCCATGGACAAGCGCTCGTAGTTCATCATCACAAACATGGCTGCCAGACCCTGGTTGATTTCACCCACCAACCAGCCCTTGGCTGCATCAAAGTTCATCACACAGGTCGACGATGCCTTGATGCCCATCTTGTGCTCGATACTACCGGCAGCAGCAGGGTTGCGCGCACCCAAGGAACCATCTTCATTAACCAGGAACTTGGGCACCAGGAATAAGGAGATTCCTTTTGAACCAGCAGGTGCATCAGGCAGCTTGGCCAACACCAGATGAATAATATTGCTGGATAAATCGTGCTCACCACCGGTGATGAAAATCTTGGTACCGGTAATGCTGTAACTGCCATCCGCTTCCGGCACAGCCTTGGTCTTGATGATGCCGAGGTCAGTACCCGAATGTGGCTCGGTCAAACACATGGTGCCAGACCATTCACCCGAATAAATCTTGGGCAAATAACGGTCATTGAGCTCATCACTCGCATGCTGAGACATCGCCAGTGCCGCACCAATACCCAGCAATGGATACAGCGCAAACGAAGGGTTAGCAGCAAACAGAATTTCTTCTGTCATCACCGTCACCGTTTTGGGCATGCCCTGACCACCCCAACGAGGATCGGCACCCAGACCAATCCAACCACCATCACCATACTCGCGGAAGGCTTCCTTGAAGCCCTTGGGCGTGGTGACTTCGCCAGCATTGAATTGAGCACCCTCTTCATCGCCTGAGCGATTGAGCGGGAAAATCAGGTTTTCGTTGATTTTCGCTGCTTCTTCCAGAATCGCGTCCACCACATCACGGCTGACGTAATCGGCCAGGGCAGGCAAACGTGCCCACAGCTGTTCAGCCTGAAACACTTCATCAAGCACAAAACGCATATCGCGTAACGGGGCTTTAAAAATTGGCATGGGAAACTCCCTAACTGGCTAAGCCATTATCTGAACAGTAAGAAGCCCGCAAAGCGGGCTTCCCAGTACACTATTAACAACGTAGCTTAGAACGCGAAAGACTCGCTGTCCAAGCTCATCAGGACATCTACACCACCGTCAATAATTTCTGCATGAGCCTTGGTACGTGGCAGCAGTTTCTTGAAGTAAAATTGAGCCGTCTTGATCTTGGCTTCGTAGAAAGCCTTATCGCCTTCACCTGCCGCAATTTTGTCTTGCGATGTCTTGGCCATCCACGCCCACAGATAAGCAAACACGGCATAACCCGAGTACATCAGGTAATCAACAGCAGCAGCACCGGCTTCGTTTGGATTCTGCATCGCTTTCATGCCGATCTTCATGGTCAGATCGCCCCACTCCTTGTTGATTGCAGCCAGTGGCGCAATGAACTGAGCAAGCTCGGCATTATCCTTGTTGGCTTCACAGAACTTGTGCACGATCTTGGTGTAGTTACGCAGCATCGCACCTTGAGTTTGCAGCACTTTACGGCCCAACAGATCCAGTGCCTGAATCTGGGTAGTGCCTTCATACAGCAATGCAATACGGGTATCACGAACGATCTGTTCCATGCCCCACTCACGGATAAAGCCGTGGCCACCGTATACCTGTACACCATGGTTAGCCGCTTCATAACCGGTTTCAGTCAGGAAGGCCTTGCCAATCGGTGTCAGGAAAGAAAGCAGGTCATCTGCCGCTTTTTTCGCTTCTTCGTCAGCCGCACCGCCTTCAATGATGTCGGTCTGTGTCGACATCCAGTAGCACAGCAAACGACCCGCTTCGGCAAAGGCTTTTTGTGTCAGCAGCAGTTGACGAACGGCCGGATGCACAATGATCGGATCCGCTTCTTTTTCTGGAGCAGCAGGACCTGTCAGGGCACGCATGGCTAGACGATCACGCGCATATTCCAAAGCGCCTTGGAAAGAACCTTCAGCCGCACTCAGACCTTGAACCGCAGTACCGATACGAGCGGTGTTCATGAACGTGAACATGCAGTTCAGGCCACGGTTTGGTGGGCCAATCAAATAGCCTTTGGCGCTGTCAAAGTTCATCACACAGGTAGCGGATGCCTTGATGCCCATTTTGTGCTCAATCGAACCACAAGTCACCGAGTTGCGCTCACCTACGCCACCATCAGCAGTTGGCATGAACTTGGGCACGATAAACAGGGAAATGCCCTTGGTACCTTTAGGTGCATCTGGCAGGCGCGCCAAGGTGATGTGAATAATGTTTTCAGTCAGGTCATGCTCGCCGGCAGAAATGAAAATTTTGGTACCGGTAATGGAATAGGAACCGTCGGCATTTGGCTCGGCTTTGGCACGAATAATGCCTAAGTCAGAACCTGCATGTGGTTCAGTCAGACACATGGTGCCAGACCAGGTGCCTTCGTTCAGCTTGGTCAGATAAGTTTCTTTCTGCTCTACCGTGCCGTGGTTTTCAAGGGTACGAATAGCACCATGAGACAGGCCAGGATACATACCGAATGACCAGTTGGCCGTACCCATCATTTCGCTGAACGCGATACCAACGGTTGGTGGCAAGCCTTGACCGCCATGCTCTGGATCGGCAGCCAGAGATGCAAAGCCCAGTTCAACAAACTTGGCATAGGCTTCTTTAAAACCTTTAGGTGTTGTTACTTCACCATTATCAAACTGGCAGCCTTCTTCATCACCTGAACGATTGATAGGGGCCAACTCACCTTCACAAAACTGTGCACCCGCCTCAACGATGCTATCAATCAGCTCGCGATTGGTGTCCTGGAACCTGGGTAACTGCTGGTACAGCGACTCCAGACCGAGCATGTCGTGCATCACAAACTGCATGTCGCGTAATGGAGCTTTGTATTGAAATGCCATGATAAAGACCTCTAAATTATGGGCACTGCCCTGTCGTCTGTTATTCCCCGCCAAACAACCGCAACAACGATCAATAATTGCAAATGGCGAAAAAGTTAGCGAAGTGTAATGAATAATGAAGCGTCAACACAGACACAATCGTGACTGACCATTCACAACTTTAGTCAGCTCCGAGCCACCAATAAAGCAGCCACTGCCTGATCTGCCAACAAACTCGTGGATTCTGCCGCCATATCCGGCTCATGCGGGAACACTGCCAGACAGGGGGCAGGCAACCACTGACTCAGCGTTGCGATATTTTCCTGCTCATATTCCATGGCACACGGCGAACTGTTTGCCACCCAACCAGCCAGCGTCAAACCATCTCTCAAAATAGCTTCTGCTGTCAGCAAGGCTGCATTCAAACAACCCAGGCGCATATTCACTACCATGATCACTGGCAATCCAAGCTGCTTGGGCAAGGCCGACAATAGCTCACGCTGATTCAATGGCACCCGCCAACCGCCAGCACCTTCGACCAGCGCAAAATCCGGACGATGACTCAAGCTGCCACGCACCATGCCAACCAGACGCTGAACGGTGATCTGACGTCCTTCCTGTGCGGCAGCGATATGCGGAGCACAAGCCTCCTGCAATGCCACCGGATTCACTTCGTCATAACTCAGCTTGATACTGCTGGCCTGCATCAACGCCAGCGCATCAGCATTACGCGGCCCTTGCTCATCACGCTCACAGCCTGCGGCTACCGGCTTCAAACCAAGACTGCGATAACCTGCTCTGGCCGCCGCAGACAACAATGCACAAGCCACATAGGTCTTGCCAACATCGGTATCGGTACCAGTGATAAAAAATGTCGCCATATACAGTCGCCTAATTTGCCCGCAACACCGATTGCCACACCTGATAGGTCAATGGAATACCCTCCGGTTGACGCTCCTGTTCCAACCTTGCCTTCAATGCCTGCAAATAATGTGCACCCCGCAAACCCGTCGGGCCACTGCTGCGTGCGGTCACGCCCATGGTTCGCACGGCCATTAGCCAGGCATCTGCATCAGCGAAATAATCGACATAGTCCAACCGCTGTTGTTGCTGAATGACCAGACCTGCATGCTCAACCGCCATCTGCCAGCGCGCTACAGTCTGCAATGGCTCACCCTGCTGTGCTGACACCAGACGTCCAGGCAAGCTGCCAACCACAGGGATGGCCAGAACTGCCAGCCCCTGCGAACTCAATACCCGTGCCAGTTCATGCATAACCGCCTGTGGCTGCAAGCTCCAGTGCAAGGCAAAATTGCTCAGCACAACATCAACACTGGCAGAGGCCAACGGCAGATCCAGCACATCGGCACAGATACGACTTAATGGCGGCTGCAATAAATCCGGACTGGATAACATGGCCTCACTGATATCAATCGCCAACACCTGAGCTAATGGTTGTGCCGACTGCGCCAATAACGCATTCAGCATGAAGCCCGTACCACAGCCCAGATCAGCCAACACGGCGGGCTTACTCAGCGATTGCTGCGATAGCACCATGAGCAGATCATCGGCACTACGCTGCTGTGCCTGAGCCAAGGCCGCATAATGCGCCGCTGCGCGATCAAAGCGCTGTCGGACCTGACGCTGCCAGCGCCGATTAATGTGTGCTGACGAAGTCATGAAAGGCCTGCAAAAACAAATCGGGCTGCGCCAGAAAAGGCGCATGACCACTGCCAGCAATCACCGCCACCTGTATGTCACTCTGCACCTGTCTGATGGCATCACCCACACTGGCTGGCACCAGATAATCACGCTCGCCCAGAATCAGCTGACAAGGCATGCTCAAGCGCTGCACAGCGTCGCGTTGATCCAGCTCACCCAGAACAACCAGGCCAGCACGCAGAGCTTCTGGTGCAGGCAAACCCTGCAAATACAAAATGTCCTGCAGAAAACGAATATCTTCACGCATGCGCTCTGAACCACGACACTGCAAAGACAAGAAGCGAATCAGCGTGCCATCACGCTCTTCGTCATAATTATCACGGAACTGGGCAAACACCGACTCTGGCATGGCTTGCGGCCAGCCCGCCTTTTGCACAAAACACAGATTAGCCGCCACCAGAGACAAGGCCTGTACCCGCTGAGGATATTGCGCCGCAATTGCCAGCGCGACATTGGCACCCAGTGACCAGCCCAGCCACGTCGCTTTAGCAGGTGCCACCTGCAACACCTGCTGCACCAGAAAATCCAGATCATAATGACCGGCAGGCAAAGGACTGCGCCCCATGCCCGGTAGATCAATTACCGTCACCTGAAAACGCTCCAGCAACGCAGGCACCACAGGGTCCCACACCACCGAATGCAGGCCCCAGCCATGCAGCAAGACCAGCTCTGGAGCCTCTGAGCCAGCAGCACCTGTGCAGGCATACGTGTCGTAATACAACGATAATCTGGACATCATCTACTCATTGATAAATTCGCTGGCCAACTCCGCCATGACCGCAAGCAAGGCATTTACCGCCACGACATCGTGACCAGCAGACAAGGTGATACGCAGTCTGGCCGTGCCCACCGGAACCGTCGGCGGACGAATCGCACTGACTAAAAATCCACGCTGACGCAATGTAGCCGCCAACGCCAAAGCGCGCTCGGCAGAACCCACCAATACTGGCTGGATTGGCGTGTGACTCGGCATGAGCTGCCAGCCCTGTTGTTGCAGTCCCTGTCGTAGTAATTGCACCAGCTCAGTCAGGTGCTGTCGTCGCCAATCTTGTGTTTGCACCAGTTGCAGGGATTTGCGCATGGCGGCAGCCCAGGCAGGTGGCAATGCCGTGGTATAGATAGCGGGCCTAGCCAATTGCTGAATCATCTCAATCAATGCCTGCGGCCCAGCGACAAATGCGCCATAACCACCAAATGCCTTGCCCAGCGTACCCACGCGCAATGGCACAGCATCATCCGGCAAACCAGCGGCTGACACGCTGCCACGACCACCGGCACCAATGACGCCAAAAGCATGCGCCTCATCCAGCAACAGCAAGGCCGAGTGCTCAGCACAAAGACTCACCAGCTCGGCGACAGGTGCTACATCACCATCCATGCTGAATACCGAGTCACTGACCACCATCGTGCGTCTGGCCGTGCTGGACAACAAACGACGCCGTAAATCCTTACTATCAACATGTGTATAACGCTGCTGACGTGCATCGCTGGCCAAACCACCATCAAGCAATGAGGCATGATTCAAACGATCCTGAAACACTGCATCGGACTTGCCCAGCAACGCCGTTAACACACCCATATTGGCCATATAACCACTGCCAAATAACAGCACTGACTGCACACCTAACCAATCCGCCAGCTCTTCCTGCAACGCCTGATGCTCACGATGATGCCCGCACACCAGCGCTGCCGAACCAGCGCCCACGCCGTACTGCTGTAGCGCCAATTGAGTATGAGCCTTCAGCTCTTCATCATTGGCCAGACCCAAATAGTCATTACTGCAAAAATTATGCAGCCACTGGCCTTGCAGCAAGACACGTGTAGCCTGTGCCGAATCCAGAGGCTGTTTGCGACGCCACAGACTACGCTGCTGACGATCAGTCTTTTCATCCGCCAACCAGCTTTGCCATGACAACGGCACCGACATCAAGGCATCAACCCGCCTGCATGGCATCATGCCAAAGCGTTTGACGAACGGGAGGGCTGAGCACTGGCAGTTCGGCAACAGCATCAAGCGTCGTGTCCGACTCCTGACGTGGATGAATACCCAGGCGCTTGAACAACAGGCGATCAGCTTCTGCTTCCGGATTGCTGGTAGTCAGCAGTTTTTCACCATAAAAAATGGAGTTGGCTCCGGCCAGGAAACACAGCGCCTGAATCGACTCCGGCATCTGCTCACGTCCAGCGGACAAGCGCACCATGCTCTTCGGCATCAGAATACGCGCCACCGCAATGGTACGAACAAACTCGAATGGGTCCAGATCATCCACATTACCCAACGGCGTACCTTCAATCTTGACCAACTGATTAATGGGTACGGAGTCCGGGTGTGCGGGTAGTGTCGCCAGCTGGGTCAGCAGGCCAACACGATCTTCACGACGCTCGCCCAGCCCAACAATACCGCCAGCACACACCTTCATGCCGGCATCACGCACATGGGCCAAGGTATCCAGCCGATCCTGATAAGTGCGCGTGGTAATAATCTGGTTGTAATGCTCCGGACTGGTATCCAGATTATGGTTGTAATAATCCAGACCCGCCTGCGCCAATCGTTGCGCCTGAGTGGGCTCCAGCATGCCCAACGTCATACAGGTCTCCAGCCCCAGCTCCTTGACCTGGCGCACCATTTCCAGCACATACGGCATGTCTTTTTCACGCGGACTGCGCCAGGCAGCGCCCATACAAAAACGTGATGCGCCTTTATCTTTGGCATTTTTCGCTTCCTGAACTACCTTTTCGATAGCCAGCAGCTTTTCCTTGTCCAGGCCAGTGTCGTAATGACCAGACTGCGAACAGTATTTGCAGTCCTCCGGACAAGCACCGGTTTTGATGGATAACAACGTACTGACCTGCACGGCATTGGCATCAAAATACTGACGATGCACCTGCTGCGCCCGAAACAGCAGATCGTTAAACGGTAACTCAAACAGTGCGCGTACTTCCGAACGCGTCCAATCGTGACGTATTACAGGGACGGTGGTCATGACATGATTCCTGACATCAATTCAAAGCTGGGCTCGATTCTGGCGAGCTTACAGCACCATCGTCAACTTTTAATTAACAAAATAGTTGACAATGGACTGGGCAACCAATGCCTGCTATGCGCCAACAAGGCGCTGAACCAATGCCTTTGCCCTGCTTGTCTGGCTGATCTGGCCTGGCTGACCTCACGTTGCCCACGCTGTGCCCTGCCTCACGAAGGCGATGATTTTTGCCAGCACTGTGATGATGGCTTTGGCCCAGACTTCAGTCTGGCGGTTTTTGCCTACCAGTTTCCAATCAACGCACTCATGGCAGAATTTAAATATCGTTTCTCCATGCCCTTACTGACATTCTTTGCAGAGCGCCTGACTGATCTGGCACAAGACCAACCTCCGATCGACCTGATTGTGCCGGCACCCATGCATAAGAACAGGCTGCGTCAGCGTGGTTACAATCCAAGTCGTGAGCTGGCCAAATGTGTCGCGGCACGCTTAAAGGTTAGCTTTAACGAACACGACCTGATCAAGCAACACGATAGCGTCAGTCAGAAGGCGCTCCACGCCGAAGAGCGACGTCACAATCTCGCCAGCACTTTTCGCTGGCAAGGCGCATCATTGACCAACCAACATGTCGTCATCATTGATGATGTAATGACCACGGGCGCCACTGCCAACGCACTAGCCACTTGCCTGAAACAGGCCGGTGCCAAACACGTATCGGCATGGGTTATTGCGCGTACCCTACCCAGTTAGTCGAACCTTGCTTCATTTGTCATCAAGCTGTCAGTATTTCCCGATATAGTTGCTAGTCGGCACCTACGATGCATTGGTAGAATGATGCCAAATAAAGAGAGTCAACCACTATGCTGATGGCCTTTACCCTGAACAAGGGTTTGCTCGAGCCAGTGGCCATTAACGCCGCCGAAGACTTGATTGCCGATATTCTCTGGGTAGACATGATCAACCCCAGCGATGAAGAGCGCGAATGGGTACGCGAAGCCTATGGCCAGGAATTGCCCAGCATTGATGACCTCTATGAAATCGAGGCGACTTCGCGCTTTTATGAAAATGACTTTGGCCTGCACATCAGCTCGTACTTCCTGAATTACGCCGACCAGTCATCAAACAACATTTCTGCCGCTTTTGTGTTTAATGGCGACCGCCTGTTCACGTTGCGCGAAGAAGAGCTGGCGGCTTTCCGCCTGTTCCGTCTGCGTGCACGCAAAGGTCTGGTCAACGTCAGCAACCCCAAATCCATTTTGATCGGCCTGTTTGAAACCAAGGTGGAAAACCTCGCTGACATGATTGAACGCGTCGCTGAGGATCTGGAAAAAACCAGCGCCCAGGTATTGAGCAACTCCGAAGCAGACGATATGGAAACCCTGCTGACCGTGATTGCGCAACAGGAAGATATCATCGGTAAAGTGCGTATTTCCATGGTCGACTTGCAGCGCATGCTGTATCTGCTGCTACGCTCGGGCATGCTCAATGCCGAACTGAGCGAACGCCTGCGCGACATCATTCGTGACTCCGAGTCACTGATTGCGCACACGGCATTTCTGTTCGACAAGATCAAGTTCTTACTGGACACCACGCTGGGTTTCATTAACGTCAACCAAAGTAAGATCATCAAGATTTTCTCGGTGGCGGCCGTTATTTTCCTGCCACCCACCATGGTCGCCAGTATCTACGGCATGAATTTCGAGTTCATGCCTGAGCTGTCCTGGCGCTTCGGTTATGCCTTTGGTCTGGGACTAATGGTGCTGTCAGCACTAACCCCATTCCTGTACTTCAAACATCGCAAGTGGCTATAACCCGTTACGCCAACAACCCTGAGCTACTGGCGCTTGACCGCCTCATTGACCGTGCCGGATCACGTATTTGCAGCGAAATACTGACCCAGATTGAAGTAGATAATCATCAACTCCCGATCTGGTCCATCACCTTGGGCAATCGCAATCCCGACTGCCCCGCTGTTGGTTTT
Organism: uncultured Paraperlucidibaca sp.; assembly: GCA_964569335.1. Classification (GTDB taxonomy): domain Bacteria; phylum Pseudomonadota; class Gammaproteobacteria; order Pseudomonadales; family Moraxellaceae; genus Perlucidibaca. The sequence continues at coordinate 91,494 of CAZMVL010000001.1, forward strand.
TTTGGTGGCGTACATGGCGTTGAGCGTATTGGCAGCCAGGTATTGATTGCCTATCTGAGCAATCTGGTTGAGCGCCTGACCTGGGACAACACCCTGCACGACCTGCTTCAGCAAATACGTCTGGTGTTTATCCCGATTGTTAATCCCGGTGGCTTTTTACGGGGCACTCGCGCCAACCCGTCCGGCGTCGATCTGATGCGACATGCGCCCATTGATGCCAGCACAGCGGTACGCTGGCCACTCGGGGGGCAACGCCTGAGTCGTCACCTGCCGTGGTATCGCGGCAGTGAGCATGCAGAGCCTGAACCAGAGGCCGCTGCACTGTTCAAGACCGTACGTGAGCGTCTGCTGTCACATCGCTTTTCCATTGCCATTGACTGTCATTCAGGCTTTGGCTTTCGTGATCGGATATGGTTTCCCTATGCCGGTCGCCGCGACCCACTGCCACATCTGGCTGAAGTCTACGCACTCAGCGAACAATTCAGTCGCACCTACCCGCATCATGATTTTTACGTCATGGAGCCGCAGAGCCTGAACTACACCACCCACGGCGACATCTGGGACTATCTCTACGATGAGTCCATTCGCAACCACGCTGATCGTATTTTCTTGCCACTGACATTAGAGATGGGCTCATGGACATGGATGAAGAAAAATCCACGTCAATTGTTCGACCCAATGGGGTTGTTTAATCCGATACTGCCACATCGCCAGGCACGTGTACTGCGTCGCCATGTCACGCTGTTTGACTTTCTGCAGCAATCAGCCGTCAGCCATAACCGCTGGCTGCCACAAGGCGAATTACGCCAGCAATTACATGCACAGGCCTTGGCACACTGGTTCCAGAAAAGCCCTGCAAGTCGCCCGGCTTAAACGTCCAGCACCTGCCCTTCGCCCAATACCTGAAAGTTTGTCACCTGCTGCGACTCCAACGTCAGGGCCAGCTCATGCACAGGGTCTGTGATGGCCTCATCCGTCAGCTGAAAGGTATTGAAGTGAATGCCGACAGAACGTGCCGCATGCAAATCCTGATGAGCACGTACTGCGTCCTGAGGACACATATGCACCGGCGACATAAACCAGCGCGGCGCATAGGCTCCAATGGGTAACAAGGCCAAGCGCGGCGCACCAAGGCGCTGGTGAATTTCACCAAAATGAGCGCCATAACCCGTGTCACCGGCAAAATAAGCCGCACCTGCTGGCGTGTCCACCCACAAGCTGCCCCACAAGGTACGGTTACGATCACGCGCACCACGGCCGGAAAAATGCTTGGCAGGCAGAAATTTCAAAGTCAGCGGCCCCAGTTCGGTCTGTTGCCACCAATCCAGCTCCACCACGTTGTTGATGCCATTGGCACGTAATAAGGCACCGACACCAAGACCGGTCACAATACTGACCTGATCACGCTGAGACAGCCACATCAGGGTACGCAAATCGAGATGATCATAATGATCATGGCTAAGCAGCACGGCATGAATCGGTGGCAGTTGCTCCAGACGCAATCCGGGCAGACGCACACGTCGCGGCCCCAGATGCGCAGACGGACTACAGCGATCCGACCACACCGGATCAGTCAGCAAGTTCCACGGCCCAATCTGCAACAACACAGTGGCATGGTTGATAAATGTGATGCGCCAATCATTCAGGTCTTCGCTGTGACTGGCCGACGGCACCACACTGGGCAGAGCTTGATCTACCCAGCGCGGCCAGGGTGCGGCCTGACGTGTTGCCAGCCATTTCAAGGCATCAGAGGCACCATGATTGACTCGCGGCCCCGGATTGAAAAAGCGATCACCACTGCAGTGATCACTACACCACTGAGATAGGTCAGGGCGCAGAAAAAAGCGCTCCCGTGCCGGGACAGCACGTAACAATGACTCTGCAGGATTGGATACCGGACGTTGTCTGCGCATCAGCTCACCGCACTGGCTTCATCAACTGGCACAGCAGAAGCACTGAATAGCAAATAAGCTGCCGGCACCACAAACAAGGTAAAAATCGTACCAATGGTCATACCACCCACAATCACCCAACCAATCGACTGACGCACTTCTGCGCCCGCACCAGAAGCCAGGGCCAGTGGCAAAGCGCCCAGCACCATGGTGGCTGCCGTCATCAGCACAGGTCGCAAACGCAATACCGAGGCGTTGATAATAGCATCCAGTAAAACCTCTCCCTTGGCCACCCGCTGATTGGCAAACTCAACAATTAAAATACCGTGTTTGGTAATCAGACCAATCAAGGTAATCAGACCCACCTGGCTATATACATTCAACGACCCGCCAGTGGCATGCAGAGCCAACAAGGCGCCCAACATGGCCAACGGTACACTGAGCATAATCACAAAGGGATGACGGAAACTTTCAAACTGTGCACTCAACAACAGATAAATGAACAGCAGAGCCAATACGAACGTGGTCAGCAGCGTGGCTCCTGCACTTAAGAATTCCCGAGTTGGGCCAGACCAGTCATAACTCAGCTGAGGGTTATTCAGTTCACGTACTTGCTGCTGCAAGAACGTCACGGCATCTGCCTGCGAATAACCCGGCGCCAGATTGGAGGTCAATGTGGCACTGCGCAACTTGTTAAAATGCCCCAAACTGGAAGGACTGACAGTTTCTTCAATGCTGACCACACTGGCCAGAGGAATCATCTGACCATACGTACTGCGCACATACACTTGTGCCAAATCACTGGCTTCTCGTCGCTGCTCATCTTCGATCTGCATGATGACGTCATATTGATTGCCCTCGAGCTTGAAGGTACCTACGCGTCGCCCCCCCAAATAGGACTCCAGCGCACCACTGATCGCATCAACCCCGACACCAACCAATGCCGCCAGATCTCTGTCCACCGTAATGGAAAGCTCCGGCTTGTTTAAGCGCAGATCACTGACCGGATTGACCAACCCCCGATTGGAAGCCGCTCGCTCCAGCAACTGATCCATGACCAAGCCCAATTCGTCATAACTGGCGGATGTCTGCACCACAAACTCGATCGGACTACTGCGATTGCCCTGCCCAAGTGACGCCGGCAGCACAGGAATCGCAACTACCCCAGGCACTTCTGCCAACTCACGCGACAACCCGGGCACGATGTCCTGTGTACGGCGCTGACGCTCATTCCAGTGCAACAAACGATTAAAGCTCATGAAACGGGTTTCATCGGGAACACCGGTAATCATGAACGTGGTTTCCCACTCTGGCAGTGCCTTGTAAACATCCTCTACCTGGCGGGTATAGCGATCAAAATAGGTGGGAGTTGAACCCTCCGGCCCAATACCCATATTGAGGATGACACCACGATCTTCTGTAGGTGACAGCTCACTGGGCAGAGCGCGCAATAACACAACGGAAAACAGCAATAACAGACCGGTAGCCAACATCACTGTCCAGCGCCAATCCATCACCACCAGTAAAGAGCGACGATAAGACGTACCCAGATTACTCAACCAGTCCTCAATACGCTGCGACCAGGCGGGCAACTGTTTTACCGGACGCAAAATACGGCTGCATAACATGGGCGACAACGTTAATGCGCAAAAACCGGATACCAGAACAGCAGATGCCAGCGTCAGTGCAAACTCGGCAAACAGCTTACCGGTTCGGCCTTCGCTGAATGCCATCGGCGCAAATACCGCCACCAGTGTCAGCGTCATCGCCACAACGGCAAAACCAATTTCACGAATACCTGTCGTGGCCGCCTGCAAGGGCTTCATGCCCTCTTCGATATGACGATAAATATTTTCCAGCACCACAATGGCGTCATCCACTACCAGGCCAATGGCCAATACAAATGCCAGCAAGGTCAAGGTATTGATCGAAAAGCCAAAAGCCGCCATAAATACCAGAGCGCCAATCAGCGATACCGGAATCGCCAGCAATGGAATCAAGGTAGCCCGCAAGGTACGCAGAAAGAAAAAGATCACCACCACCACTAGAATCGTGGCTTCCAGCAAGGTAGTCACCACCTGCTTGATCGACTCGTCAATAAAGACAGACGCGTCATAGGCCAGATTGAATGTCATGCCTTCGGGCAGCTGCGCCAGGATGTCTGGCAGTGCATCACGCACGCCCTGTGATACCTCCAGCGGATTGGCCGTGGACAGACGAATAATGCCAATGCCCAAACCTTCCTTGCCATTAAAGCGCGTGGTACGACGAACATCCTCAGACCCCAGCTCAACGCGAGCCACATCGCCAATACGCAATAAACGACCGGAGAACTCCCCTAAAATGATGTCTGCAAACTGTTCTGGCTCATTCAGATCAGTGGCGGCCAGTACCGAAAATTCACGTATCTCGCCTTCAATACGGCCAGCCGGCAGCTCCAGATTTTGTCGGCGCAAGGCATTCGCCACGTCTTCTGGCGTTAGACCATAACTCGCCATGCGAGGGGCATCCAACCAGACCCGCATGGCAGGACGACGCTCACCACCAATACGAATATTGGCAACACCAGGAATGGTTTGCAGCCGATCCTTAAGCTGTCTATCTGCCACCAAGCTTAACTCACGACCATTGTGCAGATCCGACGATAACGCCAGCCACATAATGGGTTGCGCATCGGCTTCGGCCTTACTGATTTGCGGCTCATCGACATCTTGTGGCAAACGCTGACGAACTCGGGACACACGATCACGCACATCACTCGCGGCAGTATCCACATCACGATCAGAACGGAAAGTCAGCGAAATCTGGCTGTTCTCGGCACGACTGGTGGAGGTCATGAAATCAATGCCCTCAATGCCAGACAACGAGTCCTCCAGCACCTTGGTTACCGTTGACTCCATGATGGCTGCACTGGCGCCACGATAGATCGTCTCCACCGTCACCACAGGCATGTCAATATTGGGATACTCACGTACCGTCAGACGATCAAAGGCCACCACACCGGCCAGCACAACCAACAGATTAAGCACAACCGCCAGCACCGGACGACGAACACAGATCTCGGCAATACGCATGCCTTAAGCCTCCGGTTCGCTGTTATCTGCCAACAGCATCACTCGCACAGGTTGCTGGTCACGATTGAGCTTGTTCTGGCCCGACATCACCACGACATCACCGGACTGCAAGCCCGAGAGTACCTGTACCTGACCATTTCGACGCGCCCCTGTTTCTACCACAACAGCCACGGCCTGCTCATCTTGCACACGAAAAACCACGAAACGTCCGGCTCTGGCAACCACTGCCTGCGCAGGCAACCACAAGCCCGGCTCGGCACCAGATATCGCCACCGTGACACGAGCTGTCATGCCTGGCTGCAAACGCCCATCCTGATTGGTCAGACGCACGCGCACATTCAACGCACGTGAGCCTTCAGCCAGACGTGGCTCAACGGCCTGCACCACACCGGTCAACAACAGGTTATCCAGCGCTGGAATAGTGACCTCAACCGCCTGACCGGCCTGTAGCAGGCGTGCATCAGACTCAGCAATCGGCACATCCACTTTCAATGCGGCCAGTGAAACCAGGCTCACCAGAGCCTGCCCCGGCTGCACCAATTCACCCAGACTGAACTGGCGCAAACCGACTACGCCATCAAAAGGTGCAACCAGTCGTGCCTGCGCCTGCTGTGCCTGTGCTCTGGCCAGACTGGCCTCCAAAGTAGCCGTCTGTGCCTGCAGGCGCTCCAGCTCACTACGCGCCAGCAAATCCTGAGCAAACAGATCCTGTGCCCTGCGTCCATCAGCTCTGGCCAGATCACGACTGGCTCTGGCTTCAGCCACACTGGCAGTCAACGCAGCATCATCGAGCTGAACCAGTAACTGACCCGCTTTTACCCGAGCACCCTCAGCAAAACCAATACGCACCACACGTCCTGCTATTTCCGGCCTCAGCACCAACTCTTCTTCCGCACGCAACACACCAATGGCTGATAACGACTGTGCAATGTCTTCCTGCGTGACACTGGCAACCTCCACCAACGGAGCCAACCGTTCCGGTGGTTGCTTGGCACTACCGCCAGAGCACGCTGCCAGCACGGACGCGGCAAGCAATGCAGGAATCCAGCGATAATGATCAAACATAAAAAACCTCAGTGATGGTGATGATGTGACTTGGAAAAATCGGTTTTGCGAACAACGGCCTGAGTCATCACAACCTGATCATTATCCAGATGCAAGGTCACAGAAATATGACTGTTCAGAGCAGGTGCCTGATCCATGTCCAGCAACATGAGATGACTACCTTCGGGCTTGAGCTGAGTTCGGCTATTAGCAGCCAATTCAATGTGCTGACGCTGGCGCATACGCAACATGCCCTTGTCACGCACCATGTCATGCCACTCAACACGCTTGGCGGCTGGTGACGTTATTGCCGTCACCCGAACAGGCTGATCACCTGTATTGGCAATAACCATAAATACAGCCGCCGCCGGGCTACCCGGAGGTACCTCACGAATCCATGCCTGTTCAATACTCACACTGGCATGACCCAGAGATGACAGCATCAATAACGCAACCATTGTGACACGCTGCAACATAGTGACTCCTTGAATTAACGTCGGCCTCTGGCCTCACGCAACAATGTCCGAATAACCGTAACCATTTCATCCACACTGGCCTGCTGATCAAACAGTTTGCGCGTTTTGCCCTGATCATCAATAAGATATAAGTAGTCGCTGTGAGCCACATCGCCACTGTCATCAATCATGACACGCGCACCGTACAAACGTTCCACTGCCGCCAGTTGATTACGTGGCGCCACCAGCCCGATCATCTCGGGGTGAAAATAACGTACATACTCACCCAAACGCTGCGGCAAATCACGTGCTGGATCAACCGCAATCATGATGGTCTGCACCCGAGCCGCATCCGGCCCCAACTGTTCCAGCACGGCACGAAAACGCGCCAACGTGAGCGGGCAGATATCAGGGCAACTGGTAAAACCAAAGGTCATCAGTACCAAGCGTCCACGCTGATCAGCCAGCTTGAAGGTATTGCCTTCGCTATCCGGCAGCTCGAAATCGCCCCCCAGACGCAGCTCAGGCAAACCACTGTGTTTAGGTGCCAGCATATGCCACAAACCAATGCCGCCCGCTGTCACGCCGAGAATCAGCGCAAAAACTATAAATAACAGGGTTAATGGTGACTTGTTCAGTGTCATGGATTGGCCTCATCAGTTAAAGCCACCTGTGTGCCATAGGCTGGCACCATACCTAAACGACGACTCAACACTCGCTCCCCCTCATTAAAAATTCGTGCGTAATGAACCGCATTGGTCATCACTTTTTTCACATAATCACGCGTTTCAAAAAACGGAATACTCTCAATAAAGCGAGCCGCTTCCAGATCCTGATCCGGCTGCCACTGCCGTGCCCGGCTGGGGCCAGCGTTATAACCAGCAGTCGCCAGTACCGGATGCCCCAGACTTGATAACACATGCTGCAAATAATACGTTCCCAAGCGTACATTTTGTCCCACATCATTAGTCATGCTGGCCTGATAAGGGATACCCAGACGACGAGCCACCCATTGCGCCGTCGCTGGCATGACCTGCATCAACCCTCCAGCTCCCGCACTGGAGCGGGCACTACTGACAAAACGGCTTTCCTGCCGTATCAGGCCATAGACCCAGGCTTCATCAAGCTCCAGGTTACGCGCATACCCTCTGGTTACATCGCGATAAGGCGTCAGATAACGAAAACGTGGCTCATGCAGATTCTTGGTGCGTTCAGCCGCAAAAATGGCGCGGTCATACCATGCACGCTGATTGGCTGCCTCGGCAGCAGCCAGCAACAAACGGTCATCGGCAGAGCGTACCGCCCAATTCCACTCGGCCGCCGACTCCCAACGCTGTCCCAATGCATGCAATGCCAAAGCACGCTGAAAGCCTGGGTGCGCAGCCAGACGCTCACGATCGTCACGCGTCAAAGACACTGGTGTTGATGGTGCCGCCAAAACAGCGCCCAAACGCTCCAGCGACAGCAAGCCATAAAAGTCTTCATCCGTGCTGAGTTGAGCAAAAATACGCTGCGCTTCCGTTTTTTGATTGGCCAGCTCCAATACCCTTGCCTGCCAGTACAACCAGGGTCTTTGAGTCTTTATCTGTTCCGGCAGACCGGCGTACACCCGCCGGTAATCATCCCACTGACCATGGCGAACCAGACTCCGCAAACGGGTTTCGTGATGTACAGCCGTCCATTCAGCCGACTCACTACGCTGGAAAAACACTTCCGCCACCGGATCAAACTGCCTCACTGCCGCCATGGCCAGACCACGCCAGGCATAAGCGGCCTGCTCTTTCAGACGCCCAGCGTTTGCCTCCAAATGCTGGTGTGCACCCACCAGATCAACACGCGCCCATCGGCCATAGGCAAATGCCGCCAGCTCACGTGTTCCGCGCGGGCTCATATCACCGCGCTCAATAGCCTGCCTGGGCGTACTGGTTAATGCATGAACATCACGATCACTCAGGCTCAAACCAACACTACTACCCACAAAACGCGCCACACCATTGGCACCATTCTCCAACGCCAGACGGAAACGCAACCAGCGATGCTGCGATGTCAGAATTCCGCGCTCAAACAATGCATTTAATACTGGCGTACAGTTGTTGGGCTGATCACGCGATGTCATCCACAGGCTATCCGCCAACGTGCGCAACTTGCTGTCATCATCAAATGCCAGATCTGCCTGCAAAATCCAGCACTGCAACTCGGTCGCCGGCGTACCAACCAGCTTGGGCGACTCTGCACGCACCCGTGCCCAGTCCTGACGCTGGGCCAGTTGGGTTATCCAGTGAATACGTAATTGCTCCGCCAGATAACTACCATCATGACGCTGCAAAAAATCGGCAATCGCGGCATTGCCTTCGGCCTGCCGAGCCAAACGCCAGATCTGCCAATAATCGGCATAAATCGCCAGCGACGAACCACGCAAGGCATTGGCGGCCTGCGCCAGCGCAGCATCATTGCCTTGACGAAAAGCTTCACGCGCCACCAGCCAGTCACTGTCAGCGGCCATCAGTGAACCAGGGGAACAAGATAATGCACCCAACAAAACAGAGGCCACTAAACCACGGCGCATGCAAACTCCTTAAAACACAGCAATAACGGGACAAACGCCTTCTACCATCAGTAAGCATACCGATGCGGACTCAAGGCCGCTATAATGTATTTCTTATGATCAGCGGTAACTCAAGACATGGCTCGCAAGCTCTACATTGAAACACAAGGCTGCCAGATGAACGCCTATGACTCCTCGCGCATGCAGGACTTGTTAGGCAGCAGCCAGGGATATGTTCGAACAGACAACCCTGAAGAAGCAGACGTACTGCTGCTCAACACTTGTTCAATACGTGAAAAGGCACAGGAAAAGGTATTTTCCGAGCTGGGTCGCTGGCAACGTCTTAAGCAGGATCGTCCCGATGTACTCATCGGCGTGGGCGGCTGTGTTGCCTCTCAGGAAGGCGAAAACATTCTGCAACGCGCGCCTTATGTCGACCTGGTCTTTGGTCCGCAAACACTGCATCGTTTGCCAGCCATGCTGAATCAGCGCAAAACCGGCAATGTATCGGTGGTCGACGTCAGTTTTCCGGACATTGAAAAATTCGACTTCCTGCCCGAACCTCGTGTTGATGGCCACAAGGCCTTTGTCTCCATCATGGAAGGCTGCTCAAAGTATTGCAGCTTCTGTGTGGTGCCCTATACCCGTGGTGAGGAAGTATCCCGTCCTTTTGATGATGTCATCGCCGAAGTAGCGCATGTCGCACGCCAGGGTGTACGTGAAGTCACCCTGCTGGGACAAAACGTGAATGGTTATCGTGGCCACTTTCATGACGGTCGCCCCTGTTCGTTTGCCGAGCTGTTGCATCATGTCGCGGCGGTGCCGGGCATTGGTCGCATTCGCTACACCACCTCACACCCGCTGGAGTTTGGTGACGACCTGATTGCCGCCCACCGCGACATTCCCAGTCTGGCTGCGCACGTGCATCTGCCGGTACAAAGTGGCTCCGATCGTGTACTGGCTGCCATGAAGCGCAACCACGTCATTGCCACCTATATTGAGACCATTCGCAAGTTAAAGGCTGCCAAGCCCGGCATTGAAATCGCGTCTGATTTCATCATCGGCTTTCCGGGTGAGACCGATGCCGACTTCGAAGACACCATGGCATTGATTGCTGAGGTGGACTATGACCATTCCTACAGCTTTATATATTCCAAACGCCCCGGCACACCGGCTGCCGAGCTGGCCGACGACACACCGGATGCCGTCAAAAAAGAACGTCTGCAAATTCTGAAAACACGTATTGCCGGTAACACTGGCCGTAAAACCGACGCCATGCTGGGCACGGTACAACGGGTCTTGATTGATCGGGAGTCACGCCGTTACCCCGGCTATCTGGTCGGTATTGCCGAAAACACCCGCTGGATTCATTTTCCGGGAGATCCCAGTCTGATCGGCCGCTTTGCCGATGTGCGCGTCAGCCACATTGAATCCATCAATGCTGCCAGCGCCGACGAAATTATCTGGCTGGAAAGTGACGCCGAGACACAAGTCGGCATGGCGCCGCTACCGGGGCGCATTCCTCTCTGGCACGAGGCTACCTGAGCATGGCATTTGCCAGCCTAGGTCAGGATCGTATTGCCTACAGCATGGAAGGCAGTGGCCCTACACTGGTGTTGTTGCATGGCACCGGCGGAGACAGCTTTTCAAACTGGGGTACACTGATTCCGGCACTGGCTCGGCAATTCACCGTCATCAGCATTGATTATGCCGGTTCGGGTGCCACCGAGTGTGATGCCCAGACATTGACGCTGGAACATCTCGGTGCACAGGTCATCGCGGTGTTGGATCACGCCGGCATTGCACAGACTGCCATTGCCGGATTTTCTCTGGGTGCAGTGATTGCCGCCCATGTTGCCGCAACTCACCCCGCACGCATCAATCGACTGATCATGCTGGCCGGTTTTGCCGGAGGCCCCAACAGTCGCATGCAACTACAGTTTGAACATTGGCTGGAGCTGATCCGGCGCGATCAACAGGCCATGGCCAGACATATTTTACTGACAGGTTTCAGCCCTGCATTTCTGGAAAAGCTGGACATCAGCGACCTGAAAAAACGAACTGCCGCCATTCTGAAATTTACCCGTTGGGATGGCATGGCACAGCAAACCCGACTGGATGTGGTGCTCGATATCCGTGCCCTGCTGGCCGACATCAAACAACCGACACTCATCATCGGCTGCCGTCACGACCAGATGGTACCTGTGCACCTGACACAGGCACTTAGCCGCGATATTGCACAGGCAAAATACGTGGAAATCGACAGTGGTCATCTGGCAACACTGGAACGCCCACAGGATGTACTACAGCATATCCAGCATTTCTTAGGCTGATCGACGCTGCCAGTGATCCAGCAGAATGCCACCGGCCACCGCCGCATTCAGCGACTCTGCCTGACCAAAACGGGGAATCGTCAAACGCTGGGTCAGTACAGACTCCACCTCGACAGACAGGCCATGTGACTCACTGCCAATCACCAGTACACCCGCCGGCATGCGCGTGTCACGGAGATGCACATCATCGCCTGACAACACCGCGCCCATCACCGCCAATTGAGCTTCCTTTGCAGCAGTCAAAGCTTGCGGCAACTCGGCAACCGCTACCGGAATCCGTAAAAACGATCCCATGCTGGCAGCCACCACTTTAGGGTTATAGCGATCAACACAATCGGGGGAACACAACACCGCATCCATGCCATACCAGTCCGCCAAACGCAGCAACGTGCCCATATTGCCCGGATCACGAATGCCATCCAGTGCAAGCACCCGTGCATTGCTACCCCATGACAGACTCAATGCAGGGCGCATCATGGCTACAGCCAAGGCCTGATCATTACTGACCAAGGTACCCAGACTGTCCAGCACACTGGCACTGACTTCATAACAACGAATGCCGCGTGCCTGCGCCTTGCCAGTCAACGTCGGCATGACTTCTGCCGTGGCATATACCGCGACCACAGGCCAGTCCGAGTGCAATAACTCATCGACACTTTTCAGGCCCTCCACCAGAAAGCGACGCTGCTCAATACGGCCTTTTTTTTGCTGCAATGCACGAACATTGCGAAGATCTGCCTTGGTTGGCAGCTGATGGTCGTCACGCATGACTTGCCCGCTTACTGAAAACAATGCGCCATGCTAGTCGCCTGTTGCCCGCGGCTCAAGCGACTCGTTCATCCTGGAATACTTCCAACGTACTGACAAAGCGCCCAATATGCCGGAACAGCATCCTGCCCTCAGGCAATACTGCACTGAATAAAGGAAACACATGCACCATACGATGCCACTCTTCGTAATGCACTTTCACCCCGGACTGACGCGCTTTTTTGATCATGCGTCGACAGTCTTCGCGCAACACTTCGGTACTGCCGATAGCAACAAACAAAGGTGGCAAACCAGAGAAGTCACCATGTATGGGTGACACCCGATAATCCATTGGATCCTGTCCCACCGTCAGATAATTAGCGACCGCCTGCACGGCAGAGGCCGGAATCATGGGGTCTCGCCATTCCTTGTCATGCATGGATTCCGAGGTATGCGACAAGTCAGTCCACGGTGACAACAAAATGGCCGCTTCGGGCATCGGTAAATTACGCTCTTTCAACATATGCAACAGCACCAGAGACAAATGCCCACCCGCCGAATCACCTGCAATCGTAATGTCGTGACTGGCATAGCCCTTGCTCAGCAAATAGCGATACGCCGTTAACGCATCGAGCGTCCAGTGATTAAAACTGAACTCCGGCGCCAATCGATAATCCAGAGACAACACGCGCCTGCCCGTGGTTTGTGACAAGCGTGAGGTGATTTGACGATGTTGCTGCGGATTACCAAAAAAATAACCGCCACCATGAAAATAAAGGATGACCTTGCGCGAATCACGCGCATTAGCTGCCATGACCCACTCACCTTTTAAATCGGGCGCCTTGAACGGGGTAATAACAACAGACTTAGGGATTTTGGTCAGCAATGGCTTGGTTAGACCAAACACACGCCTGATATTGTGCATTGAGGTTGGGCTGCCAATTGAAGCAACCCAACTGACTGGGCGAATCAGCGCGGCCACTGCCCAATTTAATACATAAGCCTGATGGCTGACTCGACGGCGGGGCTGAATAGCATCATGCGTCATAAAAGCAGTCCTTCTATGTCCCAAACAGTTCCCAATCACAGTGACTAATCAGTCTCGGCCAACAATAGCAACTCATGTCACTTATGCAAATGATTTTTTAAGCACACCGACATTGCTGTTGCAAACCCGGTTTTACGGTATTCTGAAAGCCTGAAATCCGCAGGAGCCATGACCACTTGAACAGCACGGACCAACTTCGCCAGACCATCGACCTGGAGCCGCATGATCCTCGCCGCCTGTCACAGCTTTGTGGCCAATTCAATGAGCACATCAAACTGATTGAGCAACGCCTGCAGGTTCAGATCAATCAACGGGGTTATGCATTCTGGATTGAGGGCGAAAGCGTCAGTGCCGAGCAGGCAGCCACCGTCATCAAGCGCCTGTACAGCGAGACTGAAGATAGTCTGGAACTGGCCCCGGAAACCGTGCATCTGGTACTTCAAATTGTGCTGGGACACAGTACCGAGCAACGCAAGGCTGACATCAGTGCAAACGGTCCTGCACTGATGACCAAAAAGGGCGTTATTCGCCCACGTGGTGAAAACCAGCGGCGTTATGTTGAAGAAATTCTGGCCAATGACATCAGCTTTGGCGTTGGCCCGGCCGGTACCGGCAAAACCTATCTCGCCGTCGCAGCGGCAGTCGATCAGCTTGAGCGCAATCTGGTTCGTCGTATTTTATTGGTACGCCCTGCCGTAGAAGCTGGAGAAAAACTGGGCTTTCTGCCCGGCGACCTGTCAGAAAAAATCAACCCCTATCTGCGCCCACTCTACGACGCACTGTATGAAATGCTGGGGTTTGAACGTGTCGCCAAACTGATTGATCGCCAGGTCATTGAGGTAGCCCCTCTGGCCTATATGCGGGGACGTACACTGAACCATTCATTCATCATTCTGGATGAAGCGCAAAATACCACGCCAGAGCAAATGAAAATGTTTCTGACCCGTCTGGGCTATGGCTCCAAGGCGGTCATCACTGGCGATGTCACCCAGGTTGACCTGCCGCGAGGCATGCCCTCCGGCCTGACTCAGGCGCTACGTATTTTGCAGGATGTCGATGGCATTCATATCACCCGCTTCAGCTCACGTGATGTGGTGCGCCACCCTCTGGTCATGAAAATTATTGATGCCTATGAAGCCTGGGATGCCAAACAGCCTCCTGCCAAGCCACGTCCCGAGAGTTCATCATGAGTATCGAATTATGGCTTGAGGCAGACCCTGCCCTAAGCCCTGATCACCATCCAGATGAACACCAGTTCAACCTCTGGGCAGAGAGTCTGTTCAAGTTTTTGCAACAGAACGCCCGCCTGCTGCCGTCATCCATATACATTGACGCCATACTGGCTCAGCGCACACTCAGCATGGCAATTCGCGTCGTTGATGAGCGAGAAGGACGCACACTCAACCTGCAATATCGGGGTCGAGACTATGCCACCAACGTGTTGTCATTTCCGGCCGAGTTACCCGACTGGCTGCCGCAAGAACTGGATGAGCTGCCACTCGGCGACCTGATTATCTGTGCCCCTGTAGTGGCACAGGAAAGTCAGCAACAAGGCAAGGCCAACGCAGACCACTGGCTGCATCTGTTCGTACATGGCAGCCTGCATTTACTGGGGCTTGACCACATTGAAGATGAACAGGCCAATGCCATGGAAGCACTGGAAATTGCGATTCTGGCCAGTCTGGGCTGTAATAACCCCTATCTAGTTATGCCCGACACACTGGTCGGGACCGAGGAATAACGCATCATGAGTGACGGACGATCTAGCAGCGAACCTGGCCGATCCTGGTTAACACGCATTACCGACGCCTTGCATGGCGAACCAGGCACCCGGGGAGAGCTGATTGCCATTATTCGTGATGCCGCTGAGCGTGGCCTGATGGACACGGAAGCACGACGAATCATCGAATCCACACTGGAGGTTTCCGAGCGCCAGGTACGTGAAATCATGATTCCACGTGGCCAAATGGTAGCCATTCGGGCAGATGATGACCTGCGTGAGTTTCTGCCCGGACTGATTGAATCCGCCCACTCCCGTTTTCCCGTACTCGCCTCAGACAACCCGGATGAAGTGCTGGGCATTTTATTTGCCAAGGATCTGCTGCAACTGATTCTGGAAAATCGTGATCGCATCACCCTGAAAGACTTTTTGAGACCTGCCTTTTTTGTGCCGGAAACCACTCACATCGACAAACTGATTCGTGAATTTCGCAGCAAAAAAAGCCATATGGCCATTGTCGTTGATGAATACGGCGGCATAGCCGGACTGGTTACGCTGGAAGACGCCCTGGAGCAAATTGTCGGCGAGATTGACGACGAGCACGATTACGAAGCAGACGAAGACATTCTGATTCAGGAAACCGGCCCACGCGAATGGCTGGTAAAAGCCCAGATCGGCATTACCGAATTCAACGATTTTTTTGCCACCGATTTCAGCAATGAAGACTTCGACACCATCGCAGGCATTCTGCTCAACGCCTTTGAGCGAATGCCTGATCAGGGTGAGCATATTGAGCTGAACCGGATACGCTTTACCATCATGCAAACCAATTCACGCGCGTTGCAACTATTGAAAGTGGAGACGCGCTAAGCACCATGAAACTCTTCTTTATTATTCTGGACGCGCTGCCAGCCAGCCCGCTGGCTCCTTGGCTTGCACTGATGCTGGGCGCACTCATGCCCTTGGGACTGGCGCCGCTGACATGGTGGCCAGTGGCACTAATTGCACTCGGACTTTTTGTCGAGTTATTACGTCAGGACAACGCCGCACGTGCCACCAAAATAGCCTATCTGTTTGGTCTCGGTCTGTGGCTGCATGGTGCCAGCTGGCTGCTGGTATCCATGCACGATTATGGCGACACTTCCTGGCCACTGGCCATTGCATTGCTCACCCTGGTGGCACTGGTCATGGCCAGCTTTTTTGCCTTGCTGGGCTGGCTGACCGTTCGCCTGCGCTTACAACCGTATGCCTGGCTGGCACTACCCGCACTGCTGGTATTAGGCGAATGGTTGCGCAGTTGGGTATTAAGCGGCTTCCCATGGTTAATGCTGGGTTACGGCTTTATTGATACACCACTGGCCGGTTGGGCACCTATCATTGGCATTTATGGTGTCAGCTTTGCAGCAGCCATCACGGCAACGGCGTTATTTCGTATCTGGCGTCATGGCAAGCAGGCTCCTGCTGCCATTTTGGCGTTGGCACTGACCTGGCTGGTCGGTGGCTTGCTGCTGCCCATCAGCTGGACTCAAATTGACAAAGACCAGCCCATCAGCGTCAGTCTGGTACAAGGCAATATCCCGCAAGAATCCAAATGGGCTCTGGAATGGCGAGACAAAACACTGGCCATCTACAACGACCTCAGCGCCAATGAATGGGGCCAGGACGTGTTGCTGTGGCCCGAAGCCGCCATTCCGATGTTTGCCCATGAGGCCACTGAAGAACTGACCGAGCTGGAAATGAATGCCTTGCGCAGCAACACCGCATTTGTCACCGGCATTCCCTTTGCCACCTGGAATAAAACCCGCACCGACGTGTTGTACTACAACAGCATTGCCGCATTGGGGAACGGCACCGGGATTTATCACAAGCAACAACTGGTGCCGATTGGAGAATACATTCCATTTGAAGACTGGCTGCGCGGCACCATTCCATTCTTTGATTTGCCCATGTCCAGTTTTACCTGGGGCCCACGCAGCCAGGCACCACTGATGCTGGGCAACTTCGCCATGGCTCCGTTTATCTGTTACGAAATTGCCTACCCCAGCCTGGTACAACGCCTGTCCAGACCCGCAGACTATCTGATCACGATCAGTAATGATGGCTGGTTTGGACGCTCGATCGGGCCCGACCAGCACTTCCAGATGGTGCGTATGCGTGCGCGAGAAACCGGACGCTATATTCTGCGCGGCACCAATAATGGCATCACCGCCATTCTGGATGACAAAGGCACTATCACGGATATAGCACCCCGTTTTGAAGCCGCCGTATTACGCGGCACAATCTACCCTGCCACCGGCCATACACCCTGGCAGCGCTGGGGTACATGGCCACTGCTGCTCAGCCTGACCGGCCTATTGCTGATCTTGAGCGGATTGAGCTGGCGCAAGCATACACGCCAATAACTGCTGCTCGTTGCCGGCCCAGTCTCGCGCCTGCAACGAGATCAGCTCCAGCCGACTATCGGCACGATATTCACTGGCACGCACCGACAAGGTAGCGCCTTCGATATTAAAGAAAAACCAGCCCTTGTCGGTGTGCAGAACCCCTTTAATGCGGCTGACATGCTCACCCTGCCACAGCAGCATCAGACTCATCAGCGCATCATGGTCAAACTGCCAGTCTGCCGGAAAAACCCAGCCACCCACCTCATGCGCCAATGCCTGCTCGTGATAATGATAGGGAGGGTCAATAGCTGGCAGAGCCACCGGAGCACTTAGCGCAGGTTTGACATGCAATAGTGAACGCTGCTGACGCACAGGCCGAGTCGGCGTAATGTTCAGGCAATCCAGACTAACCGCGATATTACCCTGTGCATCCTGACCGATCAGGAAACTGGCTTTGGCCGGTGATTGTGATACAGCAAAACCCTGAGCCAAAGCCTTTTCCGCCTCATTCAGCACATCGTTTTTGCTCAGTATCAAGGCATCGGCAATAGCGACCTGAGCCAGAAACGTCTCATGCGTTCTGATTTTCTCATCCGCCAGCTGCCGGCCATCCAGCACACACAAGCTTGCTGCCATGGTGAAGTAATGTTGCCAATGCGGTGCCGTCAGCGTTTCACGAATCTGTACCGGATGCCCTAGGCCTGATGGCTCGATCAATAAACGGGTAATGCCCTGCTCGCTGCTGATCTGGCCCAGCGCAATCTGCATCGGCAGACTTTGCGCACAACACATGCATCCACCCGGCACCGCCTTCACCAGCACATCCGAACCAGCCCAGGCCGCCTGATCAATACCAATTCGACCAAACTCATTCACTAAGACAGCCCAACGCTCACCCGCTGGACGCTGAGCCAACAATGCACTAATAAAGCTGGTTTTACCTGCGCCCAAAAAGCCCGTAATCAGGTGTACTGCTATTGTCATCCCACCATTTCTCCAAATACACAACTAATCCGGCCTATCGACTTTCCAAACGCTATCCGCCATGGCTAGACTGTCCAGCTGAGTTTACGTGTTACGAGGCAATACCTGCATGAACATCCTGATCACCGGCGGCACAGGCTTCATTGGCAGCCAGCTGATTACTCAACTATTAGCCGATGACACCGTAAAGCCTGTGCACATTACCGTGCTGACACGTTATCCGGAAAAAGCAGCCAGCAAACTCGGCCAGCTTGATGGTGCTACTCGCCTGCACTATATCCGTCGCCTGGATGAACTGGAACGCAGCACCGTATTTCATGCCGTGATCAATCTGGCCGGTGAAGGCATTGCCGACAAGCCATGGACATCACAACGCAAACGCGAACTGGCCGCCAGCCGAATTGCACTCACCGAAGATGTCGTTGACTGGATTCGCCGCGCCAAACACAAACCTCAAGTATTGATTTCCGCCTCTGCTGTTGGCTGGTATGGCAGTCAGGCAGACCGCATTCTGGATGAACACGCCGCACCACGCGATGAATATGTACATCAGCTCTGTCGCTTATGGGAACAGGCCGCGCAAAGTGCCACAGACTTTGGTGTGCGTGTCTGCATTATCCGCACCGGCCTGGTCATTGGCCCCAACGGCGGCTTTTTACGTCGTGTACTCCCGGTCTTTGGCTTAGGGCTGGGTGGTCCGCTGGGTGATGGTCAACAATACATTTCATGGATATCGCTGGCCGATGTGGTCGCCATCGTTCAACAGCTGCTGGATGATCAAACACTCAGCGGTATTTTTAACCTGACCGGCCCACGACCGGTCACCAATAACGAGTTCACCAGCACCCTGGCCGGACTGCTACGCCGCCCTGCCTTTTTGCGCGTACCGGCCAGCGTCATCAAGTTGGCCATGGGTGAAATGTCCACCCTGTTACTGGATGGCCAACGTGTAGTACCTAGCCGATTGTTGCAGGAGCGCTACACCTTTCAACACCCGACACTGGAGTCTGCCTTGCGTACTGCACTGGTATCCGGACGTCGCCGACCGTACTAACTCCAGCTCGGAAAAACATCGTCATACTGCTGCCACGCCGCCGCCCCTTCAGCCATTTCAGCATCACTCAGCAAACAGGCATCCAGCGCGGTTCTGGCCTCAGCCTCTACCAGCCCCTGCCCGATATAAACCAGCTCCTGACGACAATCACCCACTTGATCATCCCAGTTTGACAGGATGTGATTACGACTTTCTTCACTTTCAGGCCAGCGCTCCGGCTCCACCGCAGCCCACCATAACCCGGCAGGGCCATGACGCAAAATACCGCCAGCCTGTGAGTAATTACCTGCCATTTCAGGACGACTGGCCAGCCAGAAAAAGCCTTTGCTGCGTAATAGTCGGCCACCACCCGGCCAAGGCTGCTGCAGAAAATCCCAAAAACGCCGAGGGTGAAATGGGCGCCGCGCACGATACACAAACGAACTGATGCCATATTCCTCCGTTTCTGGCACATGCTCACCACGCATTTCGGCTAACCAACCCGGCGCTGCACTGGCACGATCAAAATCAAACAGCCCCGTATTCAATACCTGATCAAGAGCCACCTGCCCCTGACGCATTGGCACAATGCGTGCGTGACGATTCAGGCTACGCAATACCGCCATTAACGCCCGCACATCATCTTCATCCACCAGATCTGTTTTGCTCAGCAGCAACACATCGGCAAACTCCACCTGCTCCGTCAACAAGTCGGTCACGGTACGCTCATCGCCATCACCCAATGACTCTCCCGCTTCCTGCAAAGCTCGTGCCGCCAGATACTCGGCAGGAAAATTGACCGCATCCACCACCGTCACCAGCGTATCCAGTCTGGCCAGATCAGACAAAGACACACCGTCTTCATCACGAAAGGTAAATGTTTCAGCCACCGGTAATGGTTCAGAAATTCCGGTTGATTCGATAATCAGGTAATCAAACTTGTTTTCACGCGCTAGTGCCGTGACTTCGGCCAGCAAATCCTCTCGCAAGGTACAGCAGATACAACCATTGGACATTTCCACCAGACGTTCTTCGCTATGACGCAAATCCACTTGGTTATATACCAAATCAGCGTCAATATTCACGTCACTCAAATCATTTACGATAACAGCAACACGCAAACCTTCACGATTGTGCAAAATATGGTTTAACAACGTGGTTTTGCCTGCACCCAGAAAGCCAGATAGCACCGTTACGGGCAACCGGGAATCAGCATTGGAAAACAACATGAAATACCTCTGACCGAGAGCAATAATGCAACATTATAACAGTTACATAAAAATAATGCTCGTCAACCACATTCGCCCTGGTCACGTCATCATCAGCACATTGCTTGCCAACCTAGGACATCCTCGTGGGTAAATCTTTTTTTCTGACCAGTGCATGTGTTGCTCTGCTGACATGGACATCAAATATCCATGCGGCAGCCGCGCAGTCCTGCCCGGACATCCAGGCACAGGACAACGCAACGCTGGCACAGGTTATTGAGCGTGTTTTATGTGCCAACACAGATACCCGTGCCGCCTGGCAGCGCGTACAGACACAACAGGCCCAAGTCGGTGTTGCCCGCTCGGACTATTTACCCACATTAAGCGTCAGTGCAGGCCTGGCACGCAGTGGCGAACACCTGGGTCAGGGTGATAACACCCGACAACACAGCATCAATGCCAGCTGGTTGCTATGGGACTTTGGCGGACGACGAGCCGGACTGGAGCAGGCTCGACAAACCTTGTCAGCCTTGCAACAAACCGCCGACTTGCGCAGCCAGGAGCGTGCCATTGCAGCAGTACAGGCATTTTTCCAGCAACTGGCCAGCATGGATAATCTGAGTGCGGCCAAAGCCAGTGCGCAAGCCGCTGACGAAACCGCCAAAGCCGCCGAACGACGGTTCAGCCTTGGCTCAGCAACCAAAGAAGATGTATTGCAGGCACAAACAGCCGCTGCACAGGCTCAATTACTGGTCATTCAACGTGCAGGAGAACTGGCCAGCCAGCAAGGTCAACTGGCCACACTGGCCGCCTATCCCGCCAGCACACGCCTGACTCTGCAACCCTATGTCAGTGAGTCAGTGCTTGCCGCCCTGCCTGATATCGAGGCGCTCACACAATTTGCCATGAACACACGCCCAGATCGGCTGGCACAACAAGCGCGCATGGCAGCCACCGAATCAGAACTGGATCGTCTGGCGTCACAATCGTTACCTACACTCAATGTCAGTGCCAGTCAGGGCAATCGTGTCGATGACTTTGGTCAACGCGATAGCGGACAAATTGCGCTGACTGCCAGCATGCCGCTGTTCACCGGCTTCAGGCTCAGCAACCAACGTCGTGCGGTACGCTCTCAAATTGATGAACAGTCGATTGAGCTGGATCGCGTGGAGCAACAAATACAGCTGGATGTTTGGCTGGCCTGGCAACGCCTGAATACCGCACAGGCACGAATCAAGGCGACCGAGGCACTACTGCAGGCAGCCAGTGAGTCCAGTCGTGCCGCACGTGCTCGCTACGATGCCGGTCTGGGCAATCTGCTCAACGTTCTGAATGCACAAAGCAATCTGGCCGATGCCAGACAACAACAAGCACAATCCACTTACGATCTGGCAGCTGCACGCCTGCAACTGGCCCAGGCCAGTGGACTACTGGTACGTGACGAGCACCCGTTGCTACCCACTTCGGTCATTGAGGAAATACAACCATGAGCGCCCCTATTCGCCTTGCACTAACACTGATGCTGCTGACGGGCCTGAGCGCATGTGGCACCAAGGATGCCAGCAATCAGTATCGCACCGAAGCTTTGTCACGCGGCGACATTGCCGAAACCGTGACCGCCAACGGCCAGCTCAGTCCAGTCACTCTGGTGTCTGTAGGCACGCAAGTATCGGGCATTGTGCAAAGCTATAGTGCCGACTTCAACGATCGGGTCAGCGACGGTCAGGTATTAATGCGTCTGGACGACTCATTGATTCGCGCACAACTAACCCAATCTCGCGCCAATCTGGGCAGTGCTCAGGCCAACTTGCGCCTGGCACAGAACAACTGGACCCGTATTCAACCTCTGGTACAGGAAGGCTTCGCCTCCAGCCAGGAACAAGATCAGGTGCAACAGGCACTGGCCGAAGCACGAGCCAGAGTCAGTCAGGCTCAGGCACAACTGGATCGAGATGAGGTCAACCTGAGCTATACCGTGATTCGCTCCCCGGTCGCGGGTGTTGTGGTATCACGCGCCGTCGACGTAGGCCAAACCGTTGCCGCCAGCTTCCAAACACCAGAGCTTTATCAAATTGCTCAGGACTTGCGACAAATGGTCATTAATGCCTATTTCACCGAGTCTGACATTGGCCGCATCAAAGTCGGTCAAAGTGCGCGCTTTCGGGTTGATGCCTATCCGGATCGCAGCTTTCAGGGATTGGTCCAGCAAGTACGACTGAACCCCCGTACCGAGCAAAATGTCGTGACCTATGACGTAGTGATCAGTGTCGACAATCCCGATGAAATATTGCTGCCAGGCATGACCGCCAGTGTCAGCATTGTGACTCAGGAGCGTCAGGATATATTGCGTGTCCCCACCGCCGCACTGCGCTTTCGCCCACCGGCTGATGCCAACACCAACCGCCCGCGCGACAACAACGGCAGTACCTTATGGATACTGCAAGCAGGCAAGCTCACCGCCTTGCCAGTCCGTCTGGGCATTACTGACCGACGTTATACCGAAGTCATTACAGACAATATTGATGAGACTACGCGTGTAGTGATCGAGCGTGTACAAGACGCCAAGACCCAGGCCGGCAGTGGTCTGCGCTTCAGGATGTCCACCAGATGAACACCGTGATTGAGCTGACCGACCTGTGCAAGGACTATCCCGGCGCAGACGGTCCGACACATATCCTGAAAGGAATCAACCTGAGCATAAATTCCGGTGAATTTGTTGCCATTATGGGGCCTTCCGGCTCAGGCAAATCTACGCTGATGAATGTCCTGGGTTGTCTTGATACCGCCAGTGCCGGTCGTTACCTGCTCACCGGCAAGGAAGTCGGCAAGCTTAATGTCATAGCTCAGGCTGGATTGCGTAATCGCTTCATCGGGTTTGTCTTTCAGGGCTTTAACCTGCTGTCACGCAGCAGCCTGCTGGACAACGTCGCCATGCCCCTGATCTATGCCGGTGTACCGTTGGCCGAGCGACGTCAACGGGCACAAACCATGCTCAACAAAGTGGGACTGGGACATCGGGCCCATGCCTTTCCAAACCAGATTTCCGGGGGCCAGCAGCAACGTGTCGCCATTGCTCGTGCACTGGTCAATCAACCCGCGCTCATTTTGGCAGACGAACCCACCGGCAACCTCGACAGCAGCACCAGCAACGACATCATGGCACTATTTACCGAACTGAATCGCAATGAAGGCATCACCCTGGTACTGGTCACTCATGAGGCTGATATTGCCGCCTATGCCAACCGATTAATTCGTCTGGTCGATGGCCATAAAGTACATGACGGCGATGTTGAAACCGGGCTGGCTCAAGCCATACACAGTCATCACGCAGGAGTATCACCATAATGTGGTTCGTGATGCTACGAGAAGCGCTGCTGGCACTCAAAGCCAATCGGCTACGCAGCTTCCTGACCATGCTGGGCATGATTATTGGTGTTGGCTCAGTGGTCGCCATGCTCGCCATTGGCCAGGGCGTGCAAGAAAAAGTCAACGAATCGATTCGCAGCATGGGAGCCAATCTGTTTATTGTCATTCCTGGTTCGACCAGTGCCAATGGCGTACGCAGTGGTTTTGGCAGTGCCGTCAGCCTGACCGCCGAGGATGCCACCGCATTGGCCAGAGCACGCCATGTACGCGCCGCAGCACCAGTAGTACAAAGCAATGCACAGGTCATTTTTGGCACCAACAACTGGAACACCAACATCATCGGCACTAATGATGACTATTTCCTGGTGCGTGACTGGCCGATCAGCCAGGGCTATTCATTCGCCGAGCCGGAAATCCGTTCAGCCGCTCAGGTTGCTGTTATCGGCAAACGCGTTGCTCGTGAACTGTTTGCCGACAAAGACCCGATAGGACAAAGCATTCGTATCCGTAACCTGCCATTTGAAGTCATCGGCGTACTGGGCAGCAAAGGTCAAAGTCTGGATGGGCGAGACCAGGATGACAGCATTGTCATGCCAGTCACCACCGTACAACGCAAATTAGCCGGCAACCGTTTTCGTGACTCGATACGAATGATCATGGTGCAGGCCGACTCTGAAGAAGTCATGCCACTGGCTGAAGAAGGTATGCGTAGTCTGCTGCGTCAGCGACATCGGCTGGGTGCTGATGCCGAAGATGACTTTACCATCCAGAATCTGACCGCACTGGCCAATACAGCGGCCGAAACCACGGCCATCCTGTCCTTGCTGCTGGGCGCCATTGCGTCCATTTCACTACTGGTTGGTGGCATCGGCATCATGAATATCATGCTGGTCTCCGTCACCGAACGAACACGTGAAATCGGCATTCGCATGGCCATAGGAGCGCCACCCAGCGCCATACGCTCGCAGTTTCTACTGGAGGCCGTCATGATTTCGCTACTGGGCTGTCTAATCGGGCTACTACTGGGTATCAGCGGTGCCTGGCTGGTCTCTGCACTATTCGACCTGCTGGTGATCGTCACCATCTGGTCATTGCTGCTGGCCTTTGGGGTAGCCGCCGCCATTGGCATCTTCTTTGGCTTTTACCCCGCCAATCAAGCTGCCAAACTCAAGCCCATTGAAGCCCTGCGCTTTCAATAAGCGCCCTCAACCTCTTGGCAATTTGAAGCCCAGTTTATCGACAACTTTTTGCTCAAGTGACTCATCCATCTGGGTCACTACATAGCCCTCTGCAATCATTTCCTTGATGTAGAGCTTGTTGTAAATAAACATGAAGACAATATGTATCAGCCAAGACGCCAGAACACCGGCACTGAGCACCCAGAGTGCCAACATGATCAGACCCCATTTGTAGTCGCCACGAAGCAGTGGTGGAATAAACCCGAAAAAGAACACTGTCCATGACACCCCAACGGGAGCCGATCTAACTTCCCCACTTTCTGGGTGGGTGATTTGCAGTTTTGTAAAAGCCATAAGACAACCCTCCATGTTCACTCGAAAGTTTACCGCAAGGTGTCACGCAACAAGCCCAACCACTCGTGCATGGCACGACGACTACTCCCTAAAGTATCATGCTGCGGCGTCAACCACGCAAGCAGAGAATACGCACTGGCCGGGGCCATATATCCGGTCGCGGCAGGCAACACTGTCAGCCCCTGCCGGACAAAATTGGCATGGGCACGACGCATATGCAGCGCATCGGTCACCAAAATGACATGAGTGACGCCATGTTGAGCCAGCATTCGCGCAGAGGCCTCGGCATTTTCCTGTGTTGTTCTGGACTCTGTTTCCAGCCAGCGTACCGGCACACCAAAATCTTCACGCAACACATTCGCCATCAAGGCAGCCTCACTGACCTGCCCTGCCCGCAAGGCTCCACCGCTCACCAACAAAGGTAAACCACTTGTGCGCTGTATCCTTGCGGCATAACGCAAGCGCTGCAACGGGAGCGCACTGACCGTATCGACATCACCGTACTCCGGCGCCTGAGTAACACGACCTCCACCCAATACCACAATCGCCTGATAACCCGAATGACGTAACTGCTCCAGATCCGACACCATCAAATGCGCCCGCTGCAATGGTTTGACCAGCCAGGCACTGGCAAACGGAGTCGCCAGCAAATACAGGCTCAACACCGCCGTCACAGCCAATACACCCGCTGATCGGCGATGACCGCGACAAGCCAGCACTACCGCCAAAATGGCCATCAGACACTGCAATCCGGGAGGAAGCAGCAACAAATGCACTACTTGAGTCAGGATCATGCGTTACCTCACCGTGGCGCTTGGAGTATCCTATGCCATCGCAAATCGATTGGTCCCATTAGTTATGCAAGAACAGTATCAACCCAGCGCCATTGAGCAAACCGCCCAGCAGGAGTGGGCACAGGCCAATGCCTTCCATGCCGACGATGCCTCGACACAGCCCAAGTACTTCTGCCTGTCGATGTTTCCTTATCCCAGCGGCAAGCTGCATATGGGCCATGTGCGCAACTACACCATCGGTGATGTGATCAGCCGCTACAAGCGCCTGAACGGGTTTAATGTACTGCAACCCATGGGTTGGGACGCCTTCGGTCTGCCTGCCGAAAATGCCGCCATGAATAATCAGGTAGCCCCTGCGGCCTGGACTTATTCCAATATTGAATACATGAAAACACAGCTTAAATCATTGGGCCTGGCCATTGATTGGAGCCGTGAAGTCACCACCTGCAAACCGGACTACTACCGCTGGGAACAATGGCTGTTTACCCGCCTGTTCAAAAAGGGCGTCATCTACAAAAAATCGGGCAGCGTGAACTGGGATCCGGTTGACCAGACCGTACTCGCCAACGAACAGGTCATTGATGGCAGAGGCTGGCGCTCAGGTGCCGTGGTCGAAAAGCGTGAAATCCCCATGTACTACTTCGGCATCACGCAATATGCCGAACAGTTGCTGGCCGATCTGGATCAGCTCGATGGCTGGCCCGAGCAGGTCAAGACCATGCAACGCAACTGGATCGGCAAAAGCTTTGGTGCCGACATTGTGTTTGATTATGACCAGGCCAGTATCGGCATCAGTGGTCAACTCAAGGTTTACTCCACTCGCCCGGACACCCTGATGGGTGCGACCTATGTCGCTATCGCCGCCGAGCACCCGCTGGCACAACGCGCTGCCGAAACCCAGCCTGCGCTGGCCGCTTTTATTGCCGAATGCAAGGCAGGTTCTGTCGCCGAAGCCGACATGGCCACCATGGAAAAGAAAGGCATGGCCACCGGCCAGTACGTGCTGCATCCGCTCAATGACAACAAGCTGCCGGTTTATGTCGCCAACTATGTACTCTGGGGTTACGGCGAAGGTGCAGTCATGGCCGTGCCTGCGCATGATGAGCGTGACTTTGCCTTTGCCGGCAAATACCAGTTACCTATTGTGCCGGTCTATCAACGTGAACAAGGCGACAGCACCTTCGACAGCCAAATCTGGCAGGACTGGTACGCCGACAAGACAGGACTCGTCACCGTCAATTGCGACAAATACGACGACCTGAATTTTGAGCAGGCATTTGATGCCATTGTTGCCGACCTGGAAGCCAACGCTCATGGGGCACGCAAGACCCAATTCCGTCTGCGCGACTGGGGCATTTCGCGTCAACGTTACTGGGGCTGTCCCATCCCGGTCATTCACTGCCCCAGCTGTGGTGACGTACCCGTTCCGGAAGATCAATTGCCGGTGGTATTGCCTGAGCACGTAGTACCTGATGGCGCGGGTTCACCACTCGCCCGCATGCCCGAGTTTTATGAAACCACCTGCCCTGACTGTGGTGCAGCCGCCAAACGCGAAACCGACACCATGGACACCTTTGTCGAATCGTCTTGGTATTACGCCCGTTATGCCTCACCACAATGCGATACCGGCCTGGTTGATAAAGCCGCAGCACAGCAATGGCTGCCGGTAGATCAATATATTGGCGGCATTGAACACGCCATTTTGCACCTGCTGTACGCCCGCTTCTTCCACAAGCTGATGCGTGATGAAGGTTTGGTTGAGGGAAATGAGCCATTCAAGAATCTGCTCACGCAAGGCATGGTCATTGCCGACACGTTTTATCGCGATGCTGGTGATGGCAAGAAACAATGGATCAATCCAGCCGATGTCACCCTGAGTCGCGATGACAAAGGTCGCATTACCGGTGCCACATTGAATGATGATGGTTTGCCGGTAACGCACGGTGGCATGGAAAAAATGTCCAAGTCGAAAAACAACGGCGTCGATCCGCAATCACTGATCGACCTGTACGGTGCCGACACCTCACGCCTGTTCATGATGTTTGCCGCACCGCCAGAGCAATCACTGGAGTGGTCTGATACCGGCGTTGAAGGCGCCAACCGCTTCCTGCGTCGCCTGTGGAAGCTCGTGCACAACCATGTCACCAAGGGCGACATTCCTGCCCTCGACATCAGCGCTCTCACGGCAGACGACAAGGCTCTGCGCCGCAAGCTGCACGAAACCATTGCCAAAGTTAGTGATGACTACGGCCGCCGCCTGACCTTCAACACTGCCATTGCAGCCGTCATGGAATTGCTCAATGCGCTGTCCAGACACAATACCGATGCAGGTCAGGCACTGGCTTTGGAGCGCGACGTATTGCACAAGGCAGTGCTGTTACTGGCACCGATTGTGCCGCATATTGCACATGCCCTGTTGCAGGCACTGGGTGAGTCTCAAGGACTGCTCAATGCACGCTGGCCGGAAGTTGATGCCACAGCACTGACACGGGACAGTATTCACCTCGTGGTTCAGGTCAATGGCAAGGTACGTGGTCAGATTGAAGTGCCCGCCGATGCCGACAATGCCAGTATCGAAGCGGCTGCTCTGGCCAATGTCGATGCCCAGCGCTTCATCAATGGCCAGACGCCGAAAAAAGTCATTGTGGTAAAACAAAAACTTGTCAGTATTGTGGTTTAAGTCGGTTTCAGGAGAGTCAGCCGAATGCGCACTATTTTATTTGCTCTAACACTATTGGGTCTTAGTGCCTGCGGCTTCCAACTGCGCGGTTTAACACCACAGGTTATCGAGCTGACACCCATTGTGCTGCAATCCGAAGCCGGCGAACTGAACCGTCTGCTCGAAGATGGCATCCGTCGAATCGGTGGCGAAATCAGCCCGGATGCCGATGTTGTGCTGCATATCACATCAGAGCGTATTAACCGGCAAACCTCAACGCTGGATCGTCGCGCCAAGGCAGCAGAATACACGCTGGTCTATGAAGTCGACTTCCAGTTCCGACATGCCAGTGGCATACCGGCCAGCAACCTGCGCAAGGTTCAGCTGCGTCGCACTTACCAGTTCGACAACACCCGCATTGTCGGCAAGTTTGAAGAAGAGAACCTGCTAATTTCGCAATTGCGCCAACAGGCCAGTGGACAGATTGTGACTCAGCTGGCGCGCACCAAACGTGCTGATCTGGCGCCTGATGCAACCCCGGCCGAGGCTCTCTAAGCGCTTATGAAAATTCGTCCCGAGCAGCTGTCGTCTCACCTCGACAATACGACGATACGACTGCATGTGCTCACCGGCGACGAACCTCTGCTGGTGCAGGAAAGCCTTGACGCAATTCGACAGCAGGCTCGTCGTCATGGCTATGACGAACGCGTGCAGCACAGCATTGAGCGCAGCTTTGACTGGGACAGTCTGCTGGCCGACAGCCAGGCACTATCACTGTTTGCCGAACGCAAGCTGCTGGAGCTGCGCTTTAGCGGCAAACCAGACGCCAGTGCCAGCGCGGCACTCATCGAGCTTGCCCAACGGCCACCCGAAGACACCTGGCTGGTGATCACGTTACCCAAACTCGATGGCAACGCACAAAAAAGCAAATGGTTCAGTGCGCTGGATAGCGCGGGAGCCGTACTGACCCTGTATCCCGTTGATGCCGCCGAACTGCCGCGCTGGTTGGCTCAACGCGGACAGCGCATGGGACTCAGCTTTGATGACGACGCCCTGCAACTGCTGTCTGATCGCACCGAGGGCAATTTGCTGGCCGCTGCGCAAACGCTGGAAAAGCTGCAACTGCTGCATAACAACGAGCGTATCAGTGTAGCTTTGGTCGCCAGTCTGATCAGCGACAGCGCACGTTACTCGGTGTTTGATTTGGCCGATGCCGTGTTACTGGGTGATGGCGCACGCAGCGCTCGCCTGATACTCGGCCTGGAGTCTGAAGGCATTGCCGAGTCAGTCGTATTGTGGGCGCTGCAAAAAGACCTGCGCAGTCTGATTCAAATTGCTGAGCACAACGCCATTAACGGGCAACGCCAGGTATCAACGGCTCAGCTCAGCCAGGCAGGATTCTGGGCCAAGCGCCAGGGTCCTGCGCAACAGGCGCTCAAACGCCTGCCACTACGACGCCTGCACCAGCTCCATGGATTACTGCTGGCCATTGATAAGGCCATCAAAGGCCAGTCCAATGAACGCGCCTGGGATTTGCTGCTGCAACTGGCCATGGCGATGGCAGGGCAGCCACTCTTTCCCCTGACGCCAGCGGAGGCTGTATGAGTTTTGCCAATATGATGCAAAGCATTACCCCTGGCTCAAACGGCATGACCATCCTGCCCAACTGGGGCCAGGGACGTGCAACCTATGGTGGGCTGATAGCTGCCATCCTGTTACAGCACAGCCAGCAACGACTGAATATCCAACGCCCCTTGCGCTCAATGTCAGTCAATTTTGTGGGGCCGGCAAACGTTGGAGATATCCAGCTTAGCAGCCACCTGTTGCGGGCCGGAAAATCAGCCAGTCAGACACAAGGCTCTGCCAGCCAAAATGGTCAGGTGGTGTCAGCCATACTGGCAGCCTTCGCTGATGATCGCAGCTCTGCCATCACAGTACCTGCTGTCGAGACACCTGCTTTTGCGGCACCGGAAACACTCACCGCACTGCCTTATCTGCCCGGTATTACGCCCGAATTCACCCAGCAGTTCGAGTTTCGCTGGGCACAGGGCGACCTGCCCTTTACTGGCAGCACCAGCGCGGATATCGGCGGCTGGGTTCGTTTTCGTGAGCCACCACCGACATTAACCTCCGCTGCTATCGCGGCACTGGTCGATGCCTGGCCACCCGCTACCGCCTCACAATTTCATCAACCAGCCGCCATCAGCACCATGTCATGGACAATGGAGTTGGTCGCTGCATTGGATAATTTAACTGCCGATGGATGGTGGCAGTATCAAGCCAAAACCGAATTTTCCCAGAATGGTTATGCGCATATTGCCGCTCAACTTTGGCACAGCAGTGGTCAGCTCATTGCCATCAGCCGTCAAACGGTCGCCTTGTTTTATTAAGTCGACAACACCTGAACTCAATACATTTCATCCGCTCTGAAACGCGCCAATACGTTGGTGCCCTGAATAAGCAATAGCTGATTGCCACGCATTTCAAACTGCCCCGAATCCGTTAAGGCCTTCAGCCATTGCTGCTCGTGTATTGCCACCGCTCCATGACAGGCCATGCGCGTAGTCGCCAACTGGCTGAAACTCAGATTGGCGGCCTGCTGCTGATAACGCCCCTGTACCGTATTGCACCCTGTATGCCCTTGCATACGACCATTACCCAGCAAACGCATATGAGCCGGTTTATCCACGCGTGCCGGATCAAGCGATTGACCATTCAATTCAATCAATAACCAGCGTGTCAGTAATAAGGGCTGGGCTGGCATCAACCCGGCTGCAGGACAAACGCGACTGGGCCAGAATCTATCCAGCAAATGCACATTGATTTGCTCCTGCTTTTCTTTAGTCGGCGCAGTGAATTGCGCCGTCACGGTCACCAGTATCGGCGTTGCCAACGGCAGGCTTAATGCACGCTGCTGCTCGGCATACTGCCTGGCCAGCTCACTACCAAAACCTTGCGGACTAACGGTCATCACCTTGCCCGTCAGACACTCATGCAAGCGACCGCCCTGCGCCGTCATGGCATACAGCCCGGTCAAACGCATGGGGCCAGACAACAGATCGGTTTGCTTTTGCCGAACCAGCTCATAACGACGAATCGAACGCAGCGCCTTGCCGCGATGATCCAGCAGCTTCAAACTATCAGCAGAGTCCACAGCCAACTGTCGTGACTGCCCCACACCACCTCGCAACAACAGGCGCTGACCTTGTAGCTGCCAGCTGCCCAGGTCATAAAAGTCTTGTGCCGTCGGTGCACTGAAACGCTCCAGCAGGCGATAGGTTTTATCCGGAAACAGGGTCAGCGTCAGCCAACGTTCATTGCAGCCCGGACAGGAAACTTCACCTTTAAAGGTAACTGGCGATTGATCCACCAGCACGAGCTTGATCGGCATCAAAGGCAGGCGCAAATGAGCGCATGCGGCCACGACACCCGTCAGCCACAAGACCATCAGCACACGTACAGCAGACCAGCCTGGACTTACCATACCCATATACCCTTAATTTCAAACGCCATAACAACAAGAGATGGTTTATCCTGTCTACTGGTTTTATGTAAAGACAGATATTAGTTTTGGAGCGTTGTAGATGGACATTACTGCCTATATGCAGTCATTGGGGGCCAATGCACGTGCAGCATCCCGCGTCATTGCCAGTGCAAGTACGAATGCTAAAAATGCCGCTTTACAGGCTATTCACGAAGCCCTGCAGGCTGATCGCGAGCACGTGCTGGCTGCTAATGCCAAGGACATGGAAAACGGCCGGGCACAGCAATTGGATGCCGCTCTGCTTGATCGCCTGGCGCTCGACAACAATCGCTTTGATGGCATGCTCGAAGGCCTGCGTCAGGTCATTGCTCTGCCCGACCCCGTTGGCGAAATGACTGACTTCACCTTTCGTCCTTCAGGCATTCAACTAGGCAAAATGCGTGTGCCGCTCGGCGTCATCGGCATCATTTACGAGTCACGCCCCAATGTCACGCTGGAAGCCGCATCACTTTGCCTGAAGTCGGGCAATGCCACCATTTTACGTGGCGGCAGTGAAGCCACCCACAGTAACAATGCCATTGCCGCCAGCATCCGCAAGGGGCTTGCCCAGGCAGGTCTGCCTGAAGCCGTGATTCAAGTGGTTGAAGTAACCGATCGGGCAGCAGTCGGACAGCTGATTTCCATGCCTGAATATGTTGACGTCATTGTTCCCCGTGGTGGCAAGGGTCTGATTGAGCGCATCAGCAAAGATGCCCGAGTCCCCGTCATCAAACACCTGGACGGCAACTGCCATGTGTTTATCGACCGCGAAGCAGACACGGAAAAAGCCATCAATATTGCCGTTAATGCCAAAACACATCGTTATGGCGTCTGCAATGCCATGGAAACGCTGTTGATAGATGCGCCTGTGGCGGCCGAACTGCTGCCTGTGCTGGCACAACGCTACCGCGAAAAAGGCGTTGAGTTACGCGGTTGCGCACGTAGTCGCGAATACGTGAACGACCTGATTGCCGCCAATGAAGATGACTGGTTTACCGAATATCTGGCACCAGTACTGGCCATCAAGATCGTTGATGATGTGGAAGCCGCGATTGCACATATTAACCATTATGGCTCGCATCACACCGATGCCATTGTCACCGAAAACTACAGCCGTGCGCGGCGCTTCCTGGCCGCTGTCGACTCCAGCTCGGTCATGGTTAATGCCTCAACACGCTTTGCCGATGGCTTTGAGTATGGCCTTGGTGCTGAAATCGGCATTTCCACCGATAAAATCCATGTGCGTGGACCCGTTGGCCTGGAAGGGCTAACTTCACAGAAATGGGTTGTTTTTGGCGACGGGCAAATCAGAGGCTAAGCCTATGCTCATGCTGTTTGGCGGCTCATTTGATCCGGTGCATAAAGGCCATCGTGAAGCCGCCAGCGCAGCACAGCACCAGTTGGGTGTCACCCGACTGGTGTGGTTGCCAAACTATCGCTCTCCACTCAAAGCACAGAGCCACAGCACACCACAACAGCGCCAGCACATGCTGGAGTTGATGCTGAATTACAGCCAGCAAAACAGCTGGCAACTTGACCTGACCGAACTGCACGGTGACTCGCCCTGCTACACCATCGACAGCCTGCGACGCTGGCGACAACAGCTGGGCCCCGAACAAGCACTGGTTTTTCTGATCGGTGAAGACAGCGTGGCGCAGCTGACACAATGGCAACAATGGCAGGAGCTGACCAACTTCGCACATATTGCCATTGCACGACGACCAAGTGATCTGACCGAACCATCAGACCCACTCAAAAATTGGCTGAAAAATCACCGTACAACATCATTACAACTGCTACAATCGCGCCCCTTCGGCAGCGTCATGCTGCTTGACACCCCGCTTTGGCCCATCTCCAGCACCGACCTGCGTCAGGCGTTGACAGACCAACGGCCACTCGGGGACTGGCTAGACCCCCCTGTAAGGGACTATATTTTAAAGCACGGCCTTTACCGCCACCTGGAGAGCAACGCATCCTCATGAATGCATTTGATGGTGATACACAGAAATTATATGACGCCGCAATGAACGCGCTGGCCGATCTGAAAGCTCAGCAAGTGACCACACTTGATGTACGCCCCCTGACCAGTCTGGCTGATGTCATGATTATTGCGAGCGGCACATCCACCCGTCATGTGCGCGCGCTGGCCGATGAAGTCCAGGTCAAGGCAAAAGCCGCCGGTTTCATGCCTGTAGGTGTTGAAGGTGAGCAGGATGGTGAATGGGTGCTGATCGACCTGGCTGGCGTCATTGTGCATGTCATGCTGCCCTCGACACGCACATTCTACGATCTTGAGCGCTTGTGGACCGCTCAGGAAACCCACGGTGGTACTACCGCTTAAATCATGAAGATACGCTTGCTGGCCGTTGGCACGCGCATGCCCGACTGGGTCAATGAGGGCTACCAGAATTACAACAAGCGCCTGACTGACGACGTCAGACTGGAGCTGGTTGAAATTCCGGCTGGCAAGCGCGCACGCAACGCCGATATCACCCGCTTAACCGAACAGGAAGGTGCAGCCCAGCTAGCCGCCATTGGCAACAATGACCATGTCATTGCACTGGAAGTGGGTGGAAAACCGATCAGTACCGAATCCCTGGCCGAATCATTGCGTCTGTGGCTACCACAAGGGCGCTCTGTCAGTTTGCTGATTGGTGGCCCGGAGGGGCTGTCACCCGCCGCCAGTCAACGCGCCGATGAACAATGGTCATTGTCACGACTCACCCTGCCACACCCGTTAGTTCGCATTTTAATGGCTGAACAAGTGTATCGGGCTTGGACTTTACTCAAGGGTCACCCGTATCATCGCTAGGCCATGACAAATAACCGAAAATCATCGATTGCCAGCTCGGCCAAACCCAGTATTACCGAGCGCATGACCCTACAGGATACTCACGCTGAAACTGCCACATTTCAGCAACGGGCGCGCACGGCTGCCATCATCGTGCTGATCGGTTTTGGCATCATGTTCATGCGTTACGGCTATTTGCAGGTCGTGCAGCATGATGAGTTTGCCACCCGCTCCGAACGTAATCGCATTCAGCTGGAAGCCATTTCACCACCTCGCGGATTTATTTATGACCGCAACGGCGAAGTACTGGCCGACAACCGTCCGGTATTTGCGCTGGTGGTTAATCGTCAGCAGGCTGGCGACCTGGATACACTCATTGAGCGACTACGGCCTGTCATTGGCTTGTCGGATGACGAAATATCACGCTTTCATACCCGTCGACGGGTAACCAGACGCTACCAATCCGTGCCCATCCGAACACGACTCAGTGAAGAAGACCTTGCCAGCTTCTCTGAAGCACGAGCCGACTTTCCCGGCGTCACCGCCGAAATCGAGATTTCGCGCTACTACCCCTACGGTGAGTTATTTGCCCATGTCCTAGGTTATGTCGGGCGCATTTCCGAGGCCGAGCTCAAAGACCTGGACCCTGCCACTTATGCGGGCACCAACCTCATTGGCAAACTGGGCATCGAAAAATTTTATGAAGATGCACTGCATGGCCGAGCTGGTTACCAACACGTAGAAACCAACGCCTTTGGCAAACAGATTCGGGTACTGAAACATACACGACCAGAGCGTGGTACCGACCTGACGCTGCATCTTGATCTGAAGCTGCAACGCATCGCACATGAACAGCTTGCCGGACGACGCGGTGCCATTGTTGCCATTGACCCGCGTGATGGTGGCGTACTGGCCTTCGTCAGCAACCCGGGTTATGACCCCAACCTCTTTGTAGGCGGTATACCCAGCTCCATTTATAACGGCCTGAGCTCACACGAGGACAGACCACTATACAACCGGGCATTGCAAGGGACTTATCCTCCTGGCTCCACCATCAAGCCATTTTCAGGGCTGGGCATTATTCACTATGGTCTGGCCGACTGGAGTTACCGGATTACCGACCCCGGATTTTTCTCACTACCCGGCTCTTCACATCGATTCCGTGACTGGAAGAAAACAGGCCATGGTGTTGTTGACCTGAGCCACGCCGTCGAAGTGTCCTGCGACACTTACTTCTATCAGCTCTCGGACCGCATGGGTATTGATCGCTTCCATGACTGGATGCAGCAGTTCGGTTTTGGCAAACCCACCGGCATCGACCTAGTACACGAACGCACCGGCACACTCCCCTCTGTGGCCTGGAAACGTGAGCGACTACGCGCTCCCTGGTATCGTGGCGAAATGATGTCCGTTGGCATTGGTCAGGGCTACTTCACTGCCACCCCGCTACAGGTCGCTTTGGCAACAGCCATCCTGGCCAACAAAGGCAAACAAATTCAGCCACGAGTCTTGAAGTCTGCCTCGGATGATCAGGATACTCTGCTGCCCGCCACACCAGAACAATATATGTCATTTGATGGTGACGAAGAGGACTGGAACAAGATGCACGAAGCCATGAGACGTGTTGTACATGGCCCATCTGGCACGGCAGGTCGCATCAAACATGGCATCAAGAACTATGAAATTGCCGGCAAAACAGGGACTGCACAAGTCGTTAAAATCAGACAAGGTGAGCGCTACGATGAATCCAAAATCGATCAGCGACACTGGGATCACGCATGGTTCAATGGCTTTGCACCGGTAGACAACCCACAGGTTGCCATCGCCATTCTGGTGGAAAATGGCCGCAGTGGCAGCGCCACGGCAGCACCTATTGCACGCGTGATGTTTGACTATGTCATTAACGGGATCGAGCCTGACCCGCCCGCACCCCCCAGCCCACCGCCAGCAGGTGAGTAATGAGCCAGCCTAATAGTCGCTATCTTCGTCAAACACCAAACACAGGGGCAGAGTTTGTACGCTCACGTGACCTGTGGCTCATGCTGCGTACCGACTCGGTACTTGCGGTGTTGTTGCTGATTCTGACCTGCATCGGCCTGATTTCACTGTATAGCGCCAGCGGCGGCGACACCGCCATGACGCTGAAACAAGGCAGCAGCTTTCTGATCGGTTATGGTGTGTTACTGGTTATGGCACGCATACCACCCGCCACCTACCAATACATATCGCCCTGGTTTTATGCCGGTGGCGTCATCCTGTTACTCGCCGTGGAGCTGTTCGGGCAGGTGCGCATGGGCGCGCAACGCTGGATCAGCGTACCAGGCGTAGCCAGTATTCAGCCCTCCGAGTTTCTCAAGATTGGCATGCCCATGATGGTGGCCTGGTATTTGTCCAGTCGTGCAGCGGGCAAAATTCCACTCAAAGACCTCGCCGTTTCCTTTGGTCTGCTCATGGTACCCGTTGGGTTAATCATGAAGCAGCCAGACCTTGGTACATCGATCCTGGTTTTTGTCAGCGGCTTTTTCGTGATTTTCCTGGCGGGTCTGTCCTGGCGAATCATTACTGCCGCCGCCGTCATTGCCGTCAGTGCTGCACCGATTGCCTGGCAACTGCTGCACGACTATCAACGCCGACGCATCATGACACTGTTTAATCCCGACGCAGACCCGTTGGGTGCGGGCTGGAATATCATTCAATCAAAAACCGCAATTGGTTCTGGCGGACTATTTGGCAAGGGCTGGATGGGGGGCACACAATCTCATCTACACTTTCTGCCAGAAGGTCATACCGACTTCATCATTGCCGCCTTTTCTGAAGAGTTTGGCTTTATTGGCGTAGCAGTGCTGTTTGTCATGTATTTCGCCATTCTGGCTCGCTGCATGTTCATCACCCTGGCCGCACAATCCAGTTATGCCCGCTTGCTGGCTGGTGCCCTGACGCTGTCATTTTTTATCTATATTTTTGTCAACGTGGGCATGGTGAGCGGCATTCTACCTGTGGTGGGTGTGCCATTGCCCTTCATGAGTTATGGCGGGACCGCCATTATTACCCTGATGGCAGGCTTTGGCATTCTGATGTCAATTCACTCAAATCGTAAACTGATGGGCTAAGCCCCAAGGACACATGCCATGCTTAAGCACGCCGTAATAGCCCTTTGTCTTGCTGGTACCACCTCTGCCGCACTGGCCGCCGATTATCTGGAGCGCCCGGAATTTATTGCCATGGCAAAAGAGCTTGAACAGACCGGCATGTATGCACCTGGTGAACTGCAAACCCTGTTTAAAACAGTAAAGCGTCAAGACCGTGTGCTGGAGCTGATGTCACGCGCACCCGAACGTCGCAAGGAATGGTTTGAATACCGTCCTATTTTCATTACCTCGGCACGCGTACGCCAAGGCGTTCAATTCTGGCGTGAAAACCAGCCAGCACTGACATTGGCTGAGGCCAAAACCGGCGTTCCTGCCGAAATGATTGTGTCGATTCTGGGTGTAGAAACCAGCTATGGCCGTAATAAAGGCAGCTTCCGTGTCATTGACGCCCTGGCAACTCTGGGCTTTGATCACCCGCCACGTGCCCCATTCTTCAGCAAGGAGCTGCGTGAATTTTTGGTACTCAGCCGTGAAAATGGTATGAATCCCAGTGAAATTCGTGGCTCATATGCCGGTGCCATGGGCTACCCACAATTCATGCCCTCCAGCTGGCGCAATCTGGCTATCGACTTTGACGGTGATGGCCGCATTGATCTGATCAACAACCCCACCGATGCCATTGGCTCTATTGCCAACTACTTCAAGGGCAATGGCTGGAAACCCGGACAGGGTGTGGTCTTACCAGCCACTGCCCGTACTGAAATCAGTGACGACAGCGTATCAACCACACTGAATACCACCACTACCCTGGCCGCCATTAGCCAGACAGGCATTCAGGCCAATCACAATCTGCCAGCCGACACTCCTGCCACCGCTTTCCGCCTGCAAGGCACCAACGGTAGTGAATACTGGATAGGACTGCATAACTTCTATGTCATCACGCGTTATAACCGCAGTATCATGTACGCCATGGCCGTGAACGACCTGGCTGACCTCATCAAACAACAAAAACTAGCCGAGGATACCAGCACCAATTAACGCTGGTGAAACTGCCCTCGGCGCTGTGCAGAGGGCTATCCTGTTGAAAGATTGCATGCTTCGTCTGGCAATGACCGTTGTTTGTGCCTGTGTCCCGGTTGTTGCCAGCGCTGATGACCCCATCCCCGACCCCGTCCAGATTGCCGAAATTATCGTAGCCGCCGACATCCCGGATATCGGCTTGCTTCCAGACCCCTTTCCAGACCAATACCCCGCATTGCCACTACTGAGCCGTGAAGAAATACAGGGCGGATACGGAGCACGCAAACTATATGCCGTCACCGGAGAACCATACGAGATTCGCACACTGACCCTGGAAAAACCCGTGGTGGGAATTGCATCATGGTATGGCCCAGGCTTTCATGGTCGCCTGACCGCCAGCGGCGAAGTGTATGACCAGTACCAACTCACCGCCGCTCACCGCACACTGCCACTCCCCAGCTTCCTGCGTGTAACCAACGTTGCCAACTACCGCAGTGTCATTGTACGAGTCAATGATCGCGGGCCCTATCACGGTAATCGCATTATTGATCTGTCTTACGCTGCCGCTCAGGTACTGGGCTTTGATGGACTGGCCACCGTTTCGCTGGAAACCGTCGAAGGACTGGGCAAGGTAGGCACCAAGCGTCGGGGCAAACCGCTCAGTGAGTCACAACTTGCCTACAGTGTTCACTTGGGGCAATTCAACGACCCCGACACGGCCCATGTATTGGAAAGCCGATTATTGGCCGTACTGCCGGCCGAAGTGCTGGTCAGTACCGAGCCGATGCCAGGGCCACTGTCTTTGTATCAGGTACAGGTTGGCCCCTTGATCAATCGCGAAGAAGTCGAACAACTCATCAAGGGAATTCGTGCCTATCGCCTGGGGCTGCCCGTCGACATCCCGGACTCGTTGCCGCCGCGTTAGCGCTGAACGCGACGCGGCAGAAACTCAAAAGACTTCTTTTCAGTCACTGTCTTGACGGCCACGCGCTGATTTTTACCCAACAGCAGGCGTAGCTGATAAAAGCGCTCCAGCATAAATGCCTTGCAGACG
Source organism: uncultured Paraperlucidibaca sp. (assembly GCA_964569335.1). Taxonomy (GTDB): domain Bacteria; phylum Pseudomonadota; class Gammaproteobacteria; order Pseudomonadales; family Moraxellaceae; genus Perlucidibaca. The sequence goes on from CAZMVL010000001.1 coordinate 131,789, forward strand.
CTGGCTGGCCATGCCCGCTGAAACAGAAACTTGGTCGCCGCCACCGAGTCCGGAGAACGTGTTGCCAGGGTCGCTGCCAGCTCACGTGCCGCCTGCAATGGATCTGCATGTATCTCTGTCACCAGGCCATAAGCCTTGCCCTGCTCGGCAGAAAAAATCTCGGCTGTCATCGACAAACGCTTGGCAACATCCAGTGGCACCAGCTCGCGTAGTGTAACCGTACCAGACATATCAGGCACCAACCCCCACTTGGCTTCCATCACGGACAATTCACAATCCGCTGTCGCCAGACGAAAATCCGCCGCCAATGCAATCTGCAAACCCGCGCCATAACAACGGCCATGCAGCACCGCAATCACCGGCACCGCCAGGCGTCGCCATACCCAGGCCACTTCCTGAAAATTATTGGTAGAGCGCCAGAGTGGACGCAGAAAATTAAACAGCATGGACTTGGGCTGCTTCATAAAGCTGGGAATATCGAGCCCACTGCAAAAGCTTTCACCTTCACCGCGAATAATCACCGCACGCAAATCGCGATCACCACGCAATTCCCGCCCGACCTGAATCAAGCCCAACAATGTCTGCTCGGATACCGCGTTATGCTTTTCAGGGCGCTGCAATACCACTTCGGCAATGTTGCCATGGCGCTCAACTCTGACTGGACTCATCTTTTTCTCCAAGTTTCGTGACTCAGTAGCAAATGGCGTTCGATGTACACCGCAATCTTAGGTAAACTAAGCGTACTCAGTATGCGTTTTGCATGTTCTCACACCGCTACGCCATCAAACAGGTCTCATGATGAATCGTTTTCTTGTTATTGCGTCATTGCTTTTCACCACGGTTAATGCTCATGCCTTTATGGCACCCTCTGCTCCCACGCTCAACAACAGCGCCTATGTGCTGATGGACTTCGACTCCGGCAAGATTCTGGCCGAGTCCAACCCCGACCTTCAGGTAGAACCTGCGTCACTCACCAAAATGATGACCAGCTATATTGTTGAACGTGCGCTGGAATCTGGCCGCCTGCAGGAAGATGAACAGGTACACGTCAGTGAATATGCCTGGTGTCGCGGTACCAGCGCCGAGTCCTGCATGTATCTGCCGTTGCACAGCAGTGCCAGCGTCATTGATATTCTGCGTGGCATCGTGATTCAGTCCGGCAATGATGCCTCCAAGGCCATCGCTGAACATATGGCAGGCACCGAGCAGGCATTTGCCGAGATCATGAATGCCGAAGCCAAACGTCTGGGCATGACCAATACCTATTTCGTCAACTCAACCGGCATGCCTGCCCCCGGCCACGTATCAACAGCCCGTGACATGGCCATTCTGGCGCGCGCCATCATTCAGGACAGCCCGCACTACTACCCGATTTATGCCGAACGCAGCTTCACCTATAACAACATTCGCCAAGGCAACCGTAACGCCCTGCTCTATACCGACCCCAGTGTTGATGGCCTGAAAACCGGACACACCAATGCCGCAGGTTATTGTCTGGTCACTTCGGCCAAGCGCGGCAATATGCGTCTGATTTCCGCCATTATGGGCACCAACAGCATGCAGGCACGTGCCGATCAGACCCGTGCGCTGCTGAACTGGGGCTTCAGCAACTTTGAAACCATTACGCCATTAACCTCAGGTCAGGTACTGGCCCAGGCACCGTTATGGTTCGGCAAGACATCATTGGTTAATGCCGGTCTGGCCGAAGACTTTTCCATCACCATGCCACGTGGCAAGAAAGATGCCGTTGAAGCCGTCACCCGCGTCAACAGCGACCTGAAAGCGCCGATTGCTCAGGGCGACATCGTGGGCGAAGTGCAAATCAAGCTCAATGATGAAATCATCGCAACACAGGCGCTGGTAGCCATGAACGACGTCGAACGCGCCAATGTGCTAGTTCGTCTGTGGCATGGCATCAAGCGTTTCTTCAGCAATCTGTTCTGAGGTCAGCACCATGACGCGCCCTACCGATATCAGCAATGAAGCATTATGGGAGTTCCCGATGGAATTCCCGCTCAATGCCGTTGGTGAGGCGCGTTTTCCGCTGGCACAGATTGTTGCCGACATTATCCGACGCCATGTGCCTGACTTTGATCCGGCCAGCATCGAAATCAAGCCTTCGTCCAAGGGTAAATACGTTGCTATTCGCGCTCGCTTCCGGGTGGACAACAAAGAGCAGATTAACGGGCTATATGCCGATATGGCTGCCGAGCCTGCCATCAAAATGGCGCTGTAATGCCTGCACCAGTCAACATCAAGCACTTAGGACTGGTTGAGTACAGCCCAACCTGGGATGCCATGCGCCGCCTCACCGACCAGCGTGACGCCGACACCACCGATGAGTTATGGCTGCTGCAGCATCCGCCGGTATATACCCAAGGACAGGCTGGCAAGCCAGAGCACCTGCTGTTAACCCAAGATATTCCGGTCATCCAGTCTGATCGTGGCGGGCAGGTTACCTACCACGGCCCGGGACAGATTGTCGGTTATCCACTATTTGACCTGAATCGTCTGGCACTAGGCCCCAGGGCATTTGTTGAAGCCGTCGAAGACGCACTGGTCATTGCCCTGCAACAGCTGGGCATCAGCAATGCTGTTGCCAATCGTGATGCCCATGGGGTCTATATTGATGGCCGCAAAATTGCCTCGATTGGGCTGAGACTACGCAAGGGATGCAGCTATCACGGCTTTTCACTGAATGTCGACATGGATCTGGCGCCATTCTCCGGCATCAACCCCTGTGGTTATGCGGGCCTGAGCATGTGCCAGGTTACTGACTTCATCCCGCGCACCGAAGACCTGCTAACACGGGCGGAACAAGCCTGTCTCTATGGCCTGCAACAAACCCTGCCCGAACTAGACTTTGGTCTAAAGCACTGACACTGGACTAGGTCACGAGCTTGCACCATAGTCGGTATAATTTCGACATCGGGGTGCGGCATGCCGCAGTGGTTACTACCGCTTATTTCACTACTCTATATTGCACTGCTCTTTGCTGTAGCGTGGTGGGGTGACAAGCGCAAACCGCAACTGGGACAAACGGCACAAGGCATTCTGTACAGCCTGACACTGGCCGTTTATTGCACCTCGTGGACACTCTATGGCGCGGTCGGTGCCAGCATCATAGGCGGACTAGCCTACTTACCCATCTACCTGGGGCCATTGATTTTTATATGGTTCGCCCGACCACTATTAGAACGTCTGGTACTCAGCAGCAAAGCACAATCCATCACCAGTATTTCTGACTTCATTGCTGCCCGTTATGGCAAGGCACAACACCTGGCAGCCCTGGTTGCCATCATCGCGCTTATTGGTGCCCTGCCCTATATCGCCCTGCAGCTAAAAGCCGTCGCGGTAAGTGTACAGGTACTGGACAGCGCCGGTCTGGGCAATGCATTCCCGACACAGGATACGGCATTCTGGACCGGCCTTTTTCTGGCCGCACTGGCCATTCTGTTTGGTACCCGCCGCATTGATGCTACCGAGCATCATCAAGGCCTGATGCTGGCAGTCGCGCTGGAATCCATCGTGAAACTGATTGCGCTGGTGGCAGTCGCCATATTTGCCTGGTTCAGCCTGCAAAACATGCCAGCACAATGGATAGCAGATAGTCGGCTGGACAATCTGCTGCGTCCACAAGAACTGCCTAATGGCTTTTTAGCGCAAACATTACTGGCCTTTCTGGCCATGGTCTGTTTGCCGCGACAATTCCATGTCGCCGTTGTTGAATGTGAGGATGTGCGTACCACCCGCAAAGCACCACTATGGTTTGGCCTGTATCTCATTATTGTTGCCTGTGCTGTCATTCCCATTGCCGCATTAGGATTGCTGCAACCTCAGGACGGCTTCCATCCTGACTCGGCTCTGTTAGCGCTACCACTGGCAGCAGGCCATGAGGCACTGGCCATGCTGGCATTCCTGGGGGGGTTATCGGCCGCTGCCGGCATGGTCATCGTTGCGTCAGTCGCGCTATCAACCATGATCTGTAATGACCTGATTGTGCCGCTATTGATGCGCTATCGAGGTTTTGGCAAACACCCGGTGCCACGTCAGCTACTGCATATTCGGCGCCTGGCCATCATCGCCATCATTATATTGAGCTACGGTTATTACCAGCTCATTATCGAGTTCTCTCAACTGGCCTCGGTCGGGCTACTGGCTTTTTCTGCCGTTGCCCAGTTTGCACCAGCCCTGATCGGCGGACTGCTCTGGCGAGGAGGAAGCCGCCAGGGAGTTATCGTCGGCCTGATCGTCGGCTTCATAGTCTGGTTATATACCCTGATGCTGCCCGCACTGCTGCCAGCCATGGGTTATCAGAGTGAATGGATCCAACACGGCCTGTTTAATCAGGCCTGGCTGAAGCCACATGCCCTGTTCTATTTAACTGGCTGGGATGCACTCACCCACGGTGTGTTCTGGTCTTTACTGCTCAATCTGGGCCTGTTTGTACTGGTGTCCTTACGCTTTCGTCCAAGCATGCATGAGCAGTTACAGGCCGGTAGCTTTTTAGACCCTTACAGCCTGGAAACCGAAGAGCCTGCCAACCTGTCCTGGCAACGCCTGAGCCTGCAGGAACTGCAAGACCTGGTCGCACGAATACTGGGGCAAACGGCAGCGGCAGAGGCTTTTGCCCAATTTGCCCGCGGCCGCATGCAACAACTGGATTTACGACAACCTGCCAGCCGCACCTGGGTACAGTTTGTCGAGCGCTCCTTGGCATCAGCCATGGGAACCGCATCCGCACGCGCTTTATTAGCCTCCGCATTACGCGGCACAGGGCTGGAAATCGGTCAGGTAGTTGATCTGCTGGATCGCACATCACAGCAACAGCGCTTCAATCGCGATGTGTTGAGCACCATGATGGAACATATCGAGCAGGGCATCAGTGTCGTTGATGCCAATATGCGTCTGGTGGCCTGGAACAGTCGCTATCTGGAGCTGTTCGACTACCCACCAGGCATGGTGTATGAAGGCTGCCCCATCGCAAACCTGATTCGCTATAACGCAGAGCAAGGTGAATGTGGGCCGGGTGAAGTGGAACACCATGTCGCCCGCCGAGTTCAGCATTTACGCAGTGGCAGTCCACATCACTTTGAGCGCATCAGACCTGATGGACAGGTGATCGAAATGCGTGGCCGCCCAATTGCAGGCGGAGGCTTTGTCACCACGTTTGCCGATATCACCCACTTCAAGGATGTCGAACGTACACTGGCCGATGCCAAACAGGTTTTGGAAAGCCGAGTCGCACAACGCACAAAAGAGCTGGAGCTTGCACGTGAGCAGGCCGAACACGCCAATCAATCCAAAACACGCTTTCTGGCGGCTGCCAGCCATGATTTGCTGCAACCCATGAATGCCGCCCGACTGTTTTCATCTGCCTTGAGCCAGTATCCCCGGCTGGATAGTGAAGCCAACCAGCTGGCCAGCCAGCTGGACAGTTCGCTACGTGGCGCCGAAGAACTGCTATCTGCTCTACTGGATATTTCCAGACTGGATGCCGGGGCGCTGAACCCCAATCCAGGCCCGTTATGCCTGAGTGATCTGGTCAGAGAGCTGTGTGCCCAGGTCGCCCCCGTGGCACAACAGCGTCATTTAAAACTGCGAGTGCATCTACCCAAACAAGCCGCCTGGGTACGCAGTGACAAACAATGGTTGCGCCGCATTCTGCAAAACCTGCTCAGCAATGCGCTGCGCTATACCCGAGAAGGAGGCGTGCTGGTCGCCGTGCGTCGCCAGCAAAATGGCTGGCGAGTTGATGTCCGTGACACCGGGCCAGGCATTCCGGCAGGTAAGCTGAGTCAGATTTTTGAAGAATTCCAGCGTGGTGGAGAAGCTTCGCCCTGGGGCGAAAAAGGCATGGGGCTGGGACTTGCCATTGTGGATCGCATGGCACGCATCCTGGGACATGACATCGCTGTACGCTCCACCGCAGGACGTGGTGCCTGTTTCAGCCTGAGTCTGAATGCCGTCGAAGCCGTCGGCACTGCAACAACAGTCATCAATGCCGACCCACACGAACAGACAGGCGCACTGCAAGGCTTGCACGTGCTGTGTATTGATAATGAGCCTGACATTCTGGCCGGCATGCAGGCATTGCTAAGCCGCTGGGGCTGCAACGTCAGTATCGCCGGGACAGGACAAGAGGCTGAGCAAATCATCAACAACTGTCCACCAGACGTTATTCTATCCGACTACCATCTGGCCGATGATGAGGATGGTCTGGTCTTACTGATACGACTGGCACACGGCAGAGCGGGTGCTCTGGTAACAGCGGATCACAGCGATGAGGTAGCTCAGGCAGTCAAACAGGCAGGCCTTGGACTGCTGCGCAAACCCGTAAAACCCGCTGCACTACGTGCGTTTCTCAGCGCACAAAACAAACAGACACTGTCATAATCACGCCCTGACTAAAGGATGGGTAGTGTGTATGCGTGAATCAATCGCCATTATTGGCAGTGGCATGGCCGGCCTGGCTGCCGCCAAGCTGTGCCAGAACGCAGGCCATCACGTCACGGTTTATGAGGCACAACAAGGTCACGGCATGGATGCCCATAGCCTGTACCTGGACGGTGGCCTGGTTGACGTGCCACTGCGTGTCATGAGTCCACAGGCATGGCGCAGTGTCATCAGCCTGGCAGAGCAAGTAGGTGTCGGGACATTTCCGGTCAACACCTACACTTCCTGTAGCTGGACAGACCAGACCACCTGGTTTCGCAGCAGCCGCCTGCCACTGACTGACTGGCCGATAGTAGGCTCCTGGCGCTACCTGAATCTCAATACACTGACGCTGGCCAAAGGCATGCGGCAGCTACGCAAGCTGACCCGGCAGGTTCAACAAGAAGACACCAACATCAGCTTGGGCGAGCTACTGACTCAGGCCCAATTTGACCCGTTATTCTGGCGTGGGCTGGTGTTGCCCATGCTGACTACCATCTGCACCTGCCGCGAATCACACCTGCTGGCATGGCCAGCCAAAGACCTGCTGGCATTGCTCGATGTGATCATTCACGGTGACACACTGCGACGTCTGACTGGCGGTACACCGGCGCTGGTACAAGCACTGAGCAAAGATCTGGACTTGATTGCCAACAGCCCCGTTGTCACCGTCCAGCAGGAAAACAGTCAGGTCGCTGTCCGCAACGCACGCGGTGATGGCGGCCTGTATGATCGCGTGATTGTCGCCACCCCGGCGCATCAACTGGGCTTTCTGGATAACAGCCAGTTCGCCCGTGAACTCGATGCACTGCAAGCCATTCGCTTTGATCAGGGCGAATTGTGGGTTCACCGCGATACCCGATTCCTGCCAGCCAAACGTCAGGACTGGACCGCACTCAACTTCATGATGCAGCCCTCACTGGAGGAAGCCATGTTCACCGTGTGGGTCAATGCAGTAGAGCCAACACTGACTCAGGCCGACCCGATTCTGCAAACCTGGAATCCGCTGTTTGAACCAGCAGCCGAACACGTTATTGCACGAGTTCCGTTGGCACGCGCCGTGGTGCATAGCGGTACTCGCAATGCTCAGGAGCAGCTTCACCACATGCATCAGGAAACAGACCGACGGGTGTTTTTTTGTGGATCATGGGCCTACCCCGGCGTGCCATTGCTGGAGTCTGCCGTGCGCTCTGCCATGGCCGTTGCTGACAACCTGAAGCTGCAATCCACGTTATCGTGAATCCATCCATCAGCAGCCTGCTGGGAGGTGAGCAAAAGCCGTGGCACTGGAGCAATCTGGGGCTTTGGCAAGGGCAAGACCAATATGATCACGCCTGCGCTGCATTGGCTCATGTGCATGCACAGGCAATCAAGCTAAACGCCAGTGATCAGCTCATCGATCTGGCCTGCGGAGGCGGTGCCAGTCTGGCACTGTGGCAGCAGCACTACGCGGTAACACGGCTGCAAGCGTTGGACATCAACACACCAGCACTCCCATCACCTGTCCCGATTATCAACGGACGATTTGACCGACTGCCTTTACCCGCCAGCTTGCAGGGACAACTGTTCGACGCAGCAATTTGTGTCGATGCCGCCTACCACGCACGCTCCATCACTGACTTTCTGCAAGTGGCCCATGCACTGCTCAAACCCAATGGCCGACTGGCGTTCAGCACCGTTATGCGACCACTGTCATGGCAAGGCCGACCAGGCACCCGCCTGAGCCTTGAACTGGCAGGCATTCCTCGCGCCAGCCAACCAACACAAAGCACGCTGATTAACGCGCTTGAACACGACTGGCAGCACGCCAATATCACACCATTAAACTCTGTATTCAGTGGCTTTGCAGACCATGTGGCAAGGCGTAAAACACAGCTCACCACAAAGCAAAAAATAAGCCCGGCTTGGGCAAAGATAGTGGCTACGGCAGCACTGTGTCGTCGACTGGAAACAGACGGATTTCAGTATGTATTGATCAGTGCAGAGAAACGCTAGTCCTCTTCCACCACATCCACAATACGCATGGCAGGATCCAGCTGTAAGCGTGCCGCAGCCACCACGGCCTGAGTCCGATTGGAGGCACCCAGCTTTTTGAGAATGGCCGTCATATGCGCCTTGATGGTCGCCTCGGAAACATTCAGCTCGTAGGCGATCTGCTTGTTCAACAGACCATCGGCCAACATCATCAGCACACGAAATTGCTGAGGTGTCAGCTCACGAATACGACGTGCAATATCGGCTTCTTCACTGGCCAACGGCGCCACATGTCCGGCTGCCGCTTGCGGAAGCCAGACATCACCTTCCAGCACACGGCTAATAGCCTGTGACATCTCCTCCAGCGCAGAAGACTTGGGAATATAGCCACTGGCTCCATGCGCCACGGCACGACGCATCACACCAGGCTCTTCGTTACCCGACACCACAATCACCGGCAATGCAGGAAAACGCGCACGGACATGCACCAGACCGGTAAAGCCTGATGCGCCGGGCATATGCAAATCCAGCAGCAGTAAATCCGGCTCGTCGGTCTGCTCCAGCAAGTTCTGCAAACTGGCTGTACTGTCCGCTTCCAGCAACTCCGCTTGCGGAAACAAGCCGGACACAGCGCGCTTCAAGGCATCACGAAACAGAGGATGGTCATCGGCAATGACAAATTTCATGAGGCGATCTCCGCGCTGACTGTGCTTTAAACCATACGGCTTAAGCAGACTTTCGGCCACTGATTAAACTATCGACCACGGATGGATCCGCCAATGTCGATGTATCACCCAGACCTTCAAACTCATTGGCTGCAATCTTGCGCAAAATACGACGCATGATCTTGCCTGAACGTGTTTTTGGCAGACCCGGCGCCCACTGCACCATGTCCGGCGCTGCAATTGCACCAATCTCTTTGCGCACATGAGCCACCAGCTCTTTACGCAACACGTCACTCGGCTCTACACCCGCCTGCAAGGTGACATAACTGAAAATGCCCTGCCCCTTGATGTCATGCGGGAAACCCACCACGGCTGCTTCGGCTACGGCTGGATGAGACACCAGCGCGCTTTCCACTTCGGCAGTCCCCATGCGGTGACCGGACACGTTAAGCACGTCATCAATACGTCCTGTAATCCAGTAATAGCCGTCCTCGTCACGACGAGCGCCGTCACCTGTGGTGTAAACACCAGGGAAGGTCTTGAAGTAGGTATCAATAAAGCGCTGATGGTCGCCATAAACCGTGCGCATCTGACCTGGCCAGGAATCAGCAATGACCAGGTTACCCTCGCAGGCACCTTCCAGCACATTGCCTTCACCATCCAGAATTTGTGGCTGAATACCAAAATAGGGATGGGTGGCAGAGCCTGGTTTCAAGGCAGTCGCACCGGCCAACGGCGAAATCAGGGCACCGCCTGTTTCCGTTTGCCACCAGGTATCCACAATCTGGCAACGTCCATTACCCACCACACGGTGATACCAGTTCCAGGCTTCCGGATTGATCGGCTCACCGACAGAACCCAACAAGCGCAGGCTGTCACGCTTACTGATCAGAACAGGCTCATCGCCCTCGCGCATCATCGCGCGAATAGCGGTCGGTGCAGTGAACAACACGGTCACTTTATGCTTATCAACCACCTGGCCAATACGTGCCCAATCAGGGTACTGCGGCACTCCTTCAAACATGACCGTAGTCGAACCATTCGACAACGGGCCATACAGCGTATAGGTGTGGCCCGTCACCCAGCCCACATCCGCCGTACACCAGAACACATCATTTGCACGAATATCAAACACATTGGCATAAGTGCTGGTGGCATACACCAGATAACCGCCCGTGGTGTGCAAAACACCCTTGGGCTTGCCGGTTGATCCCGAGGTATACAGAATAAATAGAGGAGCTTCGGCATTCATGGCCACTGGAGAACAATCAGCATCCACACTCGCCATGGCCTGGTCGTACCAAACATCACGACCTTCAACCCAGCCAATGGCAGCACCGGTACGCTTGACCACCACAACCGACTTCACAATGGCACCGGCAGGCGTTGCCAGCGCGGCATCAACATTGGCCTTGAGCGGGATGGTTTTACCACCACGCAAACCTTCATCAGCTGTAATCACAACATGTGACTGACAGTCATCAATCCGACCCGCCAGCGCATCTGGCGAAAAACCGCCAAACACCACGGAATGCACGGCACCAATACGTGTACACGCCAGCATGGCCACCGCTGCCTCTGGAATCATCGGCATGTAAATGGTGACGCGATCTCCCGACTTGACACCCTTCGCCTTCAGCACATTGGCAAAACGAGAAACTTCAGCATGCAATTCGCGATAGCTGATATGACGACTATCTGCCGGATCATCGCCTTCCCAGATAATCGCGGTTTGCTCTCCGCGTTGCGCCAGATGACGGTCCAGGCAATTGGCAGACACATTCAGCTCGCCATCTTCATACCAGCGAATATGCAGGTCTTCTGGCTGATAGGAAACATCTTTGACTTTCGTGAAGGGCTTCATCCAATCCACGATCAAACCTTCTTTTGCCCAGAAGGATTCGGGACTTTTCACCGACTCCTCATAACGACGCAAATAATCAGCCTCAGCATGGCGAGCGCCGGTATAAGTTTCTGGCACCGGATGAATAATTGATTCGGACATGTAACTACCCTCAGGTTTTTCTATTTTGTTATCAACAAGTATGGTCAAACTGACGCCCAATGCTAGTTAGCCTTTGGTCGCAAGCAATGACGCCATAGACCAATGACTAATATCAGTGCCTAAACACACCAGCTATACCAGTCTCACTACTCAACGGAGGCTGGATCATGCGTCTACATAAAAATAAAGCACCACTCAAAAAAGCCGTACTAACCTTAGCGCTTTTACCACTGGCAATGAATACCTATGCAGACAGCAATGCCAGTATGCAGCAAGAAATGGAAGCGCTGAAAGCACGATTAAGCCAACTGGAAAGTCAGCTGACTGAACAACAGGCAACCAGATACACGCCTCCGCCAAAGGTAGCTGACAAAGGCTCGGATATAAAAATTGGCAACACCCAATTTACTGTTGGGGGCTACGTCAAAGTCGATGCCATGATGAGCCGCTTTTCAGCCGGTGAAGTCGGCGGTGCATCACCAGCACGAGACTTTCATGTGCCATCAGCCACTCCGGTCGGTAACGGCAGATCCAGTCAGGTATTTGATGCTCATGCTCAACAAACCCGTATTTTCCTGAGAACAACAACACCCACCGCTTCTGGCAAAGACATTGGCGGCTACATTGAAGTCGATTTCCTCAGCCCATCACGCGGCAATGAGCGCGTGACCAACAACTATGACCCAGGCCTGCGCCACGCCTATCTGACCTATGGCAACTGGCTGGTTGGCCAAACCTGGACCACTTTCCAGGATCTGGGTGCTTTGCCTGAAACCGTAGACTTCGTCGGTGCCTCTGATGGCACCACCTTTGGTCGTCAGCCTCAGCTGCGTTATAGCCGTGGCAACATCCAGGTAGCGCTGGAAAACCCGGAATCGTTCATCAAACCAGATGCCAGTGTCGTAGATGTCGATACCAGCGACAACTCCATGCCTGACTTTGTTGCGCGCTACACGCACAAAGCTGACTTTGGCCACCTGAGTGTTGCTGCCCTGGCCAGACAAATCAAAGTCGCCGACGCTGGCATACGCGACACCACATTTGGGGCGGGCCTCAGCCTGTCTGGCAGAGTCAAAGTAGGTGCTCGTGATGACATCCGCTTTATGCTGACGCACGGCAGCGGCATTGGCCGTTACGTCGCCCTGGGCACTATCACCGACGCCAATGTCGATAACGGCGAACTGAAAGCCAATGATGTCAGTGCAGGCTACCTGACCTATCGCCATTTCTGGACAGAAAAACTGCGCTCAAGCTTCCAGGTGTCAGGTCTGCTGGCCAACAACAAAGGCAACCTGATACCAGGGGCCGCGGCTGTTACCACCAAGAAGACCACCTCTGGTCTGACCAATATTATCTATAGCGTCACGCCCAAACTCGACATAGGTGCCGAGTATCTGCATACCAAACGCAGTGTAGAAAATGACGATGATGGAACGCTGGATCGCCTGCAATTCATGGCCAAATACAGCTTCTAATACCCAACCGCGCACGCTCTTGGCCTCGTTAGTTCATACCGGACTAACGAGGCTTTTTTCATCACAAAATAGCCACAATTCGACATTAAAGTTCACTGGTAATTTCCATCTCACAGGGCTAATTTGATAAGTGTCCATTGCACAGGAAATCAGTGATGCTCAAGTCACAACATATGGCACATGTCACGTCAATATCGCAGGCAGCGGTTCATGGCCAGGCGCGTCCCCTGTCACGCCCACTGACGCTGCATGGCACACCATTACTGACTTTGGCCTGGTTATCTCTGAGTGTGCTAGCAGCGCTTGGAATTGCCAACGGTGGTGGTGGACCATGGATTGTTTTGCTCTGCCTGAGTTTGGTCTGCGCGCTGAAACAGTCGTCCAACGTCGCTGAGCTTTCCGGTGTTACCCTGTTTTTCCGGGATGGCATTGTTGGACAATACGAGCAGTCCATTTCCTGCCGCGACATCCACACAATCTGGCTAAGACAAAACACATTGATGCGCCTGTTTGATGTCGGTCATGTCGGGCTAACCACGCATGACGGCCACACCTACTGGAGCCCGCTGATTCAGCGCCCAGGCCTGCTCAAAAATGCCGTGTTTGAAGTAGCGGCGAACAGGCAACCACTGTGGCTACCGACGCACGATCAAATCTCGCTGGGCGACCCTTTTTAAGTCGCCCAGACCTCATTAAAACAAACGATTCAAACCATTCAAGGCGGCTACCCGATAAGCCTCTGCCATGGTCGGATAGTTGAACGTGGTATTCACAAAGTAACGCAGTGAATTGCCCGGCTGACGCATCACCGCCTGACCGATATGCACAATCTCGGCGGCATTGTTGCCAAAACAGTGAATACCCAGAATTTCCAGTGTTTCGCGATGAAACAGAATCTTCAGCATACCCACCACATCACCCGAAATCTGAGCACGCGCCAGATGACGGAAAAACGCCTGTCCTACCTCGTACGGCACACAGGCATCGGTCAGCTCTTTCTCGGTTTTGCCCAGGCAAGAAATTTCCGGAATGGTGTAAATACCCGTCGGCACATCCGTCACATGCTGCACATCTTCACTGCCGGTGATATGCGCCGCAGCACAGCGACCCTGGTCATACGCCGCTGACGCCAGCGCTGGTGGGCCAATAACATCACCCACGGCATACACATGAGGACATTCGGTTTGATAGCCTTCCGACACCGCCAGCTGGCCCCGACCGTTCGCCGTCAAGCCCAACTCCTCCAGCCCCAGTCCAGCAGTATTACCGGTACGGCCATTGCACCACAAAATGGCATCGGCCTTGATTTTCTTACCAGACTTCAAGTGCATGATCACATGATCGGCATGCGTCTCAACCCGCTCATATTCTTCCTGATTACGAATCAGTACACCCAGATCACGCAGATAATGTGACAGGGCATCGGCAATTTCGTCATCCAGAAACGACAGCAACTGCGGCTGGCTGTTGATCAGGTCAACCTTGTAACCCAGCCCGACAAAAATAGAGGCGTATTCACAACCAATCACCCCCGCGCCATAAATAATGAGCTTCTGCACGGGGTAATCCAGATGCAAAATCTTGTCGCTATCGAACACTCTGGGATGGCTGAAATCAATGTCGGCAGGCTGATATGGACGACTGCCGGTGGCGATCACCACATGATCAAAACTCAAACGCTCAGTCAAACCATCGGGACGCAGCACCATCAGCTCATTGGCTGAAACAAACTTGGCCTGACCGTTATAGATATCAACGTCATTACGCTCAAAAAAGCGCTGATGCGTGGCCACCTGCATCTCAATCACCCGATGCGCACGAGCCAGCACCTGAGACAGTGGCAACGAGCGAATATCGGCCATACGCGACAGCAACGGATCACGACGAAAGCGCATCAGGTTGTACACCGTCTGACGCAGCGCCTTTGATGGAATCGTCCCCACATGAGCACAATTTCCGCCCACATCGGCACGCACATCCACCACCGCCACCCGACGCCCATCCTTGACCAATTTCATTGCCGCGCCCTCACCCGAAGGGCCTGCCCCAATCACTACGGCATCGTAATGCGTCACCATCGTTATCACTCCTGTCAATCCACCCGCAAGACTACGAAAAAATCCACCACAAGACCATTGTCGTTTGGGCGAATACCGATTACCTGCGCTACACTCAGCAGCAAGTATGAGGTGAACCATGAGCAACCCGGCAAATACCCCCACTCGCATTGAAACTGGCGTCAAACTGCGCGGCGCCGAAAAGATGGCGCGCATCCCGGTCAAGATCATTCCTACCGAGGAACTGCCACGCAAACCGGACTGGATACGAGTACGCGTTAAAAATCCGGGAGAAGTTCAACGCATTAAAGGGTTACTGCGAGAACAACGCCTGCATACCGTCTGTGAAGAAGCTGCCTGCCCCAACCTGGCCGAATGCTTTGGCGGTGGTACAGCCACGTTTATGATCATGGGTGACATCTGCACCCGCCGCTGCCCATTCTGTGATGTCGCCCACGGCAGGCCCAACGCACTGGATGCTGACGAACCTCGTCACCTGGCCGAAACCGTGGCCAACCTCAAGCTCAAATACGTGGTGGTCACATCAGTTGACCGCGACGACCTGAAAGATGGTGGCGCACAGCACTTTGTAGACTGCATCCAGGCCGTGCGCGAACTGAACCCCAACACCAAAATGGAAATTCTGGTGCCCGACTTCCGTGGCCGCATGGACATTGCCCTGCGCCTGATCGGCGAATGCCCACCGGACGTGTTCAACCACAATATTGAAACCGTGCCCCGCCTGTACAAAGCTATTCGCCCCGGCTCGGACTACCAGCACTCGCTGCAACTGCTGAAGCGCTTCAAACAGGAGCGCCCGGACATTGCCACCAAATGCGGCCTGATGGTGGGCATTGGCGAAACCGAAGAAGAAGTCATGGCGCTGCTCGATGACCTGAAAGCCCACGACGTTGACCTGGTCACTATTGGCCAGTACTTGCAGCCCTCCAAGACTCACGCCCCGGTCGATCGTTTTGTACATCCTGACGAATTTGCACGCTATGCGGCTTATGGTCGTGAGTTGGGCTTCCGTAATATTGCGAGTGGCCCGATGGTGCGATCCAGCTACCATGCTGATTTGCAGTTTGCTGGGGTTGATGTTGTTGTGAATTACAACGCTCCTTAGTACTCAACATCGCTATTTTGGACTCACATTGATATTTTGTACTGAGAGACCTCGCAGTGGCAGAAGTTAAGGTTCCAAGAATTAAAGAATTTCCCAATGATGGGAGGTTTTGGCGTGTTGACTGGCTTGGCGCACTAACGCCAAACCCTCAAATCACAACTGAGCCCCACCTTCAGGTCATCATCAGTCCATTCCTCTCTAATCCCGCTGACCTACCCATAGATCAATTAGCGTCAACTAGAGCCACTAATGCGGCACAGCAAACAGTTATTAAGATTGGTGTTGGACAGCTACCTTTCATTGAAATCGGATCTGTTTGGCGAGATGGAATACACCAGGGAATCTATGCAGGAACCACTGAGAGATTCAATCACCTACTAATAAGCTCAGAAAGCACCACAATTATTTCTGCTAGGCACAAAGAAGGTGATCACTACCTAATTCCTTACAACTATTATCGACTCGGGTTAAGCCTTGATAGTCAGTTAGTCGCTGTAGAGTACAAAGACGACCCGTATGGCATTCTAATTCCAGCCATTGAACTCATACGTTTTTACTACGCCATATCAACAAACTTGGCTCACGCACTCTTCTCTGGAGCCTTTCAGCACACCCCAGACTTAATCATACACACCGACAGAACCTGGTACCGAGCGGAAGACGACCGCGTTTTCTTAGGGCTGAGACAACAAGTCACAGATGAAGAAGGCTGGGTAGTTGCCAGAATATTGCGCTCTAAGACTGCTACAAAAGTTTGCCAACAAATTTACGATGGCGTTATAAAGAACGCTGTTAACAATCAATACATTCAAGTTACTGCTGGCTTCCCCTTTACAGGGAGCACCAATCTCAAAGCCCGAGTCAAAAAGATCTTTAGTCCTAATACGAAAAAATGGCGACTATTAGTTCTTGCACTTGAGCACTGTACCGCTCCAATGCCATACCGTGAGCTGACAGTCATCCGGGATAATGACGGCAATAAAGCTGATCCAACTACAGACACTCCAGATGACCAAAAGAAAACCTATACGCGGAACAGCAACAACGCGAGCACCAATAAAGCATCGATACTTCAGAGCCAAGAAGACACGAATGCCGCTTTATCAGGTGTGCTGCTAAAGGTTGCAAGTAATCGATTTGGTGTTTTAGAGAATAGAAAGCCGGACAAGCCAAATAAAGAGCAATGTGAGTATCGAAGTGGCGGTCTGTCACACAAGGACTTCGCCGTTGACGCCCTAGGTACGGGCTTAGGAGGTTACAGCAAAGAGCAGCAAGCAATTCAAAGGGCTAACATTGCACCTGAGAAAGACAGAAGAAAAGCCGCAGCGCCAAGCTTTAAGCTTTTTGTTGCCGCTATCGAGCTGCTCAATAGGCAGGCAAAGATTTCTGCCAACATTCGACAAGTAGGCCGTGCGTTGACCCATATGCCCCTGACTAAACCATCAGAGAAGCGGCAATGGGGCTACCTGAGCTCAGAAACCAAACAACGTCGCCACGTAATGATTGCTGATATTCACATGAACGGGCAGTTTTTTAACCTCATCGAATTTCAGCAGCGCGAAACAGAACGCTGCACAGCCTGCTTAGTCTCTACCGGCAATCGAAAGGTAACGGACTTGGACTTAGCTCGACTGTTATTTCTTTGTTCATCAAAGAATGGCGTGTGGAAAAATATCGAGATAAAAGGAAGTGAGCTCACTTCACTTAAGCACACATGGGCAGACTCCCAGTCACTTTGTAACTCGGTAATGGGAAAGCTGTCTCCATAAAGCTCACACAAGTCGGCAAAATTGAGCCTCTTTATTAACAAGCACGGTCAGCCCAAAACAACCTCTCCTAAGCTGCCCTGACAGGGCTTATTATCATAGAGAACCAGCTTCCTCCAGCATACCTTCTAACTTAATTTCTCCTCGTAACATTTTTAGAAAAGTGGACTGGCCACCACTACCTGGTGCAAAATTCCGAGTGGTAAAATCAGCATCTTGTAGTTGAATATGACTGAAACATGCATAAAACTCATCTATTGATGGAATTTTTTCGAAGTCTCCTTGAGCAAGAGAGTGATATACATTTTCGCGCAAATAAATCATAAAGGCCTTGAAGGCATTAGATCGTGGCAAAATATTACCAACCTTTTCCGTTGCACCCCAAGATTCAGGCCACTTCTTTTCTATAGCCTTAAAGTAATTGTAAATTATTTCAGTGATATCAACCTCTCTACCATCCAAGAATAAATTTCTGAATGGAAGCTTTTGGAGCTCAACCTCTGTTGCACGACTTATTCTCTTTCCAGATAACAAATCATTTCTATCTTGAGCTGCATTGGAAGATAAGAATTTAACCAAAGACTCTACAAAAGATGCTTGTGTTAAAGGTTCTTTTTTACGGCCAGGCGTGGCTGCACCCAGTCTTTTGATACGCCTATAAAGTGGACTACTTTCTTCTCGATCCAAGGCTACTGCAACATTATGGCATGTTTTATGAGGGCTTGGAGTCTTAGCAAGTTCCGTTAAATCATACACGAGACTCTTATTTACTTTAGTTTGGGCCAAATTGACTGTGGCAAATATATTAGCCTGCTCAGAGACATCAGCGCCAATAAAAATAGCAACATTTATATCAAACTCCTTTTCTTCATAATCAAATGACCAGTTATTGCTCTCATCCATAAAGGCTGCAATACGGTGCTGTCCATCAATCACCTTAGCAATTTTTGAATACGGTATCTCATCTTCCAAATCTGTTTGATCATATGCCTTTAATATTAGTGTTCCAATACCATTGCCTCCAGACTCGTATTCTGCACATTTTTCATCTACTGCAAGAATTACAGATGTAGGAAAAGTAGAGTCATCACCCGTAATATATTGTTTAATCTCTTTTATTCTCTTGGGGCTCACTGGCCTTTGAATGCCCAGATATTTTTCTAGGTCTCTTTGGTCCTGTGCGAGGCGCCTAACATCAGAAAATGAAATATCAACTAGATCACGAGCACTTATCGAAGCGATATAGAAATCACCTATTGGTTGACGAACTTTTAAAACATTAAGCTTTAATTCTTTACTCATTGCCTGCTCCTCGTGCTTTTAGCCTTGCAGAAAAATCAGACGCGACCGAGCTTTCTGACTGCCTATTAATATCAACAAAACTCCCATTCCATGTGCCATCAAGCATGGTTAAATACCAGCAGTACAGTGAAAAAAAATAAATCGCGATGGACAAGTATGTATGCGTAAGGAAATAACTTAAAAAAGTTTTCTTAAAAAATATGGCATCGGTTTTTATCGAACTAAAAGCGACCGCCGTAAGGAACAGAGTCATTGCAGAAGCAAGCGCAACAAAGCCATAACCCCTAAATGGCCCTCTTACAGCCCTAGTCAACCCTCCTTCATTTTGACTTTCGCCTTGCTTCTCATAATAAATATAAAGTACAGGAGTCAAAAATGATGCGGCATATATAAATAACTCCGAAGCAACAATAGCCTCCCGCAAGTTATCAAAAAGCTTTACTACAACCTCTGCATCTCCATCTGGAATTGGAGACAATCCAGCAGCAGCTATAATTGGCAGGCTCGTTAATACCCATAAAGTAAAGAATTTTTTCAAAGCTACTTTATGCGCCTCATAAGAAAAATTAGTTAAGCACTGTATTAAAGGTATCCGACTGAGTATCTTCAATAGCATTTTATAACTACCTCCTCATACCTGCCACGAGCCGTTGACTTTCCTGCAATCACACTTGCTCTATCCAAAGTAATAATTTCACCGACACCATCATAAATTTGCTTGATACTTTCGTGACAGGCATTAGTAACCAGCACTTTGGCACCACGAGAAATAGCACTTTGTACAGCATCCCTAAGACGAACTTGATCTTCCCATGAAAATATATTTTCGTTATATTTTAAGAACCCATTATAATTATGTTTAACTGTATAAGGCGGATCAACAAAAACAAAATCTCCATGGGTTGCTTTTTTTAAAGCCACATCAAAATCACCAGCAATCAGTTCTGTATTCTTCAAGCGCAATGATATTAGCTCAAAATTATCGGATGACATAAGCACATTTTGCTTGGTGCCAATCGGCACATTAAACTCACCCTTTTTATTGACTCTATAAAGCCCGTTCCAACAAGTTCGGTTTAAGTAGATAAATTGGGCAGCTCTTGACACAGGCGTACTCATGCGCTGCTTTCGGACATTATAATAATGCGTTGTGGAGTGCTCTTTCTGATGTTGACGCAGCAAGTCTTCTACTTTCTCCCATTGATCTCTAATAGTTTCATAAACCTCAATGAGTCTTGCATTGCTATCACACAAAATTGCATGCTCAGGTAACAGACTAAAAAAAACGGCACCACCGCCAACGAACGGCTCAATAAATCGCTCATATTCAACGTTCAAAAGGTGGGCATGTTTTTCCACTAACCAGCGCTTTCCTCCTGCCCACTTAAGAAATGGAGACACTTCGTGCTTTCTAAAGAGAAAAGATACATTTTGATACTCACTAGGAGTCTTGATCGATACACCGTCGTGCAGCCCCAAGGGGTGCAATGGATTAAATGGGGGGTGTACTAGCGAGTCCTTCAAGCCCATACTCCATTTTCTTATTAACTTAGCCGTACTTGTACTCTAACACTAGCGCAACCTTAAGAGTGACTGCTTTGGTGTATACGAACTATTACGCATCTCAGCTTAACTGATTTTGCACTTGTGATCCCTTTGCCATAAGCCAATGTGATTATTTTCTGTACAGACCAAGCCTTATGCTGGTCAGACAATGGGCAAACCCAGGATGATCAGCTGAATCTTTACAGCCTAATCGCCCTCAAACCGAACTGAGCACTTCACTTCACTTCACTTCATTACGGCATTGAGGACATACTGCTTTGCAGGTGCATCTAAGTCTCGATACAAAAGATTGATACGAACAGCCTGCTCTCTGATCGCTGTTTTTATCCTGTTTCTGTGGGTTATTAACCACCAAGCCAGCTGTAATAACGCATGCCGCTCTGAAATACTGCGCTGCTCAAAAATCAAAGAATTAACTTGAAGCTCAGGCAATGGATAACCACTTTTCTGGCAAACATAAGCAGCCAACTTAGGACAATGCTTGTCAGAGCTCAGCAAACGGCAAAGCTGGTGTAACAACACTAGATTCTGATAGCTCAGAGCACCGGATGGATATAGCTGCCGATCAATAGACCTCAGCAAACTCGTCCATTTTGTATCTGCTAACTTGGGCTGAATATGTACTGACCTCGTGACGGCATTGCTAAGCGGCTCACCACATTGCCAACAACAATCCAGTGTCTCTACCTCAATCTGATTGGGCTTTCCCAACTCAATCCGATAAAAAGCAACAGACGCCTCACAACGATGACAACGATCAGCCATCATGATGCGATGTACCGGACAGAACGTATACATGGCCAAACGCCATGACAATCTGAAGTATGGAATATCGTCTTCTTTCAAACATTGTGGGCAATACTGAAATGGGTAGCCTTTATGAAGACGATGATGCTTCTTCACTGGAATAAACCAGCGCAACTGACTAACAGGATGTAACACAGGAAATAGCCGCCCCTCATACAATCGAGCAGTGGCGTGGCGTACTTGTTTGATTGGTGTTCCGGTTTTCTGACTCAGAATATCTAAAAACCAGTCGGGAGTATTACGATCAATATCCCTACTCCAAACCTGAAAGTCCTTACCAAACACACGATCACAGAATGTTTGTACTTTCAGGCCATTGGTATGGGCAAGGCGAACAACCCAGCAGGACAAAGACTCTCCTGGCAATAGATGAGGATGGGCGGGCCAATAAGTGCCCGACAGCATCAGCGTACGCCTTCCAGTTGCCGTTTACGCTTGGATGGCGGCCTCCAATCAATCTGCTGAAGCAGCTTTACTGAAATTTGCTCGACCTCAGAGTGTATTGCTAGAGCGCTGGCCTCCGATAACAAACGTGACAACTCACCTATGTACCCTTCGGACATAGCGTACAGCACAGAAGCTACCTCCTGATGGGCAAGATTAGATGCTTGCTTTAATGGAAGCATGCGCTCAAAACTGGCCAATAGTCTCTGAAAGTCATGATCCATTTCCCATCGAGGCAATGTGACCGGCTCAAAGCGATTAGAAAGCTGTGGATCGGTTTGCAGGGCCCGGAACGCATCTTTAGTACCCACGCCAACAATGCTAATTTGGAGTTCATTACCCAAATACTTAATCACGTTCAAAAAGGCTTTCTGACGATTCATATTGCCCGCCAGGATATGATGGATCTCGTCAATGACCAGCACTTTCAAACCCACATAGCGGAGTAGCTTAATCGCCTGAAACTGCTTTTTGTCCACTCGCTCACTGGGCCGATATGGAGCAAACAAGATTTCAAGGATGGCATTATAAAAACGTCCCTCATCCGGTACTGGGGGAGCCTGTACCAGCAGCACCGGAACCTGAACACCTTCTCCAGATGGATTATCAATTGCAGGGTGCAGACTCTTGAAGCGCTGAGCCAACATGGTTTTGCCATTATTGGTATCCCCCACAATCAGCAAATTCGGCATCCGATGAGTTCTGGGGTAAATCAGCAGATCTTCTAACTTTGCCAGTACCTGCTTGGCCTTTGGATAGCCGATCCAGCGCTCCGAACGTATCCTGTGAACTCTGTCTACGTCCGAAAGACCCAAGGCCTCAACCGCTGAGGCATTTAAGTGGCTATAGGCGCTCATGACAAATCATCCATTTCATCAAACGGCATAATATCTGACAGCATCTGAGCAGACCCCTGCATCGGCAATAACTCTGACTCCGTACTCTTAACTGACTGCTGTGTAATCAGTGGCTTTTCAACCTGCTGATGGTGAGTTCGCCGTTGGTTCGCTCGCCTAGCCACTTTACTTTTAGCCAATGCTCCGGACTCAATCTCTCGCATACGATCATAGGCATCAAAAACCCTGCGTTCGCTCAGATGACGACACTTATCTGGAGTGACCTTCTTCTTGGCTTCCCGCAGCTCCCAAATACTGATCGCAGGATGAGACGTATCCCGATAGGGAATTGGGTAATACGTTTGGACTTCGGGATCGAAGAACCAAATCACGCTGATGTCCCGAGGATCACGGCGAAAAGTAAACTTACGCTTACGTTTATTACTTTGTGGGTCTGGAGCATTTATCCAGCGCCGGAGCACATCATGGTAGTAATGAACTTCATCGATGACGATACCGTAATCCTGAACCGTTCTGAGCTCAAACGGCATAAAGTCCAGCCGTAATCTGTCCTCGTCCATCACTCTTGGTGGCAACCCACAACCCGGCTGATGCTCATCACCCAAAACTCCCTTTTTGTAAGCATCAATAGGTGCCATGCCTAGGGCAGAGTGAACTTTTTGGTGATACACATCAGCAATATATATAGATAACCACGCTTCAAACTCCGACAAGGTTAACGCTGCGTGCTTTTCTGATTTGTAGTCGCCTTTAGCCTGAGTATTGGAAAAAGTAGTGCCCGGCAGGGTATGAATCTCTTTTGAAAAAGTCCCCAATGCTCGCTCAACATGAGCGCCGAAATTAGGGCGACCAACAGGCCTCCATTCAATGTTGATGTTGTACTCATCACAAGCCTTCTGGAGCATGTCACCCCGGAACTCTTTGGCATTATCAACATGGATAGTAGTCGGCAAACCCCATACCGGCCACTCACTTTTAATGCCGTTCTGAGCCAGCCATTTGTCTTTAGGAAGGATGGAATGAGCCAAACAAAGGCCAGTTGATAACGCGCTGGGAGGATCAAACGAGACATAGAAACCTGTCACCATACGGCTATACACATCAAACGCCAAGGTGATCCAAGGACGGCCTATCGGTTGCCGGTAATGATCGTCCACCAAGATAATGTCGAGCTTAGTATGGTCAATCTGCACAACCGACAAGGGCCAATCTGCACCAGGGAAAGAGCCTTTATGTGGCTTAAATGACAAGTCTGCTTTTTTACGACCTTCTCGCTGACTAACAACCATTTCAGGTGAGAGTGCTTTAACTCGGTTACGTATGGTGTTGTCATGCGGAGGCTCTAGGCTAGCTTCTATGCAACGTTTAATCACTTCATCGCAGAGCTTCTGAACGGACTTCTTTTGCAACGTCAAAAAATCCGTTGCCATTGCCTCCTTAATGATCTCTTCTACTGCGGAAGGGAGCTTAGTTTCTCCTCTATCCTTACGTGTTTTGGGAAATAACGAGGATAAAGCATTGGAGGACTCATAGGCTTTAATCCATCCATATAGTGTATTAGTTGAAATCGAATGCATCTGACTATGGGCTGCCACCTGCTGCCTGGTTCTGGATGGCAAATGAAGTAATGGCTTAATCACCTTTAGACGTTCGCGGGCAATTTCCCAGGATTTATCGTCAATCAGCGTCAGATCCTGTCGCTTAACAAACTCAGCATCTGGAGCCTTAAGCTCCGTAATGCTGACAGTAATGACTTCGTAATCGTCTTCAGCAATCAACTCAACCAATTGCAGAGACAGGAACTGAACAATGCGAAACGCACGTCCTTGATAGCTGACCCGTTTGCCGCGCTGAAGCAGCAATTGTTGACGACTCATGCGTTCAGCCTCCAAATACGACTCAACATCGTCAGAGGCTGATCTAGATCGATAGCAATCTGACGGGTTCCTATCAAATACCAGAGCGTTGGTAATAAACGAGCACGATTCCACTCATCCTGATAAATATGAGCCAAGAGGTCTTTGGGCGTTGATCGGGCTAGGCTCATGATGGCATCGTCCAAAATGTCCATATCTGCCTCAGATACAGGCCCTTTCTTAACAAAGGGCAGCAGAAACTTTGCATTTCTAAGCCTCACTTCACGAACCTCTGTTTCCGTGATGAGCTTAAACCGCCAACCGTTGCTTCGTGCAAATCGTAAGGCCGCTCTGAACTTGGGCTTCAACTCTGCCCAATGCTCCCTAAGTTCACTGCGGTATTTGACCTCATAAAGCATTGTTGGATAGTTAGAACTCTTAAAATAGACCAATACATCTGGAGTATAGGTACGCTCTTTACCTAACTCATCACGCCAATGCACAGTGACAGGCTGAACCTCAAAGCTTTCAACTGCTGTATCAAACTCCAGCAGCGTCAAGAAGTCCCGCTCAAGCGTAGACTCAAACGTAGCCTGTCCTGTAGCCTTATGATGAGAGGCCACACCAGTGACATTACGGTAATTTTTAGGGATCTTACGCACCGGCATCTATGTCAACCCAGTACAAATTATCATTGTAGATTATTAGCTTCAGTCGCTAGATTAGCTGACCAGTACAAAAAAGCGTTGTTCTAATCGCTGATATTTGCCATTACAGTACAACGAAACGATGTAAATGACAGTTGTGAATTACAACGGTAATTAATACTCAACGATTGAGCCTTTTCCGTTTAACCATAACGAGAACTTCAGCATATGAATGATGCGTATATTGTCGGCCAGATCACGATAAAAGACCCAGCAATGTGGGCGGAATATCGAAGCAAAGTTCCGGAAACACTGGCTCCCTGGGGCGGGGAGCTTGTATTTCGCGGCAAACAAGTAGCCGCCCTTTCCGGCAATAGCCCCCACTCCGATATTGTTGTCATCCGCTTCCCAAACACCATCGCTGTCAGTAACTGGTTTTCATCGACTGCCTATCAAGCGCTTATTCCACTGCGTCAGCAAGCCGCTGAAGTAGTCTTGCTGTCCTATGAAACGTAAGGGTGTGTGCCACCGCAATCACACCACGCGCAACACACCTGTCAAGCGACTAACAGGAATACAAAATGAAACACTCTCAGTATCAAAAAGACCTAAACAAAGTTCTTGAGTCCGAAATTTTTGGCCGTCAGCTCTTTTCAACGGCAGCACGGATTTCACCTTTTCGCACAAACAGCAGAAAGTGGACTGCCCTCGAGGCTCTCGAACAACAGACCCTGGAACGACTGATTCAATTTCTTGACACGCATCAACAGCAAGCGCAGGCGCGACCACTCATGCGCTTTCAGGGCAAGGTCTATGGTTTGGTGTTAGCCCTGCTGCCCTGGAAGCTTTCAATGAAGCTGCTCGAAGACGGCACACAACCGTTCATGGAGGCTTTCGAGCGCCTGCAATCTGGGGCAGATCAGGAAAGTATGGAGTTCTTTCTGTATGTGCTTAAGCATGAGCAGGCTATTGCGGAATTTGCAGCCCTGGAGCGCCGTGGACAGCCCGGTGATTCGCTGGCCGCTGTACACAAACTGCTGGGAATCCAATAACAAACGCTGGTCAGTGCCAGACCACTCAAGAGCCACCCAATGAATGTTACCGCCGTCAAAAAGCATTGCAGTCGCTACCCAGGCGCTTCCTCCAAATTATTCGGAGCGCCTGGCAATGTGCTCATCTACTCGGTTGGTGGCAAACAGTTCGCCTACTTCAAGACCAGCGAACCGGAAAAATGGCGCTTTAGTATCCGCACTACCCCAGAACGCTTTCTGGAACTGACAAGCGTACCTGGCATCAAACCAGCCCGCTACATGGCCAGGTTCCGTTGGGTCACTATTGTGGATGTCGATACCATTCCAGCCGACTACCTTCAGGAACTGATCACGTGGTCTTATAACAAGGCGCTTTCGAGCCTCTCAAAACGGCAGCAGTCCGCGATTGCCGACGGATATTAACAATTATTTATTAGCGTTTTACCGGAGTTGTTATGCCATACGTAAACATCAAGATTACCGATGAAGGCGTCACCAAAGAACAAAAGGCTGCCTTGATCAAAGGGGTCACTACGCTTCTACAAGAGGTGCTTAACAAGAATCCAGCCACTACCGTCGTCGTTATTGATGAGGTCAATACCGATAACTGGGGCATTAAAGGCGAGCAAGTAACCGAGCTTAGAAAAAAACCGTAAATGTCATGTTGGAACACACTCATTCAAGCTAACGCAATGCCCGCTCAACCTCCACCATCGTGTCTTGTATTTCAGGACTATCCAACTGCTCCAGAGCACGTCTGGCCAGCGGCAATGCCTGCTCTGGCAAGCCTCTGCGCAACAGCGAATACGCCAGGTTATTCAACAAAAATGGCTGATCCGGCAAAGCCAGCAAGCCCTGGCGCAACACCTGCTCTCCCGCTTCTGCTGTCTGCTGTTTGGCCACCAGATCAGCCAATGCCAGCCAGAATACCGGCTGCTCCGGCCAGCGCTCAACCGCCTGCTGCAAGCCTGCCTGTGCAGCGCTCGGATTAACCGACACCATATCCAGCAATATGCGCATGACAGCATCTGGCGTCACCGACCCAGGCCAGCTCGCATCCGCAGGCAACAAACGTATGGCCCAGCGATCCGCACGCGCCCAGGTACGATCAAACACCGACCAGGGCAGGCTCAGGCGCTCGGTCAGCCCTGAACGCAGCACAAAGTGACCACGCTCGGCGTCCACACCAATCACCACGGCATAGTGCCAAAGCGAATACCAGGACAGACCGTTGTTTTGCCGCACAATCACCGGACTACCTTCGGCAACTGCCTGCACAATAGCGGCTAAGTCAGGTGCCAGGCGCTGTGGAATAAAACCGCGCTGACGTGCCTGTGCCACCATTTCTTCGGTCAGAGAGCCTTCACGTCCGGGAATATACAGGCTGGGAGCCAGCTCATCGGGACTCACTGGCTGTCCCAGATACGTACTCACCATGGCCAGTGTTGCCGGGCCGCAGTGAAACTCCTGCTGAGGAAAAAAAGGCACAGCGGTGAGCTCGTGAGATTGCTCAGTCTGCCTGCGCAGATCAAGCGCCTGCGTTGTCATGCAGGCGCTTAACAGACAACACACCATGAAAGCGATGCCAACGCATCGCCATTGACACATAACGCTTAACGCACTGATCGTGTAAATGTGAAGAACTTGGTCAGTCCCAGCAAATCAGTCACCAGTAAAATCACAAATACCAAGGCCAGACCACCCACCAAACTGCCTGCCACATCGGCCTGATCCACATGACCATACAAACGTGAAATCTCGGCATCCGATAGAGCCGCCACACGACTCAGGGCCTGCTCAGGGTCTACGCCCAAACGCACCATTTCGGTTGCCACATCATCACGCTGCAACCACTGCGTAACCGCCAAACGCTCTTGCACGGCCTGCTCGCCAGCTTGTGCCGCCATTGCCTGTTCAGCACTGACAGGCGCTGCGAATGCAGGCATACCTGCAAATGCAGTCGATGCCATCAACATGGCTGCCAAGGTCTTGCGCGCTGATTTTTTCATCATGAATCTCCTGAGTGTAACGCTACGTTATCCACGCCGGTCGGCAACAAAAGGATTACTCCGGCGCTCTTCACCGATGCTGGACATAGGTCCATGCCCCGGTACAAATCGCATGTCATCCGGCAAGCTAAACAGCTCGCGCCGAATGGCATCAATCAGGGTCTGGTGGTCTCCCATCGGGAAATCGGTACGCCCAATGGAACCGGCAAAAATGACATCGCCCACAAAGCTGACGCCTGCCGTATCTGAAATCAACACCACATGCCCCGGGGTGTGACCCGGACAATGACGGACTGTCAGCGTTTCAACTCCCACCGTGACTTCATTACCCTGATACAACCACCGTGTTGGCTCAAACTTGCGTGATGCCGGGAAGCGAAACATTTTGGCCTGCTCATCGAGCATATCTATCCAGAACTGGTCATCTGGATGCGGCCCTTCAATGGGCACATGCAGGTGATCCGCCAAATCGGCCACAGCACCGGCATGATCAATATGAGCATGTGTCACCAGAATCTTGGTCACAGTAACACCTTCGGCAGCAACCAGTGCCAATAGCTGCTCAATATCACCACCCGGATCGACCAAAGCGGCTTCATTGGTCTTGTCGCACCAGACCAGACTGCAATTCTGCTGAAAAGGGGTAACTGGCAAAATCCGAAAACGTAACGCCATAAAAACTCCTTTGCTGAACCCTTTCTGGATTCGGTTAAGCCTCATCCATTCACCTATAGCTTAACCGCGAGTATGATCTAGTCTCAAATTTGAGGAGAGTTAGCGTCATGCCATCATTCGATATTGTCTCAGAGCTTGAGACTTACGAAGTGAATCATGCGGTGCAAAATACCAGCAAAGAAATCGCCACCCGTTTTGACTTTCGTGGTTCGCAAGTCAGTGTTGAGTTCAACGAAAAGAACAAGGAAATCAAGCTCAGTGCCGAGTCCGATTTTCAGGTTGATCAAGTGCGTGCCATGCTGGAAAACCACCTCATCAAACGCAAGGTGGATGCACAGGTTCTGGACCCACAAAGGCTTGAGGCGTCAGGCAAGTTTATTCATCAGGTCATCAAGCTGAAAGATGGGCTGGACTCCGACACCGCCAAGAAAATTGTCAAACTGCTGAAAGAAAATGGCCACAAAGTGCAGGCCAGCATTCAGGGTGACAAGGTTCGTGTTACCGACAAAAAACGTGACACGCTACAAACGGCGATGGCTTTTTTACGCGAACAGCAGCTGGGTCTACCACTGCAATTCAATAACTTCAAAGACTGATCATTTAATCCTTGGTCTGGCGTGCCTGGTTTCGCCAGGCCAAGGGCGTCAGCCCTGTCCAGCCTTTGAACACACGCGAAAAATTCGAGCTTTCGCGATAGCCCAACAGATAGGCAATGTCTTTCACCGAAGCATTGCTGTCTTTGAGCATATCAAAGGCACGTTCCCGCCTGGATTCTTCCAGCAAAACCTGAAAAGACGTTCCCTGCTGACTCAGCCGATTGCGCAATGTGCGTACTGACAAATTCAGGCTGCTGGCCATGGTTTCCATACGCGGCAACGGCCCGGTGTGAGAAGCCAGTTGCAAGCGAATGGAATCTGCCAGTGAACCGTCTGCCAGCAACTGACTCATGCGCAACTCGATCTGCTCAATGATCTGCTGATGCTGCTCAGCATTGGCACTGGTGCTGGACAGCGCCAGCAAATCCGGCGAAAAACCAATGCCGTTAAAACTGGCATTGAAATGAATGGTGTGATGACAATGTGCCTGTAATAAATCGGCGTACTGTGACGGACGATGCGTCAGATACAGGCTAACTTCACGCACTCGTGCACCCGCAATCGGTACCAGAATATTGAACGCCGCCATCACCAGCACTTCCATTAAAAAGGACTGGTCTAATGGCAGGTCACTCATCAACTCAAACACCAAGGCTACTTGCTGATCACTGCGCTGCTGACGATGTGTGACCAGAAACGGCGCGACCACGGCCATATAGTCGTAATACAGCCGAACAACATCCGCGACTGACGGTGCCGTCAAGGTGGCCTGCCCTAACAGGCCATGAGTATTGGGCGTCAGCGTTTCTGCATAACGCAGTGACAACGGAGGCTCGGGACAACGCTTTAACGCTTCCTGAAACAGCAAATACACATCGACCAAAGGCACCACAGCATCAGGCCGTTCCAGTTGCGCCGGCGACAAACGCGAGGACGCCAGCAGATCGCTGGCCGGAATACGCCAGCGCGTCTCGAAAAGCTGCAACATTTTTCGCGGATACGCTGCAATGGTAAACATCCGCGACGTCATCTTTGACGAAGACCCGCCATACGCCATGAGCCACCCTTAATTAAACAACTGCCCCTTACGGAAGGCTTGTTACTCTAGCGCATCATTGGCTGAATTGCCGCGCAATAGCGCATAAACTGTCAGTCCCTGACGCTGTTTTTCAGGCACACTGAAATACGATAACCGTCCATGAGTCGTCATTATGAATAACAACATTACCCGCACATTAAGCACCCTGAACAAGCTGCCTGTCAGCCTGCGCATCCGCGCCATTTCAACCATTTTTGGCACCGTGGTTCCCTTTGTGGGCACCAGTGGTCTGCGTTATGAACAACTGAGCGGCAATGAAGTCATCGTCAGCATCCGCAATCGTCGCAAAGTGCAAAATCACATTAAAGGCGTCCATGCTGCTGCCATGGCACTGGTGGCTGAAACCGCTACCGGCTTTGTCGTTGGCATGAACTTGAGCGATGACAAATTACCGCTGATCAAGTCTCTGCATGTTGACTACAAGCGCCGTGCCGTTGGCGACCTGCGCGCAGTGGCCACATTGACCGACGAGCAAGTCGCCATGATCCAGAACGAGCCAAAGGGTGAAGTGCTGGTTGGCATTACCGTCACCGACGAATCTGGCCAACAGCCTATCGAATGCCAGATGTTATGGGCCTGGGTCACCAAAACACGTTAATAGTGAGGAGGCAGCTCCGGCTCGGCAGATGCCTCCGCTAACGTTGGCTGCAACGACTTCATTTGCTGATACAACAGGCGGATTTCGTCTTGCAGCATGTCCATTTGCTGTTGCTGGCGCGCCACGGTTTGGTTCAGTGCATCCAACAAGTCATCCTGGAAGGCAAGCTTTTCTTCGACACTAATCAAGCGGTTTTCCATGATGTATCTCCTATCAGCATTGGAGGGGCTTTAGTTTACCACCCGCTACGGCACTGGTGTTTGCTAGAATGCACGCCGATTCATCCTTAGAGCTCGCCTTATGGCCCTGTTAACGCTGCGCAATATCACCCTCGCCTTTGGTGGCCCCACCCTGTTAAATGGCATTAACTTCAGTCTGGAACGCCAGGAGCGTGTGTGTCTGATTGGCCGCAATGGTGAAGGCAAATCCACCTTGCTCAAGGTCATTGCCGGTGAACTACACGCTGATCAGGGCGAAGTTGTCTGCCAGCAAAGTCTGCGCATGGCCAGCCTGATGCAAAACGTGCCCGAACACTGGCAAGGCCATGTCGGCGACATCGTTGCTGCTGGCCTGGAGCAACCAGGTGCTGGTGACAGCCTGCTGGAAGATTGGGAAATACAAACTCGCGTAGCCACAGTTTGCAGCCGTCTGGAACTTGACCCGGACGCGCTTTTTGCCAGCTTGTCCGGTGGCCGCAAACGCCGCGTACTGCTGGCCAGAGCACTGGTTATCGAACCGGATATTTTGTTGCTCGACGAGCCTACCAACCACCTGGACATTGGCTCTATTCAGTGGATTGAACAGTTCCTGTTGGGCTGGCATGGCAGCGTGCTGTTCATCACCCACGATCGGCAGTTTCTGGCCAATGTCGCCACCCGCATCATTGAACTGGATCGTGGCAATCTGAGTAATTATCCCGGCAACTACGCCACTTACCTGGAACGCAAACAGGACATGCTCGCCGCTGAAGCACAGCAAAGCGCGCTGTTTGACAAACGTCTGGCCGAAGAAGAAGTCTGGATTCGGCAAGGCATCAAAGCCCGACGCACGCGCAATGAAGGCCGTGTCCGTGCGCTGGAACAAATGCGTCGCGAGCGCGCACAGCGACGCGAACGTACCGGTCAGGCGCAACTGAATATCCACGACGTTGAGCGTTCCGGCAAGTTGGTGATCGAGGCCAAAAACCTGCATTTATCTTATGACCAGCAAGCGCTGATCAAAGACTTCAGTGCAGTGGTGATGCGGGGCGACAAGATTGGCCTGGTCGGTGACAACGGTGTTGGCAAAACCACACTGATCCGGCTATTGCTGGGCGACATCGCGCCACAGGCAGGCAGTGTGCGTCATGGTACGCAATTGTCGATTGCCTATTTTGACCAGCTGCGGGCCAAGCTTGATCTTGAGGCCAGCGTGATTGATAACGTGGTGGAAGGCTCGGACTTCATCGAAATTAATGGCCAGCGCAAACATGCTCTGTCGTATTTGCAGGACTTCCTGTTTTCACCACAACGAGCACGCACTCCGGTCAAGGCACTGTCTGGCGGTGAGCGCAATCGTCTGTTGCTGGCACGGCTTTTTTCCCGTCCAACCAATTTACTGATTCTCGACGAACCCACCAACGATCTGGATGTTGAAACACTGGAGTTGCTGGAAGAGCTGTTGGTGAACTACCAGGGCACCTTGCTGATCATCAGCCACGACCGTGCATTCCTGAATGCCGTGGTCACCAGCACCTGGGTGTTTGAAGGCGAAGGGCAAATCAATGAGTACGTGGGTGGTTATGACGACTGGTTGCGCCAACGCCCTCAGCCCGTCATTGACAGCGCCAAAGGCAACAGCAAAGCCGGTGCAAAAGCGGCCACGAATAAGCCACGCAAGCTCAGCTACAAAGAACAGCGCGAGCTGGACAGCATCCCTGGGGAAATTGACCAGCTGGAAACCGAGCAAGCAACGCTTGAGTCTGCGCTGGCCGATGGCAGCCTGTTTGTCAGCTCGCCAGAGCTGGCCACCCAGCACACCCAACGACTCAGTGAAATTGAAGAACGCCTGTTATATCTGATTGATCGCTGGGCCGAGCTGGAAGCTTGACCGCTCACCAAACGCGGTCAATCCCGATGACCGCGTTCGCTCCACCATAGCTGGGTCAGCATGAGCAACCAGTAAATCGTGCAGCCAATCAGGCTGAACAAGCCCAGCACATGCATGCCCAGTATTTTGGGGCCATCCAGTTGCAACATCAGGCCGCTGACCAGAAACAGAGCAGCCAATAACACAGCTCGTGCCTGACGATGACTGGCACGCTCCAGCCGCCCGACCAGCTTTGATAGCTCTTCGGTCTGCAACGCCGGAGGCGCGCTGTATTGCGTTGGCTGAGCCTGTACGGACGTTGGGTGATACAAGCGCTCAACCGCATCCAGTGCACGTGTTCGCACGGCTCTGGCCAGCACTTTGGGACTGTAACGGTTGGCCAGCGTACGCCGCAGCAAGGGCATGGCCTCGTCCATGAGCTGAAAATTTGGATCATACAAACGACCAAAGCCTTCCAGCGTCACACAAGCCTTGGCCAGCAAGGTCAGCTCACTGGGCAGCCGTAACGAATAATTACGCAGAATGGCGGCCACCTGCATCAGCAGCTGATTCACATCCAGCTCGCCCATGGGCACGCCATCATACTGCTCCAGCAAACTGCCCACTTCAACAATCAAGCCTTCACGATTGACATAACGCCCGGCTGACCACTCCATCAATACCTGGGTCACGGAATCCGGCTCTTGCAGTGCCACACCACGAATCATGCGAATCAGTTGATCACGGCGAATCGCGGACAAACGCCCCACCATGCCGTAGTCCAGCATGGCAATGCGGTTGCCTGGCAAAATCAGAAAGTTGCCCGGATGCGGGTCGGCATGAAACAGGCCATCTTCCAGCATCATCTTCCACACCGCCCTGGCACCACGCCGGGCAATCTGACGCCGATCGATACCTGCCGCATCCACCGCCTGAATATTCTTGGCGGGCACACCACGGATATATTCCTGCACGTTCAGATCAGTACAGGTCCACTCCCAATAGATCTTGGGCACAATCAACCAGTCCAGCTCGCTGAGATTTTCCCGCATACGCTCTGCCGCACGCGCCTCGATACTGAAGTCCAGCTCACGCAACAGTGATGCCTCAAACTCCTGAATCACTTCAATGGGCTGATAACGCCTTAGCTCTGGTGACTGGGCCTCGGCCACTTCAGCCAGCTTGCGCAGCAAACGCAGATCGGCATGCACTTTTTCTTCAATGCCGGGACGACGAATTTTCAGTACCACCGCCTCACCATCCGGCGTGGTGGCCTTGTACACCTGCGCCATCGATGCCGTACCTACCGGACGCTCGTCAATGCTGTGAAAACAGTCACTGATTTTGGCACCCAGACTACGCTCCAGCTGAGACTTCAATTGGTTAAACGGAATAGCCGTAGCTTGATCCTGCAGGTTTTCCAGCTCGGCAATCCATTCTGGTGGCAGCAAATCCACACGCGTGGCCAGAATCTGACCCAGTTTGACAAAGGTGGGGCCCATTTCTTCGAGCGCCCGACGCGCCCGTGCTTCGCTGGGTAAACGACGAATATCAGCAGGCAGGTCTTCTCTTAACCAGCGCCGGAACAACCCCACGCTGCCTTCCATATTCAGCCAGCGAACAATATCGTCAAAGCCATATTTCAGCAGGATATGCAGCAGTTCACGCAGGCGACTAAACTCACGGGCACTGGAAAAGAAACTCATTGGCAGCTATCCGTTAAAACAGTACTTGCCAATGAGTGTAGCGGATTGCAGGCGCTAAACACGCCTCGAACAAGTCAATTGGTCTGGTGATGAATTGCCGACAGCTCGGTCACTGCTTCAATAAAAGCACCGGCATGTGCCGGATCAACATGCTGCTCAATACCATGCCCCAGATTAAACACATGGCCTGCTCCTGGCGTTGCACCCAGCTCAGGCGTCCATACCGAAGCATAACTCGCCAGAATACGTGACACTTCCTCGCGAATACGCGCTGGCGAGGCATACAACATGGCCGGGTCCATATTGCCCTGTAGCGCCACCCGCGAACCCACGCGCTGCCGCGCCTGACCAATGTCTGTTGTCCAATCCAGCCCCAGCGCATCCGCACCGGTATCTGCCATGGCTTCCAGCCACTGACCACCGCCTTTGGTAAATAAAATAACCGGAATACGACGACCTTCATGCTCACGAATCAGGCCATTCACAATCTGCTGCATATAGGCCAGAGAGAACTCGCGATAGGCGGCATGAGACAACGCCCCGCCCCAGGAATCGAAAATCTGCACGGCTTGCGCACCGGCCAGAATCTGCGCATTCAGGTAGGTAGTGACAGACTGTGCCAACTTATCCAGCAGCGCATGCAACACGGCAGGCTGCGTCACCATCAGCGTTTTTGCAGCACGAAAGTCTTTGGATGAGCCACCTTCCACCATATAGGTTGCCAGCGTCCAAGGGCTGCCGGAAAAACCAATCAGCGGCACACGACCGTTCAACGCGGAGCGAATCGTACGGACTGCATCCATGACATAACCCAGGTCCTGCTCAGGATCAGGAATTGGCAATGCATCCACTTCGGCCTGCGAACGCACCGTCTTTTTAAAGCGTGGCCCTTCTCCGGTTTCAAAATACAGACCCAGCCCCATGGCATCTGGAATAGTCAGGATGTCAGAAAACAGAATAGCGGCATCCAACGGATAACGATCCAATGGTTGCAGCGTCACTTCACAGGCCAACTGAGGGTTTTTCATCAGTGCCATAAAGTCACCGGCCTGGGCACGGGTGGCACGATACTCGGGCAGATAACGACCCGCCTGACGCATCATCCAGACAGGCGTACGATCTACCGGCTGACGCAACAACGCACGCAAAAAGCGATCATTTTTCAAATCCGACATGGGTGTTTTTCCAAATAAGAAGCCTGCTGGCATTGTAGCAGGGCAAAACGATGTCAGCCTGTTCGATTGCACCATCGTATTAAACAGTAGAACATGTGAACGATTGAACCCATGCAGAGGCACATCATGAAACGAATCATCGGCTTGTTTGCCATCGTCCTGGTACTGACAGGCTGCGCCACCCGCGAGCGCTATGAAACAGAACTGCAAGGCTATGTTGGCAAGCCCATTTCTGTCGTGATGGATCTCTGGGGCTACCCTTCAGGCAGCTTTGAGGCCCCCAGCGGGAATCTGGTTTATGTCTGGGACAAACAATCTCAATACATCAGTCCACCGACCATACAAACGTCCGTTTTCAGTGGCCGAGGCACCGGCATTGCGACCGGAGTGGGCTTTGGTTTTGGCGGACATTCTCGGCAATTACGCTGCCAGACATTCTTTGAAGTGGACAAGGATAAAACCATTGTGACCTGGCGTTTGCAGGGCAATGACTGTCGTCGCTAAGCGCCCAATAAAAAAGGCGGGTTGATTACCCGCCTTTTTTATTGTGTGACAAAACAGCTCAGAGCTTCAGATAATCCAGAATGCCTTCTGCTGCCTGACGACCTTCCCAGATGGCAGTCACTACCAGATCTGATCCACGCACCATGTCACCGCCAGCAAAAATCTTCGGATTGCTGGTCTGGAACTTGTAGGTTGACTGCTCTGGTGCATTGACGCGACCACTGGCATCCGTTTCAACACCCACATTGGCAAACCAGGGTGCCGGGCTAGGACGGAAACCAAACGCCAGAATGACCGCATCAGCAGGCAAGATCTGCTCGGAACCTGGCACGGGCTCAGGACTACGGCGACCACGCGCATCAGGCTCGCCCAATTGCGTTTCCACCACTTTCACACCTGTGACCTTGTAACCATCACCCACAATCTCGATAGGCTGGCGGTTAAACAGGAACTCGACACCCTCTTCACGGGCGTTGGTAACTTCGCGACGTGATCCGGGCATGTTGGCTTCGTCACGACGATAGGCACAGCTCACGCTGTCAGCACCCTGACGAATAGAGGTACGGTTGCAATCCATCGCGGTGTCACCACCACCCAGCACCACCACTTTCTTGCCTTTCATGTCGATATAGTCAGCCGGATCTTTTTCAAAGCCCAGGCAACGATTTACATTGGCAATCAGGAAGTCCAGTGCGTCATAAACGCCTGGCAAATCTTCACCGGGGAAGCCACCCTTCATGTAGGTGTAAGTCCCCATGCCCATGAACACAGCATCGTATTCAGCCAGCAGATCTTCAAACTGCACATCCTTGCCAACTTCGGTATTCAGGCGGAACTCAATACCCATGTCCTGGAAAATCTGACGACGACGACTCATTACGGCCTTTTCCATTTTGAACTCTGGAATACCGAATGTGAGCAGGCCACCAATTTCAGGATATTTGTCAAACACAACAGCCTGTACACCACTACGCGTCAGCACATCCGCACAGCCCAAACCGGCAGGGCCAGCACCAATAATGGCGACCTTTTTGCCAGTGGCTTTGACGTGCGACAGATCAGGACGCCAGCCCATGGCAAAGGCGGTATCGACAATGTATTTCTCGGTATTGCCAATAGTGACCGCGCCAAAACCATCATTCAGCGTACAGGCACCTTCGCACAGACGATCCTGTGGGCACACGCGACCACAGACTTCTGGCAGAGTGTTGGTTTGATGGCACAACTCGGCCGCTTCAAAAATGCGACCTTCCGAAATCAGCTTCAGCCAATTCGGAATGTAGTTATGCACCGGACACTTCCATTCGCAATACGGATTACCACAGGCCAGGCAGCGATGAGACTGCCCTTCCACCTCTGGTTTCGCAAACGGCTTGTAAATTTCCACGAACTCGGCCTTGCGCACGTCAATCGCTTTCTTCTGCGGATCCTGACGTGGCACGTCCAGGAACTGGAAATCATTGTTCAAACGCTCAGACATGATCTTTCCTCGTTAGCCTGGTCGCCGCTTATTGCGGGTTCGACACCGTGTTCTTCAAAAGCTCTTTAATGTTGGCAGCCTTCGGCTTGACCAACCAGAACTTGCGCTGATATTCGTCAAACTGCGTCAGCACTTCTTCACCCCAAGCACTGCCAGTCTCAGTGACATAATCCTTGAGCACTGCCTTCAAATGCTGACGATGCGGGCCCATAGGCTCGGTACTGATACGGTGCAGCTCGATCAGCTCATGATTGCAGCGATCAAAGAAGTTATTGTCCATATCCAGCACATAGGCAAAACCACCGGTCATGCCTGCACCGAAGTTCAGGCCGGTACGACCCAGCACAGTCACCAGACCACCCGTCATGTATTCACAGCAGTGATCACCAGCGCCTTCGATAACCGCATGACAGCCGGAATTACGCACCGCAAAACGCTCGCCCGCGGTACCGGCTGCATACAGGCGACCACCGGTCGCACCATACAGGCAGGTGTTGCCAATGATGGCGGTGTCTTGTGACTTGAATGGCGAGCCTTGTGGCGGACGAATCACAATCTTGCCACCGGCCATGCCCTTGCCGACATAATCGTTGGCATCACCTTCCAGTAACAGATTCAGACCGCCTGCGTTCCAGACACCAAAGCTCTGTCCCGCAGTACCCTTGAAGTGCAAGCTAATGGGGGCATCAGCCATGCCATGATCACCATGACGCTTGGCAATTTCACCAGACACACGTGCACCAATAGAGCGGTCACAATTACCGATAGTGAAATTGAAGTCACCACCGGCCTTGCTTTCAATGGCAGGCAGCACTTCAAGCACAATCTTTTCGGCCAGCACGCCCTGGTCAAATGGCAGATTGCGTGGCTGTGTGCAGAACTGAGGCTTGTCCGCTGAAATATGGTCATTGCCCAGCAATGGCGTCAAATCCAGACGCGACTGCTTGCCTGTTTCACCGGGCAATACTTCCAGCAGATCGGTACGGCCAATCAGCTCGCTGAGTGACTTGACGCCCAGCACAGACAACCACTGACGTGTTTCAAGCGCGATAAACCTGAAGAAGTTCATCAGCATTTCAGGCTCACCGATATAGTGGTCCTGACGCAGTTTGTCCTGTTGTGTCGCCACACCGGTTGCACAGTTATTCAAGTGGCAAATACGCAGGTATTTACAACCCAGTGCAATCATTGGTGTCGAGCCGAAGCCGAAACTTTCGGCACCCAGAATGGCAGCCTTGACCACATCCAGACCGGTCTTCAGACCACCATCCGTTTGCACACGCACTTTGCCGCGCAGGTCATTTGAACGCAGCGCCTGCTGTGCTTCAGACAGGCCCAGCTCCCATGGCGAACCGGCATAGTGAATTGAGCTTAATGGTGATGCCGCGGTACCGCCGTCATAACCGGAAATGGTAATCAGATCAGCATAGGCCTTGGCCACACCAGCAGCAATCGTGCCGACTCCTGGCTCAGAGACCAGTTTGACCGACACCAACGCCTGTGGATTGACCTGCTTCAAATCGAAAATGAGCTGTGACAAATCTTCGATGGAGTAAATATCATGATGCGGTGGTGGCGAAATCAATGTGACGCCAGGCACCGAGTGACGCAAACGTGCAATCAGCGCGTTCACCTTGCCACCGGGCAGCTGACCACCTTCACCAGGTTTGGCGCCCTGCGCCACCTTGATCTGCAGCACTTCGGCGCTGGACAGATAAGCTGGTGTCACCCCAAAACGACCCGACGCAATCTGCTTGATCTTGGAGTTCTTCAAGGTGCCATAGCGTGCAGGATCTTCACCGCCCTCACCAGAGTTTGAACGACCACCCAGGGTATTCATGGCAATCGCAATTGACTCATGCGCTTCGGGTGACAACGCACCCAACGACATACCGGCCGAATCGAAACGCGGCAGAATAGCTTCAATAGGCTCAACGTCATCCATCGCCAAAGGCTGCACGGCGGCCTTCAGCTTCAGCAGGTCACGGATAGTAGCCACCGGACGCTGGTTAACCAGATCGGCATAACCCTGATAATCATCATAGTCGCCCGAGCGCACTGCTTTATGCAGTGAGTTGATCACGTCTGGGTTAAAGGCATGGTATTCCTTGCCATGCACAAACTTGAGCAGACCACCCTGATCCAGGGTCTTGCGAGCTTTCCAGGCATCATCTGCCAGCAAGCGCTGATCGGACTCAATATCGGCAAAACCAGCACCCTGAATGCGGCTCTGTACACCGCAGAAACAGGTATCAACCACACTGGAATCCAGACCAACTGCTTCAAACAACTGCGCACCACGATAAGAGGCAACTGTCGAAATACCCATTTTTGACAGAATCTTCAGCAGACCCTTATCGATGCCTTTGCGGAAATAGCTTTGCGCTTCCAGCGGATCACCCAGAATCTCGCCACTTTGTGCCATGTCGGCAATGATGTCATAGGCCAGGTACGGATAAACTGCAGATGCACCAAAGCCCAGCAAGGTCGCAAAATGATGCGGATCACGCGCTGTACCTGTCTCGATGATCAGGTTGGCATCACAACGCCAACCGGCCTTCATCAGATGATGATGTACCGCACCCGTGGCCAGTAATGCATTGATCGGCAAGGCACCTTGCAGCAAGGCACGGTCACTTAAAATCAACTGTGAATACCCAGCCTTCACTGCCGCTTCTGCCTGTACACAAATACGTGTAATGGCAGCCTGCAAGCCCTCAGACTCGGGGTAGTTCAAGTCAATAACCTGCGCGGCAAAACCAGGCAAATCAATCTGCTGCAACTGTGCAAACTTGCTGTGTGACAGCACCGGGCTGGACACAATGGCGCGTCGCGCATGCTCTGCAGACTCTTCAAAAATATTTTTTTCCGGCCCGAATGCAGTTTCCAGCGACATCACAATCGCCTCACGCAACGGATCGATTGGCGGGTTGGTCACCTGCGCAAACTGTTGACGGAAATAGTCGGCCAGATGGCGCTCACGACGAGACAATACCGCCATTGGCGTGTCATCACCCATAGAGCCAACGGCTTCCTGACCAGACTCGGCCAATGGACGAATGATCTGATCACGCTCTTCAAACGTCACCAAAAACATTTTCTGATAGGTGTTCAGGCTGACCTTATCCAACGGCTTCAGCAGTGATTTTTCCAGCTCGGTATCGGTTTCGATACGACGAGCTTCTGCACGCAACCATTGCTTGTACGGCTGAGCCGTCTTCAGGCGCCCATCAATCACATCCGAATCCAGCAATTCGCCGGTCTGGGTATCAACAGCCAGAATCTTGCCAGGGCCAACACGACCTTTGGACACAACATCTTCAGGCTGGTAATCCCACACGCCAATCTCTGACGCCAATGTGATGTAACCATTTTTGGTGATGACCCAGCGCGCCGGACGCAAACCATTGCGATCCAGCATACAAACGGCATAGCGGCCATCGGTAATCACCAAACCGGCAGGGCCATCCCATGCTTCCATATTCTTGGCATTGAACTCGTAGAAAGCACGCAGTTCAGCATCCATGGACTCCACATTCTGCCAGGCTGGTGGTACCAGCATACGCAGTGCGCGGAACAGACTCATACCGCCATTCACCAATGTCTCCAGCATGTTATCCATGCTCGAAGAATCAGAACCGGAAGCATTAACCAGTGGCGTCAACTGCGTCAGACCAGGCAACAACGGGGTTTCAAACTTGGGCGTACGCGCCACGGCCCAGTTACGGTTGCCACTGACCGTATTGATTTCACCGTTATGCGCCAGATAGCGGAATGGCTGAGCCAAAGGCCAGCGTGGCAAGGTATTGGTCGAAAAGCGCTGGTGGAAAACGCAGATATGCGAAGCCATGCGCGGATCACCCAGATCCTTATAAAAGCTAGGCAGATCAGAGGGCATCACCAACCCTTTATAGGAAATGACCTGGGTTGATAGCGTGGTGGTATAAAACAGCGGGTCGTTACCTAATGCCCGCTCCACTCGACGACGAGCCAGAAATAATTTGCGATTGGCTTCCTGTTCATCGAGCGAACCAAGATTAATAAAAATATGCTCAAAAACTGGCAACGAACGCAATGCGATTTCGCCCAGAATGCTGCTATCTGTTGGCACCGGACGCCATACAGCAATGCTTAATCCTTCAGCCGCCAGCTCAGTAGCAAATGCATCACGCGCACGTTGGGCCAAGGCAGGATCTGTATTGAGAAACACCAGGCCGGCAGCAAAGGACTCGTCCAGCGCGACATCCAGCTCAGCCTGTACTACTTCACGAAAGAAGGCTTTTGGCATAGCCAATAACAAACCACAGCCATCACCTGTTTTACCGTCCGCTGCAATCGCTCCGCGGTGCGTCATGCAACTTAATGAGTGAATAGCTGTTTGAATTAGGTTGTGACTGGCCTCACCCCGCATCTGCGCGATAAGGCCAAAGCCGCAGTTGTCACGAAATTCTTCCGGACGATATAGTCCAGCATTAAAGACGGGCTGCTCTTGCATCAGGTATACCTTAGAAAACAAAGGTTTATCGGCTAACCCCCGCGAATGATCGCAAAAGGCCACAAAAAGGGACGCGTATAGTAGGTGAAAAGCAGCTTTTGCTCAAATTTTCAATCAGCAGCGGCTGCGCAATTAGCACCATTCCCCACCACATCCGGGGTTTTATTAGCGAAACGGCAGGGAAAGCACCGGCACTGCACGCTCACGTGCCTCAATATCAGGGGCGTCCATCAGCTCTTGCACTTCCGGTGACTCTATCTGTACTGGCTCCTCACCAGGCCGCAGAACCTCAACGGGTGCCGCCTCCTGTACTGATGGTAGAGGCCCGGGCACATGCAACATCTGCAAGGCAGCCCAAGCTCGCACAACAGGACGGCCGGGCAACCCCATCATGGCTCTCGCAGTGGCTTCAGCCTCTGCAATGGAAGCAAACTCACCAAAGGTCAGAATAAAGCGCCT
Organism: uncultured Paraperlucidibaca sp.; assembly: GCA_964569335.1. Lineage (GTDB taxonomy): Bacteria > Pseudomonadota > Gammaproteobacteria > Pseudomonadales > Moraxellaceae > Perlucidibaca. Next base: position 174,665 of record CAZMVL010000001.1, read on the forward strand.
AGGTGGCGGTGGCCTTACTGCAGGCACCACTTCACCATCCACAATCATAGGCACCAGCGGTTCTTCCCGATAAGCGGGGTCACGCACATGCACATAAACAAAACGATCACTATCCACGCGCTCGGCCAGCACATTCTTGACACTGTCTTCAGAGGCAAATACCCCAATCTGCAAAGTGAACAGTTCCGGCGACTGGGACAGCAGCCAATTGGCATCCCTGAATTGAGGGTGTGGCAACCAGTCCGGACTGTAAGGCACAGGCTGCGCACCCCCCATATCCTTTACCAGATCAGGGAAGCTGCCAAAATCATCATCCAGCAAGTTATTGCTTGGCTGCACAAGGCCAACCAGCACTCGCTCGGTAAAGTGCTTGGGCGATGGCGCAGACAACACCAGCAAAATCAGCAACAAGACAAAAGCACCGATAAAAACCAGTGCCAATTTACGCTGCATGGGACGACTATCGACCATCTTGTTCAACCTCGCTGAAGTTCAGATTGGCCCAGGTTCGCACCTGCTGACAAAGTTTGTTGTAACAGTTCACGACTAGCGGTATCCGTGACAAAGGCCTGCCCTAAAGCGCTCAACAACACCAAACGCAACTTGCCATCAACATTCTTCTTATCTACTGCCATGTGTTGCAAAAACTCCTCTGCACTCATTTGTGGTGGCTGCACTGGCAATTCAGCGCGAGCCAGCAGCGACCTGACACGACTCACATCCTGCTGACTCAACAAGCCCTGACGCCAGGACAGGTCAGCCGCCATCAGCATGCCCACGGCAACTGCCTCACCATGCAACCAACTGCCATAACCCATACCCGTTTCGATGGCATGACCAAAGGTATGCCCCAGGTTCAGCAGCGCACGTACATCCAATTGCTCCAGTTCATCGGCCGCCACCACATCAGCCTTGTTCTGGCAGGAGCGCAAAATGGCCTCGGCCAGCAGATCAGGCTGACGCGCCATCAAGCCATCCATATGTTGCTCCAGCCAGGCCAGAAAGTCGGCATCCTGAATCAGGCCATACTTGATCACTTCGGCCATGCCAGCCGAAAACTCACGAGAGGGCAGGGTATTCAGCACCGTGGTATCAATGAATACAGCCAACGGCTGCTTGAATGCACCCACCATATTCTTGCCCAGAGGATGATTGATACCAGTTTTGCCGCCCACCGAAGAATCAACCTGAGCCAATAAGGTTGTTGGCACCTGAATAAAATCGACACCACGCTGATAACAGGCAGCGGCAAACCCCGTCATATCACCAATCACACCGCCACCCAGCGCAATCAGCGTTGCACGGCGACCAAAACGCGCCTGCAGCAAGGCATCAAAAATCAGATTCAAATGCTGCCAGTCCTTATAGGCCTCACCATCAGGCAGCGTCACCTCAGCCACGGTCAGGCCAGCAGCACGCAAACGCTCAAGCAGCGCAGCCGCATACAGCGGTGCCACGGTGCTATTGCTCACCAACAGCACTTGCTGACCCTGAATATGGCCCAGCAAAGCAGCGTCATCCGACAACACTGACTGTCCAATATAAATCGGATAACTACGTGCCCCCAAAGCAACATCCAAACGCTGCATAACTTACCTATCTCCTTTAGCGCAGGCCTAATGCCTGCAGCAAATGCCAGGCCACTTCTCGTGCACTGGTACGCTCGGTCGTCATCACATGATGCGCCACCTCACGGTACAAAGGATCACGCTGCCGCAACAACTCGGTTAAACGTGCACGCGGGTCATCGGTCTGCAACAACGGCCGATGCTGATCTCTTGCTGTGCGCTCCAACGAACGCTCAACCGATGTCTCCAGATACACAACCGTGCCACGCTCATGCAAATGACGACGATTGGTCTCACGCAACACAGCCCCCCCACCCGTCGCCAACACAATGCCTTCACGTTGAGTCAACGCATCAATCACAGCCTCTTCACGCTGCCGAAAACCCGCCTCACCCTCGATATCAAAAATCCAGGGAATATCCGCACCGGTTCGAGCTTCGATCTCATGATCCGAGTCAATGAAATCCCAATGCAAAATATCTGCCAACTGACGGCCGATGGTGGTTTTTCCGGCACCCATAGGGCCGACCAGAAAAATATTCTTGATTGCAGGTTTTGCGTCCGTTTTATTCGGACGATTCCGGCGCTGACGCCATCTCATCATTTTCCACCACGCGCGGCGTCACAAAGATCAATAGTTCCTGCTTGTCTCGACGTTGAACATCACGGCGAAATAGGCGTCCAATAACAGGGATATTACCTAGAATTGGCACGCGACTCACGCTGCGTGATTCCTGTCGGCGAAATATTCCGCCCAGAACCAGTGTTTGACCATCACCAATGGTCACTTTTGTGCTTAAACGATTGGTGTCAATTGCTCGCGCGCCATTGGCCTGAATCTCGCCTGCACTATCATGGCTCAGTACCAGCTCCAGATTGATGCGCCCATCGCCACTGACCGTCGGTACGACCTCAAGGCTCAGCTCCGCATTTACAAAGCGAGTGGTAGTAGCACCACTTTGCGTGGTTTCCTGATAGGGAATTTGCTGACCAGAGGCAATTCTGGCCTTTTGATGCTCCGTTGCCATGATGCTGGGACGGGCAATCACTTCCGCCGAGCCCTCTGCGGCCAAGGCGCTCAATTCAGCATCCAGCGTCAAGCCAGACACATTCATAACGCCATAGCTAAAGGTGCTGACATCATTGCCAACCACAGCCAATGGCGCAGCCATGGTGACCCGACCTTGCAGCAACCGCCAGCGCAAACCCACCGATTGGCCATCGCCCGCACTGATCGCAGCCAAGCGGGTTTCCACCAGCACTTGCCGCACGGGCTGATCCAATATCTGTAACACCGCCCTCAATTTTTCTCGACGCGACAAATTATCCGTCAACAACAGGCTGTTACCGCGCACGTCCACATCAATACGACCGCGAGGCCCCAGCCAACGCTCGGCAGACTGGTTTGCCGTCGTCAACAAGGCCACCAGGTCGGCCGCAACCGCATGCTGCAAACTGACACGTTCGGTATTGACCGGCAGGGCAGCCTCCTGCGCTGCACGCAAATCCTGCCGCCGCTTCAGGAAAGTCGTCATTTCCTCCGGCGGCCCCACCCAGACAGCGCCACCCTGCTCCAGCACTGCCCAGCCCTTGCTTTCTGCCAACTGATGCAGCAGTTCCAACGGTGAGCGTTTACGCGCCTGCAAACTCAACTTGCCCTGCACCGAGTCCGCCAGCAGCAGACTAATGCCGCCACGCTCGGCCAACTGCTGCAACACCACGCGTGCATCGGCATCTTCTACCGCTACCGACATCGTGCCCGTTGCCGGTAACGACGGCGCTGCAACACTTACCAGCGACCACAACACACAAAACAATCCCGCCAACAGTGCTTGCATACGGCCTCCCTGCCCATAATTCATCCCTAACCCAGCACAGGTGTAGCAAGCTCATGCGCACAGCGCCAACCAAGGCTCGATAGCATTGCATTTAACGTATAAACTCTGCCTTGCCGCTCCACCAACCTCAGGCAAGGCATTCATGACTGCAGACACGTCTTCATTGCGTATTTTTCGTTGGCTAGGCCTCTTATTGGCAGGCATTACACTCGGTGCCAGTGGCTCCTATTTAACGCTCTCGCCCAATCTGCCCGATATTTCCACGCTGAAAAACGTACAGCATGAAATGCCGCTGCAGGTGTATAGCCGTGATGGCAAACTGATCTCGCAGTTTGGTGTGAAGCGCAGTATTCCCCTGCAATACAAGGAAATTCCGGCTCGCTTCATACAAACTTTTTTGGCCGCCGAAGATGACCGTTTCTTTGAACACGAGGGCATTGACTACATCGGCCTGGGACGTGCGTTCAGTGAAATCATCACGACGGGTGGCATTCGCTCGGGTGGCTCAACCATCACCATGCAGGTCGCCAAAAATTATTTCCTGAGTTCTGAGAAAAAGTTCAGCCGTAAATTTATTGAGCTGCTACTGGCCAAACGCATTGAGGACTCGCTCAGCAAAGAAGAAATTCTTGAGCTATACCTGAACAAGATCTACCTGGGTCAACGCGCCTACGGCATCGGGGCAGCCGCAGAGATTTATTACAGCAAAACGGTCGATCAGCTGACACTGGCCGAAATGGCCATGATTGCCGGTCTGCCCAAGGCACCATCACGCTACAACCCGGTCGTCAATCCTGAACGCGCGATGATCCGCCGCGACTGGATTCTGGGACGCATGCTGAGGCTGGGCTGGATCAAACAGGCCGAATATGCCGAAGCCATAAAAACACCGGCCAATCTGAAGCTCAGTAGCTCAGCCAATAACGTACCTGCCCCCTGGTTGGCTGAAATGGTGCGTGAGTCACTGCTGGAGCGCTTTGGCGAAGACATCTACACCAGTGGTCACAAGGTTTACACCACTATTGACTCAAATGCACAAGCAGCGGCCACCAGCGCCGTCATCAGCGGCCTGCTGGCCTATGATCGACGCCATGGCTGGCGTGGAGCCGAAGCCAAGGCTGACAAGGTCGAACTCAGCAGCCTGGCACGTGCTGGTGGACTGGAACCAGCACGCGTAACCAGTGTCAATGCACGCAGCTTTAGCGCTGAATTACGCTCGGGAGAGCGGGTAGTAGTAGCTTGGGATGGCATGTCCTGGGCGCGTCGCCATATCAATGTCAACAGCTTAGGGCCTGTGCCTCAGGCAGCTTCCGAAATCGTTGCCGTTGACGACATTATTCGCCTGCAAAAGCGCGGTGATAACTGGCACTTGTCACAAGTTCCGGCAGTACAAGGCGCACTGGTTGCCATTCACCCGGACAATGGCAGCATTGAGGCCCTGGTCGGTGGCTTTGATTATGGCCAAAGCCGATTTAACCGGGTCACGCAAGGCTGGCGTCAGTCCGGCTCGACCATCAAGCCCTTTATATATGCACAGGCACTGGAGCAGGGTTACACCCCCAATAGCCTGGTTGAAGATGAAGAGCTGGCTTTCCCCAACTGGGAGCCACAAAACTCGGATGGCAAATTCATGGGGCCAATCAGCCTGCGTCAGGCACTGTACTTGTCGCGCAACCTGGTTTCCATTCGCCTGTTGCAATACCTGGGCATTGAGTCGGCACGTACTTATCTGGCCCGCTTCGGCATGGACAGAAGTCGCATGCCACGCGACCTGACGCTGGCACTTGGCTCCGCCGATGTAGTTCCCCTGCAAATGGCCACCGCCTATGCTGCTATCGCCAATGGCGGTCTGCGCATACAGCCCTACTTCATTGAAAAAGTGGAAGATCGCAAGGGCAATATACTGTTTGAAGCCAAGCCACGCCGTGTTTGTAGACCCTGTGAGCAAGCAGCCGACCCTGCCAACAGCGACCAGGACGACAACACCATCGTTGCACAACAAACAGCTCCCTTTGTGCCGGACTACCCCGTCGCGCTGCGTATCATCAAGCCTGAAGCCGCATGGTATACCTACAACATCCTTCAGGATGTCATTACCAAAGGTACGGGGCGGCGCGCGCTAAGTCTTAATCGCAGCGACATTGGTGGTAAAACAGGTACTACCAACGAAGCCAAAGACGCCTGGTTTGCAGGCTTCAATACGCAACTGACTGCAGTTGCCTGGGTAGGTTTTGATAACCCGCAAACACTGGGCAGAACCGAATTTGGTGGTGTTGCCGCACTACCTATCTGGATTCAGTTCATGGCAGAAGCCCTGAAAGGCATGCCCGTTTCAGCACCCACACTGCCCAACGGCATGATTCCTCCTGCGCCAGAGCCTGAACCGCTACCAACCGATGCAGAAGGTTCAACTACGGAACCACCCCTAAACCTGCCCGCCTCCATGATTCCTGTACCGATTATGGACAGACCGGTAGAAGCAGAAATCATGGACTGAAATCAGCCCATCTCCTGTGGATCCACATCCACAGACCAGCGTACCCGACGGCTTTCGGGTAGCTGGTCCAGTTGTGTCAACAACACAGACAATGACCGCTGCAAGGTTGCCCTGCTATCACTTTTAATCAGCAGATGCGCCCGCACTTTGCCTGCCTTGCGCGTCATGGGCGCGGGCACTGGCCCCCACATTTCCTGCAGTAACTGCCTGGCACGCTGCAAAAACAGCAGGGGCATCTGAGCATCTGTGGCTTCCGCACGCATCAGCGCCAAAAACGCATACGGCGGCAGCGCCATCAACTCTCGCTCACGCAACAGCAAACGTGCGCTGGCGACAAAGCCCTGCTGTAACAACACCTGCAACAAGGGATGTTCCGGCTGATGCGTTTGCAGCAATACACGTCCTGCCCTCTCACCACGACCTGCCCGGCCAGCCACCTGCACCAGCAACTGCGCCAAACGCTCACTGCCCCGAAAATCGGCACTAAACAGCGCGCCGTCAACATCCGGTATCACCACCAGCGTCACTGCCGGCAGATGATGACCTTTGGCCAGCATTTGTGTACCCACTAAAATGGCAGGCTTGCCATCATGCAAAGCATCCAGTGTGGCTGCCATGGAGCCTTTGCGACGGGTACTGTCACGATCAATACGTAACACCGGCACGGCGGGATAACGCGCACTCAGCGCTTCATCAAGGCGCTCGGTTCCAACACCCATCGGGCGCAAATCGGTACTGCCACAATCAGGACAAGCCGGTGGTGGACGTCGCTCATGACCACAATGATGACAATGCAAACGCGTCGGCGACTGATGCAAAGTGGGTCTGGCATCACAACGCGGACAATCCGCCTGCCAACCACAGTCATGGCACAGCAAGACCGGCGCAAAGCCCCGACGATTCAGGAAAGCAAGTACCTGCCCACCGGCTGCCAGAGCCTGAGAAATAGAGTCATAAGCAGCAGCAGACAAACCATCCTGCAAACGCTGGCCACGAATATCCAGCGCACTGACCATTGGCGCCTGTGCACCACCTGCGCGCTGAGTCAACGCCAGGCGCTGATAGCGACCTGCGGCCACATTAGCCAATGACTCCAGCGCAGGTGTCGCCGAACCCAGCACAATCGGAATCTGCTCCAGCTGTGCCCGGCGCACCGCCACGTCACGCGCGTGATAACGAAAGCCTTCCTGCTGCTTGAACGAGGCATCATGCTCTTCATCAACAATAATCAGCCCCGGGCGAGCCAGCGGTACAAATACGGCGGAGCGCGTACCAATCACAATGCCTGCCTCACCTTGTGCCGCTTCCCGCCAGGCATGCAGGCGCTCACGATCAGTCAGGCCGGAATGCATGACCACGACCGGACAGCGGAAGCGCGCCCGAAAGCGCGTCACAGTTTGCGGGGTCAGGCCAATTTCCGGCACCAGTACCAGTACCTGCAAACCCTTGGCTAATACCGCCTCGATATGCTGCAAATACACTTCTGTTTTACCGCTGCCCGTCACCCCATGCAGCAAAAACACTTGAAATGACGGAGACACCTGCACCAGTGCCGACAGAGCCACTTGCTGTTCTGCATTCAAGGTCAGTTTAGGCTCAGCCAGAGCTGCCGTTAACACAGGAGTTGCCACATGGTGACTAATCAGCTGAGCCAATCCCTTATCCAGCAAGGCACGCAAACTGTCACGCGAGGCCCCCAGTGCTGACAATGCTCGCTCACCCAAACCATCAGGATGCTCACGCAATATCTGCCAGGCCGCCAGCTGCTTGGGTGCACGCTGTAATCCTTCGGCAGACAACGCCAGCCCGCGAGGTGTTAATTGCCAATACTGCTGAGCAGGTGCCTGAACAGGCTCACCCTGACGCAGCAAGACCGGCAGCATTTGCAGCAAAGCATCGCCCAATGCATGCTGATAATACTGGGCCGACCAATTTGCCAGACGCCACAACGTGTCAGGCAAGACAGGAGTCGTATCCAATATTTCCAGCACTGCCTTCATTTTGGCGGCTGGCACATCGGTCGCTGCCGAGCAGCCCACCACCAGAGCAATTACCTCCCGCCGCCCAAAAGGCACACGCACACGACAACCTGCTGCCGGCATTTGCAAACCGGCAGGAAGCAGATAATCGAAGCTACGCCGCAATGGCGAAGGCAAGGCAACATGGACAATATTCATGGCGTACAAGAGTAGCATCAGCGCCAATAAAGACATGGCTATTTGTTGCACAGATCAGGTGATTTGGCCTATTATTCGCGCCCTTGTTGTGTCTGGCTGCAGCGAAGCGACTGCTGTGGTAGGCCAAGAGAATGGCTCGATATCGTGCCTGACCGTTTGCCAAACACATGTTTGTGCCCGGCAGGAGGGCGATGTCCCCTTAACCCGTTCCTTGATTGGTAATTAATTATGCGTGCTGATATTCACCCAAACTACACTGAAATCAACGTAACCTGCTCTTGTGGCAATGTCTTCACGACACGCTCCACACGCGGCAAAGACTTTTTGATCGACGTTTGCTCCAACTGCCACCCGTTCTATACCGGCACTCAAAAGGTAGTAGATACTGGCGGCCGTATTGACAAGTTCAAGCAACGTTTCGGCGCTCGCAGCTTCAAGAAGGCATAATTCGTCTTCACAAGCGGTTAGCCGAAAAGGCGGACGCTCTGTGTCTTGGAGCTTCCGCCTTTTTTATTGCCACTTTGTTGATACAATCGCAGCCCTATTTTTCTCTTTGCCCATTTGGTCCAAGTCTCCATGAAGCACGCTCTTGAACGCTTATTGCAAACCGCACTGACCAACCTTCGTGACACCCAAGTGTTACCGGCTGATTTCGCACCCAGCATCCAGATAGAACGTACGCGCGACAAGACCCATGGTGACTGGGCAACCAATGTGGCGCTGATGAGTGCCAAGGCCGCCGGACGCAAGCCCCGTGACATTGCCGAAGCCATTGTGGCGGCACTGCCTGAATCCGCACTGATCATCAAGATCGAAATTGCCGGCCCCGGCTTTATCAACTTTTTCCTGGATGGCAGCAGCGATTTTCTGGTGCTGAACGATATCCTGAACCAGGGCCAGTCCTATGGCCGCGCCCCTCGTCTGGGTCAGTCACTGCAAGTCGAATTTGTATCGGCCAACCCGACTTCGGCCCTGCATGTAGGACATGGTCGCGGAGCCGCCTATGGCATGACCGTGGCCAATCTGCTGGATGCCGCCGGGTTTGATGTGCAACGTGAGTACTACGTCAACGATGCCGGTCGCCAAATGGCCATTCTGGCCACCTCAACCTATCTGCGTTATCTGGAGCTGCATGGTGAAACACTCACCTTCCCCAGCAACGGTTATCGCGGCGACTATGTTCGTGACATTGCCCAGCAAGTCAGCACACATCACGGTGCCAACTGGGTTCACCCTGCCAGCGCCGTGTTTGCCAATGTCTCTCCCGATGTACTGATGGATGATCTGGGTAATATCATTTCCGGCGACAAGGAAAGTCATATTGACGACCTGATTCGCAACTCACGCAGCCTGCTCGGTGATACCGGTTTCGATGTGTTCTTCCGTGCCGCACTCGATGGCATCCTGGACGATATTCGCGATGATCTGGCCGACTTTGGCGTGCACTACGACCGCTGGTTCTCCGAGCGCAGCCTGGCCGACAATGGCTCGATACAACGTGCCGTTGAACGCCTGCAAAACAATGGTCATGTCTACGAACAAAATGGTGCTTTGTGGTTTCGCTCCACCACCTTTGGTGATGACAAGGATCGTGTGCTGGTCAGAGACAATGGTCAGGGCACTTATTTTGCGTCAGACGTGGCCTATCACCTGGAAAAGTTTGAACGCGGATTTGATCGCATTCTGGATATCTGGGGTGCCGATCACCACGGCTATATTGCCCGTGTAAAGGCTGCCTTGACCGCCCTTGGGCTGGATGCCGGCCGTCTGGATGTGCAGCTGGTGCAATTCGTATCGCTGTGGCGCGGTGGTGAGCAGGTGCAGATGTCATCACGCTCAGGTCAGTTCATTCCATTGCGTGAGCTGCGTGCAGAAGTCGGCAACGATGCGGCACGGTTTTACTACATCACTCGTAAAAGTGAACAGCACATTGACTTTGATCTGGATCTGGCAGTGTCACAGAGCAAAGACAATCCGGTGTATTACATCCAGTATGCCCATGCCCGCGTATGCTCCATGTTCGAACGCCTGCGCACAGAAAGTCTGGACTACCGCCGCGAACAGGCCAATCAGCATCTGGATATTCTGGATCAGGATGCCGAGCGCGACCTGGCTCAACGTCTGGCGCGTTATCCCGAACTGGTGCACAAAGCCGCTCTGGCCTACGAACCACATCAGCTAGCCAATTACCTGAAAGAATTGGCCGCTGAATTTCACGGTTGGTACAACAACAGCAAAGTATTGGTAGACGATAGCGCGACTCGTCATGCACGACTGCTATTGTGCGAGGCCGTCCGTCAGGTACTGGCCAACGGATTACAGTTGCTGGGCGTTGCTGCACCAGAACGTATGTAAGGTGATTGTTTAATGAGTAAACGAACACCTCCCAGAGGCGCCAGCCGGGCACCCGCCAAGCGCCCTGCCAATCAGCACCAAAGCCCACGCTATGGTGCCAAGCCCAGCAAACCCGCTGCACGCAATGCGGGTCAGCGCAAATCGCCTGACAATAACCGCATCAAGCGCGGCCCGTTACTATTGGGTCTGTTCATACTGACACTACTGGCAGGCTTCCTGTATCACGTCATGAAACAGGACTTGCCGCCAGAACCCACGCTACCCGCTGCGCTGAATACGGGCACAAACAAGGCAGCCGCACCTAAACCAGAGCCAGAGCCTGTGCGCGCTGTTGATCAACTACAGTTCTATGACATTTTGCCCAACGAAAAAATTCTGCCGCAGCGGCGACCCGCCAATACACCGGCACCAAAACCCAATGCTCAGGCCGAGGCACCCAGACAGCTCTGGCTGCAGGTCGGTGTGTTCCGTCAGCAATCACTGGCTGATTTCCGTCAGCAGAAAATTGTCAGCTTTAACATGCCGGCACGCGTTGAAGCTGGCAAAGATGCCGCTAATGAGCCGGTTTATCGGGTATTAGCCGGTCCTTTTGCCAGCACAGAAAATCATGATCGCGCCCGCCGCCAGCTCATTGAAGCCGGTCTGGACGCCATTCCCATTAACTATTCCGGAGTATCGCCATGACGACTATTTTATCGGTACGCCGCGGCAATACCGTTGTACTCGGCGGCGATGGCCAGGTGTCACTTGGCAACACTGTCATGAAGGGCAATGCCCGCAAGGTGCGCCGCCTGTATCGCGACCAGGTTATTGCCGGTTTTGCCGGTGGCACTGCCGACGCATTCACCCTGTTTGAATATTTTGAAGCCAAGCTGGAAAAGCACTCCGGCCACCTGACCCGTGCCGCCGTTGAAATGGCCAAGGACTGGCGCACCGATCGCACACTCAGACGCCTGGAGGCCCTGCTCGCCGTGGCTGACAAATCAGCCTCGCTCATCATCACCGGCAACGGCGATGTGCTGGAGCCAGAGCACGGCATTATTGCTATCGGTTCTGGTGGCAACTATGCATTGGCAGCCGCACGTGCGCTGGTCGATCACACCCAGCTATCAGCACAGGACATCGTTAAATACGGCCTGACCACCGCGGCCGACATCTGTGTATTCACCAACCAGCAACACACGCTGGAAAGCCTGGAATGGTAAATCAAATGACCGCTATGACTCCGCGCGAAATCGTGCATGAACTCGACCAGCATATTGTTGGCCAGGCCGCTGCCAAACGGGCCGTGGCTTTGGCGCTGCGTAATCGCTGGCGTCGTATGCAACTGCCTGAAGCGCAACGCGCTGAAGTCACCCCCAAGAACATCCTGATGATAGGCCCGACCGGTGTTGGCAAAACTGAAATCGCCCGTCGTCTGGCCAAGCTCGCCAACGCACCGTTTATCAAGGTAGAAGCCACCAAATTCACTGAAGTGGGCTACGTTGGGCGCGACGTGGAAACCATCATTCGTGATCTGGCCGATATGGCACTCAAAATGGCACGCGAACAGGCCATTGCCGGCGTTGGACAACGTGCCGACGAAGCCGCTGAAGACCGTATTCTGGATGTCCTGCTGCGCCCTGCCCGTACTGGCAGCAGCACTAGCAGCAGCTGGGACAGCGTGGAAACACCCGCTCCCGCTCAGGACAGCGCCGCTCGCCAATTATTCAGACGCAAACTACGTGCTGGCGAACTCAATGAGCAAATGATTGAAATCGAGCTGAGCGATGCCGCCCCAAGTGTTGAATTGATGACACCACCCGGCATGGAAGACATGGGCAATCAGCTGCAAAAACTGTTTTCCGGCATGGGTGGTCGCAGTCGCAGCCAGAAGCTCAAAGTCGCCGATGCACTCAAACGCGCCCGCGATGAAGAAGCGGCCAAACTGGTTAATGACGAAGACCTGAAAACCCGCGCACTGACTGCGGTGGAACAAAACGGCATCGTCTTTATTGATGAAATTGACAAGGTCTGTCGTCGTGGCGAGTCTCAGGGTGCTGACGTTTCGCGTGATGGCGTCCAGCGCGACCTGCTGCCGCTGATTGAAGGCTGCACCGTCAACACCAAGTACGGCATGGTGAAAACAGACCACATCCTGTTTATCTGCTCAGGTGCATTTCACCTGGCCAAGCCTTCAGATCTGATCCCTGAACTGCAAGGACGTTTGCCCATTCGGGTTGAGCTGGATGCCCTGGGTGCAGCCGACTTTGAACGTATTCTGACTGAACCTAATTTCTCGCTGACCGAGCAATATATCGCGCTGTTAGCGACAGAGGGCCTGCGTATCGAGTTTGCAGATGGCACCATCCAGCGTCTGGCCGAAGTTGCATGGCAAGTGAATGAACGCACCGAAAATATTGGTGCACGACGCCTGCACACCGTGCTCGAACGCTTGCTGGAACGCATTGGTTTTGATGCGGCTGATTTGGCACTTAAACAGAATGGTCAGGCACTCCAGATTACACCGGCAGATGTCGATGAACACTTGGGGCCACTGGTTCAGGACGAAGACTTAAGCCGCTTTATTTTGTAAGCCAGGGATGATTATGGAACTCACAGGACGCTATATGTCATCACATGAAACGGCTGTCAGCCCGACACCTAATACCGAAACACGCATTCGTGCCGGCATTTCACGCTTTCGCCAATGGCGACGCCATAGTGACGAAACCATTGCACAACAGGTATTGCAGGTACAGAACAACCAGACCGAGCGATTACGCAGTACCCATGCTGACCTGCTGGATGACCCGCGCTTTAACCCCATTACCGAGTTCTTTCTCAGTGAAATCTACACCGGACTGGATCTGAATGAACTGGCACGGGAAATCGAGAAGGCGTTACCCGTTGCCAGTCGAATGCTGCCCGACTCTGTGATGCGCACGGCCGCCATTGCGGTTGAATGCAATGCACTCACAGGCGAACTGGATGAAGCCGTTGCCGAATGGCTGTTGGCACACCAAATCACCACGCCCACTGACGATGACATTGTCCGGGCTTATCAGGCCAGCGACCTGACATTGCGACATGAACAAGCACGCCTGCTGAGAGAGCTGGGGCTTGGTCTGGATCGCTACGTCCGCTCACGCCTGATTACCGCCACTTTCAAGATGTCCGCCGGACCGGCACGCATGGCAGGTCTGGGCGGACTTTATGACTTCATGGCAAAAGGCTTTAGCGTCATGAAGCCAATGAAATCGGTCGCCGACTTCCTGGACGTTTTTCTTGGCCGGGAGCTAAAAATCCTCGACAATCTGGCCATCGGTCATCCGCAACCGTTTACGCACGAGATTTTGTCATGACAGATCGCCGCCAACTTCCTCCAGCCAATGGCCCCATGGGTCAGGGCGTGACTCATACCGGGAATGAAGTCACCCACTTTGGTTATCAAACCGTTGGCAAAGCCGAGAAAGAAGGCAAAGTGGCGGAAGTTTTCCATTCCGTGGCCGCAAAATACGACATCATGAATGACCTGATGTCATTCGGCGTTCATCGTCTGTGGAAACGCTTCACAGTGGAAATGTCAGGCGTTCGTCCTGGTCATCAGGTGCTGGATATTGCTGGTGGCACGGGTGATCTGGCTCGCGCTTTTGTACGTGAAGTAGGTGAGCAGGGTCGAGTCGTATTAGCCGACATCAATGCCTCCATGTTGAATGTGGGTCGTGACAAACTGCTCGACGTTGGTGTGGCCAGCCGCATTGAATTCGTTCAGGCCAATGCCGAATGCCTGCCGTTTGCGCCTGGCAGCTTTGATCTGATCACCATTGCCTTTGGTCTGCGCAACGTCACCGATAAAGACGCCGCCATTCGCTCCATGTATCAAAGCCTTAAACCCGGTGGACGCCTGCTGGTGCTGGAATTCAGCAAGCCCGTCATCGAGCCGCTGGCCAAGGTATACGATGCCTACTCGTTCAGCCTGCTGCCTCTGATGGGCAAGCTGGTTGCCAATGATCCTGACAGTTATCGTTATCTGGCCGAATCCATTCGCATGCATCCCGATCAGGAAACCCTGAAAGGCATGATGGAACAGGCAGGTTTTGAGCGTTGTGATTATCACAACCTGACCGGTGGCATTGTTGCCCTGCATCGTGGTTTTAAATTCTGACCCGGAGGCCACTCATGCCATCTCTGCCCTATGTGCTTGCCCTGCGTGCCGCCGAATCCGTCATCAACCAGGCCCTGCGTTATGACCCGGCCACCCGCCAACGACTGAAAGCACTGAATGGCAAGGCCATTTATATTGAAACGCTGTCTCCGGCCATGGCATTCATGGTCAATATTGATCAGCAACGCATTCGCCTGCTGCCAGAATCAGATCAGCGCCCGCACGCCACTATCGAAGCACCCAGTTACGCGCTGCTGAAACTGGCTGTTTCTGAGCAGCCGCAACTGATTGGCAGTGCCCTGCGTGTGCACGGTCAGGTTCAACTGATTGAGCAATTACACAGCATTGCACGTCAGCTTGATATCGACTGGGAAGAGCCACTGTCCTTATTGCTGGGCGATAGCGCTGGCCATCAGATCGGACAAAGTGTGCGCAGCCTGTTCAGTTTTGCCCGCAAAACGGCACGCACCTTTGTCATGAACAGCACCGAATACCTGCAGGAAGAACAAGAAATACTGCCGGTACGCTGGGAAATTGACGAGTTTATGGATGAAACCCAGGACCTGCGGGCAGACACCGAGCGCCTAGAGGCCAGACTGCAACGCCTTAATCTGCGCTGGCAGCGACTACAGGCTCAGGCCACGGATACGTCGGCATGATCAGACATCTCCCGCGGCTGCTGCAAATATGGACAGTACTGGCGCGTTATCGACTGGACACCTTGTTACCGCCGCCACCTACCGCATTGGCGCGTCTGTTACTCAATCTGTATCGACTGCACCCGGCGTGGATTTTTGCCGGTGAGCGCAGTCAGCAAGATGACCGTGTGCGCCTGGCTTTTGAAGAATTAGGACCACTATTTATCAAACTCGGCCAGCTGTTAGGCACGCGCCGTGACCTGCTGCCTCCTGCCATACTCGATGAATTATTGCAGCTGCAGGAAAATGTCCCGCCATTCCCCAGTGCCGAAGCAAAAGCCGTTATCGAGCGTGCATTAGGCCAGCCCGTCAGCCAATACTTTGCTCGCTTTGACGATGAGCCTTTAGCCGCCGCTTCAATTGCACAAATCCACACCGCCGCGCTGCAGGATGGCCGCGAAGTCATCATCAAGGTGCTGCGCCCTGGCGTAGCTGACCGCATCCGCACCGATATGGCCTTGCTGCGTGACCTGGCCAACGTCATTGAACAGCGCCTTGAGCTGCGCGTCATTCCATTAAAGCGGATTGTGTCGGACTACGAACGTACCTTACTGGACGAAACCAATCTGGCTCGTGAAGCGGATAACACACGCCAACTCCGCCTGAATTTCACCAACTCGCCACTGTTTTATGTACCTGAAGTACACGAGGCCAATAACAGCCAGGAAATCATGATTGCCGAACGCATTGAAGGCGTTCCCATCAATGATCACGCTACGTTTGAACGCTTGGGGATTAATCGTCAACGTCTGGCCGAAAAAGGACTGACCATCTTTTTCACTCAGGTATTTCGTGACAATTTTTTCCATGCCGACATGCACCCTGGCAATGTCTATGTGGAGACCGGCAACCCCAGTGATCCGCGCTTTATTGGCCTAGACTGCGCCATTATCGGCTCGCTGCCCAGCCATGATCAGCTCACCATTGCACAGATTGCACTCAGTCTGATTCAACGTGACTTTACCCAGCTCGTGCGTATTGCAGCACAGGCTGGCTGGATACCGGCACAGGCTCCGCTTGAACGCATCACTCAGGAAGTCAGGCGTCTGGTCGAACCGGTTTTGTCCAAGCCGATTGATCAGGTGCAACTGGCTCCCATTCTGGCAGGCTTGCTGGATCTTGCCCGTGAACACGAACTGCTGATTCCGCCGCAATTTGTGCTGCTGCTGAAAACCCTGATTCATGTCGAAGGCCTGGGTCGGGAGCTTTACCCGGCACTGGACATCTGGAGTCTGGCCAAACCCTTATTGAAACAATGGCTGGAAGACCGTATCGGGCCACGTGCACTGATGCGACGCATCAAGGAAGACACGCCAATTTATCTGGCCGGCATGCCTGACCTGCCCCAGTTGGCATTTGATGCTCTGACCCAGATGCGTCAGCAGGGACATTGGCAAAGTCGCCAGATACAAGCCGTCAGCCAGCTGCAAGACAACTTGCTGCGCCAGCGTCGCCATGACTTTGTGGCACAAAGTATCGTAATCATGGCAACGGCTACGGCGGTTGCGGGGTATATCAGTGCCCACAGCACACTGCTCATCAGTGGTGCGATCATTGCCAGTATTACCCTGATTTCGCGTATGCTAGCCCGATGAATACACTCTCTACACATTGGCTAGACGAAGTGCGCTGGAATGACCAGGGTCTGGTCACTGCCGTCGCACAGGATCACCAGACAGGCCGGGTGTTAATGGTGGCGTGGATGAATCGCGAGGCGCTGACACTGACGGTGCAGGAACAGCGTGACCAGTAAATGCCACGCTGTTCCT
>CAZMVL010000001.1:191723-272752 GCA_964569335.1 uncultured Paraperlucidibaca sp.
GGCATTTACTGGTCACGCTCGCGCAATCGCTTGTGGCGCAAAGGTGAAGAGTCCGGTCATGTGCAGATACTGAAAGAGCTGCGTCTGGATTGTGATGGTGACGTCGTTATCCTGATGATCGAGCAAATCGGTGGCATGGCCTGCCACACTGGCCGGGAGTCCTGCTTTTATCGCCGCTTCGACAATGGCGACTGGCAAATTGTCGACCCCGTGTGCAAAGACCCGAACGAGATCTATACATCATGAGTGATATCCTGACCCAGTTGGCGACCACTCTGGCCGAACGCAAGTCTGCCGCACCTGACAGCTCCTATGTCGCCAGCCTGCACCACAAGGGCCTGAACAAGATTCTGGAAAAAGTGGGTGAAGAATGTGTTGAAACCATTCTTGCGGCCAAGGACGCGCAACAGTCAGGCGACAACCAAAACCTTATTTATGAAACGGCAGACCTGTGGTTTCACACGCTGGTCATGTTAAGCGAGCTAAATCTGCACCCCGACGATGTGCTTACCGAGCTTGCCCGACGCATGGGTCTATCGGGGCACGCCGAAAAGGCGTCCAGAAATTCGGCGCCATAACCTGCCATCACCCAACCCGGAGTCAGCACATGCTATCCAGTATCTCGCTTCCCCAAATTCTGATCATTGCACTGATCATCATTTTGCTATTCGGTACCTCCAAACTGAAAAATCTGGGCAAGGACCTGGGCGGCGCCATCAAGGGCTTCAAACAATCCATGCGTGAAGAAGACGACCCGCTGGATGGTGACAAAAAAACCAGTATTTCGCATGAAAAGCGCAGCGAAACCCAGACGCCCGAAAAATCAAAATCAGACTCACATCAGGAATAAACCCCGATGTTTGATGTCGGTTTGTCCGAGCTTATTGTTCTTGCCATCATTGCCCTGGTGGTACTTGGCCCTGAAAAGCTGCCACATGCGGCACGCATGGCTGGTGCCTGGATGGGCCGAATCCGGCGCATGATCATCAATGTGCAGGCCGATATTGAAAGCGAAGTGGCCGCCCAGGAAATGCGTGAACGCATTCGCAAGGAAATGGACAAGGTCAAGTCAGCAGACCATGACGACGACAATGAGCCACTGAACAAACCATGACCCGTAACCTCAAACCCGCAGATAACAATGAAATGCCATTGATTGGGCATTTGATCGAACTGCGCAGTCGACTCATACGTATTACAGCGGTTTTATTGCTGGTCTTTCTGGCGCTGCTGTATTTTGCCAACGACCTTTATGCCGGGCTTTCTGCGCCATTACGCGCCCTGCTGCCCGAAGGCAGTACCATGATCGCAACTGACGTCACTTCACCGCTGTTGGCACCGTTCAAGCTGACATTTTATGCCGCTGTTTTTATTAGCATTCCCTATATTTTGTATCAATTTTGGGGATTCATCGCACCCGCGCTGTATCAGCATGAGCGTCGCATCGCCATCCCGCTGGTAATCTCCAGCATCATTTTATTCTATCTGGGCGTGGCCTTTGCCTACTTTGTCACGCTGCCCGCCATACTGGGATTTTTCACCACCATTGGCCCGACTGATGTGGCCATCATGACCGACATCAACCTGTATCTCAGCTTTGTACTCAAGCTGTTCATTGTGTTTGGCATTACTTTCGAAATCCCGATTGCCATTATTATTCTGGTGGCCGCCGGCCTGACTACTACCACCTCTCTGGCCGAAAAACGACGCTATATCATTGTTGGCTGCTTTAGTCTGGCCATGCTCTTTACCCCTCCCGATGTCCTGTCCATGATCATGTTGGGCATCCCCATGGTGCTGCTATTCGAACTGGGGCTACTAGCAGCACGGTTTTTCGACAAGCAGCCCGATATGGATACACGGTAACCATTCGTTTAATATTGTATGGATTGTGTATCTTGTGCTTCCAAAAGCCTACAAAACCACTACTCTGCGATCACAAACAGATTCTGTAACGCCACAAAACAACATGACTCCATCGAGGCAATAATGAATATTAAAATCCTGGCCTTGGCCGCCGTAGTCGCCCTAGCTGGCTGTAACACGGAAGATGAGCTGAATCTTGGCTCTCCCAATCCAAATGACAACACCTCCGAAGAAGTTGGAGGTGATACCCCACCTAACGAAAATGAAGATGAAGACGACGTCACTCCGCCACCTGTTGCTGCGTCATGCGGTGGCATTGAAGGCCCATTAGACTTTGTTCAGTGCGCCTTGAGTGAACAACTGTTCGGCACCATCATTGGCAACATCCCTGCTCAAGTACCAGAGCAACTGCCACTGGTACAGCTCCTGACTTGCGTAGACAACACCGTATCGGTACGCGCACTTGATCTGCTTGATGCACTGGCAGCCAGTGCCGATCCATCCAGTCTGACCGATCCAGCCAATGCACCACTGGTTGCGGCAGTGACTGATCTTTTGGGCTCAGTAGGTGGCTTGCTGTTGTCTGTGGCCGGTCAAAACGATGGTAGCTGCCAATTAGATCTGGCTGGTGGTGGCCTGCCTGGCGGCGGTGGACTGCCTGGTGGCATTCCTGGCGCAGATGCTATCCCTGGCCTTGACCAGCTCATGGCTCTGCTGGGCGGCGCAGGTGGCGGTGATATGCCACTGGATCCATCACAGCTGGGTGCGATTGCCGACGGCCTGTCATTACTGACCGAACAACTACGCAATGCTTCAGGCCCTGCCGAAGCTGCACCGTTAATTCCCGAAGTACTGGAACTGGTTGCTGATCTGATTGATGACTTGGGTCAGGTATTGTCCGACCCAACAGCGGCACCTGACAGCCTGCAATTTTTGGTAGCCAACTTGGCTGGCAATCTGCAGGCAATCCCTGCCTCACTGCTCGCACTGGGCGGTGGCGGTATGCCCGGCATCCCTGGCCTTCCAGGCGGCGGTGAAGGTGGCGACAATCCATTTGCAAGCATTCCAGTATTAGGCGACATCATTGGTGCCCTGCTGGCTGCTGGCAGTGGTTTTGGCGAGCTCCCAAGCTTCCCTGGCTTGCCAGGTGGTGGCGAAGGCGGCAGCGACAACCCGTTTGCAAGCATTCCTGTTCTGGGTGACATCATCGGCGCCCTGCTGGCTGCCGGTGGAGACTTCGGTGGCATTCCCAGCATCCCTGGCCTGCCAGGTGGTGGCGAAGGCGGTGACGGCAATGATAACAACCCGTTTGCCGGTACCCCGCTGGCACAAATTCCAGTGCTGGGTGACCTGCTGGGCGGCCTGATTGGTGGTCTGTTCCAATTGGCACCCACCAGCTAATCCCACACCTATTTTGACCTGACTCGAAAGGCCGACTTGATAAGTCGGCCTTTTTTGTTTCAACATGCTCAAATCCTGGCAACCAAACTGGTGCCACTTGCGTCATTTCCTACTATAAGGTATAAAATTCCTACATGAGCGTACAAAATACTGCCAAGGCTCGTACCCGCGCCGCCCATCTGGGCCCGGAGCGACGCCGCCCCCAGGTTCTGGATGCCACATTGGCACTGGCTGCTGAACAAGGTATACGCCACGTCTCCATGGAGGCCGTGGCCGCCCGGCTACAGGTGACCAAGCCGGTGGTGTACTCCTGCTTCGCTTCACGTGAAGAGTTGCTCACCACCCTGCTGGAGCGCGAAGAGCAACGGCTGCTGGCCGGAGTGATGTCGGCTCTGCCATCACAACTCGACCTGGCAAATCCGCGCCAAATGATGATCGCGGGCTTCCAGGCACTGCTCCAGGTCGCTTCGGAGCACAAGGAGTCGTGGCGGCTGGTATTTACCGCCGAACCCGATCCGGGCATAGCCGACCGCTACGGTCAGGCCCGCCGGTTCGTGGCGCGACGGGTGGCTGAGCTCATGACTCCCGGTCTGACAATCTGGGGCGTAAAGGATATCGACCGCAAGCTGCCCGTGCTGGTCGAGCTGTTTATGTCCATCGGTGATGGCTCGGTGCGCGCCCTGATACAGGACTCGCAGCACTGGTCTCCCGCTGAACTGGGTGAATTCGTCGGAGAGCTGGCTTTCGGAGCGCTGAGCAAGGCGTGACGTCAAGATGGCCTCCGACGCTTACAGAAGCAAGAGAGGACATCGCATGACTGCACCATCGGAAGCCACCCTGGCTCATCAATTTGCCACCGCCAATCGTCCCCGCGAAGACTGGGGTCTGTTCGGACCGGAATCACCGACCTGGAAAGTCTGGAGCGCACCAACCGCACTGATGGCCTTCCAGCGCTCTATCGTAGTGGAAAGCTTCGACCCCGCCCTGGCCGCCGCCGTCGAACACCAAAATGGTGTGCGCTACCGACCAGCGACCCGCTTCGATCGCACCATCCAGTATTTCCTGACCGTGGCATGTGGCGACTCGCGCTCCGCCATCGAGGTTTCCGAAATCCTCATGCGCGTACATGCCAACGCCACCGGTATCGAACCGATCACCGGACAGCGCTACAGTGCCAACGACCCGGCCTCCCAGCTCTGGATTCATGTCACTGGTTGGCACTCCAACCTGATTTGCTACGAACGCTTCGGTCCCGGCCCGCTGTCAGCCGAAGACGAAAAACGCTACTGGGCTGATTGCGTCACTGCTGCCGAGCTGCAAACCTGCAGCCCGTCCGATGTCCCACGCTCACGCGAGGAAGTGCGCGAATACTACGCCGCCATGCGGCCACGCCTGTGCATGTCCGAGCATGCCCGCGCCCTCATCCACTACTTCCTGCATACACCCCGCGAAATTGGCGGTACCGGCTTGTGGGCAAGCAGCCACCTGATGTCCGCAGCTGTCATTTCAACGATTCCGCAGTGGATGCGCGAACTCGGCGGCTTCGACCAGTCTGCCATCACGGATGCCGCCATCCAGCCTTTCGGCAAGCTGGCTGCACGTGTCGCCAGCCACCAAGCGCCAGCCCGTCTCGCTATTCGCATGATGGCACCATCGGCACTGCCCGTGTTCGATCAGGTGCAACGTATGGATCAGCCACTACGCAATGAAGTACTGACACCCGCCGAAGCCCGCAAACGCTACGGTAAACGCGCCCGGCTAACCGAAGTGCAAAGCGGCTAACCGACACACTCACAATACGAAGAATGGCTGACATCGAACTCCTGTCAGCCATTTAGGCCGCATCAGCCCTCGCCCGATTTCCCCGGAATGGTGTAAGGTTAGCGGATGAATAGCGCACGTATTAAATCCCAACTAGCCCAGCTGATCGCCATACCCAGCATCACCTGTACCGACCCCAAGCAAGACATGAGCAATCTGGCCGTTGTCGAGCAGATTGCTGTGTGGGCGCAAGACCTGGGCTTTCGTTGCGAAATCATGCCGGTAGCCAAAGGCAAGGCAAACCTGATCGCCACACTGGGCGAAGGCAATGATGGCCTGGTGCTGTCCGGTCATACCGATACCGTGCCCTATGACGCCAGCAAATGGCAGACTGACCCCTTTACGCTGACCGAACTGAACGAGCGCTGGTACGGTCTGGGCAGTTCCGACATGAAGGGGTTTTTTCCGCTCGCGCTGGCCGCCGCAGAAATTGCCTGTACTGCCATACGCAATGGCCATCGTCTAAAAGCACCACTTATCCTGTTAGCTACCTGTGATGAAGAAACCAGCATGGCAGGCGCACGCGCGCTGCTGGATGCACGCAAACCCAAGGCTCGATTTGCCGTCATTGGCGAACCCACCAGTCTGAAACCATTACGCATGCAGAAAGGCGTGATGATGGAGCGCATCGTCATCGAAGGGCGGAGTGGTCATTCCAGCGACCCCAGTCTGGGACACAATGCACTGGACGCCATGCACGATGTCATCAGCGAACTGAAACACTACCGGCAAACACTCGCCGAGCAATGGCATAACCCCCTGTTTACCGTGCCAACGCCCACGCTGAACCTGGGCTGCATTCATGGCGGCGACAACCCCAACCGGATCTGTGCCCAGTGCGAACTTCAGTTTGATTTGCGCCCCTTGCCCGGCATGGATATGGCAGAACTACGCCAGAGCATTCGCCAACGTATCAGTCCCCTAGCCGACAAACATCAGGTCACTATCGTGCAATCCGCCTTGTTTGATGGCGTGCCGCCAGTCGAAACTGCAGCCGACTCACCGCTGGTTACACTGGTTGAAAGCCTGACCAATCAGACTGCAGGAGCCGCTGCCTTTGGCACCGAAGCGCCTTATCTGAAGCAGCTGGGCATGGATACCATCATCTTTGGCCCGGGCGATATCAATACCGCACACCAGCCAGATGAGTACCTGAGCATGGCCAATATCGCGCCAGCCATCCGGACTTTGGAAACATTGATACAACGCTTTTGCCTGTAAGGCCGCAAGCCCTATACAATCAGCTTTTCAGACCACAGCAGGGCAGCATCTTGAGCAGCCAGAATCCATTTCAGGACACCATGTCGGACCAGTATGTACATTGGTTCCGCAACTCCGCACCTTATATCAACGCACATCGCGGCAAGACCTTTGTCCTGCTGTTTGGTGGCGAAGCGGTCAATCACGAAAACTTCCGAAATATTGTGCATGACATTGCCTTGCTGCATTCACTGGGCATCAAGCTGGTTCTGGTGCATGGCGCACGCCCGCAGATTGACGAAAACCTGCTGGAATACGGACTGGAAACGCCCTACCACAATGGCCTGCGCGTCACCACGCGTGCAGCCTTACGCTGCGTAATGGATGCCGTCGGCGCCATTCGCCTGGAGATCGAAGCCCTGCTGTCCATGGGACTGTCAAACTCGCCCATGTTTGGTGCCAAGATTGATGCCGTGTCCGGCAACTTCATCACCGCCAAGCCCTATGGTGTACGTGACGGCGTGGACTTCTGCCTGACCGGTGAGGTGCGCGCAGTCGACACCGAAGTGATCAATAAGAATCTGGCCAACCACCATATCGTCATCCTTGGCCCTACCGGCTACTCCACCACAGGTGAGGTCTTCAACCTGCTGGCTGAAGACGTTGCCGTGTCAGTAGCCACCGCCTTGCAGGCCGACAAGCTGATTTGCCTGGGTGAGCGCGAAGGCATTATTGGTGATGATGACGAACGTTTATTGCGTGAAATGATTCCCAATGAAGTCGATCAGTTCCTGCGTAACAAAACGCTGGATACCGAGCTGCTGCGTCATATGAACGCTGCTCGTGAGGCCTGCCGTGAAGGCGTCAAACGCATTCACATTATTTCCTATGCACGCGATGGCGCACTGCTGCAGGAACTGTTCACCCGTGATGGCTCCGGCACATTGATCACGCACGACCCCTATGAAGAAATCCGTACCGCCGAAATCGAAGACGTCGGCGGCATTATTGACCTCATCGAGCCGCTGGAAGAAGAAGGCATTCTGGTACGTCGCGAGCGCGAAAAACTGGAGAACGAAATTTCCCAGTTTGCAGTGGTAGAACGCGATGGCATGATCATTGGCTGTGCGGCACTGTATCCGCTACCCATCATCACTGGCGAAGACCCTGCTGGCGAAATTGCCTGTGTGGCCATTCACCCGAACTACCGCAAAAGTGATCGTGGCACCGAACTCATGACCTTTCTGGAAAAACGTGCCATCAGCAAAGGACTGCGCAAGCTGTTTGTGCTGACCACCCGCACGGGTCTCTGGTTTCAGGAAAATGGTTTTGTACCCGCCTCGGTGGATGACTTGCCCAAGTCTCGCCAATCTCTCTACAACTTCCAGCGCAACTCGCTGGTCTTTAGCAAATCGCTTTAAGGACACTGTTTCATGACACAGATCACCGACAATATGCGCAAGTATTCTTCACAGGTAGTAGACGGTGTGGAAGCTGCACCCGGCCGCGCCATGCTGCGTGCTGTGGGCTTTACTGACGACGATTTCAAGAAGCCGCAAATCGGTATTGCATCAACCTGGGCCAATGTCACCCCATGCAATATGCACATCAACAAGCTCGCCGAAGAAGCCGAAAAAGGCGCTAACGCAGCAGGCGGCAAAGGCGTGATTTTCAACACCATCACCATCTCCGACGGTATCGCCAACGGCACCGAAGGCATGAAGTATTCACTGGTCTCACGCGAGGTTATTGCCGACTCCATCGAAACCGTCGCAGGCTGTGAAGGCTTCGACGGCATCGTCGCCGTAGGTGGCTGCGATAAAAACATGCCCGGCTGCATCATTGGCATGGCACGCCTGAATCGCCCATCTATTTTTGTCTATGGTGGCACCATCAAACCCGGCGCCGGTCACACCGACATCATTTCGGTCTTTGAAGCCGTTGGACAACATGCCAAAGGCGATATCGACCTGATCCAGGTCAAGCAAATTGAAGACACCGCCATTCCTGGCCCAGGCTCCTGTGGTGGTATGTACACAGCCAACACCATGGCATCAGCCATTGAGGCGCTGGGCATGTCCCTGCCCGGCTCATCAGCACAAGACGCTATTTCCAGCGACAAGGCCTCGGATTGTTTCCGCGCCGGTCAACAGGTACTGGAACTGCTGGCACGCGACATCAAGCCACGAGACATCATGACTCGCAAGGCGTTTGAAAATGCGATCCGCGTCATTATTGCCCTGGCTGGCTCAACCAATGGCGTGCTGCATTTATTGGCCATGGCTCATGCCGTTGACGTCAAACTGACGCTGGATGACTTTGTTGAGCTGGGCAAAACCACGCCCGTATTAGCCGACCTGCGCCCCAGCGGCAAATACATGATGTCCGAACTGGTGGCCATTGGCGGCATTCAGCCACTGATGAAACGCATGCTGGATGCCGGTCTGCTGCATGGCGACGTACTCACCGTCACTGGCAAAACGCTGGCCGAAAATCTGGCCGACGTAAAAGACTACCCGGAAGGCCAGGACATCATTCGCGCCTTCGACAACCCGATCAAGAAAGACTCACATCTGGTGATTCTGAACGGCAACCTGTCACCAACAGGTGCAGTCGCCAAGATCACTGGCAAGGAAGGCCTGCGCTTTGAAGGCTCCGCCCGTGTTTATCACGGCGAAGAAGCGGCATTGGCCGGCATTCTGAATGGTGAAGTGGTTGCTGGTGACGTCATCGTCATTCGTTACGAAGGCCCCAAAGGCGGCCCTGGCATGCGTGAAATGCTGTCTCCTACCTCGGCCGTAATGGGCAAAGGTTTGGGCAAGGAAGTTGCGCTGATTACCGATGGTCGCTTCTCCGGTGGCTCACATGGTTTTGTGGTTGGCCACATTACGCCAGAAGCTTTCGACGGCGGCCCTATCGCCCTGCTCGAAAACGGTGACAAGATCACCATTGATGCAGAAACACGCGAAATTCGTGTCGATATATCGGATGCCATCATGGCTGAGCGGCGTACCAAATGGGTACAACCAGCACCCAATTACACACGCGGCGTGTTGGCCAAATATGCCAAACTGGTATCCAGCGCATCGGAAGGCGCTGTCACCGACAAATAACGGAGTAAATCATGTCACTGCTGAAAGGACTGATTCAGCCAGCTCTCACCGGGCTACTCACCAGTGACACCTTGCTCAAGACACGTCGCCAGGGGCTGGAAGCCTGGCGGCGGCTGGCACGCTACCCTCACCGTATCGGTGTCTGGATTCGTGCAGACGACCCCTACAGTTATTTGCTGCTGCAAACCCTGCAACTGTTTCGCAAGGACTTTCCTGACGTTATCTGGGAAATTCACGTATTGCGCGGCGTCGACGAGCAAACCACACCAGAGCCAAAACAACTGGCCCAATATGCCTGGCTGGACTGCCAGCGTCTGGCCAACTGGCTGGATCTGCAAGCACCAACAGTCGAGCGTATTGAAGAGTCACAGCTAAGGCGTGCCGAGGCCGCTCTGGTGGCTATTTCCAATGACCCGGAAAACGATGCGCTAAAGCGGGCTTATCGTCTGCTAAAAGCGCTGTGGCACCACAATGAAACAGAAGTCGATACACTGTGCCAATCACTGACTCTGCCTTCGGCACACGCACTCAGCCAGCAACTGATCAACAATCGTGAACAGCAGCGCCGCCAAGGCCACTATGCCAGCGCCATGTTGCACTATGCCGGTGAGTGGTACTGGGGTGTCGACAGGCTGGGGCATCTGGCCGAACGCTTGAATGAATTGGGCGTCGGTGCGGCCACAAGGCGCTGGCATCCCGATCTGGACAGCCATTACCTGAATAATGAGCCCAATCAACTGGCCAGCATCCGCGCCAGCGAAGGCCGCCTGGATTTCTATTTTTCGTTTCGCAGTCCCTACTCCTATCTGGCGCTTGAAAGTGCTCGCGACCTGGCAGAGCACTATGGCCTGCGTCTGGTCATGCGCCCTGTGCTGCCGATGGTCATGCGTGGCCTGGCCGTTCCAGCCAGTAAAAAGCGCTACATTCTGGAAGATGCCAGCCGAGAAGCTCGCCGCCAGCGTATTCCATTTGGCCGTATCTGCGACCCGCTTGGCATCGGCGTTGAGCGCTGCCTGGCCGTCTGGCTTAAAGCCGAAGAAAGCAAGCATCGCGGATTTGACTTTATTGCTGCCGCCGCCCGCCGTATCTGGAGCGAAGGCTCTGACATGAGTCAGGATGCGCCCCTACTGGCCGCCGCCAAAGAAGCCGGACTCAAGCCCGCCGATGTTAAAGCCGCCTTGGCTGACACCAGTTGGCGTGAACGCGTCGAACGCCATCGCAAGGCACTCTATGAAGTCGGCTTGTGGGGTGTACCCACATTTGTCCTGCGGGTTAATGGCCAACGCTGTGCCACTTGGGGTCAAGATCGTTTGTGGGTAATAGAAGACGCGCTTCATCACTTTGCGACTAAATAACACTTGTCATGTTTGTAATATCTAAGATAGCGTCTTGACTTACAAACGTCACGGAATAGCAAGATGAGTGAAATCGTCGCCGTACTGGGAGCAAGCCCCAAACCTGAACGCTACAGCCATCGTGCAGTCAGACTACTGCAGGAGCATGGCCATCAGGTAATACCGGTTAATCCGGGGCAAAGCTATATCGACGGATTGACCGTTGCCCGCAACCTGGGCGACATCAAAACACCAGTAGATACTGTCTCGATTTATGTCAGTCCGGACTCGTTACAGCGCATGATGGATGACCTCATCGCCCTATCCCCGGGACGGGTCATTTTTAATCCGGGCAGCGAGCATCACGAACTACGCCAACGACTTGATGCAGCCGGCATTCCCAACGAAGAAGCCTGCACCCTGGTTTTACTGCGCACGGGCCAGTTCTAGCCACACCAAAAACGCGTATCATGCAGGCTCTTGTTGACCTGATGAATACGCCATGAACTACCGCCATCTTTATCATGCCGGCAATTTCGCCGATGTCATGAAGCATGCCTTGCTGATGGGCCTGCTTAGCGCCCTGAAGAAAAAAGACAAACCCTTTTGCTATGTCGACAGCCATTCCGGTGCCGGCATCTATGACCTGCATGCTGCCGCTGCACGTAAAACCGGCGAAGCCGAACTGGGTTTTGGACGCCTGCAGGATCATCGTGGCGCACCACCGATGGTGGCCGAATATTTACAGGCGATACTGACCCGTCAGGCCGCTGGTGCACGCAGCGACTACCCCGGCTCACCCTGGCTTGCAGTACATGCCTTGCGCGAACAGGATCAGGCCATTCTACTGGAGCTGCAGCACGCTGAAGCTGCCAGCCTGCGTCACCACTTTCATCGTGATGGTCGTGTCGCCGTGCATCAGCGCGACGCCTATGAAGGCCTGCCCGCACTACTGCCACCACCGATCAAACGTGGTCTGGTATTGATTGATCCACCCTACGAAAACGAACGAGACCACTTTCCCGAAGTGGTGAGTCTGCTGCACAAATGCTGGAGCAAATGGCCTACCGGCATGTACGCCGTGTGGTACCCCATCAAGCAGAGAGCCAATATTGTGCGCTTTCATCGGAATCTGATGCAAAGCGGCATTACCCGTATGCTAGCGTGTGAACTGCTGATGCAACCAGACGATAACGCGCTGGGGCTCAACGGCAGTGGCCTGATCATCGTCAACCCGCCATTTGGCTTTGATCGTGATGCCAGCCAGGCCATGGCATGGCTGCTACCACAGCTGTCAGAGCACCCGCAGCGCAAGCAACAAATCAGGTGGCTGGCTAATTTAGAGTAAATGCTCTAGACTTCGCGCTCGTTAATTGGTCTCTTCGAGATAACCATGATGAAAAAAGAAAACCTATCGCTGGAAAAACTGAGCTATCAGGCGCAAAAAGCCTATGTCGCCACCATGATGAAAATCATCGGTTCCGGCCTGGCGGCGCTGTCTACTCGTGACGAGGAAGCCCGCAGTGAGCTCAGCCAGATCCGCCCGGGCTTTGTCATGCAAATGACTGTTTTCCCCAGCGGCCCCACTTTTACCCTGCAGGTCGGTGAAAACGGTAGCGCCAAGGTGCTGAGCGATGCTCCCGGACGACCCGACCTGGTCATTCGCTTCAAACACGTCAGCCATGCCTTCCAGGTATTTTCCTTCCAGGAAGGCACTGCCCGCGCCTTTGCCAACGACCGTATGGTGGTCGATGGCTCACTGGGCGAAGCCATGATTTTTGTGCGCTGCCTGAACAAGATGCAGCAACTCATCCTGCCAAAAATCATTGCCCAAGGCGTCGTCAAACGCTACGACAGCAATTTGGGGCTGGGTGAAAAGCTGGGCAAGGCCACCCGTATTTACGGCGACGTTTTCAAAAATCTGATTCGAGGATAATGCAATGAGCAAACCCTATTACGAGTTTTTCTGTCCAGTCAAAGTTATCGCCGGTCACAAGGCACTGGAAAATATTCCCTTCGAGCTGAAGTCCCTGGGTGCCAAAAAGCCCATGATCATTACCGACAAAGGCGTACGTGCCGTCGGTCTGCTGACCCACCTGGAAGAATCTTTCACCGCTGCCGAAACTGAAGTCGCCGCCATTTTTGACGACGTGCCACCCGACAGCAGCCTGAATACCGTTCGCGCTGCCGCACAGGCTTTCCGCGACGCCGGTTGTGACAGCATCATTGCCGTTGGTGGTGGTTCGGTTATCGACACCTCCAAGGCCGTCAACATTCTGGTAACTTTTGGTGGTGACGACCTGCTCGCCTATTCCGGCGCGCACAACCTGCCACACCCGATGAAGCCATTTTTCGTGGTACCAACCACCTCAGGCACAGGCTCCGAAGTCACCTCAGTGGCTGTGATTTCTGACACCAGCCGTGACATCAAGATTCCTTTCGCGTCTTATTTCATGATGCCCAATGCAGCAGTGCTCGACCCACGCATGACGCTGACACTGCCAGCACACATCACCGCCATGACCGGTATGGATGCCATGACACATGCGGTGGAAGCCTTCACCTGCATGGCCGCCAATCCGATCAGCGATGCCTACGCCACCGCCGCCATCAAGAAGATCAGTGCCAACCTGCTGAACGTACTGGACAACCCATCCGATACCGATGGTCGTCTTGAGCTGGCTCAAGCCTCCACCATGGCCGGTATTGCCTTCTCCAACGCCATGGTGGGTCTGGTGCACTCATTGGGTCACGCCACCGGTGGTGTTTGCCACTTGCCGCACGGACTGGTCATGAACCTGTACATGCCTTATGTGCTGGAATACAACCTGGATACCAACGGTGATCGTATTGCCGAACTGCTGCTGCCACTGGCCGGTGCTGATGTCTACGCCGCCACACCCGCAGCAGAGCGCGCCACCAAGGCCATCGCCGTTATTCGTGAATTGCGCGATGCCATTCATGAGCGTTGCAAGCTGCCACGCACCCTGCAGGAAACTGGCAAGGTCAGCCGTGAACAGCTGGCTCAGATTGCTGACCAGGCCATCAATGACGGCTCGATTATTTTCAATCCGAAAGAAACCGATCGCGCTGACCTGTTGGCCATTCTGGAACGCGCCTGGGGTTAATCCAGCACTGCCCAGCAAGCCAACCAATCCGCCAGTGGCTGCCCGACGGCTAAAAAGTCGTCGTTCAGCAGCGACTGGCGCTGATTGTATCGAAACGGCCTGCCCTGGCTGTCCACCAGATGTCCACCTGCTTCTTCCAGAATAATCTGTGCGGCAGCGGTATCCCACTCACCCGTTGGCCCAAAACGCGGACTGGCATGCGCCAAGCCTTCCGCCACAGCACATAACTTTAATGACGATCCTTTGGCTTGGGTATGCACCTCGCCCCAGCGCTGTCTGACTGCCTGCTCAAACTGTTGCAGCCGCTCCAGGCCATGACGACGACTGCTGAGCAGACACACCGGAGCAGCCGCCGACGCCACCTGAATTGATCGTCGCCCGTTGGCATCAATGCAATAACTCCCTAGGCCAATGGCCGCAACATAGGCCACTCCGGTCACGGGGGCATACACCACACCTAACACCACACGCCCCTGCACAACCAGCGCAATATTCACCGTGAACTCGCCATTACGCGCCAGAAACTCCTTGGTGCCATCCAGTGGATCCACCAACCAGCAGGCAGGCCAGCTCAGACGGTCAACCAGATCATCTGGATGCGACTCCTCTGACAACAGCGGCAGCTCCCCCCAAGGCGAAGCCAACCGCGACAATCCTTGCGCAATAGACTCATGCGCCGCTTGATCCGCTGCCGTTAATGGCGAATCATCGGTCTTGGTCACTACGTCCCATCGTGCAGGCTCGGCATAAATCGCTAAAATAGCTTGCCCAGCCTGTTGCGCTACACGTAAGACATCGTCCATTAACACCGGTGTCAGTTGCATATAAACCGTCACTTCACTCAGCTTGATAAACCACAGGATACCGCGATGATTGATTGGCAGGACATTGATACCGTGATTTTAGACATGGACGGTACGCTCTTGGACCTGCATTTTGATAATCGCTTTTGGCTACATCATTTGCCAGCCGTCTATGCCCATCATCATCAACTCAGTCCAGAAGATGGATTAGCCGAATTGCTTAGTCGTTTTGCGGCTCATGAAGGCTCACTGCAATGGTATTGTGTAGACTTCTGGACACAACAGGTGGGCTTTGATGTGGCAGCACTCAAACAAGATCTGAAAGACCTGATTCAGGAACGCGCCGATGCGTTTTCCTTTTTGGCAACGCTATATCACAGCGGCCGCCAGGTCATCCTTGCCACCAATGCACACCGTGCCAGCCTGGAACTAAAGCTGGCCGAAACAACCATGAGCCAATATTTTCACGCTGTCGTCAGTTCA
Organism: uncultured Paraperlucidibaca sp.; assembly: GCA_964569335.1. Lineage (GTDB taxonomy): Bacteria > Pseudomonadota > Gammaproteobacteria > Pseudomonadales > Moraxellaceae > Perlucidibaca. The sequence continues at coordinate 206,873 of CAZMVL010000001.1, forward strand.
CACGACTATGGCTTTGCCAAAGAAGATCAGCGCTTCTGGCATGCCTTACAACAGGCACACCCTTTTGACCCGGCACGCAGCCTGTTTATTGACGATAGCGAAACTGTACTGCGTTCCGCCCAGACATTCGGCATTCGGCATCTGCTGACCATTCTGAGCCCCGACAGCCAACGTCCGGCACGCCAAGACCTGAACTTTCCAGCCTTTGATTATTTTGCCGAGCTGGGCCAGCCATGAGTGAAAGCAATCGTATCCGTATCGACAAATGGCTATGGGCAGCCCGCTTCTTCAAGACACGCGGCCTGGCCAAGGCAGCCATTGAAGGTGGCCATGTACATTGTGAAGGACAGCGCCTGAAAATCAGTCGCGAAGTCAGCCTGGGCATGACATTGCGCATTCGCCAGGGCCATAGTGAAAAAACCGTAATTGTCGAAGCACTCAGCGCCGTCAGAGGCCCCGCCAGTGTCGCACAAACCCTGTATAGCGAAACCGCAGACAGTATTGCCGAGCGCGAGCAGCAAACCGCCGAACGCAAAGCCCTGAATCTGGCGCACCCGGATCATCGTCCCAACAAGAAAGAGCGGCGGCAAATCGTCCGTTTTCAACGTGGAGTGGCACAATCATGATCAGACAGTTGCCACGCTGGGTCTGGATCAGTGCCTGGCTGCTGGCCAGTTTTGCCGGACTGATCAATGTCGTGGGCTTTTTAAGCTTTTCACAAGAGGCCATTACCCATTTGACCGGCACCACCAGCCTGCTTTCAATGGGTCTGGTTTTTAACAATAGCGCTCTGGCCATCAACTCGCTGGCCATCATTGTGGCGTACTTGCTGGGCACCTTGATCAGCGGATTGATCACACTGGATAAAAGCCTGGAGCTGGGTCGGCGTTATGGTGCAGTGCTGCTGCTGGAGTCGTTACTGCTGACAGTGGCAGCCGTTGCATTAACACAGGAACTGGCCGCCGGACTCTGGCTGGCCGCCTGCGCCTGTGGCCTGCAAAATGCGATGTCTACCACCTATAGTGGTGCCGTCATCCGTACCACACACCTCACCGGCATGCTCACCGATCTGGGGATTTTTCTGGGTCAGGCCATGCGTGGCTTGAAGATGGAATACAAGCGCCTAGGCATGAGCGCAAACGTGATTAGTGGCTTCTTTGCAGGTGGTTTGCTGGGGGCTTGGTCATTTCTGTATATGGGCTATTTTGCGTTGATGATTCCTGCGGTCATTACTGGTTTGACGGGTGCTATTTATCTGGCGTGGGCGATCAGGCATCACCAGCAGCATTCTTCTCGGTAGCTTGTGCTTTATTACTTTCACCGTTGGGGGTAGAGACAAAGCACGGACTGGGGATCGCCGCGAGTACGTCCATGTAGGCTATGGTGCGCCATCCATGGCGCACACATTCCCCAGTCCGAGCTTTGTCTCTGCCTGACCTGTATAGCGGACTATGAGCTTCCATAGCAAAAATACTGGCAATAAATGGCAAAATTTGCCATTGTTATTAAAAGAACATCAGGATCACGATCATGGCAACCATGAATATTTCTCTACCAGACAGTATGAAGGCTTTTGTTGATAGCCATGTCACAGAATCCGGTTACGGGACATCCAGCGAATATGTCCGCGATCTGATTCGCCGCGACCAGGAAAGGCAACAGTTGCGTAATGCCCTGCTAGCTGGCGCCAACGCGGACGTCGTAGCAGAAGCTGATGCCACCTACTTCAAGCAGCTACGCGAAAGTCTAAAAGACTGATCAACAGGACATACATCATGGCAAGGAAGCCACTCATTCAGCTTGCGTTAGCAGACAGCGACTTGCGCAAAGCACTCACTGATCACGCACGTGAAAGCACAGACCTCGCCAAACGCTTTCTAGATCAAATAGAGCAAACCTACGAACTTATCCGTAATCACCCCCAAGCCGGCTCGCAACGCTACGCCGAACAGCTCAACATGCCGGGCTTACGATGCTGGCCCTGTCACCGCTTCCCATGGCTAATCTTCTACCTTGAATTACCAGAGCACATTCACGTGCTGCGTATTTTGCATAAGCACCGTGACATCCCCGCCCACCTACAACCGTAATTACTCAGCGCACTTGGGTTTGCCAGGAATGATTGGATAGCGTCAACGTCAGTGCATCTCCCTGCTGCAAGGTGGCAACACCTTCCGGGGTTCCGGTCATGACAATATCACCGGGCTGCAAGGTAAAAATTTGTGCAGTGTAACGCAACAAGGCGTCAATCGACGTGATCATATCGGCACTGCAACCACACTGACGCTGCTGACCATTCACACGCAGGTCAAAGCAAATATCATCCCAGTCGGTAAAGCTTGATGCAGGCAAAAAAGTTCCCATCGGCGCAGCTCCGTCAAATGCCTTGGCCACCTCCCAGGGATGACCTTGCTGCTTGAGCTGTTGTTGCACATCACGCAAGGTTAAATCCAGGCCCAGCGTAAATCCCACGACTGCTGCCTTGATCTGTTCTGAGGTCACTTCACCTTGCAAGGTCTGGCCAATCAGCACCGATATTTCGGTTTCGTGATGACACTCGCCACGTCCCGCCGGAATCGTGAAGCCTGATTGCAAGGGCACCAATGCCGTTGCTGGCTTCATAAACAACATGGGAGTTTCAGGCACAGCATTGCCCAGCTCTTTGGCATGCGCCGCATAGTTACGCCCAACACACACGACTTTACCCACTGGCAAATCAATCAAAGCCCCATCGATCCAACGGTGTAAATAACTCATATATTTGTTCACTCACTAGCCGTCTGAGGTAGAGCCAAAGCACGGACTGGGGATCGCCGCGAGTACATCCATGTAGGCTATGGTGCGCCATCCATGGCGCACACATTCCCCAGTCCGCGCTTTGGCTCTGCCTGACCCGTGCAGGTAGCCGCTTACAGGTCGAAGATTTTGCCCGGATTCATGATGTTATTGGGGTCAAAGACCTGTTTGATGGCCTTTAGATAGGCGATTTCGACCTCGGAGCGCGTATACGTCAGGTATGGCTTCTTGGTCATGCCAACGCCGTGCTCAGCAGAGACAGAGCCATTGTATTTTTGTACTGTCTCGAAAACCTGGACATTGACGGTTTTGCATTTGGCGAAGAAATCTTCCTTGGCCATGTCATCAGGCTTGAGGATATTCAAATGCAGGTTGCCGTCACCAATATGGCCGAACCAGACCACGCGGAAATCGGGATATTGAGCAGAAACGATGGCATCAATATCCGCAATGAACGCAGGCACGCGCTGGATAAGCACAGAGATATCATTTTTATACGGCGTGAATGGTGCGATGGTTTCTGAAATATCTTCACGCAAACGCCATAGATTTTTGGCCTGGGTTTCAGACTGCCCCAGTACACCATCAACCACCCAGCCTTCAGCCACACAGTGCTCAAAAATGCCCATGGCCTCATCGGCCATATCTTCCGACAAGGCCTCGAACTCCAACAGCGCATAAAACGGAGTGGCTGTTTCAAACGGACGTGGAATGCCCTGATGCGCTGTCACCAGCTGCACGGACAACTCAGAGAAAAACTCAAATGCCGTTAAATCGAGACGAGCCTGAAATGCTTTCAGCACATTCATGACCGACGGAAAATCGGGTGTGCCCAATACCATCACTTGCAGATTGCGTGGCGACCGCTCCAGCTTCATGGTGGCTTCAACTACCAGACCCAACGTACCTTCCGCACCAATAAACAAATGGCGTAAGTCATAGCCAGTGGCGTTTTTGATCATGTCCTTGTTGAGCTCAAGAATGTCACCTTTGCCCGTCACCACCTTCAGACCCAGCACCCAATTGCGCGTCATGCCATATTTGATGACCTTGATACCACCAGCATTGGTGCCAATATTGCCACCCAATTGTGACGAGCCCGCCGAAGCAAAATCGACCGGATAATACAGCCCCTGCTCTTCCGCAAAATTCTGCAACTGTTCTGTAACCACACCGGCCTGAATACGCACGGCACGATCTTCCGGAATAAATTCCAGCACCTTGTTCATGTAGTCAAAACTGATGACCACCTCACCATTGGCAGCTACTGCACCTGCCGACAAGCCGGTACGACCACCCGATGGCACAATGGCAAAACCAACTTCATTGGCCAGCAACACCACCGCCTGTACTTGCTCAATCGTTGACGGAAAAACAATCGCCAGTGGCGCAGGCGTATACATTTTAGTCCAGTCACAACCCCAGGCTTTTAAGCTGTCGGCATCGGTACGAACACGGTTGTCACCGACAATGGCGACAAGACGAGACAGTGTTTCTGAAGCAAGGCTCATGTCGGCTCCACAATAAGTACATTTAATCAGTGCATTCTATCAGGACAGCAGTCTGTGCTACCATTCGCGCCTTCCTTTATATGCCTAGAGTCCTGCCATGAGCCAGTTCTCCCTCGACAAGTCGAAAATCCGTTTCCTGCTACTGGAAGGCGTGCACAAAAACGCGCTGGATGTGCTGAGCAATAACGGCTACACCAACATCGAATATCTGCGCGGCGCGCTGGACGAAGATGTGCTGATCGAAAAGATCAAAGACGCACACTTTGTTGGCATTCGCTCACGCACACAGCTCACCGAAAAAGTGTTTGCTGCGGCCAACAAACTGATTGCCGTAGGCTGCTTCTGCATCGGCACCAATCAGGTCAACCTGAAGGCCGCCATGCAGCGCGGTATTCCGGTATTCAACGCGCCGTACTCCAACACTCGCTCGGTCGCCGAGCTGGTGCTGGGTCAATTGATTCTGCTGTTGCGCGGCATTCCCGAAAAGAACTTTCTGGTACATCGCGGCGGCTGGTCAAAATCGGCTGAGGGCTCTTACGAGGCACGCGGCAAGACTCTGGGCATTGTGGGCTACGGCTCTATCGGCTCACAGCTATCGGTACTGGCCGAATCGCTGGGCATGAACGTTATTTATTTTGACGTGGTCACCAAGTTGCCACTGGGTAATGCACGTCAGGTGGGCACCATTGACGAGCTTTATGCGACTGCCGATGTGGTCACACTACACGTGCCCGAACTGCCATCAACCAAAAATATGGTCGGTGCCACTGAATTCGCCAAAATGAAAAAAGGCGCTATTTTCATCAATGCAGCGCGCGGCACTTGCGTAGACATTGAAGCACTGGCTGACGCCATCAAGAGCAAGCAGCTGAACGGCGCTGCTATTGACGTATTCCCGAAAGAACCCAAAGCCAACGACGAAGAATTCGTGTCTGCCTTGCGTGGCCTGGAAAACGTGATTCTGACACCACACATCGGTGGCTCGACACTGGAAGCACAAGCCAATATCGGCCTTGAAGTAGCCGAGAAGTTTGCACGCTATTCCGATACTGGTGCCACCATTACCGCTGTGAACTTCCCCGAAGTTTCCGTGCCACAGTCAGCAGGCAAACACCGTTTGTTGCACATCCACAACAACATTCCCGGCGTACTGTCCAAGATCAACCTGGTGTTCGCCGAAAACAACATCAACATCAGTGCGCAATCTCTGATGACCAATGACAGCATTGGTTATCTGATCATGGATGTTGATGCTGAATACTCGGACCTGGCATTGGCCAAGTTGCAACAAGTCGAAGGCACTATCCGCACACGCGTTTTGTTCTAACGCCATGTGGCAAACACTCAAGGCCGTCGCCAGCCCCTGTGCTGACGACGGCCTTTTGTTATTTCAGCAGGCTGATGCCGACATTCATATTCGGGTACAAAAGCTCATCCCAGCGCAACCCTATATGCCACTGCTGCTAACCTGGCTAAGCGATATTACAGGTATGGCAGCAGATCAGATCGAACTCAAAAAAAGCCCTCACGGCAAACCTTATATCAACCACACAACATTGGCTTTTAATATATCGCACAGCCAGCACTGGTTCGCACTGGCATGGTCATTTACCCAGCCCAGTATTGGTGTCGATATTGAAAATAGCGAACGCCAGCAAAACTTTACCGCATTAAGTCGACGCTACTTTCATGTCAACGAACAAGCACTGCCACCATCTACATGGCTAACTATCTGGACACGCAAAGAAGCAGCATTGAAAGCTCATGGGCTGGGACTGCGCATCACGCTTGCCGACATTGATACCAGCACGGATATTGTTCAACACGCACAGCTCGGACAATGGCAGTTAGCCAGCTCAAATCATCCAGATGTCGTAATCAGTGTCAGCTGGCCCGCATTACAGTAAGATCAGTCAATCATTTTTATCAGAGAATACGCCGTGTCTTTTGATCGCTTGCTTACACTACCGCAGTATCTGCTACCCCAACACCTGCTCTCACGCATGGTTGGCAAGCTGGCAGCCAGCCAGACCCCTTGGCTGAAAGACACATTCATACGCCGTTTTGCAGCACGTTATGAAGTCAACATGAGTGAAGCTGCACAGCCGGATCTGGCCAGCTATGTCAGCTTTAATGACTTTTTCACCCGAGCGCTCAAGCCCGGTGCACGCCCCATCGACAGCCAAGCCAACAGCATTGTTTGCCCAGCCGATGGCGCCGTATCACAACTCGGCCCAATTGCTGGCGACCAGGTTTTTCAAGCCAAGGGCCACACCTATTCACTAAGCGACTTATTGGCCAGCAGCGAAGATGCCCAGGCATTTGTTGGCGGACACTTTGCCACTATTTACCTGTCACCACGCGACTACCATCGCGTTCACATGCCATACGCGGGCAAACTGACCAAATCAGTCTATGTGCCCGGCGACCTGTTTTCGGTCAATACCCGCACCGCAGAAAACGTACCCAATCTGTTTGCTCGCAATGAGCGACTGGTTGCTCACTTTGAAACCGAGCTAGGCCCCATGGTGGTGATTCTGGTCGGCGCCATGATCGTGGCCAGCATCGAAACTGTCTGGGGCGGACTGGAAGCCATCGAAAACAATATCCGCATCACTCAGCCAGCAGATATCAGCCTTGAAAAAGGTGATGAAATGGGACGCTTCCTGCTCGGCTCCACCGCTATCGTTTTGTTCGGACCTAATGTAGTGAACTGGGAAAATGCACTGGAAGCCGGATCGCCTGTACGCATGGGTAACGTCCTCGGTTATCACTAACACAACAAATGCTTACCCAACTCATCTGGTAACACACCAGATGAGTTGGGTATTATCTATTCTGCGCGACGGGCATTTTTTATACAGAAGTAACTGATTTTTAACCCAAAACACGACTAAAGAACTTATCAAGCAAGGCTAAATTAAGGATAATCTCGCGCCGTTTACAATACGTAACGTGAAAGTTGCAATTTTTTACTTTGTATAGCCATTGCGCAACATATTATGCGCACATGGACAGACGTAAAATTCTGGCAACCATTATTCAATAGCTTAGGTGATCCTCATGCATATCAATAAAGTCTCTAAAATTGCAGCTGCCGTTTCACTCGCAGCCGCACTCAGTGCCTGCGGTGCCGGTGGCAACGAAGGTAATGGTGGCAACGGCGGCGGTAACGGCGGCGGCAGCCCAAATGCCGCTGAAGTTTGCGCCGGCCTTGATGGCAGTGGCAACAACACCGGTCTCACTCCGCCCGTGCAAGGCTTTCTCTGCGACCTTACTGATGGCATCCCAGGTGTCAGCGCCGTCAATGACGTATTGAATGGCCTGTTGGAAGGTACGCCACTGGAACAACTTATTTCTCAAATCAACGACCTAACCCCAGCTGAGTTGACCGAACTGCTCAACACTCTGCTTGGTGCAGATGGTGCATTAGCCCCACTAACCAGCGCACTGAATGCCATTCTGGTTGCCTTACTCGCTGACCAAGATCCTGCGGCCATTGCCGAAGCACTCCAAGGATTGGTTGGTGGACTTGGTGGCGGCGGCTCTGACGGCCCAACAGGCACACCACTGGACGCATTATTGGCATTAGGCGGTGACGGAAACCCACTGGGCTCATTGCTGGGCGCTTTGGGCTTAGGTGACAGCCTGCCTGGTCTACCTGGTGGTGGCGACGGCGGTAATGGTGGCGACGGTGCTGGCCTGATCAGCAGCGTACAAGACGTGCTGGCCAACTTGGGTGACGACTCGGCAATTGCTGAACTGACCGGCCTAATCAGCGCGTTGGTCGATCCAGATGGCCAGCTAGGCGCACTGACCAGTGCTCTGAATGACCTGACGAACGTCGAAGGTGGCCCACTAGGCCCTCTGACTGAACTGGTTAACGGTTTGGTTGCTGCTGATGAAGCAGCCTTGGCACCACTGATCTTGGGCCTCAACGCCGTGTTGGGTGGCCTGGCATCTGGTGAACTTCCAGACCCATCTACCCTGACAGACCTCCTCGGTGGTTTGGGTGGCGGCGATGGTGGTGGTAGCCCGCTGGATCAACTGACTGGTCTGCTGGGCAACAACCCACTGACTGATCTGCTTGGTGGTCTTGGTCTGCCTATCCCAGGTATTGGTGGTGGTGACGGCGGAGCTGGTGGTGACGGCGATGGCGTAATCAGCACAGTTCAGGATACTGTCGCTGCTTTGCTGGGTGGCACACCGGCTGAACCTCTGCAAGACCTGCTCGATACCTTACTAGACCCAAGTGATGGTGCCCTGGAGGCCTTGACTGGTGTCCTTGATAGCATCACCACAGATCCAGAAGCATTGGCACAACTCAACCAGTTGGTTGAAGCACTGGCTGGTGAACCAGACAGCGCACTGGCACCACTGCTAGATGGCTTAAACAGCCTCTTGGGTGGCGCAGGTGGTGGAGATCTTCCAATCCCCGACCTCGCTGATACCCCTCTGGCTCCTGTTCTGTGCCTCCTCCCACTCGGCCTCTGTGGCTAAGTTAGGCAGCTACTGCCGATCAAAAAGCCCCGCTCTTGCGGGGCTTTTTGTTTTCTATGAACCACGCTAATCTGCGGACATGCGAATTACCCTCAAACAACTCGATGTATTTGTCAGTATTGCCCGAGAAGCCAGCGTAACGCGGGCGGCAAATCGGCTTAACCTGACTCAGAGCGCCACCAGCATGGCGCTGGGTGATCTGGAGACCCAACTGGGGGCCAAGCTGTTTGATCGCCTTGGCCGACGCCTAAAGCTCAATGACCTGGGCAATCGCCTGCTACCTCTGGCTCAGGAAACCGTTGATCGCGCCCTGGAAATTGAATCACTGGTACATAGTGACGACCGCCGCTTGGGACGACTGCGTATTGGTGCCAGCTTGAGTGTCGGCAACTATTTAATGCCCACCATCATGGGACAATTTCTACAGCAGCATCCCTCTGCCGAGTTGAGCCTGGACGTAGGCAATACCCGCCATGTCATTGAGGCGGTGCGTCAATTCAGCTGCGATATCGGCTTTATAGAAGGCTTCTGTCACGACCCCGACATTGAAGTCACTCATTGGCGAGATGACGAGCTGGTGGTGTTTGCCGGACGGCATCATCCATTGGCGCAACAATCCATCATCAGCCCAGACGACCTGAAGCAGGCCTGGTGGATTATGCGTGAACCTGGCTCAGGCACTCGCGAGGTCTTTGACCATGCCATTGCCGACAAGCTGGGCAGTGTCCAGGTGCGCCTGGAGCTGAGTCACACAGAGGCGATCAGACGTGCGGTTGAGGCGGGTATCGGGATTGGCTGTGCGTCACGTATGACGCTTGAAGACAGTGTGGCTCAGGGACAGGTATTTATCCTGCCGACACCTTATCTGAACCTGAAACGTTCACTGTTTATTCTGCAACACAAGGACAAGTATCCAACACAGGGCCTGAAACTGCTCAGAGCGCTTTGTCTTTCCTAAAAGTGGTCTTGCTGCAAATTAGCGCCTAACGCCGCCAAGAACTGACCCGCTGCCACTACGCGCAGTCCATCACTGCCCAGACCAGCAATGGGCAAGTACCGCATCCAGGCCAAACGACGACAGGTTTGCAGCAAGGCTTTCTGCATTGAACGATCACCCTGCACCACCGCTTCGCTCAACAGCGACACTCCCGTTGATAACTGACCGGCCTGCGCCAGAATAACCGCTGTTGAAAAAATGAAACACAACCAGTCACGCGCCTGGCACAGCGGCAGCGCCATCACCTCTCCGGGATCATCTTCAAAATCAATAAAGGCGATGTCACCATCTTCCCGCACCATGATATTGCGAGCAAAAGCTTGGCTCAGATACTGCCCGGCAAGATGAACACCACCAATGGCCACCGTGGCTCGACCATACAAATCCAATAGCACCTGATCATCATGGCAGCGCTTTAAGGCATGTTCCAACTGCTGTGCATTGCCTTCAGCACCAATGTCCGACATCAGCAAAGCATCATGTCGTTTGGCCAGCAACGCAGGCACCGTGATACCCGCAGCGGCCAGCTCTTGCAGGCGCTTGGCCTCTCTCGCCACGGCAATCGTGCCACCCGGATTAGGCACAGGCTGCAACGCACGAACACGCAGAAAACGCGCCAGCCAACGCAGAGGGGTATAAATCCACAGAGAATGATGTGACAACGCCTTGCGCAGCCATACTGGCCCCGATGGCGTGTGATAACGCGCAATAGCGACTTGCTGCCCTTTAGCTTTGTCCTGCAAAAAAGCGACGGCTGCTGCCGAATCCATGGCTCATCTCCCGTTTATGCAGATTCAATGTCTCGATCACGAACACCCAACAGATACAAAATGCCATCCAGCCCCAACGTGCTGATGGCCTGCTTGGCATTCGCCTTGACCAATGGCTTGGCACGGAAAGCAATGCCTAAACCGGCAATCGACAACATGGGAAGGTCATTGGCACCGTCACCAACAGCAATCACCTGCTCAAGATTCACGCCTTCACGCTGGGCAATTTCGCGCAACAACTCCGCCTTGCGCTGGCCATCCACCACGCGACCCACCACACGGCCAGTGACCACGCCATTTTCTATTTCCAGGCTATTGGCAAAGACATAATCAATACCCAGCTTGCGCTGTAAGAACTCACCGAAATAGGTAAAACCGCCAGACAAAATAGCCGTCTTGTAGCCCAATGCCTTCAGGGTTCTCATCAAGTGTTCAGCGCCTTCGGTGAGTTTGAGCGACCCGGCAATCTGCTCCAGTACACTAGCATCCAGTCCTTTCAACAAGGCGACTCGAGCCTCAAAGCTCTGCGTGAAATCCAGCTCACCTTGCATGGCTCGTTCAGTAATCTCAGCGACCTGATCACCCACACCGGCCGCTTTGGCCAACTCATCAATCACTTCATGTTCGATCAGGGTCGAATCCATATCAAAACAGACCAGACGACGATTACGCCGGAAGGCATTGTCTTTCTGAAAGGCAATATCGACACCCAGCTCACCAGCCAGACGCAGAAACTCGGCACGCATGGCATGTGGATCGAGCGCCTCACCACGCACCGAAAATTCGACACAGGCTTTGGCCTGGTCAACAGGTGTGGTTTCGTTTTCCAGCGCCACACGACCAGACAGGCGCTGCAGACCATCAATATTGAGCCCCTGATCGGCAATCAATCGCGTCAACGCTGCCAGATGCTCTGCCGTAATCTTGCGCGCCAGCAAGGTCACAATATGACGCGACTTACCATGACCAGCCACCCAATGGTGATAACTGTCAGCACTGATCGGTGTGAAGCGTGCGTGCAACCCCAAGGCGTGTGCCTCAAACAACACTGCCCGCATCAACAGCGCCGAGTCACTTTCACCGCCTGTTTCAATCACCAGACCCAGCGTCAACTGATCGTGAATAACGGCCTGGCTGACATCCAGAATATTGACCTGATGTGATGCCAGCGCCGCCGTCAACGATGCGCTGATTCCTGCCCGGTCTGGCCCGGAAATCGAGACCAATAAAATTTCGCGCACACGCGCTCTCCTCATCCAGACAGCCTTATTCGGCTACCGTAATATCATCTACCTTCTGGAAACCACGCGGCAACTTCTGACCACGCCGCGCCCGCTCACCACGATAGTGCTCAATGTCTTTCGCCGTCAGTGTCATATGACGTGCACCGGCATGAACCGTCAACTTGTCACCCTCGCGCAGCAACAAAATACGCTGCACGGTTTCATTGTCGGTCTTGTCCAGGCTCATCAGTTTATTGCCTTTGCCCTTGGCCAAACGCGGTAAATCGTTGGCGGCAAAAACCAATAGGCGACCACTGCTGCTGAGCACCGCCAAACTATCCGTTGCACAGTCACTGACAGCCAAAGGTGGCAACACCTGCGCTCCGTCCGGCACCGTCAACACTGCTTTGCCGTTACGATTGCCTGCTTCCAGATCAGCCACAGACGCAATAAAACCATAACCCGCATTGGTGGCCATCACCACCGTCTGCGCCGGATCCGCCATGACCACACTGATCAGTTGTGCACCGGCAGGCATTTTAATCTTGGTGGTCAACGGCTCACCCTGACCACGCGCACTAGGCAAAGTATTGGCGCTGACCGAATAACTGCGACCGCTAGTGTCCAGGAAATGCGCCAGCTGATTACTCTTGCCTTCGGCCTTGGCCAGGAAACCATCGCCCGCCTTGTAGTTTAAGTTGGCTGCATCCACATCGTGACCCTTGGCCGCCCGCACCCAGCCTTTTTCCGACAACACCACCGTCACCGGCTCGGCAGGCATCAGATCGGCATCGGTTAATGCGGCTGCATCCTTGCGCTCAACAATCGGTGAGCGTCGTGCATCACCATATTTGGTGGCATCAGCCTGAATCTCGGATACCAGCAACTTCTTGAGCAAGGCATTGGAGCCCAGCGTTTTTTCCAGCTGATCACGCTCTTTGGCCAGCTCATCCTGCTCGCCACGAATGCGTATTTCTTCCAGCTTGGCCAGATGACGCAGCTTCAATTCCAGAATGGCTTCGGCCTGCAAATCGGTCAAACCAAAACGCAGCCTTAACTCGGCCTTGGGATCGTCCTCATAACGAATGATGCGAATAACTTCATCAATATTCAAAAACGCAATCAGCAAGCCATCCAGAATATGCAGACGGGCATTTACTTTATCCAGACGATGCTGCAAACGACGACGAACTGTGAGCGTGCGGAACTCCAGCCACTCGCTGAGCATTTCCAGCAGGCCCATCACCCGTGGACGCCCATCCAGCGCAATCACGTTCATATTGACGCGATAGCTGCTTTCCAGATCAGTGGTGGCAAACAGATGCCCCATCAGCTGCTCGATATCGACTCGATTCGAGCGCGGCACAATCACCAGTCGTGTCGGATTTTCATGATCTGATTCATCGCGCAAATCAGCCACCCAGGGCAGCTTTTTGGCCTGCATCTGGTCAGCAATCTGGCTCAAAATCTTGGCACCAGACACTTGATGCGGCAGCGCCGTCACCACAATGTCGCCATCCTCGATCTCGTACACCGCCCGCATTTTGAAGCCGCCACGTCCGGTGGCATACAGCTGCACCAGCTCATGTCTTGGTGTAATGATTTCAGCAGCCGTGGCCAGGTCCGGCCCTTGGATATACGTGCATAAATCATCCAGACTCAGACCCGGATCATTCAACAAAGCCACCGCTGCCGTCGCCACTTCGCGCAGATTGTGCGCCGGAATATCAGTGGCCATACCAACGGCAATGCCGGTAGTGCCATTGAGCAGCAGATTGGGCAAGCGCGCAGGCAACACACAGGGCTCATCCAGCGTGCCATCAAAGTTTGGTTGCCAGTCCACCGTGCCTTGCTCCAGCTCCGCCAGCAGCGTGTCGGCATAAGGCGACAGACGTGCTTCGGTATAACGCATGGCCGCAAAGGACTTGGGATCATCCGCCGAACCCCAGTTACCCTGCCCATCCACCAGCGGATAGCGATAACTGAATGGCTGCGCCATCAACACCATGGCTTCATAACAAGCCGAATCACCATGCGGATGGTACTTACCCAGCACGTCACCCACGGTACGTGCCGACTTTTTGTGCTTGGCCGAATTCTTCAGACCGAGCTCACTCATGGCATAGACAATACGGCGCTGTACCGGTTTCAGACCGTCACCGATATGCGGCAATGCACGATCTTTGATGACGTACATGGAGTAGTTCAGATAGGCCTGCTCGGTGTAGGTGCGCATCGGCACCAGTTCCGTCCCATCGTTAGGCATTATCAAATCAGTCATGCCAGTTAAATCCTGTTAATTTTCTGGTTCTTGTACGTGGTCAACTAAACTGCCACATCAGCCATATTGCCCTTGGATTCCAGCCAGCTCTTGCGATCACCAGAGCGCTTTTTGGCCAGCAACATATCCATCATTTCGTGCGTGGCCACATCTTCATCCATGACCAGCTGAATCAGACGACGAGTGTCCGGAGCCATGGTGGTTTCACGCAGCTGTAACGGGTTCATTTCACCCAGTCCCTTGAAGCGTGTCACCTGGGGTTTGCCCCGTTTGTTTTCCGCTTCCAGCCGATCCAATACACCCTGCTTTTCTGCTTCATCCAGGGCGTAAAAAACCTGCTTGCCCAGATCAATACGGAACAGTGGCGGCATGGCCACACAAACATGGCCACCGCGAATCAAGGCCGGGAAATGACGTACAAACAAGGCACACAACAAGGTAGCGATATGCAGACCGTCCGAATCGGCATCGGCCAGAATACAAACCTTACCGTAACGCAGACCACTCAGGTCATCCGAGCCGGGGTCAACACCCAGTGCCACGGCAATATCGTGCACTTCCTGCGAGGCCAGAATCTCGGAAGAATCCACTTCCCAGGTATTCAGAATTTTACCGCGAAGAGGCATCACGGCCTGGAACTGACGATCACGCGCCTGTTTGGCCGAGCCGCCCGCCGAGTCACCTTCGACCAAGAACAGTTCACTGCGTGCAATATCACTGCCGGAGCAGTCCGCCAATTTGCCTGGCAGTGCCGGGCCAGAGGTGATTTTTTTGCGCGCCACCTGCTTGCTTTGCTTCAGACGTCGCTGCGCCGAACTGATCACCAGCTGCGCCAGCTGCTCGGCAATATCCACATGCTGATTCAGGTACAGAGAAAAGGCATCTTTCACCACACCCGACACAAAAGCTGCCGACTCACGCGACGACAATCGCTCCTTGGTCTGACCAGCAAATTGCGGGTCCTGCATTTTCAGCGACAGCACAAAAGCACAGCGCTCCCACAGATCCTCGGGTGACAACTTGATGCCACGTGGCAGCAAATTACGGAACTCGCAAAACTCGCGCAACGCTTCCAGCAAACCACTACGCAAGCCATTGACATGGGTACCGCCCTGCACGGTGGGAATCAGGTTGACGTAAGACTCCTGAATCAACTCACCACCCTCAGGCAGCCAGGTGACAGCCCAATCCACCGCTTCGGCCTTGGCTTCAAACTGACCCAGAAACGGCTGATCCGGCAATCGAGGCCAGTCTGCACTGGCTTCCAGCAGATAGTCTTTCAAACCATCCTGATAAAACCACTCAATGCGCTCGCCACTGGCTTCATCGTAAAAATGCAAATGCAAACCCGGACACAGCACCGCCTTGGCACGTAATACATGCTTCAGCTTGGTACGCGACACCTTGGCAGAATCAAAATATTTGGGGTCCGGATAAAAACGAACCAGCGTGCCGGTATTACGTCTGCCACACTCACCGGTCACTGTTAATTCGGAGACCTTATTGCCATCGGCAAAGGCCATTTCATAGACCTTGCCATCACGTCGAACCACCACTTCCAGACGTGTAGACAAGGCATTGACCACGGATGCGCCAACTCCGTGCAAGCCACCGGAATATTTGTAGTTCTTGCCGGAAAACTTACCACCCGCATGCAGACGGGTCAGAATCAACTCAATGCCGGACACACCATGCTCCGGGTGAATATCGACCGGCATACCACGGCCATTGTCGATAACTTCAATAGCACCATCACTACGCAGCGTCACCCGTACATCGTCAGTGAAACCACCTAAGGCTTCATCGACACTATTGTCCAGAATTTCCTGTATCAAATGATTGGGACGCGTGGTGTCGGTATACATGCCCGGACGTTTACGCACCGGATCAAGGCCGGAAAGCACCTCAATGGAGGCGGCACTATATGCCGTCATGGAAGTTCCTCTGATGTTGGATCGTTAGTTCTCAGCCCGGCATCCCAACGACTGAAGTCGGGCTGCAAGCGTGGGTCACGCGGTAGGCCATAGTGTAGGCAATGATGCAGGCAATCACCCAGAAAGTGATTAACCAATTGCTTTTCGTTGGCCCGCCAGCCCGACACATGACCGGGCGCAACAATAGCCGGAATACGTCTGGCCGACTGAAAGCGCTGTACATCCGCCATGCGCGCATCATGATACAGACGCACTTCCATATCGAGCTCAGGGCACCAGGGCAATACCGGTGTGATCTGAGCCAAACGCCAGGTTTCGGTGTATTTGGTACGCTCCACACGCGACAACTGTAGTGCCTCATGTCCCCAGCTGAACTCGATCAATGGTGATGCCTGCTGACTGATACCCACACCCTTGAGCCCAATGCCCTGAAGCAGGGTTTGCACACGAGCATAATTCAACTCATACAACGCATGCATGGCCACCAGATCAACGGTATAACGACGTGCCACCTGCGTCATGACGCCCACTTTACCTGCAGGCGACTTTTATTCATGGCCAGCCACTGCAACGCCAATATGCACGGCGCATTGTTGATGCGACCACTGGCAATCTGCTGCAACGCTTCGTTCAGGTTCAGCACCACCACGCGGATATTTTCACCTTCTTCTGCCAGGCCATGAATGCCACCGGCACGTGACAAATCGGCAGGTGCTGCAAGCAGGGTATAAAACTCGTCCGAACCACCGGCACTGGGAAAAAAGCCAAACACTTTTTCCAGGGTATCAATGACCACACCCGCCTCTTCCAGCGTTTCACGGCGAGCAACGTCTTCCAGTGACTCGCCCTCACCCACCAGTCCAGCCACTACCTCATATTGCCAGGGGTGACGGCTATCGAGCGCGCCGACACGAAACTGCTCAATCAACAAGACCTCATCACGACGCGGGTCATACACCACCACACCCACCGCAGATGGACGCACAAACAGCTCACGCGAAATTTCCGGCCCCATGCTGCCATCAAACTGGCGATGACGCAGGTGCAGCTTATCTACCCGGTAAAAGCCCTGAAACAACGTATCGCGCTGACGCAGCTGCACATCATCAGCACCAAATTCACCCGTCGCCATATCAGACCACCTTGTATATTTCCGCGCCCTGCTCGCGGAATTCAGCCGACTTTTCAGCCATACCCTGCTCGGCTTCTTCCAGGCCAGCCGCATAATCGCGCACGTCCTGAGTAATTTTCATCGAACAGAATTTAGGGCCACACATGGAGCAGAAATGCGCCACTTTGTGTGCGTCCTTGGGCATGGTTTCGTCATGAAATTCACGCGCAGTATCAGGATCCAGCGACAGGTTGAACTGATCTTCCCAGCGGAATTCAAAACGGGCTTTTGACAAGGCGTTGTCGCGAATTTGTGCACCGGGATGACCCTTGGCCAAGTCTGCCGCGTGGGCTGCAATCTTGTAAGTAATAATGCCGTCTTTGACGTCTTTCTTATTGGGCAAACCCAGATGCTCTTTCGGTGTGACATAACACAGCATGGCACAGCCAAACCAACCGATCATGGCGGCCCCGATACCGGAGGTAATGTGGTCATAACCCGGGGCAATATCCGTGGTCAGTGGCCCCAAGGTATAAAACGGTGCTTCATCACAACAGGCCAACTGCTTGTCCATGTTCTCTTTGATCAGGTGCATGGGCACATGACCAGGGCCTTCAATCATGGTTTGTACATCATGCTTCCAGGCAATCTTGGTCAGCTCACCCAGCGTTTCCAGTTCGCCAAACTGAGCCGCATCATTGGCATCGGCAATTGAGCCGGGGCGCAAACCATCACCCAGCGAGAACGACACATCGTAGGCCTTCATGATTTCGCAGATGTCTTCAAAATGCGTGTACAGGAAATTTTCCTTGTGATGCGCCAGACACCACTTGGCCATGATCGAGCCACCACGCGACACAATACCGGTCATGCGCTTGGCAGTTAACGGCACATAACGCAGCAGCACACCGGCATGAATGGTGAAGTAATCAACACCCTGCTCAGCCTGCTCAATCAGCGTGTCGCGGAACAGCTCCCAGGTCAGATCCTCGGCAACACCACCGACCTTTTCCAATGCCTGATAAATCGGCACCGTACCAATCGGCACCGGACTGTTGCGAATAATCCATTCCCGCGTTTCATGAATGTGTTTGCCGGTGGACAAATCCATCACGGTGTCGCCACCCCAACGGATGGCCCAGGTCATTTTTTCCACTTCTTCATCAATGGACGAACCCAGTGCCGAGTTACCAATATTGGCGTTCACCTTCACCAGAAAATTACGGCCAATAATCATCGGCTCCAGTTCAACGTGATTGATATTGGCCGGGATAATGGCGCGACCACGGGCAATCTCATCACGAACAAATTCGGGCGTAATAAGCTTTGGAATCGAGGCACCAAACGACTGACCCGCATGCTGATGATCCATCAAGCCGCCCTGGTCAATAATCTGCTCACGCAGCAGGTTTTCACGAATGGCCACATACTCCATTTCCGGCGTGATGATGCCGCGCTTGGCATAGTGCATTTGCGACACATTCGCGCCAGCCTTGGCACGCATCGGCGCACGACGATGAGCAAAGCGCAGATGCTCGGTGGCAATATCTAGCTCACGCTGACGACCAAATCGGGAACTCACACCGTCCAGACGCTCTACGTCTCCACGCTCCAGCACCCAATTCTCGCGCACGGCGGCCAAGCCCTGACGAATATCAATATTGACCGACGGATCAGTGTAGGGGCCAGAGGTGTCATAAACCTGAATCGGAGAATTGCGTTCACCCCCCATGCTGGTCGAAGTAGCCGACAGCCTGATTTCCCGCTGAGGCACGCGAATATCAGGGCGTGAACCCGTGATATAGACCTTGCGCGAATTGGGCAAAGGCTTGATAGCAGCAGCATCTACCTTGGCGGCTTGTTCAAAAAACGTGTTTTCAGGCGAGTTCATCAGGTGGACCTACGAGTAATGACTGTACAGAGACCATGCACTATATAGTGCCGCATAGTAAGGTCACAACACAGCAAGGAAATTCCTGACCAAGCCTTGCCATTTTAAGTGCCGACCACTAGTCTCAACTGACGCCAACATACTCATGGGTATCTTTCATGCTGACGCGCCTTGCCGTGCTTTCCTTATGCCTTGCCGTGGCCACGCCTGCTTTGGCAGAAACACGCCTGGATCTGCTCGATACCCTGCGTCTGGCAGACCAGTTTGACCCCAATCTGGTCGCTGTACGCGCCAATCAAGCCGCCGCTGAACAAGGCACCATCATTTCCCGCTCTGGCCTGTTACCACGAGTAGTCGCGGCAGGTAGCATCAGCGACACCACACTGAAGCAGGAAGTACAGGGTGTAACTGACTATCGCAGCGAGCAATACAGCATCAAATTGTCACAGCCGCTGTTTCGTTGGGACGCCTGGCATCAGCATCAAGCCGCCAAGGCACTGCGCTCACAGGCAGAAGCCAATGCAGCCGATCAAACCCAAAATCTGTTTCTGGCCGTAGCAGAGGCCTATCTGAATGTACTGCGCGCTCAGGACAATCTGGATCTGGCCGCCGCACAAGAGGCAGCGTTGGAACGCCAGCGTGAACAAGCCGATGCCCGCTTCAAGGTGGGTACAGTGGCCAGAACCGATGTACTGGAAGCTAGTGCCCAACGCGATAATGCAGCCGCCCTGCGTATCAGTGCCGAGATTGCGCTGAATAGTGCACGTGAAACACTCAATGCAGCCGTCGGTCGGGATATTGGCGAACTGGCCCGCTTGCAGGAAAAACTGCCGGTAGAAGCACCTGTTCCAGACGATGCCAATGCCTGGACTCAGCTTGCCCGTGAGCGCAATCCCGGACTCATTGCAGCACGCCTGAATACGCAAGCAGCAAAGGCCAATCGCCAGGCGCAACGTGGCGGTTATTTGCCCCAGATTGACTTGTTTGCCAGCTACAGCGACCGCCAGAACAGCAATGTCAGCAACGCCGCTAATCCCTCCATTACCTTCAACTCAGGCAGCAACGAGATCATCGGCATTGAGGCACAATGGGAACTGTTTGCCAGTGGCCGCACGCTGGCCAGCGTCAAACAAGCCAGTTTGCAAGCAGACGCAGCAGAGGCCGTCGCCAAGGCACGTGAGCATCAGGTCGTCAACGGTACGCGTACCGGCTTCCTGACCGTCAAAGCCGATAGCTCACGCTTGCAGGCACGCGAACAGGCACAGGCATCGGCACAACTGGCCTATGACGCGGTACAAGCCGGATATAGAGTCGGCACGCGCAATATTGTTGATGTCTTGCTGGCAGAAACTGCACTGTTTGCTGCCAAACGTGATTATGCCAATGCGCGCTACGACTACATCGTCAACACGCTGCGTCTGCACGCCAGCGCTGGCATGCTGGGAGAGCCACTGATTGAACGCATTAACGGCTGGCTGGTGAAATAAGCCGACCCAAGCCGACTGCTACGGCAGTTTCTACTCTCAGGATTCTGCTGCCAAGACTAATGGGCTTCAGACCGGCTGCCTGCAAATGCTCAAATTCATAAGGAATAAAACCACCCTCTGGCCCAATGACCAGCAGTTTCGGGCCATCGACATTGGTCGGGCAATCCACTGCCTGCTCATGGGGATGAGCCACAAAGGCTTGCTTGCCCATCAACAAGGCAGGCAATTCATCTTCAACAAAAGGCTTGAAGCGCTTGGCCAGTGTCACCTTAGGCGGCACGGTATCGCCCGCCTGCTCCAGGCCCAAGAGCAATTGTTCCTCTATTGCCTCTGCCGTTAAAAATGGACTTTGCCAGAAGCTTTTTTCCACCCGAAAACTGTTCAGCAGCACCAGCTCATCAACACCCAGCGTACAAACCATTTGCAGAATTCGTTTGAGCATTTTGGGACGAGGCAATGCCAACAATAAGGTGGTGCCAGATTTTGGAGGCGGCGCATCGGTCAATGTCACGACCAGCTCGGCACGTTTATCATCCAGACTGATGACAGTGCCCCGCCCCAGGTGACCATTCAACAAACCCACACGCAGCTCATCACCCAGAACGGCCCGATGCACACTGCGCAAATGCTCATGCTGACGAGCATTCAACACGACGCGCATCTGATGTTCGTCATCAGCCTGCACAATTTGCTGTGCAGTAAAAACGATGCGATTCATTGCTTTGACTCAAGTAAGCGCTGCAATAGCGCCAACTGCCGCTGCACTGATCCACGATTGGCCGACATCACCTGCTCTGCGGCAGCACGACGCTGCCCAACCAATGCCTGATCATTGAGCAACTGCACAATGGCGTCAGCCAGTTCAGCAGGAGAGTCAACCACCGCCAAGGCACCTGCCTGAATCAACGCATCATTGATCACCTGAAAATTCATGTAATGCGGGCCAGTCAATGTAGGCACGGACAGCACCAAAGGCTCCAGGGTGTTATGACCGCCAACAGGCACCAGCGAACCACCGACAAATGCTGCATCCGCCATAGCCAACCACAGCAACAACTCACCCATGCTATCCGCCAGCAACACGGTGGTGTGCTCATTCACTGGCTGCGCCAGACTACGTCTGGCCATCACCAGATCATGCTTCTGCACCAACTCGGCTACCGCTGCAAAACGCTCGGGATGACGAGGTACTAAAATCAACAAGGCATTTGGCGTCGTGCTCAACAACTGCTGATGTGCCGCCAATACCTGCGCTTCTTCACCTTCATGCGTACTGGCTGCCACCCATACTGGCCTGGCATGCAACTGCCACTGATTTGCCAACTCACCAGCCTGTTGATTCAACCCGTCCGGCAAAGTCAGATCAAACTTCACACTGCCTGTCACAGACACTTTGTCAGCCGCCAAACCAATCGCCCTGAAACGACTCGCCGTGGCCTCATCCTGTGCCGCCACAGCAGACAGACTCTGCATCAAACTGCGCGTTAATCCACCTGCCCGCGCATAACCAGCCGCCGACTTTTCCGATAAACGTGCATTGGCCAGCAACACCGGAATGCCACGAGCATGTGCCGCTGCCAGCGTATTGGGCCACAACTCGGTTTCCATAATGACCAGAGCCGCTGGACTCCATGCCTGCAAAAAACGACTGATAGCATGCGGATAGTCATAAGGCGCATACACATGCTGCACGGCATCGCCCCAGATCGCCCGCACACGCTCGGAGCCTGTCGGCGTCATGGTGGTAATCAACAAGGGTCGCCCCGGCCACTGCTGCTGAATAGCGGCGACCAACGGTTGCGCAGCCAAGGTCTCGCCGACGGACACCGCATGTAGCCAGATCGGTTTTTGTGGCAGAGGCGAAAACGGCGCACTAACCCCCAGACGCTCACGCCAGCGCTGCCGGTAGGCCGGAGCCAGACGCCCGCGCCAATACAGACGCAGCATGATAAGAGGCAACAAAATGTATAAAAATACGGTGTATAGCCAACGAGGCACGCGCCACTCCTGAAACAATAGGGCTAGTCGCGGCGATTCTAACTCGCATACACTTATCGGTCAGTCCATTTCCGACAATACCCGCATGTCAAAAAAGTCTGCACACCGAATAACCCGCGTCAATGACGGCCTTCAATGGGCCTGGCTGCACCCTCGTTTCTGGGGCAGCTGGCTGGTCTGCCTGCTGGCTTTTGTCATGGGCTGGTTGCCCTGGTGGCTGCAACGTCGCTTAGGGGCCGGACTGGGCTGGTTGGCATACCATGTCGTGCCACAACGAGTCGAAGACACTCGCATCAACCTGTCACTGTGCTTTCCAAAACTATCCGAAGCAGAACGCGAACAAATGGTGCGCGATGTGTTCCGCCAAGGCGGCATTGGCGTATTTGAAACGGCCAGCGCCTGGTTCAAGCCACTGGAATGGATCAGACCACGTGTTAACACCATTGGTTTAGAGCATGTATTGGAGTCCGCAAAACTGGGGCGCGGCGTCATTATTCTGGGCGCGCACTACAGCACACTGGATTTGAACGGCGCCATTGCAGCCCTGTTTTTTCCGCTACACACCGTATATCGACCCCAAAACAATCCGGTACTGGATTGGATGATTCGCAAGCGTCGCCTCCGTGTCTATATCGACCAAATTGATCACGCTGACATGCGCACGCTATTCAAAGCCTTAAAGCGTG
The DNA here is from genome assembly GCA_964569335.1 of uncultured Paraperlucidibaca sp. GTDB lineage: Bacteria > Pseudomonadota > Gammaproteobacteria > Pseudomonadales > Moraxellaceae > Perlucidibaca. The sequence continues at coordinate 230,058 of CAZMVL010000001.1, forward strand.
GCGAAATTGTCTGGACCTCGGTCGATCAGGACTTCGGCTTGAAACAGGGTGTGATGGCGCCATTTTTTGGCCACCCCGCTGCCACACTCACCGCCACCTCACGCATGGCTAAATACAACAATTCACCGGTCGTTTTTGTGCACTTCATGCGCAACCCGGACGAACGAACTTATACTTTGACGTTCACTCCGCCGCTGGATGGTTATCCTAGTGGTGATGACCTCACAGACGCTATTCGCATCAACGCTGAACTGGAGCAACTTATCCAGCGTGCTCCGACTCAGTACATGTGGTTTCATCGACGGTTTAAAAGTCGCCCTCAGGGCGAGGCATCTCCCTACAAAAAGAAGGTTAAAAAACGAAAATGATCGAAGCGCGCCGTCTTATTGTTTTATTTGTTGCGCTATTAATCTTGGGAGTCAGTTCCTATCTCTATATTCAAGGCCTAAGCGATGAAGCAACGGCCTTTGCTATTAGCGAAGAGGGCCCCTTTGAACAACTCAGTCTTGTGTTCTGGGCACTGTTAAGCCTATACATTATTTGGCGCTGGTGGCCTGCCAACCACACCATATGGACATTGGCTTTATTACCACTGATTGCACTGGCTAGGGAAGCCAGCCTACATAAGGCCATCTATAATATCAGTGTATTGAAGCGACAGTTTTATATTGCCTCAGATATTCCGTTGCAATCCAAACTACTGATAGGGACCACCGTATTAGCCCTATTAGCAGCCTTGCTGTACGGCTTATACTTGCTGGCCGCGTGGCTACGAACAGGCGCGTGGCGACGAAGCAGTGGTCAATTTATGTTAGTTGGCACTGGCCTGTTAATTAGCACCAAAATCTTAGATAGAATGAACTCTATTTTACGCGTGGATTTTGGCATTATTCTGCCTAGACACATAGCAGAATCAATTGTGGTATTTGAAGAGTCCCTGGAAATGGCTTTGCCTCTAGTATTACTAGCAGCAACACGCTATATCTGGCTGGAACAGCGAGCTAAATAACAACAAAATGAGTACCAAATATCGTGCACTCCCCTATGGCTAACTCATTCCGCCCGGATATCAACGGGCTACGCGCTTGGGCAGTAATAGTCGTCATTCTTTATCATTTCGGCATTCCAGGATTTAGTGGCGGCTTTATTGGCGTAGATGTCTTTTTCGTCATTTCTGGTTACCTAATGACGCGTATCATCGTGCAAGGGCTAGAACAAAAAAACTTCAGCATTCGATCATTTTATCTAGCACGTGCAAGGCGCATTATTCCGGCGCTATTGGTGTTGTGCTTTTTCCTACTGATTGGCGGCTGGTTCACACTGACACCTATCGACTACAAGCAACTTGGCTATCACGTCATGGCCAGCCTGTTGTTCTTTTCAAATCACCGGTTTGCAAGTGAAGCCGGATATTTCGATACGGCATCACATGAAAAATGGCTACTGCACACTTGGTCATTATCCGTGGAATGGCAGTTCTATTTGATACTGCCCGTCATTTTGGTTTTGTTGTGGCGCTTCTTCCCCGGTAGAAGAACCGTAATAACGTTCAGCGGGTTGGCACTTTTAGCCTCATTAGCGCTCTCAGTAGTCATGACATCAACCAAACCTTCCGATGCATTTTATTTTCTATCAACTCGTGCCTGGGAGATGTTGGCCGGAGGACTGGTTTTCCTGCTGATGCAAAAACGCAGCATTTCACCATTAGTTGCACGTCTGGCTGAACTGATTGGTTTTGCACTGATCATTGCGTCAACATACTACCTATCAACCTATACACCCTGGCCAGGAGCATGGGCACTCATGCCTGTCATTGGAGCAGTACTGGTGCTGATTGCAGCCCGCCCTTCATCTCTTTTCACCAATACCCGCGCTGCACAATGGTTTGGTAACTGCTCATACTCACTCTACCTTTGGCATTGGCCACTCGTCGTCTCGCTGGTTTATCTGGAAAAACAACACGACTCTTTGCTCATCAGTTGTGGCTTGATACTGACCCTATTACTGGGCTGGGCCTCATATCGATTCATTGAAAACCCTACGCGCATCTACAGCGCCAAACTGCAACCAAAACGTGCCGGTACAATTATAACAATCGGTGTACTCACCGTCGTTCTATTGGCTGGATGGGTGCGATTACAAGATGGCTTGGTAGAAAGACTGCCGGAACATATCGCTGTCATCGCGCAAGCTGTGCACGACCAAAACCCAAGAAAGAAAGAATGCCAAAAGAACACCTTTCCCACTCCTGAGTGCACCTATGGTGGGGATCAATTAGGGGCTATTGTCATCGGTGATAGTCATGCTGGCTCTATTATGCGAGCTGTCGAAGCCGCACTACCCAACACAAATCTACATGTTTTAGATTGGAGCATGTCTGGCTGCCCAACGGTTCAGGGTCTGAAAATGGCACCCAAAGACAGCACGCTACAATGTCCCGACTTCATCCAATACACCTTAAGTAAACACAAAAATCTGCCACAAGACGTTCCACTGATTGTGTTGAGCAGATCATCTGCTTATGCATATGGCACCAAAGATAGACCAAGTGAGTTTATTGCAATCTACTTTGGCGACACCCCAGTGCCAATGGGACAGATCAACCAGCAACATCTGGATGCATATCAGAATGCGATCACAGATACCGCCTGTGAACTCGCCAAAATACGACCTGTTTATCTGGTACGACCAACCCCTGAAATGCCAGTGAATACGCCCAATGCCGTAGCACGTTCACTTATGTGGGGCAAAGAGATGCGAGATGTCACGATAAGCATGAGTGAATACCACCAGCGTAACGCCACTGTCTGGGAAGCTCAGGATGCCGCCGCAAAACGGTGCGACGTCAAAATTCTCGACCCAATACCCACGTTGTGCTGGGATGGCTATTGCCGTGGCATGAAAAATGGACGCCCCATGTATTACGACGATGATCATCTAAGCGAATATGGAGCCCGCCTGTTAACACCCATGTTTGAAACTGTTTTCACAAACAACCAATAAGTCATTTACATACAGAGACATCACATGACTAGGTGCCTAACCGTTTTACAAGTTCTGCCAGCTTTAGGCAGTGGTGGTGTTGAGCGTGGCACATTGGAAATTGCGCGCGCACTGGTCACAGCGGGGCACCGCTCCATTGTTGTATCCAATGGAGGACGTTTAGTTGATCAACTAATGGCTGAGGGCAGCGAGCACATCACCATGCCGGTGCATCGCAAGTCACTGGCTAGCCTATTTCAAGTCAGACCTTTTCGGCGTTTACTGACAAAGCTAAAGCCCGACATCGTACATGCACGCTCTCGCATACCGGCATGGATTTCCCTGCTGGCATTACGCAAAATGGACGCCACAACTCGCCCACGTTTTATCACCACAGTACATGGTCTGTACTCGGTAAGCCCTTACAGCGCCGTCATGACGAAGGGTGAGCATGTTATCGTAGTATCCAACACTGTTCGTGACTATGTACTAAATAACTATCCCGCCTGCCCTCCCGAAAAAATTTCATTGATTTATCGAGGTGTCGAAAGCTCGGAGTTCCCCTATGGCTACCAACCTTCTGCGCAATGGTTAACACAGTGGAGAAAAGACTTCCCTGAACTGGAAGGAAAAACCGTTCTGGCATTACCAGGCAGGCTGTCTCGGGTCAAAGGGCATGAAACATTTATAAGACTAATAGACGCACTAAAAGATGACTTTCCAAATGTGCACGGCCTGATCATAGGTGGAGCAGAGCCCAAAAAAGAACACTATGCCGAATGGCTAAAGAATGAAGTAATGACACGTAACCTGTCTGAGCGAATCACATTTACTGGACACCGTAGTGATATGCGAGAAGCATTAAGTCAATGTGACCTGACATTTGCACTGCGTATAACACCAGAAGCATTTGGACGCACCACACTGGAACCATTGCGAATGGGCATTCCAGTTATTGGTTGGAATGTTGGGGGAACCGGGGAAGTTTTAAGTGCGATGTTTCCAGAAGGCCTGTTACCAACAGGCGACGAAGCATCATTACTGGAAAGAACCCGATCTTTGCTTAACCAACCTCTGCGTGTTGCTGAAGCTGATCTATTCAGGCTTGAAGACATGTGGAGCAGCACACTGAAAATCTATGAATCAATTAGCTAAAAATTCATTCCGCCCGGATATCAACGGGCTACGCGCTTGGGCAGTAATAGTCGTCATTCTTTATCATTTCGGCATTCCAGGATTTAGTGGCGGCTTTATTGGCGTAGATGTCTTTTTCGTCATTTCTGGTTACCTAATGACGCGTATCATCGTGCAAGGGCTAGAACAAAAAAACTTCAGCATTCGATCATTTTATCTAGCACGTGCAAGGCGCATTATTCCGGCGCTATTGGTGTTGTGCTTTTTCCTACTGATTGGCGGCTGGTTCACACTGACACCTATCGACTACAAGCAACTTGGCTATCACGTCATGGCCAGCCTGTTGTTCTTTTCAAATCACCGGTTTGCAAGTGAAGCCGGATATTTCGATACGGCATCACATGAAAAATGGCTACTGCACACTTGGTCATTATCCGTGGAATGGCAGTTCTATTTGATACTGCCCGTCATTTTGGTTTTGTTGTGGCGCTTCTTCCCCGGTAGAAGAACCGTAATAACGTTCAGCGGGTTGGCACTTTTAGCCTCATTAGCGCTCTCAGTAGTCATGACATCAACCAAACCTTCCGATGCATTTTATTTTCTATCAACTCGTGCCTGGGAGATGTTGGCCGGAGGACTGGTTTTCCTGCTGATGCAAAAACGCAGCATTTCACCATTAGTTGCACGTCTGGCTGAACTGATTGGTTTTGCACTGATCATTGCGTCAACATACTACCTATCAACCTATACACCCTGGCCAGGAGCATGGGCACTCATGCCTGTCATTGGAGCAGTACTGGTGCTGATTGCAGCCCGCCCTTCATCTCTTTTCACCAATACCCGCGCTGCACAATGGTTTGGTAACTGCTCATACTCACTCTACCTTTGGCATTGGCCACTCGTCGTCTCGCTGGTTTATCTGGAAAAACAACACGACTCTTTGCTCATCAGTTGTGGCTTGATACTGACCCTGCTACTGGGCTGGGCTTCGTATCGATTCATTGAGAATCCTACGCGTATCTATAGTGCCAAACTGCCACCAAAACGTGCCGGTACCGTTATCACAATCGGTGTGCTCACCGTCGTTCTGTTAGCTGGATGGGTACGATTACAAGATGGGTTGGTAGAAAGACTGCCAGAGCATATCGCTGTCATCGCACAAGGAGCACAAGATAGAAACCCAAGAAGAAACGAATGCCTTGGCAGCAAATTCCCTGCACCTGAATGCACTTATGGAGGAGACCAGCTTGGAGCTATTGTCATCGGCGACAGCCATGCCGCCTCTATTGTGCGTACTGTCGAAAAGACGCTACCCAGTAGAAATCTGCATGTATTAGATTGGAGCATGTCTGCCTGCCCAACAGCAGCTAAACTGAAAATGCTACCTGAAAGCAGCAACCGAGAGTGTCCCGAATTTATTGCGTATGCATTAGAGCGCCACAACAGCCTTCCCAAAGGAGCGCCTTTGGTAATGATGAGCCGCTTCTCTGCCCATGCTTATGGACAAAACAGGGGTGACCAATTTCTTGGGGTTTATTTCGGAGATGCGCCTGTACCAACAGGAAGCCCCAACCCAGAACATCTTGCCAAATATCGCGAAGCCATCATACAAGCCGCCTGCGAATTCACTCAAAGCAGGCCTGTATACATTGTTCGCCCCACTCCTGAAATGCCTACACATGTACCCAACGCCATAGCACGCTCCATGATGTATCGAGGTAAAGCGCGTGAGGTAAGCATCAGCCTAGAGGAATACCATCTTCGTCATGCATTTGTCTGGGAGGCTCAGGATGCCGCCGCAGAACAATGTGGTGCCAACATACTAAACCCCTTACCGTATCTATGTTGGGATGAGCACTGCCACAGCATAAAAAATGGACGTCCCATATATTACGACGACGATCATCTAAGCGAATATGGAGCTAGCCTGCTAATGCCCATGTTTGAAACTGTTTTCACGAATACTATCAACACAAAACAACATTAACTTAGAAACGCCGGAGCAGCTTGATGTCTAAAATAAGCCATTGTTACATTCTGAGTGATGGTCGCCCCGGACACATGAACCAGTCCAAAGGCTTATTGCAACTACTGGGAAACTCTGCCAAAGGCACGCAATCTCCGGACTTATCCCCCAGAATAAAATGGTTAAAACGCCCCATACGCGCTATTTTACCGCTGATATGCCAATCAACCTTTCTGCTTAATTTGTTGTATCGCACATACTACGGCAACATGCCACCAACCAAAAAGAATGACTACAAACTATTGATTTCCACAGGTGGAGACACACTGCTGGCCAGTATTATTTTGTCTCACCTATGGCAGACACCCAATATTTTTATTGGCAAACAAACCGCCCTTAACGACACAATGGTGAGCCTACTGGTTACTACCACTGAAGGTACCGCCAAACCCAATATACTACGCCTGTCTTTAGGGCCAACCAGCCATACGCCACATCAGACTACTTCAGGAGCCTCATCAAACCGACTACTAGCCGTGCTGATTGGTGGCAACACACGCGAATACCAATACACCAAAGCCGACTATACACAACTAGCCGCCGCACTGAATCAAATCTGCGAGAAAGGAGGATGGCGACTATTGCTGACCACATCACGTCGTACAGGCATGATAGCGGAAGACACTCTTAAGACCCATCTCAAACCACAACATCTAGCCGATGTGACATGGTACGGTGAACACCCTAGGCCCACTGCTGGCCTGTACTCCAGCCAAGCCAACATTATCCTGTGTAGCGAAGACTCAGGCAGCATGCTAAGAGAGTCTCTCAACTACGGAAAACCAGCACTGGCCTTTTCACCGCCGAGCAAGAACCTGACGCCATTCTATAAAAACCTGCTAGAAAAGCTGGGCAATCACAACATGCAGTTCAGCAACATTTCAGAATTAGCAAATGTGCAGCTAGATACACTGCCCAATGTACAGGCAGCCGACTACTCATCTCTTATTGCTACTTTACAGCAGATTATCCAAAACCAATAGCCAACCACTCAGGCCAGAGTGCCCCCTCAAAAAAAGGCGACATAAATATGACCGATATCCTGATACTAGATGAGTCCCTAAAATTAGCAGAAGGGTCAGAGAGCCATTTTCTCAAAGCTTGGAGACACAAAAAGGCTAATAAAAATACTAAAACCAAAGCCATATAAAAGCTCTTGGATTTTCTACCATAAGAGAATAAACAAATACTGGATATTTACAAGAGAGCTCAACGAGTACATTTACTCATTTGAAAATGGCATAAATATAACCCCTAAGGTATAGGGTCTCACTGAAACAAACCTAAGTCTAGGCCTAGAGTGCGAAGCCATCTTAAATAACAACCACTCTCTAGGGAGCACACTATCAATTCTACGACAAGCATATCAAAGAAATAAACAACTTACTAGAAAAAACATTAAAATCAGACATTTTTATTAGAGACCTAACACCAGCATATATTATATGGTGTGAAAATAGGGAGAAATTCTTCCTAGTAGATGGGGTCGGAGAAAAGAAGAATTCAACATTAAGATTATTCTCAAGAACAATAAATACAAGAAGGTGCAACGTATAAAAAAGCTACTTAACAACCTTGGCCAACACATGAAGGCCAATTAATCTCAAAGCTCTCTCGAGCCTAAGCGCTCGAGAAACCCTATAAATAGCGCCGAATAGAACTTTCGAAAGCCCATGGAGCCTGCCAATGACTGTTTTCATAGCCACTTTAGACTTATAGAATGAGCATAAATACACTTCGTCCCACCACAATAAAGCATCATCAATATCAGACGCCTTAGCCACCCGATAAATAAAACCCCTTAAAAGCCCTATTTGATAAAGCACAACTATTGATGCATGGCCGGAGAACTTCACACCAAATATATTTGGCTCTGAAAGACGCCTTATAAGACCAACATGCATATGATCTTCCATACAAAGTGGATCATATACAATAATTAAATTTCCTTCCCTGCAACCAACCTCCTTTATAATCATCTCATCATGAAGCCGCCCATCATAAAACTGCTCAAACCTTCTATCAAAACTTGATACATCATCCGGCTTTATACTTATTTGGGGAGAAAAAGCAATAACTCTATCTGCAGACAACTCCCCAGAATATCTTATTGCCGCATATCCTCCTGCAGAGGCACCAAGCACATAAATATAATCATATCTACTTATTAATACCCTGATTTCACTCAGTGCCTTGCCGAATAAAAAATCGCTATACCAGTTCGGAGACTTCTGTGTTATCGATATTAAAGAAGCATCAATAACGTTACCCAACCAAACCCCTCGATCAGGTTTATGACTAATAGGAGAGAAGCAAATATAAACACACTCAGCTCCCTTCTCTCTATGATAAACAATAAAATCATCATCCTCATATACTTTCATTTAACACTATCACCCATATCAACCCCTTTCCAGGAGACGACTAACCACACCACCAGCCTCATCAAGCACACACCCAGCCAAACTACCAGGACTATTGCGACCACCAACCCAACCTTGTGCGGCCAACCACTGTACTCCTTTGCTAACGCGACTTTTGCCTTTGTTTCGCCCCGGCATAATCAAGCGCGTATCACAACCCGCCGTTAAAGCCTCATAAACCATTGACACGCTATCGGCAGTCACAAAAACCGTTTCCGTAATCGCCAACTGCTCAGCGAGCTGACGAGAATTAAAACCTTCCCACGGCAAATAACCACCACCAAACTCTGCCTGTAGCTGCGCCCTTAACTCAGAAGGCGTTCTACGCGAATCCGTAACTCGTAAATTAGACCACTGCTTTTTAAGCGCTGAAAGCTCGCCCAATACCAGCGGGTTATCCCACTCAAAATGTTTACTTTCACCACCAACCAACACCAATACCGACCCCGAAACCTTTTCTCCCGGCAACATGGGATTCAACACACCCTTGGTTGTAATCACATTGGCAGCGGCAGAAACCCCATCATGTTCAGGCACAATCACCCAATCAAACCACCTCAATGGTAATGAGGGCTTCATCAGCACAACAATCTGACCACCATAGGCACGCTTGGCACACAGCAATGACCAGTGCGTTCCAGTACCAGCCCCCAAAATAAAATCTGGTGCTAACAAATCTTTACCGGCAGAAAATTTGCGTTGGAAAAAAGCTACAGGACCAGCCTGCACTCGATTAACGGGAATGTCATATATTGTGCAAGCACGCTGCTCACGCTCACATAAACGGCGCATGGCATTGGCCAAGCCCAAGGTTTGATTCTCGTGGCCTGGCTTGCCATCTAACAATCGCCAAATGACCAGTGCAGACTCATCGCCAGCCGCTCGCTGCATTGCACTACTTCCAATAGAGTTAAAGCAACTGTAAAGAGAAAAAAAGGGGCTGAAAAGCCCCTTATCACAACAACCAGATCAAGCGACCGGTGTCAGCCACTCAGCATGCTCTTTCCGCACACCAGTCACCGTTTCAAAGTAAGCCTTTTGCAACACGGTAGTGACCGGACCACGATGACCTGCACCAATAATGCGTCCATCCAGTTCACGAATCGGCGTCACTTCAGCCGCCGTACCAGTAAAGAAAGCTTCATCCGCGATATAAACCTCATCACGGGTAATGCGCTTTTCCTTCACGGTATAACCATGTTCATCAGCTAGCTGAATCACTGTTTTACGGGTGATGCCATCCAGACAGGAAGTCACATCCGGGGTGTAGATCACGCCATCGCGCACGATAAAAATATTCTCGCCAGAGCCTTCCGCCACATAACCTTCGGGGTCCAGCATCAACGCTTCTTCTGCGCCGCCAGAGATAGCTTCCTGAAGCGCCAACATGGAGTTGATGTAGTTACCGTTGGCCTTGGCACGAGTCATCGAAATATTGACGTGATGACGGGTATAGCTGGATGTACGCACCTTAATGCCCTGCTCCAGCGCTTCTTTGCCCATGTAAGCGCCCCACTCCCAGGCAGCTACAATGACATGCACCTTCAGATTGCTGGCACGCAAACCCATGCCTTCAGATCCGTAAAACACCATAGGACGCAAATAGGCATGAGGCAGTTTGTTTTCACGCACCACGGTGCGGTGTGCTTCGTTGATGGTGTCACGATCAAAAGGCATCGGCATATTCATGATATGCGCCGACATAAACAGACGCTCGGTATGCTCTTTCAGGCGGAAAATCGATGCGCCATCATCGGTGGCATAGGCACGTACACCCTCAAAAACACCCATGCCGTAGTGCAGGGTATGAGTGAGCACATGGACTTGGGCTTCGCGCCAGGGTACCAGCTGGCCGTCAAACCAAATCACGCCATCACGATCAGACATCGACATCTTTTGCTCTCCACGAATAGCCATTGCATGGCGTTTAAATCAAACGCGTATTCCACCATAAAAGCGACTAATCCACCATGATTCGTTGCCAAATTGCACTCACTGCTTCGCGCTCTTGGCGTAACTCATCCGGATCCAGTGCCCGCCCTGCATCTGCCAGGGCTTGACGGTGGCTTCTGCTACGCAACGCCAGATAGGCTTCGCGCAATGTATCGGCATCATCAGCACTGATAATGTCGTGTGCCGCCATGACTTCCAGCAGACGAACATTGTCAGGCCACTGCCTGAGCTCAGGCACCGATGCCGCATGCGCCAACGTCAGGTACTGCACCAAAAACTCGATATCCACTAGGCCGCCGGGGCTATGCTTAAGATCTACCTCATCAGGATCTTTGGGAGCCAGGTGATCACGCATTTTTTCACGCATGGCCAGCACTTCTGTGCGCAATTCCGTGGCACCCCGCGAACGCCCCAATACCTCGGCACGCACCACGTTAAAACCTTCCGCCACCTGCGCATCACCCGCCACCACACGAGCACGTATCAGCGCCTGATGCTCCCAGGTCCAGGCATGATCACGCTGGTAGCTGGCGAAGCCACTTAAACTGGTCACCAACAAACCCGACGCACCCGATGGACGCAAACGCATATCCACTTCATACAGCGTGCCGGTGCCCATTGCCGTGGTTAACAGATGAATGATTTTCTGCCCCAGACGTGCATAGAAACTCGCGGCATCAATGGATTTGTCACCATCAGTTTCCGACTGAGGATCGGCATCGTGAATAAATACCAGATCCAGATCGGAACCATAACCCAGCTCCAAACCACCCAATTTGCCATAACCCACAATGATGAAATCCAGCTCACAGGGGCTGCCATCATGGCGTCTGGGTCGACCGTGACGCTGGGTCAGCAGCTGCCAGCTCAGCACCAGCACTTCGTCCAATACAGCCTCGGCAATCCAGGTCAGATAGTCGCTGACCTTCATCAACGGCAGCGTACCCTTGATGTCAGAAGCGGCTACACGCAGCACCTGCCCTTTCTGGAAAATGCGCAGGGTATCCATCTGACGCTCCAGGTCATCGGCCGGAATGCGCATTAACTGTTGCCTTAGCTCATGCATAAGTTCGTCACGACTCGGCGGCGAAAACAGACTACGCGCATTCAACAGCTCATCCAGCAACACGGGATAACGCGTCAATGACTCGGCAATCCACGGGCTACAGGCACACAGATCCACCAGACGCGTTAGTGCTTCCGGGTTTTCAATCAACATGACCAGATAAGCGGACCGCTTCAGCGTTGCCTCAATCAATGGCATGACACGCGACAAGGCAATATCGCCCTGTTCATGTCGATCACAGGCAGCCACCAGACGCGGCAACAGTCTGTCCAGACGATCCCGTGCCGTACCACTAAGCTGCATGACCGCCCGACTATCCAGCAGGTTAGCCACCCGGTCAGGCCAACTCTCAGGCTCTGAGTCTTCAGTATCGGCCTCTTCGCGCAGCACAATGACATTCTGAAAATGACCGTGAACCACCCCACGATGACGATCTAATGCAGCGATATACGCCCACCAATCGGTAAAGCCCATGGCCTCGGCCAGATGCTGCCTGTCCTGCTCATTGGTTGGCAGCATCTGTGTTTGCTGGTCATGCTGCGCCTGAATCACGTGCTCGGTGTTACGCAGGAAAAAATAGGCCTCGATCAGCTCATCGACTGCCGTCGCAGGCAACAGCTCGCGCTCGGCCAACCCCGGCAATACTTTCAACAAGGGGCGCAGTTGCAGACTGCGATCAACACCACCGCGAATCAGCTGAAATGCCTGGGCAATAAACTCGACTTCGCGAATACCACCTGCTCCCAACTTGATATTGCCCTCGCGATCCAGACGACGCACTTCACGCGCAATCATCTGCTTCATGTCACGCAACGACTCGAACGCGCCAAAATCGATATAACGCCGATACACAAAAGGCCGCAGGCTCTGCAGCAAGGATTCACCCTGACGCGTATTGCCTGCACAAATACGCGCCTTGACCAAGGCATAACGCTCCCACTCACGGCCATGTCGCTCGTAATAGGCTTCCAGTGCCTCAAAACCACAGGCCAGCGCCGAACCGTCGCCCCAAGGGCGCAGGCGCATATCCACACGGAATACAAAACCATCTGCGGTAATGGCATCCAGCAGCGCAATGACACGCTGCCCCACTTTGATAAAAAACTCCTGATTGCTGATACTGCGCCGACCATCGGTTTCGCCTTCTTCAGCATAGGTAAAAATCAGATCAATATCGGACGACAGATTCAGCTCCTGCCCACCGAGCTTGCCCATACCGATCACCACCAGAGCTTGCGGCTGACCGCTGTCTCCGCCAATAGGCTGACCATGCAAAATGGCGACTTCTTTATGTGCCTGCTCAGTGGCCACCGCGATGCTGACATCGGCAAAGTCTGACAACTCCTGCGTTAACGCTGGCATATCCGACCAGCCCGCCAGCAGGCGAATAATAAAGCGACACTGCTCACGACGACGTAACTGGCGCAAGGCCGACTGCCAAGCCGGGTCGGTACCACGTGCCAGCTCAGGCAGTGGCCTGTCTTCGGCGACTGGCAAGGGCTGAATGGTTTGTTGCAGCAACTGCTGCCAATCAGTGAGTGATCTGGGCTGCTGTACCGTCTGCAATAACAACTCGTGATCCTGAGCACTGAGCTGAGCCAGTTGAGTGGCCAGCCAGGGAGACCAGCGTGAATACGTACTTAAATCAATAGCGCTCATATCTGGCAATCTGAAGACAATAAACCACGACTCTAGCAGGCATAAAAAAGCCCGCAACTAGTGCGGGCCCTTTTCACCACGAATCGCTTACACGCTGTAGTACAGATCGAATTCGATCGGCGATACAAACGTGCTGACGCGACGGGCTTCACCAGTTTTCAGCTCGATGTAGGCATCCAGCATTTCCTTGGTGAACACACCACCTTTCAGCAGGAAGTCATGGTCAGCCTTGAGCGCATCAATAGCCATTTCCAAGTTATGAGCCACTGTTGGAATCTTGGCTTCTTCTTCAGGAGGCAAGTCATACAGGTTCTTGTCTGACGCTTCGCCCGGATGGATCTTGTTCTGGATACCATCCAGACCAGCCATCAACAAGGCCGCAAAGGCCAGGTATGGGTTGGCTGCTGGATCCGGGAAACGTGCTTCAATACGCTTTGCCTTAGGGCTGGAAACGTAAGGAATACGGATCGAAGCCGAACGGTTGCGGGCAGAGTAGGCCAGCATGATCGGTGCTTCGTAGTGTGGAACCAGACGCTTGTAGCTGTTGGTCGATGGGTTGGTAATCGCATTCAGTGCGCGAGCATGCTTGATCACACCACCAATGAAGAACAGGGCCAGTTCTGACAGACCGGCATACTGGTCGCCAGAGAACAGGTTCTTGCCATCTTTAGCGATAGACATGTGAACGTGCATACCAGAGCCGTTGTCACCTTCCATTGGCTTAGGCATGAACGTAGCAGTTTTGCCATAAGCATGAGCCACGTTATGCACGGCATATTTCAGCACCTGCACTTCGTCAGCCTTGCGCACCAGCGTGTTGAACGACACACCAATTTCAGACTGGCAAGAAGCCACTTCGTGATGCTGCACTTCAACCTTGCCTTCACCCAGCATGGCTTCAATGGCATTACACATGGCTGCACGCAAGTCTTGGCCTGAGTCTACTGGAGGCACAGGGAAGTAACCGCCCTTAACACGTGGACGATGGCCGGAGTTACCGCCTTCGAAATCCTTGTTAGTGGACCAGGCGCCTTCTTCAGCAATCAGCTGATGCGAAGCACCAGACATGCCGATGTCCCACTTCACTTCGTCAAATACGAAGAACTCTGGCTCTGGGCCGAAGAATGCAGTGTCACCAATGCCGGTAGACTTCAAGTAAGCTTCAGCGCGCTTGGCGATGGAACGTGGGTCACGCTCGTAACCTTGACCGGTTGATGGCTCGATAACGTCGCAAGTCACCACTACAGTGGAGTCTTCAAAGAAGGGGTCGATGAATGCTGTTTCAGGATCAGGCATCAGGATCATGTCGGATGCTTCAATGCCTTTCCAGCCGGAAATGGATGAGCCATCGAACATTTTGCCTTCAACAAAAGTGTCTTCGCTGATGGTGCCGGCTGGGTAAGAAACGTGCTGCTCTTTACCCTTGGTATCGGTGAAACGGAAATCAACCCACTTGGCTTGATTGGCTTTAATCAGGTCTAAAACCTTATTTGACATGTTCGCTCCTCCAGAGGGCTCTTCACAACAATGATTCCGGTGATGTTTTGCTGCTGGCAACAAAACGTGACGGAGTGATAAAAGCAATTTCTATGCCAGCACATGAGTGGGCCAAAAACCGCATTAAAACCGACAGCACAGCGCTAATTCAGTGCGCCAAAACCACAAATCGCACCAAATAGATGCATAATAGAATTATTTGGCACCAAAAAAGAGCGCAAACAATTTTTTGCTACCGCGACATTAGCGCGCTGCATAACATATCATTGTTTAGGATTTAGCAGCAGAGCTTGACGGCTCGGTTTTGCGGTATTTTTTGGAGTGTTGTATGTCTGACTGCATTTTTTGCAAAATTGCTAATCATGAAGTGAAAGCACGCATTGCCTTTGAAAATGATCGTGTGATTGCATTTCATGATCTTTTTCCCGCTGCATCCGTGCATTTATTGATTATTCCCAAGGCGCACTACAGCACACTGAACGACGTGCCTGCCGACCAAGCCGGCCTGCTGGGTGAGCTTATGACTACGGCTGTTCAATTGGCTAAAGAGCTTGGGCTAGCCGAAGATGGCTATCGTTTAGTGATGAACTGCAATGCTAATGGCGGCCAAAGTGTGTACCACATACATTTGCACCTGCTTGGCGGACGCAAGCTCACCTGGCCACCCGGTTAATCAGCACAGGACACCTCTAATGCGCCAATACAGTTTTTTTGATTGCTTAATTGGTCAAGCCGACAATGTGCTACGCACACTCGCATCCGATGCTGTGCAGGCGCAGCGGCCATCCCCTGCTGCACCGTTGGTCGAGGCCGGTTTAAGCGAAGCAGAAAGAAGACAGGTAGCTGGCTTTATGAGGGTGAACCACACCGGTGAAGTTTGCGCACAAGCGCTTTACCAAGGCCAAGCACTCACCGCGAAATTGCCGGAAGTTCGTGAAGAAATGAAACGTGCCGCACAAGAAGAGGTTGATCATTTGGCGTGGTGCAACGAGCGCTTAAACGCACTGAATGCACGGCCCAGCCTGCTGAATCCACTGTTTTATGCCGCCTCGTTTGGTGTCGGCGCCATTGCCGGCATGGCCGGCGACAAATGGAGCTTAGGTTT
This sequence comes from uncultured Paraperlucidibaca sp., assembly GCA_964569335.1. Classification (GTDB taxonomy): domain Bacteria; phylum Pseudomonadota; class Gammaproteobacteria; order Pseudomonadales; family Moraxellaceae; genus Perlucidibaca. The sequence continues at coordinate 245,903 of CAZMVL010000001.1, forward strand.
TGTAGCAGAAACCGAGCGCCAAGTGTGTGAACACTTACAAACACACTTGAACAAACTGCCCATGAACGACCAGCGTACGCGGGCACTACTAGTGCAAATGCAGCAAGATGAAAGTGAGCATCGCGACATGGCCATTCAGGCGGGTGCTGCCGAACTGCCACCACCACTGCAGAAAGGCATGCGCGCACTGGCTAAAGTGATGACACAAACCACCTACTACATTTAATGCCGCTATTTAAGCGGCCTGCATCTCGTAACTATGGGTGATTTCAACACCTGCAGCCTGCAACATAATGGAGGCTGAGCAGTATTTTTCAGCAGACAACTCCACCGCACGCTTAACCTGTGTCTCTTTGAGGTCATGCCCTGTCACTACAAAATGCACATGGATTTTGGTAAACACTGCAGGTACCGCGTCGGCACGCTCTGCGGTTAACACAGCCTCACAAGCCACCACATTTTGTCTAGACTTTTTCAGAATGGTCATGACATCAAACGAGGTGCAGCCACCCACGCCCATCAGCATCATTTCCATCGGGCGCGCACCTAGATTTTGGCCACCTAAATCGGGCGGGCCATCCATCGTCACTTCATGTCCACTGCCGGAAGTGGCTTTAAAGCTCACCTCACCATTCCAACGAATTCGTGCTTCCATCAGAAACCTCTAAAATAATGCTTCTAAGAAAAAAGTTCGGCCAGCTTCTCGCCTGGCTCTGGCGCGCGCATAAACGCTTCACCCACTAAAAAGCCATGCACCGCGTTATCACGCATCAGCTGCACATCCGCTTGGTTATGAATACCGCTTTCCGTAATCACGGTGCGGTCGGGCGGAATGTCCGTCAGCAAATCCAGCGTGGTTTGCAAACTCACCTCAAAACTATGCAGATTACGGTTGTTGATACCAATCAGCGGATTACCCAATGGCAATGCACGCAAAAGCTCTGCTCGATCATGCACTTCAATTAGCACATCCATGCCCTGCTCCAGCGCACAGGCATGCAGCTCTTGCAGCTGGGCATCGGACAACGCAGAAACAATCAGCAACACGCAGTCAGCATTAATCGCACGCGCCTCAATTACCTGATAGGGGTCATACAAAAAGTCTTTGCGAATCACCGGCAAGTCGCAGGCTTGGCGAGCTGCTTGCAAATAAGCGTCGCTACCTTGAAAAAAGTCGACATCGGTGAGTACTGACAAACAACTTGCACCACCCTGCTGGTACGAGACAGCAATGGCTGCCGGGTCAAAGTTTTCCCGAATCACCCCTTTTGATGGCGAGGCTTTTTTAATCTCGGCAATAACACCGGCACGGCCTTGCCCAATGTTTTTTTGCAGCGCCGAAGTAAACCCACGCACCGGCAAAGCTTCGCGCGCAAATGCTTCTTGATCAGCCAGTGAGTGACGCTGACGACGTGCTTTCACCTCTTGCTGCTTGCGCTGCATGATGGTGTCTAAAATAGTGCTCATGCCGAGGTCTCCGGCAACAAGGCGCGAGTGAACAAGCGCAAATCGTTGAGTTTTTCCAAGGCCTGGCCACTGCACATCAGGTCATCCGCCAAGGCCACACCTTGCTTCCAGGTTTGGGTAATGCCGGCAACGTAAATCGCCGCGCCAGCATTGAGCTTAATAATGTCTGCAGCTTTGACAGACTCCAACGTAGTACGCTTACCCAGAGCATTTTTAATCAACGCTAGCGACTCCGCCGAATCCGAAACCGATAGGCCCACAAGCGATTGGCTAGTCACGCCCAGCTCTTCTGGGGTAATCACAAACTCACGCACCTCACCATTTTTCAGCTCGGCGACATGCGTGGCAGTGGCTAACGACACTTCATCTAAGCCATCTTTGGCGCAAACCACCAGAGCATGCACACTGCCTAAGCGCCCCAACACCTCGGCCATGGGGCGGCAAAGTGCAGGATTAAACACACCGACTACTTGTCGTGTAACAAAGGCTGGATTGGTTAGTGGCCCCAATAAATTAAACAGCGTGCGCAGGCCAACTTCACGTCTAGCACCAATGGCATGTTTCATGGCACCGTGATGATTAACCGCAAACAAAAAGCCGACACCCACACTGTCGATGCAACGTGCTACTTGCTCGGACGACAAGGCTAAATTAATGCCTGCGGCTTCTAATAAATCGGCACTGCCACTTTTTGATGACACCGCACGATTGCCATGTTTAGCCACTTTGGCGCCAGCAGCGGCTACTACCATGGCCGACGCTGTCGAGACGTTAAACAGGTTGGCACCATCACCACCAGTACCGACAATATCAACAACATAATCTTGGCTGGCCAAGGTCACGCGCGAGGCTAAATCACGCATCACGCGCGCTGCACCTTCGATCTCATCAATCGATTCGCTTTTCATGCGCAGTGCCACTAACAAGGCCGCAATTTGCGCATCACTGCACTGACCACTCATGATGGCCTGCATCACGTCCTGCATTTCAGCGCTGGTTAAATCAATACGCTCAACAACCCGGCCTAAGGCTTGTTTAATATCCATGGTGTGTTCCTAGCGAGTGGCGTCGAGGAAGTTTTTCAATAAGGCATGACCTTGATCGGTCAATATGGACTCTGGGTGAAATTGCACACCTTCCACCATCAGCGTTTTATGACGCAGACCCATGATTTCATCAACTGAACCATCGTCATTTTGTGTCCACGCCGTCACTTCTAAACAGTCAGGCAAAGTCTCTTTACTAACCACCAGTGAGTGATAACGTGTGGCCGTCACCGGATTATTTAAATCGCGAAATACGCCGACATTATGGTGATAAATCGGCGAGGTCTTGCCATGCATAACCTGACGGGCGCGCACCACATCACCGCCATAGACTTGACCAATACTTTGATGCCCCAAGCACACACCCAGCAATGGAATACGACCGGCAAAATGTTGGATGGTGGGCATGGAAATACCGGCTTCATTAGGTGTGCAGGGCCCGGGCGAAATAACAATACGCTTAGGGGCTAATGCCTCGATAGTCTCTAGGCTGATTTCGTCATTGCGATACACCCGCACGTCTTCGCCCAGCTCACCAAAGTACTGAACCAAGTTGTACGTGAACGAGTCGTAATTATCGATCATCAGCAACATTTAGTGCACATCCCACTGATTTACGGGATCGCATCTTCGCATGTATCGGGCTTTTGATAAACTATCAAGCGTTATTCTGGGCTCAGATAATGCCTGACCAATGGCTTGGTGTTTTCAACCAAACAATCCCTAATTTTCAACTGAATTTTCTGGGATTCAACTGTCACTCGCTCATGCTGCCGCAGATGCGCCAACCAAGACTCATCATTAAATGTTTCTACAAAGTGTCCGGGGCGATCAGCATCTTCAAACACACTCCAGGTATATGCACCATCTCGCCGACGCTGCTTCCCAAGCTGATGCAGTTGCGCTAAAAACTCAGCCTTCATTTCATCTTTAACAACATACTCAATAGTTACCAAAACAGGGCCACGATCATGACTGCTAACCACAGGAGGCGATGGCCAATGCATGGAGGGACTTAAATCCAGTGCTTCATTACCGCCAATTTTCCAACGCCAGGTCAGTAGCGCCGCCACCATAATGCCAATTGCGGCTGTCGATAATGAAAACTGAATACCATGAAGCGCTGCTAACTTACCCCAGCACATACTGCCCAGCGCCATAGAACCCATAAATACCGACATAAAAACCGCAAGGCCTCTGGAGCGAACCCAACTGGGCAAGGCCATTTGTGCCGCCACTTGTAATGAAGACAACACCGCAATCCAAGCAATGCCACTGATTGCCATCACCAACGCCAACAACCAAAGGCCATTAAAACTTGCTAACGCCCATAAGCACACGGCATAAGCTGCAGTTGCCGCTAACACCAGCGCATCCCGCGAAATTTTCTCACGCACTTTTGGTAGCACCAACGCTCCAAAGACTGCGCCAACACCTACAGATGCCACCAAAATACCAAATGCTTGTGGACCACCATCTGGCAACTGCCTAGCAACTAATGGCAGCAACGCCCAAGACGCACCGGCAAACAAAAAAAAGCCCATGCCACGTACTACAGCAGCCTGTAATTCAATCGAGTGGCGAGCAAAACGAAGCCCCGCACGCATCGCGCCAACCACGCGCTCCGTTGGTAGCTCACTGTATTGCGGCGCTCGCTTCCAATAAAACAGCACAGCAATGACCCCAAAAAAGGAAAAGGCATTTAGCGCAAACACGGCACCACTACCCGCCAACGAGACAATAACGCCAGCAATTGCAGGCCCAATCGCCCGTGCCACATTGATCCCCATACTATTCAATGCAATAGCCGATGGTAACTCGGCGCGTGATACCAACTCTGGCGTAATAGAGGCCCAAGCAGGCATCATCATGGCTGTACCCAAGCCCATGGCGAACGTCAACATGACTAATAACCATGGCGTCATTAATCCGGTTAGCGCAACAATCGTTAAGCACGTTGCCACTATCGCCATATAAATTTGCGTAATAATGAGATAACGACGTCGATCCACAATATCCGCCAACGCCCCTGCTGGCAGCGCCAGTAAAAAAATGGGCAATGTTGTTGCGGTTTGCACTAATGCCACCATCAATGGCGATGGTGAGAGTGAGGTCATCAGCCAACCGGCCCCAATATCATGCATCCACGTGCCAATATTAGATGCTAGCGTTGCGATCCATAACGCACGGAATACAGGATTTCCAAAAGGTGCCCACGCAGACACTTTTGTTGGTGCCACTGATGTCATCAATCTAACCTCATTCGGGTAGTGGGATGAACTCAAGCTCATCCCCTACAACGGTGGCAAAACGTCTTGCTTTCCAATCGGCTTTAGCCTGCTCAATACGCTCTCGACGACTTGACACAAAATTCCACTCAATGAAGCGTGGGGACATTTTTGCACCACCGATAATGCCAATACGTGCTTCACTCACAGCCACAATTTTGACACCGGGCTCAGCGCGAAAGACCGCCATGGAGTGCTCAGGAATTTCGGTATCCTTAGCTTTTAAACTACCGCTAGCCACATAAACCGCACGCTCTTCTGCCTCTGGCAATATTAGCGCTTGGCCCGGCTTCAAATGCGCCTCCACATAAAGCGCATGAGCAAACGTTTTAACGGGTGATGTCACGCCATAAGCACTACCCATCATCACCCTCACCGGCACGTCATTGACTGAAATAGCAGGAATTTCAGCGCTAGGATAATGGTAAAAAGCCGGCTCTATTTCTTCCTCAGCCTCTGGCAACGCCATCCACAACTGCAAACCATGCAAGTGATGCTCCGTCGCTGTCACTTCTGAGCGCTCACGCTCCGAATGAACAATACCTCGCCCAGCAACCATCAAGTTAATGTCACCGGGACGAATAGTCTGAAAACTACCAACGGAGTCTCGGTGCAGAATCTCGCCCTCAAAAAGGTAGGTCACCGTGGCAAGATTTACATGCGGGTGCGGGCGAACATTAATACCTTGCCCTGCAGGAAAAACAGCGGGGCCCATGTGATCAAAAAAAATCCATGGCCCCACCATTTGGCGCTTTGAGCTAGGCAATGCGCGTCGAACTGAAAAACCACCCAGCTCCTTTACGTGAGGCTTAATAACCAACTCAACCGCATCACAACCCTGCGAAAAGTCACATATTTGCTCAAGCTGCATTGCTTCATTACTCATCAAAACCTCCACTCAAGCTGAGCTCTTACAAATCTGACATCACCACCACCCGCCTGCTTAATCACCTTGCCTGCGATGAAATGACTGTAGTTCAGGTTTAGCGTCAGTTGTTTATGCCAACGGTAGTCAAAGCCAATGCTTGGGGTATGCGCCACAAAGTGCCCCTCAGAGGCTGCCGTTTGTGGCAATGGCATCAGCCCCCGCACATACACTGCATCCTGCTTTTCAAGCCGCCAAAACATATTCCAAGCCAGCGCCATATTGAGCTTTGGGCTAAGCATCCAGCTAGCGCCGGGTTCAATATTGTAAAAATTTTGAGGTGCGTAAATGGCTGCCTCATCAAAGTAAGCCAGATTGGGATAGATCGGATTAAAAGTTCCCAAGCGCTGGTCATTCGAATTTTTATCACCACTGGCAATATTAGCGCTTAACCCGAGGCGTGGTTGCCCACGCCAGTCTGCAAACCGATAACCAACAATACTTGCCGCCGTCCAGGCACGAATGTCGGCATCACCAAAGCGACCAAACTGGTATAGCGCCTCTACGTTCCAGTCCCAATCATTCGCTGCCCCGAACAAACGTGTTCCGACCGAATGACGCGTTTCATCCGCCACCCCTTGCTGATAAATGGCATCTTGTCGTTTTAGACCTAAGTAATAAACATCAGCACTAGTGCCAACAAAATGGCGAGTCCCCGCCAATCCCCAGATGGCATCATTTGAGCTACTGCGCTCAGCAAATGCCTGTTGCTGCACCTTAACTTCCTGCAGATAAAAAACAGATGTGCTGGCGCGCCCATACACGTTATCCCAGCGCACTCCATCATAAGACAGCCTGACATTCGGCCCATCACGCGCACTCAACAATCGCGCAGACCCTAGACTCATTTCTTGCCGCCCCACGCGCAGCAAAAAGCGCCCATGACGCCAGTCAATATAGGCTTGACTCACGGCAGCGTCACTGCGGTCAAATGGGCCCGGACTTAACTGGTTTGTGGCATTGGCTAAATGACTACTGAGCTGAATATACGCACGAAACTGGTCATTAAAATGCATGTCGGCATGACCATAAAATCGCTGCATCCAAACCGTACCATCAGCGCCTCCCAGCAAGCCAAAGCGATCGTTGTCATAGTGATTAACGCGGCTGCGCATTGAGCCACCAAAGGTGACATGGCTTGCGTTCTCGGCGCTTAGGCCTTGCTCATTAGCAGCATGACTTGGCGATGACAACACAATGCCAACCGCCAGAGCCATTAGATAGCTCTGGCATTTGAAGTAACTAGCCATTAATTCGCCGGAATAGGGTCTAAACGCTGTCCGTGAGCCACTCGCTCTGGCGCCTTATGTACCATGGTATACGCATAATCAACGCCCATGCCATAAGCACCTGAATGCTCCTGCACCAGCTGAATGACCGCATCGTAAGTTGTTTTATGAGCCCAATCACGCTGCCATTCTAATAACACTTGTTGCCACGTCATTGGCACCACCCCAGCCTGAATCATGCGCTGCATAGCATAATCGTGAGCATCTTTAGAGGTGCCACCAGAGGCATCTGCCACCATATAAATTTCGTAACCGCCTTCCAGCATGGCACTCAATGCAAAGGTGTTATTACAAACTTCTGTCCATAAGCCAGACACAATCACTTTTTTGCGACCATTATTCTTAAGTGCGTCGCGTACTTTTTGGTCATCCCATGAGTTCATTGAAGTACGCTCTAACAAGGGTGCTTCGGGAAAAACCGCTAATAACTCTGGGTAGGTATGACCAGAGAATGACTCGGTTTCAACCGTGGTAATAATCGTTGGAATGTTAAAAATCTTAGCTGCCTTGGCCAACCCAACGGTATTGTTTTTTAATGTCTGACGATCAATGCTCTGCACACCAAACGCCATCTGTGGCTGGTGGTCGATAAAGATCAACTGACAATTATCTGGTGTTAATACTTCAAGTTTTGAATTGCTCATTGTTCTCTCCTTGTGGGTACTGCTGTGTAACGGGTGTGTGTTTATAGTTACTGATGAAAAAATCTGTACTGACAAAGCCGCTGGTCATAGCGACCACCAGCAATGCACCAACTAACTTTGGTGGTGCCGGCAAGGGAATATCAAACCAACGACAGGCCATACCGATAGCTAGCCCCAGCAAAATGCCCATGGCGATGGTGGTCATGACTTTTGGCTCCGTGTTGAGGCTTTGTTGGCGTAGGCATCAACCACTAAGTAGCCCACGGTCATCGCCAACACCAACAAAGCACCTACGATTGCCGGCGGCGCTGGCGAAGGGATTCCCAGCAGCCGACAAAAAGCACCAATCGCGAAGGCTAGTAACAACCCAATGACTGTCTTCATGCGCTAAAACACAAAACAGCCACAACCTAATGGCCCCCAGAATGGGTCTTTGGGCGCATGGATGTGTGCATGTGAATGGGTGTGACCGTGCTGTGTACAAACATGGGACTGACAACTTGCTAAGGCACGATCGGCCTGACCATATCGATGATAATGCCCACCAAACATATTTACAGGCGACCAATCGGGGCTCGCTGGTGGCAGTGCAGGGGCAAGGTCTTTAAAGGCTCCATCACCATGCACAATTTTTCCGCCGACCATGGTAAGCACCGACGATAAGTTCTTAATTTCCGCTTCATCAAGGCTGAAGTAGTCGCCAGACAACACCGCCAAATCAGCATACTGCCCCACAGCAATGGTGCCTTTAACATCCTGCTCGCCAGAAAACCAAGCACTGCCTTGAGTCCACAGTCGCAAGGCTTGAGTTCGATCAAGCTGTCGATGTTTGGGGTATAACGATAAGCCCCCCACGGTTTTGCCCGAGACCATCCAATATAACGAAACCCATGGATTAAAGCTGGCCACCCGAGTCGCGTCAGTGCCGGCGCCAACAGGCACACCGGCATTTAACATGTCGGTAATCGGTGGTGTCATTTCGGCTTCTGTCGCGCCGTATCGCTCGACAAAATACTCACCCTGAAATGCCATACGATGCTGAATAGCAATGCCACCACCCAGCTCTTTGATGCGGTCAATACTGGCAGGACGAATCGTCTCAGCATGATCAATAATGAAACGCAAACCATTAAACGGAGTGTCCCGATTCACTTTCTCAAAAATATCAAGGAAGCGTGAAATGGACTCATCATAGGTAGCATGAATACGAAACGGCCAACGATTCTCCACTAGCAACCGAGTCACTTTTTCCAACTCGGTATCCATGTCAGCACCTAATGTTGGCCGTGGCTGCAGAAAGTTTTCAAAGTCCGCCGCAGACCACACTAAGTTTTCACCAGCACCATTCATACGCAGCATGTCGTCGCCATCGCCCGGCTTCACCATGCCCGTCCAGCGCTCATAGTCGTTGTATTCGTTGCCTTTTTCCTGAGCAAACAAGTTATAGGCAATACGCAGCGTCATCTCACCGCGCTTATGTAACTCCTGAATCACGGCATAATCATCAGGATAATTCTGTCCTCCACCACCGGCGTCAATAACGCTTGTTATTCCTAGGCGATTGAGCTCACGCTGAAAGTGACGAGACGAATTAATCTGATCTTCGAATGGCAGCACCGGCCCTTTAGCAAGGGTGGAATACAAAATGAGCGCGCTAGGTTCAGCAATCAACATGCCAGAGGGGTTGCCTTGTCGATCGCGATAAATCACACCACCGGGTGGATTAGGGCTGTCTTTAGTGATGCCTGCTGCTCGCAAGGCAGCGCGATTTAACAGCGCGCGATCATATAAATGCAAAATAAATACAGGGGTATCAGGGGCAACAGCGTTAATTTCATCTACCGTTGGCATTCGCCGCTCAACAAACTGAAACTCACTCCACCCGCCCACCACTCGCACCCACTGCGGTGCTGGCGTTCGGTCTGCCTGCAACTTAAGCATCCGCAGCGCATCCGCCAGTGACGGCACACCCTCCCAGCGCAATTCCATGTTGTAGTGCAACCCACCACGAATGACATGGGTATGAGAGTCGTTGAGGCCGGGAATTACCGTATGCTGCTGCAGGTTGATAACACGAGAATTGGCGTCTTGCAGCGCCATTATTTCTTCATTAGTGCCAACCGCCTCAAACACACCATGATTAATGGCGACCGCACTGGCATAAGGGCTCGCAGAATTTAAAGTATTGAATTTCCCGTTTATTAAAATTGTTCTCTGCATAGCTTGCTCTTCCCTAGTGCCAGTCGCACTATTGAGTATTTCAATACTACAATAACAAAACAATATGCTTATTTATCGACACATCGTCCACAAAGCAGAGACAATCAAATGGATAAACTACTGGCCATGCAAGCCTTCACCAAAGTAGTTGAGCAGGGTGGTTTTGCCGCTGCTGCCCGTGAAATGGGGCTGTCACGTTCGGTTGTAAATAAATACGTCATTGCACTAGAGAGCGAGCTTAAAACTCAGCTGCTACGCCGCAGCACTCGACAAGTCAATCCGACTGAAATGGGCGTGGTTTTTTACGACAGAGCAATCGCCATTTTAAATGATGTAGCAGAGGCCACTGCAGCGGTAGGACAACTGCAGGAACTACCACGTGGCAGTCTGAGAATTAATGCGCCTATGTCTTTTGGCTCAATACACCTAGCACCCTTCGTTGCACGCTTCATGGCTAGCTACCCAGCACTTCATATCGAGCTAATTTTAAATGACCGTTTTATAGACCCTATTGAAGAGGGCTTTGACGTGACGATTCGAGTGGCAGAGCCCACCGACTCAACCAGCCTAATTATCAAAAAAATTGCCCCAGTTCGTCGTTTGCTTTGCGCCTCACCGGCCTACTTAGCCACTCATGGAGAGCCAAAAGCCCCTAAAGACTTAAAGGAACATCGATGCTTACACTATGGTTATCAAGCCACAGGAAGCCAATGGAGATTAGTCGGCCCAAAGGGAGAAACCTCGACACAGGTCACTTGCGTGATGTGGTCCAACAATGGAGATGCGCTAAAGCAGGTGGCGTTAGGCCATCAGGGCATCGTGCTGTTACCCGCATTTATTGTGGGCGAAGAAATCCAAAAAGGGACTCTGAAAACCGTTTTAAACGAATACCAACCAACAGATATTACGCTTTGCGCCATATACCCAAGATGCCGCAATCAATCCATCAAAACACGTTTATTTATTGATGCCTTAGTCAAAGCATTTGAAAATCACTAACGGCTCAAGAGCATGAAAATCTGCCATCTGTATTGGTCAATTGACTGGCTAATTCAGCCGCCCGCATCAATGCACGCGCTTTGTTTTGCGTTTCCATCCACTCAAGCTCAGGCACCGAATCTGCTACAACGCCGGCACCAGCCTGCACATGCATCACGCCGTCTTTCACCACTGCAGTACGAATCGCAATCGCGGTATCCATCGCACCCTGCCATGACAAATAACCGATGGCGCCACCATAAATGCCGCGCTTCACTGGCTCAAGCTCATCAATAATTTCCATCGCGCGCACTTTAGGCGCACCAGATAAAGTGCCTGCTGGTAACGTCGCTTTTAATACGTCTAACGAGGTCACACCCGGCTTTAGCGTTGCTTCCACATTCGACACAATGTGCATGACATGAGAGTAACGCTCGACCACCATTTGTTCGGTGACGCGCACCTGACCAATCTCAGCTACACGGCCAACATCATTGCGACCTAAATCAATCAGCATTAAATGCTCGGCAATCTCTTTAGGATCCGCTAACAACTCAGCCTCTAAGGCTTTATCTCGCTCTGGTGTAGCGCCACGCTTACGGGTGCCTGCAATCGGGCGAACTGCCACCTGACCATGCTCAACTCTGGCCAAAATTTCGGGGCTAGAACCCACAATATGGAAGTCACCGCAGTGCATGAAATACATATAGGGTGACGGATTTAAATGGCGCAAGGCACGGTAAAGCTGTATCGGCGGCAAGCTAAACGGTGCACTTAAGCGCTGCGACGGCACCACCTGCATCACGTCACCGGCCAGTACATAATCTTTTACGGTATTCACCGCTGCTTTAAAGGCCTGCTCACCAAAGCTGGAGACAAAATCAGACTCGGTTAACGGCTTGCTGGCTGGCTGTGGACTGGTGTTCAGTGGCGCATGAATGCCGGCCACTAAAGCATCTAAACGCTGCTCGGCTAATGCCAGCGCATCAGCCTGTGCTGGGTCGGCGTGGACAATCAAATACAACTTGCCTTTGACATTATCAAAGACCATGACCTCATCAGAGACCATCAAAAAAATATCAGGTGTGGCTAATGGATCTGGCTTTGTACAAGCAGCCAGACGGCGCTCAACATAACGTACCGTGTCATAACCGAAATAACCCACTAAGCCGCCGGTAAAGCGTGGCAAACCATCAAGCTCTGGCACCTTAAAGCGTGCTTGGAACTGCTCAACGTACGCTAAAGGGTCAACAACGGTTTCTGTTTGAGTAATGTTGCCGTCGACTTCTAAGCTGACCTGATAACCCTGCACACGCAAAATGGTACGTGCCGGCAGGCCAATCATGGAGTAACGCCCCCACTGCTCACCACCTTGCACCGACTCAAATAAATAGCTGTAAGGCAGGTGTGCCACTTTTAAGTAGCAAGATAGTGGCGTGTCTAAGTCCGCCAAAATCTCGCGTACCACGGGGATGCGATTAAAGCCTTGAGCGGCAAGGGCAGCAAATGTTTCAGGCGTCATGCTCAACTCAAAACCTCAGACAACAAGCTAACCAGCATATCAGGCTGGCTCTGGCGAATATCTTGGCCATGATTATAGCCATAAGGCACCGCTAAAGATCGCACACCACAAGCACGTGCGGCCTCAATATCATTATAAGAATCGCCCACCATCAGTGCGTCTGCGGCGGCCACATCAAAATGACGAAGGCAGTGCAGCAACTGCTCGGGATGGGGCTTGCGATGCGCCAAGGTATCACCACCGATTAACAAATGCATACGTGGCAACAGGCCCAACTCGTCTAATAAAGCACGTGCCGGTGCATAAGGCTTATTGGTCACACAGGCCAAATGAATTCCGGCAGCCTCGGCGGCATCGATAAACTCAAATACGCCGGGATAAACCGTACTAACCTGACATACCGACACTTGATAACGCTGCATGAACTGATTAAGCAGCGCAGTTTGTGCTTCATTTCGATGCGCATCAGTTTGGTAGTTCGGGCTCACATGCTGCAACGCCAACTCGATTAAACGTGGCGCCCCACGACCCACCCATTCACGCACTTGCTGCTCGGACACATTGTGATAGGCCAAGTCGGCCAGAGCCTGATTTAGGCATAAAGCAATATCAGCAGCGCTATCAACCAGCGTGCCATCGAGATCGAGCATAATCAGCTTAGGGGTAAAGCCTAACTCGCGCTGCAGGCCTTTCATGCGTTGACTCGCGCGGCCGCCAATTCGGCACGCATTTGGCTAATGACTTCAGCATAATTTGGTGCATTAAAAATCGCAGAACCGGCAACAAACATATCGGCACCAGCCTCGGCGATTTCACGAATATTGGCCACACCCACACCACCATCAATTTCCAAGCGAATGTTGCGACCACTGGCGACGATACGCTCACGCACAGCGCGCAATTTATCTAAGGTGCTAGGAATAAATTTCTGACCACCAAAGCCGGGGTTCACACTCATCAGCAAAATCACGTCGACTTTCTCCATGACGTGATCAAGGTAATGTAACGGCGTGGCTGGGTTAAACACGAGACCACATTGAGCGCCGCCATCTTTAATCATTTGCAATGAGCGATCGACGTGATCCGATGCTTCAGGATGAAACGTAATGATGCTGGCACCAGCATCAATAAAATCACCAATCAGTCGATCTACCGGACGCACCATTAAATGCGCATCGATCGGTGCGGTAATGCCATGCTTGCGTAGCGCCTTACAAACCATCGGGCCAATGGTAAGGTTAGGCACATAATGATTATCCATCACATCAAAGTGCACCACATCTGCACCTGCCGCCAATACAGCCTCGACTTCTTCTCCTAAGCGAGCAAAGTCGGCAGATAAAATCGAAGGGGCAATTAAAAAGTCGTTCATGAATCACTCATCTGGGTACGTAAGCTATCGTTGAGATCATACAGGCGTTGTGGCGTGCCGACATCCACCCATGGTCCGGCAAAATATTCACCGGTAATACGCTTCATGGCGATCGCTTCATGCAGCAATGGCGCTAATGGCCTAACACCTGGCGTTAAGCCTTGAAACAAACTGGGACAGTATACCGCGACACCGGCATAGGTTAATCGGCGACCAGCCGACTCATTATCCCCGCCAAGGTCGTAACGCACACCTTCGGACATGTCGCTGCCGCAAGCTAATACAAAGTCACCACTGGGATGCTGCTCGGGGTTATCAACCAACACCAAATGCCCTTGCCGGCCGGGCGCCAGTGCTTGCCTTAGGGGAGTTAGGTTTTTTCGCAGCCAAACATCGCCATTAACTAACATAAACGGCTCATGGCCCAGCATAGGCAATGCTTGAATAATGCCACCCGCGGTTTCTAGCGGTGCCGATTCCGGCTCGCGTGACCACTCAATATTCACGCCAAAAGCACGACCATCGCCCATCGCTTGTTCTAATTTTTGGCCTAACCAAGAGGTATTAATCACAATGTCTTTAATACCCGCACGCAGCAGCGCTTTAAGGTGCCACACAATTAATGGCTCGCCCCCTACTTCTAGCAGCGGTTTCGGCAAGGTGTCAGTTAGCGGCCGCATACGTGTGCCTAGGCCCGCGGCCAAGATCATTGCTTTCATTACAAATACGCTCCAAGTTCCTGCGCCGCGTCTGGGTACTTGGCTAAATAGGTGGGTAACAATGACACCAATAGCTGATGCAAAGGCTGTAAGGCTTCAATTTCGCTTAATTCATTTAATAAATAACGATAAACCAGCGGAATATCCTGCAAATAACCATGCTTACCATCACGTAGGCTTAAACGCGCAAAAATACCCACTACCTTTAAATGTCGCTGCGCAGCCATTTCATCAAACCAAAGCTGAAACTGAGTGGCTGACACCTTGGCGTCTAATTGACCCGCCACAATCAGCTCATCTCTAAATCGCTGCACCCACACCGCCACATCAGCATCAGGCCATGACACATAGGCATCACGTAATAGTGATGCCAAATCATACGTAATCGGACCTGTTACCGCATCTTGAAAATCGATGATACCGAGCTGGCCATCAGGCGTAAGCATTAAATTACGCGAGTGGTAGTCGCGATGCACAAATACCGTAGGTTGCGCCAAAACAGCCTCTGCCAACGTGGCGAATTGCTGTTCGCACATTGCTGACTGTTCAACATCCAGTTGCAGGCCTAAATACTTCGGAATAAACCAATCCGTTAGCAGCCGCATTTCAGTTAACAAACGCTCGCGATCATAACGTGGCAGGAAATAATCACTGGGCGCAGGACAGGTCTGCATGCTCACCAATGCCGTCATCGCAGCACCATAAAGTGTGCTCACGGTGGGTGCCGCCAATTGGTCGCGCAGCAAAGTATCGCCAAGATCTGTAAGCAACATAAAGCCATCCGGCTTTGACCACGCCAGCACTTCTGGCACACAAAGGCCGTGAGCGTGCATAGCCTTGGAGAGCGCCACAAACGGCGCACAATCTTCATGCGCTGGTGGCGCATCAACAGCAATCAACGAGCCTTGCTGTAAAGGCTGCCTGAAATAACGGCGAAAGCTGGCATCACCCGATACTACTTCCAAATCGCCCACCGGAGCAGGCCACTGGGGATGACTTAATAAGCACTGTTTAACCCACTGCCCCAAAGCCTGAGCACGTAAATCGTCTGTCATTCGGGATTTTCCTAGCTGATCGGGATTAAAAAAACTATTATCCGGTAAATTGATCCAAGACCCAACGATTACTCGATATGAGCAAAGCATCTCGTCACATTCATCGCTCCGGCTGGCGGCTTCACCCCATTGCCGCGAGTATGGCCTGTTTACTCATGGTCAGTGGCAGCTGGGCTGATGACTCGGTTACTGTTAGCCAGGAGCTGCCCAGCTTCGATACCGTCGGCGCCCGGTTAGGCTGGTTGAGCACTGAAGAAATAGCTCGCCTGCCCGCCATTGAACAGCCCCGCATAGACCCCACCTGCGCAGGTGCCTGGGTTACCCCGATTGGCCCCAAGGTTGTTGCCGGTGACTTTAACGCCAGTGAAATTCTGGCCAATGCCGACAACCTCAACTACAGCGATGATGGCGAGGCACAGCTGGCCGGTGGTGTGCGCCTGTCACAGAGCGGCCGCCTGATTGAAGCCGACAGCGGCCGCCTGAGCCAGGATAGGGAATTCGCCCAATTTGAAGGCAATATCCGACTGGCAGAGCCCGGGCTGTTACTGACCGCAGAACAAGCTGTCTTCAATCTGAACACCCAGGCAGGACAACTGCTGAGCAGCGAATATGTGGCCAGCAATTTGAACGCCCACGGGCGTGCAGAACGTATGCGTCGACTCGATAACGGCGTGATTGTCATTGACCGGGGTATCTACACTACCTGCGCTCCTGGTCAACGCAGCTGGGCCTTTGATGCGCGCGATATCGAGCTGAACCAGGAAACTGGTGTGGGCAAGGTTTACCATGCCAAGTTACGCGTTGCCGATGTCCCCATCCTGTATCTGCCCTACTTCCGCTTTCCACTGGATGATCGCCGTCAGAGCGGTTTGCTGGTGCCCAGACTCGGCACCACATCCGATGGTGGACTGGATTTTTCACAACCCATTTATTTCAATCTGGCACCCAACTACGACCTCACATTAACACCCCGTGTTGTCGGCCAGCGCGGTGTCATGATGGGTGGCGAATTTCGTTATCTGACTCGCAACTTTGGTGAAGGCAGCATCGAAGGTACCTTTTTGCCAGATGACAAGCTCACCAAAGAAGATCGCAAAAGTGGTCGCTTCCAGCATTATGCCGACTGGAATAACGGCTTTTCAGCACGTGCCGATGTCAACTATGTATCGGACAACCTGTATTTCACCGACTTGAGCACCAGCCTGGTACAAAGCTCGACCACACACCAGGAACGTATAGGTGAAGTTGTTTATCGTCAGGGACCATGGGAAGCCCTGACCCGTGTACAAGGCTTCCAGACCATCGACCCCAGCATTCTTGATGGCGACAAGCCCTATACTCGCCTGCCGCAAATTCTGCTCACCCGGCAACAACCTCTGGCTACTGGCTGGCAACCAGACTTGCGCGCTGAAGTGGCCAACTTCCAGCGCAGCATTAATGACGGCAGTGCACCTGAAATCAATGGTGTTCGTCTACGACTCGACCCTCGTCTGCAATACGAGTTCAGCGAGCAATGGGGTTTTGTACGACCAGCCGTCAAGCTCACACACCTGCACTATGCCCTGGAAGGTGCTGGTGTTGGTGCAGACAAAAACCCGAATGTCACCATCCCGACAGTCAGTCTGGATACCGGCCTGTTTTTTGATCGCCCCTACAGTAATGGCCTGACACAAACACTGGAACCAAGACTGTACTACCTGTACGCGCCCTTTAAAGATCAAAGTGACCGACCCAACTTTGACAGTGCCAACACCACGTTCAGCTACGACCAGTTGTTTCGTGATACACGCTTCTCTGGTGGGGATCGGGTAGATGATGCCAACCAGCTCGCCTACGGTGTCACCAGCCGCTTCATCAGCGAGGATGGTTTTGAACATCTGCAGGCATCTGTAGGACAGATCATGTATTTCCGTGATCGCAACGTGGCACTCCCGCTGCTCAATGGCACCACTCCGGTAAGCGACACCAGCAGCTCCAGCTTTGCCGGCAACATTACTGCTCGTGTCAGTGATAACTTAAGTGCCTATGGTGACTTCCTGATGGATCCATCAGACAGCAGGTTGTCGCAATACAGTGTGGCGGCCAACCTGCAACTGCCTGGCGGTCGTCTCTACAATGCGGGTTATCGCTTCCGTCGTGATGATCCCAGCATTGGTCAGCGAGCGGTCAGCCAGACTCACCTTTCCTTTGTGCAGCCAATTGGTGTGCATTGGAAAACGTTTGCCCTATGGCAATACAATCTGGATGAGAAAGAGTCACAGGAAGCCTTGTTTGGCGTAGGCTACGAATCCTGCTGCTGGGAAGTCCGACTATTCAAACGCAGCTTCCTGGCCGATCCCAGTGGTCTGAGCAACACCTCGGATCGCAGTCGCAGTGCAGTATTTCTGGAAGTCAGCCTGAAAGGATTGGCCTCCATACAAAGTGGTGTCAACGCATTGCTTGAACAAAGTGTCTTTGGATACTCCCAGCTTACACAACGAGAGGAACGCTTCTAATGTGGCGCCCAATGTCCCATGCCCTGCTTTGCACGGCGCTTGCTGTATCTGCATCAACTGCCGTCGCCAATCCAAAGCCCATGGATCAAATTTCGGTCATTGTGAACGATAGCGTCATTCTGAACTCTGAGGTCGATGGTCGCGTCAATGACATCATGTTCCAGGCCAAACAACGCAATCAGCCGGTTGCCGCGCCAGAGCAATTACGTACACAAGCTCGTGAACAGCTCATTCTTGAGTCGCTGCAACTGCAATTGGCAGAACGCAACGGTATTCGCCCAGATGAAAATACGGTCACTGCCGTACTGACAGGCATGGCACGCGAAAACAAGCTCAGCCTGGATAGCTTCCGCATCAAACTGGATGCGACACCAGGCACCAGCTTTGCTTCCCTGCGAAATGCCGTAGCACGCGAACAAGTGATTGAACGTCTGCGCCAACGTCGCATGGGCGAGCGCATTCGCATCACCGAGGCCGACATTGATCAATTCATGTCAACCCCGGCTGGCACAGAGCTGAACCGTCAACTTGATGAGCAGCTCAAACCCACCAAAGCAGCAGCTTCTCAGCCCACCAGCCCGGCCACCTCAACAGGAATCGAGTATTTGATTACCCAGGTGCTGGTGCCTGTAGAAGAAAACACACCTGTCAGGGAGCAGGCTCGTCTCGCCGAAGCCGCACAAGCATTATTAGTTGCTCAACGTCGAGGACTATCACCAGAAGAGGTGGTCATCAGTGTTCGTGGCAGTGACGCCGCTGTCGAGCCCTTGGGCTGGCGCACACTGGATGCCGTTCCTCCTCTGCTGGCCGAGCCACTGAAACGCCAACTGGATGGTGAGGCTCCCGAGTTGACACGCACCCAGCGTGGCTGGCATTTACTCTGGATCAGTGATCGTCGGGTACTGCGTCCACAGGAAAATTTGCTGCCACCACCACCGCCCGTACCCACTACCGTGGTCACACAGCGCCAGGTTCGCCATCTGCTGATGCGTCCTAATGAATTGCAAAGCGAAGAAGACATTCTTGAAGTCATGAATCGCTACTTCAAGCAGCTGAAAGAAGGGGCTGATTTTGCCGAGCTGGCGCGCCTGCACTCGCAAGATCCAGGCTCTGCTGTAAGAGGTGGTGACCTGGGCTGGGTATCACCCGGTGACATGGTGCCTGAATTTGATCGCATGATTGGCCAGGTTCCAATCAATGGCATCAGCCAACCGTTTCGCAGTGAGTTTGGCTACCACATCCTGCGTGTAGAAGGTGAACGCCAGCAGGACATGCGTGAGAGCATTCTGCGTGATCGTGCACGGCAAATTCTGTTTGCCCGCGCCTATGACGAAGAGCTGGGCGCCTGGTTACGTGAACTGCGTGCCGAAGCCTATGTGGATTATCGCGGTCAGCGTTAAGCCCTACTCTCCAGCCAGGCGATAACCCACGCCTGGCTCGGTCAACAAATAACGCGGCTCACCCGGGTCGCGTTCTATTTTCTGCCGTAACTGACGCAGGTAAATACGCAGATAATGCGTATCCTCACTGTGATGACGGCCCCAGATAGCCTGCAATAATTGCGAATGGGTCACCACCCTGCCCGCCGACTGTGCCAGCACCGCCAGCAACTTGTATTCCTTCGGCGTCAGCTTCAGCACCACATCGGCCAGAATCACCTCATGCTTGTCCAGATCAACCAGCAAATCACCCACCTCATAACGATGATTTATGGGCAGCGCATCACGTTGGCGACGCTGCGCCACACGCAATCTGGCCAGCAATTCGGCCACACTGAAAGGCTTGGTTAAATAGTCTTCCGCACCGGCATCCAGCGCGGCAATTTTTTCCGACTCCTGACTGCGAGCTGAAACAATAATGACCTGTGCCGCACAACGCGATTTAAGCTGCGGCAACAGGGTCAGGCCATCCATATCCGGCAAGCCCAGATCCAGCAGAATCAATGCCGGGTCATCCAGAGCGACACGAGCCAGAGCCTCATCGGCACGCATGGCCGTGGTCACCACATAGCCCTGCGCCGACAGCGTGGTCGATAACATACGTGACAAATTGGGCTCATCTTCAACAATCAGCACATCCACACTCATGCCATCTCATCCTCTTCATCCGGTGGCGGCAGATCAGCCTCTGCGCTGCGCGGCAAGCTCAGAATAAAACGTGTTCCATGAGGTTGTCTGGCCTCAGCCACAATACGTCCGCCATGAGCATCCAGAATCGACCGACAGATAGCCAGTCCCAAGCCTGCACCAGCGGTCTCGGCTGCATTGTCACCACGACAGAATTTGCGAAACAGCAAATCGGGATCACCCGGCAAGCCCGGCCCGTCATCCTCAATAATCAGATTGACCTGAGTCGCCTCAACGACCACTGAAATCGTCACCTGAGTCTGTTCAGGTGTGTATTTGCCAATATTTTCCAACAGATTCGCGAACACACGCTCCAGCAAGCGCGGGTCAAAACGCAACAACGGAATTTCACGCGGCCAGTGCACCTGAATTTGTCGGGGCGCCAGACGCTGACGCCATTGTGACAAGGTGGCACCCATAATTTCTTCCAGCGCCTGCCAGTCCAGTTGCAACACCACTGGCCCAGACTCCAGACGTGCCATATCCAGCAGGTTTTCCACCAGCGCCTGCATGCGTCTGGACTCGTCATAAATCAGCTCGGCCAGCGCCTGCCTTGCCTCCGGCTGCAATGCCATATCGGTAGTGGCCAACGATGATGATGCCCCCACCATACTGGCCAGCGGCGTACGCAAATCATGCGACAAGGCACTTAATACCGAGTTGCGCAGGCGCTCGCTTTCCAGCTCCCGCGTGTAGCGGTGCAATCGATCCAGCTCACGTGCTCGCGCCTCTGACTCCAGAGCCACATCACGCCAACGCACGGTCAAATGACTAATAAACAGACTCAGGACGATGGTCAGCAACCCGGTTAATACATACTGACCGGACTCCGCCCAATACAGATAAGCCCAGGGCACATAAAGCACCCCATACGCCAGACTGGCCAAAATGGACGCCAGAATGGACGGGCCACGACCAAAAATAAAAGCAACCACCACCACAGCCAGCACGAACAACAGCACCAGGTTCGGCAATGAAATATAAGGCTGAAGCAACCACGCCAGGCCAGTTGCTAACAGCATGACCGCAAGTGCAGCACCATAGGGGCGAAAAATCGACCAGGGCACGTTGTTTTCCTAAGAGGGCATAACCAGCCCGAATCTTTACGGGATTTTTACTTGGCGAACCAGACCACGTTCACCACAATGCCAACTGTACCGCACAGCGTCAATTCGTACACTGTGCGGCCGCCAACCTCGTCTTGCGGTGACAACAGTTGGCAGGTTCTGGCGTCGGCTTCACTCCCTCTCAGGTTGGCTGTGGCACAATGGAGTGAACGACCGACGCATAAGGACAATCCTCGATGATACCCCGTCTAGCCCTGACGGCCGGTGAGCCCGCCGGAATTGGTCCGGAATTATTGGTACAAATCGCTCAGCAACAGTGGCCAGCACAGCTGATTGCTGTCACTGATCCTGCACTATTGCAGGCATATGCCCAACGCCTGGGGCTACCACTCACACTACTGCCCTGGTCATCCACACCCTCTGCAACTGTACATACACCGGGTACACTTTTTATTGCGCCGGTCACCATGCCTGCACCGGCTCAACCCGGCACGCTGAACGTAGCCAATGCACCTGCAGTGCTGGGCACGCTGGATGTCGCCTGCGATGGCTGTCTGAGTGGCGAGTTTGATGCCATGGTGACAGCGCCTGTACAGAAATCCATTATCAACGAGGCCGGTATTGCCTTCAGTGGCCATACCGAATATTTGCAGCAACGCTGCCAGGTTGAGCGTGTCGTGATGCTGCTGGCCTGCCCCGGACTACGGGTGGCACTGGCCACCACTCATCTGCCCCTGCGCGACGTGGCAGACGCTATCACGCCTGCTCGTCTGACTCAGGTCTTACGTATTCTGCACGCAGACCTCATCAGCAAATTTGGCCTTGCCCAGCCACGTATTCTGGTCACCGGACTCAACCCGCATGCTGGTGAAAATGGTCATCTGGGCCACGAAGAACAAACCATTATCAGTCCGACGCTGGAGCTGTTGCGCAATGAGGGCATGAACCTGATTGGCCCACTGCCTGCCGACACACTGTTTACACCTCGTCTGCTGGCCGATGCTGATGCCGTGCTGGCGATGTATCATGACCAGGGTCTGCCGGTACTCAAGCACATGGGCTTTGGTCACGCCGTCAATATCACCTTGGGTCTGCCGATTATTCGTACTTCGGTAGACCACGGCACCGCCCTTGACCTGGCCGGTAGCGGCAAGGCCGACACCGGTAGTCTGGCAGCTGCCATTCAACAAGCCATTGATATGGTCCATGCACGTTCACACGGAGTCACTCTGGCATGAGCCAAGCACATTCATCTCGTCGCGTTGAAGGCCATCAGGCTCGCAAGCGCTTTGGTCAGAACTTTCTGAATGACGACCGCGTCATCAGTCAGATCATTGCCAGCTTTCAACCACAACCCGGACAGTCAGTGGTGGAAATCGGGCCTGGTCTGGGCGCATTGACCAAACAACTGTTACCCGCGTTAGAGCACCTGCAAGTCGTCGAGCTGGATCGTGATCTGGCCGCACGATTACCTAACACTCTCGCAGGTATGGGTGAACTGATTATTCATCAGGGCGACGCCCTGAAATTTGACTTCGCTCAACTAGTTAGTCAGAACCAGAAGCTACGCATTATCGGCAACCTGCCCTATAACATTTCCACACCATTGATTTTTCACCTGCTGGCACAAGCCGATCAGGTGCAAGACATGCACTTCATGCTGCAGAAAGAAGTGGTCGATCGCCTGTGTGCCGAACCTGGCAGTTCAGACTACGGTCGCCTAAGTGTCATGGTGCAGTATCACTGTCTACCTGAATGGTTGTTTGATGTGCCGCCTGAGGCATTTTCACCGCCACCCAAAGTGACCTCGGCCATCGTGCGTCTGACGCCTCATGCGCAACTGCCTCATGTCTGTAAAAATCCCAAGCTGCTGAGCGAGGTCGTGACTCAGGCGTTTGGCATGCGTCGCAAAACCTTGCGCAATGCGCTGGGCCGCTTTCCGATAGAAGTACTGAACAGCACCGGCATTGATCTGGGCAGTCGCCCGGAAACGCTTAGCGTGGCAGACTACGTCACCATCACCAACGCGATTATGGATGCTGCCCAATGAGTCAATCCGTCAGCGCTGTGGACGCCCATGGCATTCATATCCAGGTACGCAGCGAGTATCTGGCCGAGCCATCCAACCCCAGTGAACAACGTTATGTCTTTGCTTACCATATCCGCATCAGCAACCAAGGCCGTCGCACCGCCAGACTGATGACCCGGCACTGGGTCATTATTGACGCCGAAGAACGTATGCAAGAAGTGCGTGGTGACGGCGTCATTGGCGAGCAACCCTTACTGGTACCTGGCGCCAGTTTTGAATACACCAGCGGCACCGTGCTGGAAACTCCGGTCGGCAGCATGCATGGCTCCTACGGCATGATTGATGAAACCGGCGATCGTTTTGAGTCCCCCATTCCTGCCTTCACACTGGCCATACCGAGGATGCTGAACTGAGATGGCGGACTATGCCATTGGTGACGTGCAAGGCTGTCGGGCCGCACTGGAAGACCTGCTGGAGCGGCTGCGTTTTGACCCCAGTCAGGATCGTTTGTGGTTTGCCGGTGACCTGGTTGCACGCGGCCCGGACTCGCTAGGCACACTTCGCCTGATCTATTCGTTGCGCGATGTCGCCAACACCGTTCTGGGTAACCACGACCTGCATCTTCTGGCAGTGCATCTGGGTCACTCCCGCGTCAAACAGAAAGACGGCACCGCACCTATTTTCAGCGCAGACGATGGCCATGTCTTGCTGGACTGGCTGCAACAACGACCACTGATGCTGGAGCTGCCATACCGTCATGTGATGACCCATGCCGGCATTCCACCGTGGTGGTCAATCAACCAACTACGCGAGCTGTGCCAAGAGGCCGAGGCATTGGTGCATAGCGATCAGGCCGCTACTCATCTGGCGGGGATGTATGGTAATGATCCCGCACTGTGGCATGACGATCTGGTCGGTGATGCCCGCCTGCGCGTCATCATCAATGCCCTCACCCGCATGCGTTTATTGCATCCCGATGGCCGCCTGGACTTTAGCCACAAGGAATCTCTGGAAACTGCACCTGCCGGTCTGCAAGCCTGGTTTCAGGTCAACAATGAAGGGCTGGATGGCTATACCGTGCTGTTTGGTCACTGGGCTGCTCTGCTGTGTCGTACTCACAACAAACAATTTATCGGGCTGGACAGTGGCTGTGTCTGGGGCAATCACCTGACTGCTTACTGTTTGCAGGATGGACAGTTCACCCATAGTCGGCAGGGTTTGCGATGAGCCACCATCACGGCACTTATCTGGTCGGCGGCGCGGTACGTGATCGCCTGCTCGGTCTGACGCCCCGAGAACATGACTGGGTGGTGGTGGGCAGCACGGCAGAGACCTTGCTGGCACAGGGTTATCGGCAAGTTGGCCGGGATTTCCCCGTGTTCCTGCACCCACACACCCAGGAAGAATATGCACTGGCGCGAACCGAGCGCAAGCAAGGCGTGGGCTATCACGGCTTTCTTTGTTTTGCCGATCCGTCGGTGAGCCTGGAAGAAGACCTGTTGCGACGAGACCTCACCATCAATGCCATGGCAATGGATGAGCATGACGAACTGATTGATCCTTATGGCGGACAGCGTGACCTGACAGAACGGGTCTTGCGTCATGTCTCGCCCGCCTTCACCGAAGACCCCTTACGGGTATTACGGGTCGCCCGATTCGCCGCCAGATTTCATGGTCTGGGCTTTGTCATCGCCCCTGAAACCATGACACTGATGCAACAGATCAGTGCCAGCGGTGAGCTGCGCAGCCTGAGCATTGAACGTCTCTGGCAGGAAACCGAACGGGCCTTGGCAACTGCCCATCCCGCCGTTTTTTTTCAGGTATTACAGCAGTGTCATGCACTGGCTGAGTTGTGGCCTGCACTGAATGAACTACTAGCTACGTCAACATTGGCGCTGCAACGCTTGCACGCAGCAACAACGATCAGCAGTACTGGCCCTGTTCGCTTTGCAGCCCTCACGCTTGGCCTGACGACTGAAGCCCTTGCACAACAACTGCATCCGCCGAAACGCTGGCTTGAGCTGCAAACATTATCAACGCGCTATCACGCCGCCAGTCATCAGGCCAATACCCTGAGTGCCGAGCAGCTCTTACAACAACTGGAAGCCGTGGATGCCTGGCGTCGTCCTGATCGCCTGGATGAATTCTTGTGCGTTTGCGAAGCCGATATGCGCAGCCAGACCACACAACCAGACTTGACCTATTGGCAAGCTGAATTCTGGCGTGCAGCATTGAACAACAGTCGTATTGATGTGCGCAATCTGGCAAGTACCGGCGCCAAAGGACCTGATATTGCCGCCGCCATTCGTACCGCGCGACTGCAAAATCTGGAAACCCTACGTCAACAATGGTCAGCATCATGAATCACTCAGAGCCAGTTGCGTTAATTACCGGTGCCGCTCGCCGTGTAGGTGCTGCCTGTGCCGAGCATCTGCATGCTCTGGGCTGGTCCGTCATCATTCATTACAGCCATAGCCAGGCCGACGCCGAGGCACTGGCATTAAAATTAAATCAACGGCGTCCAGACACTGCCACCAGTATTGCTGCTGACCTCTCCGTCATGGCAGAAATCAACACACTGGCACAGCAGGCGGCTGCTTGTTTTGGACGTCTGGATGCGCTTATCAACAATGCCTCCAGTTTTTATCCCACCCGTATTGGACAAACCACCGAACAAGACTGGAATAATCTGTTTGCCAGCAATGCCAAGGCACCCTTTTTTCTGACTCAGGCACTGGCACCCACGCTGCGTCTCAGTACACAAGCCAGCGTGGTCAATTTAATTGATATTCATGCACGCTACCCGTTGGCAGAACATACTGTTTACTGCATGGCAAAGGCAGCACTGGAGGCGATGACTCGTTCGTTAGCCAAGGAACTGGCGCCAGATATTCGCGTCAATGGCGTAGCGCCAGGTGTGATTGAATGGCCTGAAGGGGCTGGTGCCATGAGTCCGGCTCAACAAGCCGAGATTCTGGCCAGTGTGCCGTTACGACGAGAAGGTGGTGTAGACGCCATCGCTGAAACGGTCGCCTTTTTGGTGCAGGGCAGTCGTTATATCAGTGGCCAGATTATTGCTGTTGATGGTGGGCGCAGCGTCTGGGGTTAAAACAGCTACGTGTCTGAAGCTAGGCCGGACGCTGACCACGCTCAATCAACACACCGACGTCCTGCGCGCCTTTCACGGCACCGGGTTTGCTCACCCGCAAACGCACCCACGGCACCTGAAATTCATCGCGCAAAATAACCCAGACAGATTCGGCCAAACGCTCCACCAGCTGATACTCGGCAGCCTCGACATGCGCCTTCAGACGCGTGCTCACCGCCTTGTAATCGAGCGCATCATGAATGTCATCGCTGGCCGCCGCTGGCTTGATATCCCAGGCCATTTCCAGATCCAGACTTAATGTCTGACGAATACGGCGTTCCCACTGGAACATTCCAATAACCGTTTCGATGCGAAAATCACGTATATAAACAATATCCACTGTTATCTCGTCGTTTGCTGTCAGGACAGCTAGAATGAAGCCCCAATTCTAATACCAAGGACACCCAATGAGCCCAGATTTCATGGCCATCCTGGCATTAATTATCGCTTATTTAATGGG
>CAZMVL010000001.1:272762-278471 GCA_964569335.1 uncultured Paraperlucidibaca sp.
TGGGCTCATTCTCCAGCGCCATCGTGGTTTGCCGCATCATGGGGCTGCCTGACCCGCGCAGCGACGGCTCACATAACCCCGGCACCACCAATGTGCTGCGCATTGGCGGCAAACTGCCCGCTGCGCTTACCCTGACGGGTGACGTCCTCAAAGGTGTCATTCCGGTCATGATCGGTCGTGAAATGGGGCTGGATAACATGTTGCTCAGTGCCATTGGCTTCGCTGCTTTCATGGGTCATCTATACCCGATTTTCTTTCGCTTTGAAGGCGGCAAAGGCGTAGCTACTGCACTGGGTGTATTGATTGCGCTGCACTGGATGCTGGGCCTGGCCGTCTTGGGTATCTGGCTGCTGGCCTTCGCCCTGACCCGTATCTCGTCCGTTGGGGCTATCAGTGCATTTGCTGCGGCCCCCTTTCTGGCGCACTACCTGTGGATGCCTGATGGCATGCTGGGCATCGCTGGCATGAGCATCCTGCTGCTGGCGCGCCATAAAGAAAACATGAAGGCTCTGATCGAAGGTCGCGAGCGACGCTTTAAACGCTAAACGCCTACTGGCGACAATTCCGTCATCGGCCAACGTGCACGCACGGTGACGGCCAGATCAACTGACTCACCCGCCAGTAAACGCTGGGCACCGGCAAAAGCAATCATGGCACCGTTATCGGTGCAAAACGCCGGAGCCGGATAATACGCCTCGGCACCCAATGCCTGTAAGCGCAAGGCCAGCTCTTGGCGCAGACGTTGGTTTGCACTAACGCCACCCGCCAGCACCAACCGCCTCAACCCGGTCTGCTCCAGTGCGCGCACACATTTACGCAGCAAAGTGTCCACCACTGCCTCTTCAAAGCTCGCACAGATATCAGCCAAGCGACCAGGGTAGTCAGGAGTCTGATCTCGTGCCGTCAACACCGCTGTTTTAAGACCACTGAAAGAAAAATCCAGCCCCGGTCTATCCAGCATGGGGCGAGGGAATTTAAACGCCTTGGCATTACCTTGCAGTGCCAACTTAGCGACCTGTGGTCCACCGGGATAATCCAGACCCAGCATCTTGGCCACCTTGTCAAAGGCCTCACCCGCCGCATCATCAATAGACTCGCCCAGCAGTTCATAGCGACCAATACCATCAACACGCATTAATTGGGTATGACCACCCGACACCAGCAGCGCCACAAATGGAAACGCCGGAGGCCTGGCCTCCAGCAAAGGGGCCAGCAAATGCCCTTCCATATGATGCACAGCCACTGCCGGAATCGACCAGGCATACGCCAGAGAGCGGGCAAACATGGCTCCTGTCAACAACGCACCAGCCAGTCCGGGTCCTGCGGTATAGGCAATCCCGGCAATGGCATCAGGTGTCGTTTCAGCGGCCGCCATCACTTCACGTACCAACGGCACCATGCGTCGAATATGGTCACGCGATGCCAGTTCTGGCACCACCCCGCCATAATCGGCATGCATAGCAATCTGACTGTGCAAACGATGTGCTAACAGGCCGTGCTCGGTGTCATAAATCGCTACACCAGTTTCATCACAGGATGTTTCTATGCCCAGCACCCGCATGTGTTTATCCGCCTAATGACCACTTTTCAGAGGCGGCATTGTAACGGTTACGCAAGATGATTTGCCATTCTGTTCAGTTCTGGCTAAAATCCGCGCCCCATGCCTCGTGGCATACCGAATTTCGATGATAGGTGAGCATTCATGCCCCAAGTTAAAGTAAAAGAAGGTGAACCATTCGACGTAGCCCTGCGTCGCTTCAAGCGCTCATGCGAAAAGGCCGGCCTGCTGGCTGACGTGCGCAAGCGCGAGTTCTACGAAAAGCCAACGCAAATGCGCAAGCGCAAAGCAGCTGCCGCTGTTAAGCGTCATGCCAAAAAAGTACAACGCGAATCTGTTAAGACCGTTCGTCTGTATTAATTTGTGTCTGTCAAAAAGCCCCGCCCGGGGCTTTTTGTGCTTGCTGCAAGTCTAGCTGAAGGTGAAAAACCATGTCGTTAAAGCACCGTCTAACCGAAGCCATGAAAGATGCAATGCGCGCCAAAGACAGTGACCGCCTGGGCGTCATTCGCATGGCGCTGGCTGCTTTCAAGCAAATTGAAGTCGATGAGCGCATTGAAGTCGATGAAGCTCGTGGTCTGGCCATCATGGAAAAACTGGTCAAGCAACGTCGTGAGTCCGCCAACGCCTACGAACAGGCGGGCCGTGATGACCTGGCGCAACGTGAGAATCTTGAAATCTCGGTATTGCAAGACTTTCTGCCAACGCCACTGACCGACGCCGAGCTGGAGTCCATTGTCTCTGCAGCGATTGCTGAAGCGGGAGCCACCAGCGCCCGTGATATGGGCAAGGTGATGAACCTGCTGCGCCCCATGGTCGCCGGACGCGCCGATGTCGGTGCTTTGTCACAACAGGTCAAAGCGCGACTCAGCTAAGCCACTTGAGCATTGCGCCGTTGCAGCCAACGGCGCAGTCGCGCAAACTGCAATTCCTGATTTTTTCATGTGAGCCATCATGGCCGAAGGTCGCATACCGCAGTCGTTTATTGATGATGTGCTGCTGCGCACTGACATCGTTGATATCGTTGATGCCCGCGTCAAACTAAAACGCGCCGGCAAAAACTACAGCGCCTGCTGCCCCTTCCATCAGGAAAAAACACCATCATTTACCGTCAATCGTGAAAAACAGTTCTATTACTGCTTTGGCTGTGGTGCCAGCGGCAACGCCCTGAGCTTCCTGATGGAGCACGACCGCCTGGAGTTCATAGACGGGCTGAAACAGCTCGCTGGCCAGGCTGGTATGTCGCTGCCCGAAACGCGTGGCCAGGCACCTGCCGCACCATCACAACAGCCGCTGTACGATGCGCTTGAACAAGCCACACATTTTTATGAGCAACAACTGCGCACTCATACCCGTCGTGATGCCGCAGTGAATTACCTGAAACGACGTGGCCTGACTGGTCAACTGGCTCGTCATTTCCGTATCGGCTTTGCACCGCCAGGCTGGGACAACCTGCTACAAGCTCAAGGACAGGATGCAGAACAAAAACAATTGCTGCTGCAAGCTGGATTGCTGATTCACAACGAACAACGCAACAGCTTTTACGACGCCATGCGTGAACGCGTCATTTTTCCCATTCGGGATTTTCGTGGTCGTGTCATCGCCTTTGGTGGTCGTGTGCTGGGTGATGACAAGCCTAAATACCTGAATTCACCAGAGTCCCCTGTCTTTCACAAAGGCCGCGAACTCTACGGCCTGTATGAGGCCAGACAAAGCGGCAAGCTGACACGACTGATCGTGGTCGAAGGCTATATGGATGTCGTGGCGCTGGCTCAGCACGGCATCACCGAAGCAGTCGCCACGCTGGGCACCGCCACCAGCACGGCTCATGTCGAACGCATGCTGCGTGTGGTCAATGACATTATTTTTTGCTTTGACGGTGACGATGCGGGTCGTCGTGCGGCCTGGCGCGCCCTGGAAAATGCATTGCCCATGGTCGGCGATGACGTCAACCTGCGCTTTTTATTCCTACCCGAGGACGAAGACCCTGACTCTCTGGTACGTCGGGAAGGCCCTGAATTATTCCGGGCACGTCTGCAAGCTGATGCCATCACGCTGACCGACTTATTGTTTCAGCATCTGAGTGCCGATCTGGCACTGGACACATTGGAAGGGCGCTCACGTCTGGCCAGTGCGGTCATCCCACTCATTGCCCAAATGCCGGAATGTCTGTTTCGCACACTGGTTGTGCAAGCGCTGAGCGAACGCACCCAACTGAGCAATGAACTCATCAACTCGCAATTGGTCGCCGCAGCCAACAAGCCCCGACCGGAATCCAGCCCGGCAGAAGCAACGACAGAAACGTCCTATCAGCCAGCTGGTCACGCACCTCAGCGCAGCAACTATCAACATTCTGAGCGGCAGCGTCCTGAACGGCCTCGCCTGCGTACGCTATCGGCACAGGTAATTGCCCTGCTACTACGCCAACCTGAGCTCGCTACACGTTGGCCAGAGCACCTGTATAGCGGCCTGACTGACGAGCACTCAGCGCTGCTGCAACGTCTGCGCCATGACATCAGCGCTAATCCAGAATTGAGTCTGGCCGCCATTCTGGGTCGCTGGCACGGTAGCGAACACGGTGCGGCACTGGCCACCATTGCAGCCACCGACCTGTTGCCCATCAATGAACAGCCCGA
Source organism: uncultured Paraperlucidibaca sp. (assembly GCA_964569335.1). GTDB lineage: Bacteria > Pseudomonadota > Gammaproteobacteria > Pseudomonadales > Moraxellaceae > Perlucidibaca. The sequence continues at coordinate 276,957 of CAZMVL010000001.1, forward strand.
TCTGGAAGTGGCTGATATTGAACATCAACTTCAGCTCAGAGCATTACAGCATCAGCTCGATACCTTGACTGAACAACTGCGCCAGGCACCCGAGCGTCAGACGCTGGAAGCCATCAGCGCATGCCAACAACAAATTCATACCTTACAGAAAAACCGCAGACGCCAGTCGTCCTGATCACGTTGCATCCGGCTGTCTTTATTGGCACAACACAGTTATAATTCCGCTCTTGTTTTGCACAGCTTGCATGGGGTCCGCATGAGCAACAAACCGCACGATACGTCGATCGAGGATCCGTCTGACGATAACCAGGGTAATGAGCCAATCAGCAAAGAGCATCGCAACTCATTGCTGGCGACGCTGATTGCACGAGGCAAAGAGCAGGGCTTTTTGACCTTTGGTGACGTCAACGACCATTTGCCCGAATCTGTCACCGAAAGTGAGCAGATCGACGACATCATTCAGATGCTTAACGATCTCGGCATTCCTGTGCATGAGCGCGCACCTGAAGCCGATGAAATGATGCGCGAGGAAACCCCGGAAGCCAGCGATGACGATCTCGCTGCCGAAGAAGCCGCTGCTGTGTTGGCGTCCGTGGAAAATGAGCCAGGCCGCACCACCGATCCCGTCCGTATGTATATGCGTGAAATGGGTACGGTCGAACTGCTGACCCGCGAAGGCGAAATTGCCATCGCCAAACGCATTGAAGATGGCATTCGTGACGTACTCAATGCCATGGCCTACTGGCCAGGTGCCGTTGACCTACTGGTCTCGGAGTTTGACGCGGTTGAAGCTGGCGAACGTCGTATTGCCGATGTGCTGGTTGGCTTCCTGGACCCCGATGATGATGGTGCCAGCGCCCCCGCCGCGGTTGATGATGAAGCAGCCATTGCCCCCACCGCAAAAGCCAAGGCCGAAGGCGCTGACGACGACGATGACGAAGAAGTCGACGCAGACGGTGACGACGATGCCGAAGCGGATACCGGCCTTGATATCGAGCTGGTGCGCACCCGTATTGAAGCAATGCGTGCGCAGCTGAAACAGGTTGAAGCCGCCAAGGAAAAGCATGGTCGCCACAGCAAGCTCTGGCAAAAACACATGCTGCTGCTTGCTGACCAGTTCATGATTTTCAAGCTGACACCGCGCATGTACGACGGCATTGCCGATCACATTCGCAGCAGTGTGTCGGCAGTACGCACACAAGAGCGTAACGTCATGATCTCCTGTGTACGTCGTGCACGCATGGATCGCCCAACCTTCCTGGCCGACTTCCCCGGCAATGAAACCAACCTGGGTTGGCTGGATGAAGAGCTGGAACGCCGCAAGCCACTGGCCAAGGCACTGGAAGCCCAGCGCGAAGATATTGTCCGTGCACAACAACGCCTGATCGACATTGAAGTGGCTCATACCATCAGCATTGCTGAAATCAAGGACATCAGCCGCCGCGTCAGCGTGGGTGAAGCCAAGGCTCGTCGTGCCAAGAAAGAGATGGTCGAAGCCAACCTGCGTCTGGTGAT
>CAZMVL010000001.1:278481-289520 GCA_964569335.1 uncultured Paraperlucidibaca sp.
AATACACCAACCGTGGCCTGCAATTCCTCGACCTGATCCAGGAAGGCAATATCGGCTTGATGAAAGCGGTTGATAAGTTCGAATATCGTCGTGGTTTCAAGTTCTCGACCTACGCCACCTGGTGGATTCGTCAGGCCATTACCCGTTCGATTGCCGACCAGGCACGCACCATCCGTATTCCGGTACACATGATTGAGACCATCAACAAACTCAACCGTGTATCACGTCAGATGTTGCAGGAAATGGGGCGTGAACCAACACCGGAAGAGCTGGGCGAACGTCTGGAAATGCCGGAAGACAAGGTTCGCAAAGTGCTGAAAATCGCCAAAGAGCCAATCTCCATGGAGACGCCAATCGGCGATGATGAAGACAGCCACCTGGGTGACTTTATCGAAGATACGCTAGCCGTATCGCCGATTGATGCCGCCACCTCTGAAGGTCTGCGCGAAGCCACCCGTGAAGTGCTGGAAAACCTGACACCTCGCGAAGCCAAGGTACTGCGCATGCGTTTTGGTATTGAAATGAATACCGATCATACGCTGGAAGAGGTCGGCAAACAGTTTGACGTAACCCGTGAACGTATCCGTCAGATTGAAGCCAAGGCATTGCGTAAATTGCGCCACCCCAGCCGTTCAGAACATCTACGCTCGTTCCTGGACAGTGAATAAAACGCAGCAAATAAAAAAGGGCTCATCAGAGCCCTTTTTTATTTCACCAACACACTTACTTCATTGTCTTGGTGCTTAAAGCAACCAGCTTCTGATAGCTTGACGGCAACAAACGCGCCATCAGGTCCAGCACCTTGGCATCGTTGCCAATCAATAAACGGCGCTGATTTTTCTCAACGGCACGAATCATCTGAGCAGCAGCAGAGTCTGCTGTTGTAGTAAACAACTTCTCGAATTTCTCGGTCGAATTGGTGCTCATGCCAATACTTTCAACCGACTTGTCCATGCGTGCCGCTTTCGCAATATTGGTCTTGATACCGCCTGGATGCACCGAAGTCGCACTGACGTTTACCTTCTCCAGCTCCAGCTCCTGACGCAGGGCTTCAGTGAAACCGCGTACCGCAAACTTGGACGCGTTATAAGCACTTTGTGATGGCACGGCAATCAGACCAAACAGGCTTGATGTGTTAATTACATGGCCCTCACCAGCAGCTTTCAGATAAGGCAGGAACGCCTTGGTGCCATGCACCACACCCCAGAAGTTGATATTCATCAACCACTCAAAATCTTCGTAACTACCACCATCAACTGTGCTGCCCAAAGCCACGCCAGCATTGTTGAAAATCAGATTAACCTTGCCATGATCAGCCACTACCTGATCAGCCCAGGCAAATACAGCCTCTTTGTTGGCCACATCCAGCTTTTGCGAAGTCACTTTAACGCCACTGTCGGCCACCAGACGGACAGTCTCTGCCAAACCAGCTTCATTCACATCACTCAACGCCAGATGGCAACCACGCTTGGCCAGCAATACCGCCAATGAACGTCCCATGCCAGAACCGGCACCTGTAATAGCAGCTACTTTGTCTTGAAAGTTTTTCATGTATTTATCCATTAAGATGACAGCGACGGATGGCATATTATATTTGACAATACGTCCTGTCAACTTACTTCGACGCAGCAGTCACAATAGACTTTACTCCAACCGGAAGCCTTAAGCAGCCCTCCTGAATAATTCGCTGCAACTCCTGCACATAAGCCAGCTCGGCATCGGCCTCCCGCACCGCCGCGTACAACGTACACCACACACCCGATTTTCCCAACGCACGTGTAGTCACCCACTGTTTTGCCACAAACTCGGCCGCCGCCCATGCCGGTAACGCACACACTCCCCGACCACTCGCCACCAGCTGCACCATCATCATGGTGAGTTCTGTACGCCGACGCTGAACTGGCATCACACCAGCCGGTGCCAGAAAATGCTTCACAATATCCAGTCGCTCATCATCTACCGGATAACTGATCAGTGTCTCGGCCAGTAAGTCCTCCGGATGAATCACAGACTTTTCTGCCAGGGCATGATCAACCGCAATCACCAGTACCGACTCATATTGAAACAGAGGTAAATACACCAGACCCGGCACGTTCCCCGGATTGGACGTCACCACCCAATCCAGATGCCCCTGCAAGACATCGGCTTGCGCATCACTCTGAAAGCCACTTTGAAAGTCCAGCTCAACTTCTGGCCAGTGACGACGAAACTCATTCAATGCAGGCATCAGCCAATCAAAGCAGCTGTGACACTCCATGGCCATATTCAAGCGCCCACTCTGGCCACGCTGCAACTTGCGAATATCCCGCTCTGCTGCACGCATCAACGGCAACACCTCATCAGCCAATACCAATAGACGCTCTCCCATCAGCGAAAACTGAGGCGGCTTGGTTTTACGCACCAGCACAGCCCCGCCCAGCCAGTCCTCAAGCTCACGCAACTGATGTGATAGTGCTGACTGCGTCAGATGCAACTGCTCTGCTGCTGCCGATAAGGAACCGTATTGTTGAATGGCTTTCAGGGTTTTCAGCTGGCGTAAATCAATCATGGACAAATCTGCCTGATAAAGGTTAATCACACTTTATCATTAGTTAATCTAATGTATTTCATTAAATAAATGAGTTTGATTCACACACATAGGCTCGTCACACTGCCCACCTGAATACATGATGGAGTGGGTAATGAAAACACATGTCTTGGGCCTTCCCTGCATATCACGCACCAGGCATTGGTCAGCACAGGCTGAAGCCGGACTGGATCTGATCACTGTCGGCAACTCCGGCTGCCACGATCTGACACCCGCGTTGACCGCAGACCATACATTCACACTATCGACTCAGCAGCTGTTCACGGAAATAGCAGAGGCTCAAGCACTCAAGCTGCCCGTAAAAGCCGTATTGATCGGCCCCATCACTTATCTATGGCGCGGCCAATGTGCAGGGGAGCCATTCGACAAACTTGATCTGCTGGAACGCTTGTTACCAGTCTATGCACAGACATTACAAAAGCTGGCCGACCTGGGCGTCAGCTGGGTACAGATTGATGAACCGGTCTTGTCACTGGATTTGCCACAGGTCTGGCAAAGTGCGCTGGAACTGGCTTACCACCGTTTGCAGCGACGCGACATTAATCTGCTGATAGCCACCTATCTGCACCCGCTGGCCGCAAACCTGTGGCTAACCTGTCATCTGCCAGTCGCCGGTTTACATATTGATGGTGTGGGCGCTGCCCACGAAATACGAACGGTCGTTGATCAGTTGCCTGAATACAAGGTGCTGTCTCTGGGCATTATCGACAGTCACGAGACCCAGCACAGCGATCTGGCAGGACTATTTGCCGTCATCAAACCTGCTCATGATCGTCTGGGAAACAGACTATGGTTATCGACCAACTCATTGCTGCATGTGCCAACGCTGGCCACACAAAAACTCAATGAGCTGGTCGAGCTCAAACAAACGCTATTACAGGCGTGCAGCTAACTCTGCGCCTTCCTTGATGGCGCGGCGGGCATCCAGCTCGCCAGCCAGCTTGGCACCACCAATCACGTGATAACGCGGATCTACAATGGCACCGGTCTTGTCGCGTGGCAGCAACTCATCCACCGACTCCTGACCGGCACAGATAATGACGTGGTCAACATCCAGAATGCGCGTTTCATCTTCACCCACACGAATATGCAGGCCCAGATCGTCGATTTTTTCGTAGCTGGCTTCGGCAATCATCTTGACCCCAAACTGGCTCAACAATGCCTTGTGCGCCCAACCGGTTGTCTTGCCAGGGCCAGCACCCATTTTTTTCTGACCTGGCTTACGTTGCAACATGGTGATTTCACGGCTGGCCAAACGGCGCTCTGGAGCCGTCAAACCATTTTCCTGCACCGTAAAATCAACACCCCAATGCTTGGCCCAATGCTCAACAGACTGATTGTGCTCTTCCAGCAGGAAGGCACACATATCCACGCCAATACCACCCGAACCAATCACCGCAACACGATTACCGACTTCGGCTTCACCCCGCAGCACTTCGGCATAACTCAGCACCTTGGGATGATCCAGGCCCGGAATAGGTGGCATACGTGGCTTCACGCCAGTCGCAATAACCACTTCATCATAATCAGCCAGCTGATCATGATTAACCTGCGTATTCAGCTTCAGCGCCACACCCGTACGTTCCAGTTCATAACGGTAATAACGGATAGTTTCCTTGAACTCTTCCTTACCCGGCACATTGGCCGCCATATTGAACTGGCCACCAATATCCTCTGCCGCTTCAAACAGCGTGACGTCATGACCACGATCAGCAGCAATAGTCGCTGTCGTCAAACCAGCCATGCCGGCACCTACCACTGCTACTTTCTTCGGTTTGCGTGTCTTGACATAGACCAGCTCAGTTTCATAACCGGCACGCGGATTCACCAGACAGGTGGCCCGCTTGTTAGAGAAGGTCAGATCCAGGCAGCCCTGGTTACAGGCAATACAGGTGTTAATGGCTTCCGGCTTGCCTGCGGCTGTCTTGTTCACAAAATCCGGGTCAGCCAATAACGGACGCGCCATTGAAATCAGATCAGCATCACCGCTGGCGACAATATCCTCACATACTTCTGGCGTATTGATGCGGTTGGATGCCATCACCGGCACCTTCAGCTCTTTCTTGATACGTGCAGTCACACTACGGAAAGCGGCACGTGGCACCTGAGTGGCAATCGTCGGTACACGAGCTTCATGCCAGCCAATACCGGTATTCAAAATGGTGATCCCCGCTGCTTCCAGCGCTTTTGCGATGGTCACAATGTCTTCCCAGGAGTTGCCACCGGGCACCATATCAATCAATGACAAGCGATAGACAATAATGAAGTCTGGCCCCACCGCCTCACGCACTGCCTTGACTATTTCAACCGGGAAACGCATACGGTTTTCAACCGAGCCGCCCCATTTGTCCTTGCGCTGGTTAACCCGGACACAGATGAACTGGTTCAACAGATAACCTTCGGAGCCCATGATTTCCACACCATCGTAACCTGCCAGTTTGGCCAATTTGGCCGTATGGGCATAATCCTTGATGGTCTTCAGAATGGTCTTTTCGCTCATCTCTTTGGGCTTGAACGGATTGATAGGCGATTTGACTGCCGAGGCCGAAACCTGGAATGGGTGATAGGCATAACGACCGGCATGCAGTACCTGCATCAAAATCTTGCCATCATGCTCATGCACAGCCGAGGTCACCCGACGATGATTCAGAATATCGGCATAACTGCTCATGGTGCCCGCAAACGGCAACAGCCAACCCTGCTTGTTCATGGCAATGCCACCTGTAATCATCAGGGCAGTACCACCTTTGGCGCGCTCGGCAAAATATGCCGCCAGCTTGCCGTAGTTCCAGAAGCGGTCTTCCAGGCCAGTGTGCATGGAGCCCATCACGATACGATTACGTAATGTGGTGAAGCCCAAATCAAGTGGTGCCAGCATATTTGAGTAAGCAGTCATTTATTTTCTCGTCAAAAGCGAAGATGTGGACTATATTAACACCGTTAAGATACAAGGTCTTTGTCATATGTCAAGCAACCCTGAACGACACAATTATCACCATGGCGATCTGCGTCAGAGTTTAATCGACCACGGACTGACACTGGTGGCCGAGGTCGGCATCAATGCATTGAGCCTGCGCAAGCTGGCAGAACGCCTGGGAGTTTCACCTCCTGCGCTGTATCACCATTTCAAAAATAAACAGGATTTGCTACTGGCACTGGGCGAAGCCAGCATTGATCGTTTTGAAGCTGACATGGCTGTTGTCATCAGCGAGGAAAACAGCACACTCGCCGATTTTGTGCTGGCCTATGTCCGTTTTGCCCGTGACAATCCGGAGCAATATGAGCTGATGCTGGGACGTGATAACTGGCTTGATGTCAGCGACACCAACTTTCATAAACGCGCACGTGACAGCTTTCGTGGCCTGGGTCAGCTACTGCTTAAACTGCAATCTGAAGGCCATATTCCAGCAAACATCAACGCCTTGCGCCTGGCCCAGGTGGCCTGGGCCACGCTGCATGGTTTGTGTCGCATGTACAACGATGGCCTCGCTTTCAGCGCCGAGACCATCGAAGACATTGCTCTTTATGCGCTGAGTCTGATTCAGGGTGCGATTACACATAATGGACTGGGCGAGCACGCCTGAGATGGTTATACTCTCGCGCTTGTTGGGCCTGTAGCTCAGTTGGTTAGAGCAGAGGACTCATAATCCTTTGGTCCAGGGTTCAAGTCCCTGCGGGCCCACCAACTCAATTCAAGTATTCTCGCAGCCACTTTCCGCAAAAAAATCCGCACAAATCAGACAAGCTCCAACGAGAAACTGTACGCCTCAATACCCTACTGGCTCCAATGAAGCGCATGCAGATGGTCTAGGGCAGTCAAAAAGATTTTCGACAACAATTGCTGGATACCTGTCTGGATCAGGTGAGCTATATGATTCAGGTGCTTGATACTCTAGCACTGCGTGACCGACTGGCAACTGCGCAACTCAGCGAACTGATCAAGCTGGGTCTGACCAACGTTTTACCTAAACAGACTTCGCTATCCGACGACCGGCACCCCAAGCGGCTGACGACAACGCGACTGTCTGTGTATAACAAGCAGACAAACGCAGTCAGAGATAACGTCATGGAAAAACCAAGCACGCCACGCAACAAGGGATTGCTAAAACGCAGCCTGGGGCAAACGCTGGAAATTGCCGAACTAGCACGTGACACCGCGAGTGCCGCTGCTCGTGGTCTGGCGGGAACCGCAGGGGACACAGCTCGTGGCCTGGCTGGCAGCGCTGGCGATGCCGCCCTCAAGCTGGCACAGACTTATCTCAGTAAGCGCTCCATCACACTGCCATTGCCTGAGCCACTGCTGAATCATCAGATTCGGCAGCGCCTGGAAAACAACAGCAACATCGACCATATCAGCATCGATTGTGGCAATGATCAGCTCAAGGTCTTGGTCGATGGACACTATCTGCGTGTCGTCTACACCGTCGAGCTGCATTTTGTCGTCACTCGTTGCGTGGTGAACGAACAGGAACGCAGCCTGTATCTGCAACAAATTGATGAGAACCTGGATGCTCAACTGCGTCAGGCCAACTTCGCCGTCAACTGGGTTGCGCGTCAGGCCAGTCGACACGCTTTCCGTCTGGCCAACAAACTGCCACTGCCTTCACTGGCGCAGCATGTGATCAAGGATATTCCGGGCATTCACGCGGATGGGCATCGTCGCTGGCGCATTGATCTTGATGAGGCTGGACTGATCGACTTCATCGAAAACCGGACATGGATGCTGGAAAAGCTGGCCGGACTAACCGACTTCAGCATTCTGCCCGGGCTCAATGTGCTGCATGAAAGTCGTGAGCTGATGCAGCAACTGGTCAGTCAGCTCGAAGTGCGTGGACTGCGTGTGCAGCCAAACCGACTGGAGGTCAGTGTCGGCATCAGCAAAAGCTGACACACTGAAGCACCTTGGCATCATGCACAATCTACATACTCGATATAACCGCGACCACTCACTGCACGACCACGAAATTCGCCCTCGTAGCAATACCCGCCGACATAGCCACGGCAGAGCCCGTAGATGAACGGGGTGTCGACCGTGCCATGAATCACCGCCAGAATTTCTTTGCCGTCGCGCACCGTCCAGGTGAGGGTCTTTGGCAGACGCATGGCATGGCCGTCAGGCGCAATGCGCGGCGTGGCCTCGAACTCGCTCACCTCAAACCGGACGTCCTGATCCAGCATCCGGCTGGGTTCTCCGCGCCTGCGCAGCCAGGCAGCTTCGAGCAACGTCACACCGGCAGCGCCAACCTTGGCCAGCATGAGCTGGGTGTCGGCATCAAGCGCCACAATTTGATAGCTGAAAAAGTCCATCGGCACACGCAGTGCGGGTGGCAAGGGCTTGTCCAACACACCATAAGGCCCAGCCATGGTGAAGTATTCATAGGTACACATCCCCGCCACCGGAGTCTGCTCACCCTGATATTCAATATATCCGCGATAATCGGCCATGAGTCCGAGGTGCTTGTAGATCGGCGATCGGGCGAACCAGGTCACGTTGTCATGGCATGTCAGCGTAATGTCGAGCACAAACTGCTCGCGTGAAACCTGTAGACGGATCTCGGGATACAGCCCAGTCAGCTGCACATCTTGGCCAAAGCGGATCAGGCTACCATCCGGTCGGATTTCGCAGTCGCGATCAATGTTGTACGAGCCGAATTGCCCGGTTCCCGGTGCAGCCGTGCCGCTAACCTGAGTGGCATTACGACCAGGCTGGTCAACCAACATATGATCGACGTCGATGAGACGATTGCCAGTGCTGCCAATAATGGCCATGAGCGAAAAGAAGCGGAACGGCTCGGGCAGATCGGGGATCATCACACCATAGTGGCTGACATTGAAAAGACGCTGATCCGTGTTGGGCCGGATCAGCTCCGGTTCGTGGAATGGCCGCCCCTGTTCCACAGCAGCCGTATCCATCGCCGTAAACACACGCTTCAGCCCCAAACCCGGAAGCTGCCTCAGTCTTGAAAATATAGTCATAGCGTTAAGCCTCGCTGAGTGCTGCCCGTCCGCAGCCTACGTAGATACAAATACAAACTACGAAACACTGACGGCCTCAAACTAATCCCAAACGCCTGATCCGAACCTGTTCGATACGTCTTTCCGACACTTCCAGCACTTCGAACACATAACCATCAATCTCGATCTGCTCACCCACAGCAGGCATCTGCTCATGCTGCTCAAGCAACAGCCCGGATAACGTCACATAGGTATCATCCAGGCTGACCAGGTCAATGCCACCCAGAGCTTGCTCCAGCAAATGCAAGTCGGCAGTACCCTTGGCCAACCAGCCAGCGGCATCACGCATGATTTCAGGCGTTTCATCCGCGTCAGGAAACTCACCGGCAATGGCTTCCAGGATATCCAGTGGTGTCACCAGTCCCTGAATCGTGCCGAACTCATCCACCACCAGCACCAGACTGCCCTTGGCTTTGCGCAACACGCTCAAGATCTTGATCACGTCGATACGATCAGGCACCACAATCGGCGCGTAAGCCGCGGCGCATTCAGCCAGATCACGGCCTTCATCCAGAGCCGTTAAAATTTCCTTGGCACGAATGACACCAACCACTTCATCAAGGCTGCCTCTGGAAACCGGAAACAGGTTATGTGGCGAATCCAGCAACTGGGCACGAATCCGATCCGACGAGCTTTCGCAGTCAATCCAGGAGATTTCACTGCGTGGCGTCATGATGGTACGAATTGATCGATCGGCCAGTGTCAGCACACCCGAGATCATGTTTCGCTCTTCATCACCAAAGGTTTCCGTTGGGTCAACCACCATGTCGGCTACCGGTAAATTATGCCCTGACGCCTGAGGCCCGCCCATCAAGCGCATGATGGCATCGGCGGTACGCTCTCTTAACGGCAGACGCGCTTCGTTGCGAACACTGTTGTGAAGCGCCAGCTGGTTAAAGAACTCGATCAGAATCGAGAAACCAATGGCGGCGTAGAGATAGCCTTTTGGAATATGGAAGCCTAGGCCTTCGGCCATCAGACTGAAGCCGATCATCAGCAAGAAGCTCAGACAGAGCATGACAACCGTTGGGTGTTTATTCACAAAGCTGGTCAGTGGCTTGGAGGCTACAATCATGACGATCATGGCAATGGTCACTGCCGCCATCATCACACCCAGCTGATCAACCATACCCACCGCAGTAATCACCGCGTCCAGCGAAAACACTGCATCCAGCACAATAATCTGGGAAACAACCAGCCAGAATCCGGCATAAACCGGATTGGGGCCCTGCTTGACTATGCTGCCCTCCATGCGCTCATGCAGCTCGATCGTCGCCTTCAACACCAGAAAAAGACCGCCACCCAGCAAGATAAGATCACGACCCGAGAAACTGTGATCCCACACGGAGAACAGTGGTTTGGTCAGCGTCACCATCCACGAAATAACCGTCAACAGGCCTAGTCGCATCAGCAGTGCTAACGACAATCCGATAAGACGTGCTTTGTCACGCTGATGAGGAGGCAGCTTGTCAGCCAGAATGGCAATGAACACCAAATTGTCTATGCCAAGCACAATTTCGAGCACGACAAGCGTCAACAGACCCGCCCAAATGGCAGGATCCATCAGGAACTCCATGACAGTCTCCGGAAGAGATGATTTAAAAGAGAGTGATTACTGCGGAGGGATTTACTGCTGCAGCAACATCGATGACTGTCCATGTAAAACGACTCATTGAGGAAATAAACGGCGCATTAATCACGAATTAATACGCCGATAATTCCGGTCATGATAGCTAAAACCATGCAATAACAACAGTGGCAGGGCTATCTGCCACTGTTTTGACACTCAAACTGGCTCTCAAGCCTTGCATTGCCGCCTGACGACATAAGCTCTTCTGAACAGGTCTGCCAGATACACAATCGTCATTGGCAGCATGAAATACACAAAAGCCGTGTGCAATACAGGCAACATGCTTGATGACACTGCCTGCGCCACCAGATAACAGACATAGATGACATAAAACGCCAGAATCACCACACCATCGAATCGAGTAACCGCAGCACCCGCCAAGAACAGCGGAACACACAGAAAGGCCACCGCCAGCATGACAGGGAAGTCCAAAGCAAGCAGTTGCGAGCCGACTACCAGTGGCTCCAACGACACCAGACCAGACAGTCCCAGTACACACAGGATGTTGAAGATATTACTACCCACGATGTTGCCTATCGCAATGTCCTGCTGCCCCCGCAATGTGGCCACAATCGAAGTCATCACCTCTGGCAAAGACGTACCCACTGCGATAATCGTTAAACCGATGACCACCTCGCTTACCCCGAGGGATGCCGCTATTTTAACGGCACTGTCAACCAGCCATTCAGCACCAACAACCAGCAGTAATAACCCTGCCACGACGTACAATATATTTTTCCAGGCAGGCGCCTGCACCTGTAGCAGCTCGCTGACCTCATCGTCATCTGCCAGAGCCGCTCCCTGCTT
>CAZMVL010000001.1:289530-313260 GCA_964569335.1 uncultured Paraperlucidibaca sp.
CAAGCAGGGAGCGGCTCTGGCAGATGACGATGAGGTCAGCGAGCTGCTTGCGACCCTGAATAAAAACAAAGGCGGTGTAAGCCAGCAGACCGCTAAACAATAGCACCGACTCCAGCCACCCAATCACGCCATTCAACGCCATCAATACCGCCACTACCGTCACGACAAGCATCACCGGCATATCCTGGCGCAGCAATTGCCGTGAAATCACGATTGGCGACATCAATGCTATCAACCCAAAAACAAACAGAATGTTGAAGATATTGCTGCCCACGACATTGGCCACCGCCAACTCCGGCTGTCCGGACAAAACCGAACCAACCCCGATGGCAGCTTCCGGAGCACTGGTACCAAAGGCCACAATAGTCAGACCAATCACCAATGGTGGCACCCCAATATTGGCAGCCAGTCTGGCAGCACCTCGCACCATGATATCTGCGCCAATAATCAGCACGATAAAACCTGCAACCAGCGAGAGCCAGACCATCAAATTACTCCTTCATGAGGCATAAAAATTTCAGCTGCCAGATTCTAGTCAGGGTGCAGACCAGTAACAATCAAATAGCTAAAAAATACTCGGCATTAAGTTCTATAAAATAGAACATTTTAATTTGAATTATACGATTTATTAGTTCAAATACTCCGCATATAGTGTGTTCATCAACCAGACGCTGTATCCACACACAAAGGTAAACAACATGAACACGACACTCATCAAAAACGTCATCAGCACTCAGGCTGGCTGGAGCGCACTCATATTGCGGATTCCAGTCGGTATCATTTTCATGGCACATGGTGCCCAAAAACTGTTCGGCTGGTTTGGCGGCAATGGCCTGACAGCCACCGCAGGCTGGATGGAAAGCATTGGTCTGGCACCCGGCCTGCTGATGGCGCTGCTGGCTGGTGGTGCTGAGTTCTTTGGTGGTTTAGCGCTGATTATTGGCCTGTTGGTCAGACCTGCGGCCTTTACCCTGGTCATTGCCATGCTGGTCGCCATTTTCAGCGTGCATTTTGCCAACGGCCTGTTCATGAGCAACGGCGGTTATGAATTTGCCCTGTCTCTGCTGGCCGTCAGCGCTTCCTTGTTATTCAGTGGTGCCGGCAAGGCATCTGTTGACCACTACCTGCAACAAAAACTGTAAGTCTTTGTCAGGCCGCGACTCAGGAGGACACCATGTTAGACATTATTCGTTCCCATGAGCGCGGCTTGGCCAACTTTGGCTGGCTCAACAGCAAACATACCTTTTCATTTGGCAGCTATTACAACCCCAAACAGATGGGCTTTTCTACACTGCGTGTTATCAATGATGATCAGGTAGCGGCTGGTGCCGGCTTTGAAACACATGGCCACCGCAATATGGAAATCATCAGCTATGTGCTGGAAGGTGAAATTGCCCACAAGGACTCGACCGGAAACGCCGAAATAATACCGGCAGGCGAATTTCAGCTGATGAGTGCAGGCAGCGGCATTTATCACAGCGAGTTCAATGCCAGTACAACTGAGGCGCTGAAATTTCTGCAAATCTGGATTGAGCCAAATCAGCTAAATGGTGCTCCCGACTATCAGCAAAAACGTTTTGAACGCAAGCCGGGGCTGACCGAGGTCATCACCGCCGACGGTCGCAACGCAACATTACGCATTAAACAGGACATGAGTTTGTCGCAACTTCTGCTGACACCGGAGCAGACGCTGACGCTGCCAGCACAAGCCAGCCGACATTACTATCTACACCTGATTGCAGGCGAGCTGCTGCTGAATGGACTGGCCGTAAGTCCCGGTGATGGCGTCAAAATCAGCCATGAAACACAACTCAAGGTTCAGGCATTATCTGACGACGTAGATGCGCTATGGTTTGACCTGCCAAGCCAATAACCGACAAGGATGCCAACATGACCATTGATATGCTGGTGATACTGACCCTGGTGGTTCTGCTTTCCGGCATATCGAAAGCGGCTTTTGCCGGCAGTCTGGGACTGCTGGCCATGCCACTGATGCTGATTGCCTTTCCTGCGCATATGGCGCTGGGACTGCTGCTGCCCATACTCATCATGCAGGATACCTTTACCCTGAGAAAATACTGGCAACGATGGTCAGTCGAGGCGCTGAAGCCACTTTTGCCAGCCGCCATACTGGGTGTAATCACCGCCGCGTGGTTACTGAACAAACTGTCGTCACAACATTTGCAAATTATTATTGGCACCGCCTCGATTTTATTTGCCCTGCGCTTTTTCTTGCTGAAAGCCGTCAGCAATGACGCCTTGGGCAGCCCTGTCGCTGCCCGTATTTTGGGGTTTACCGCAGGGGTCAGCTCAACATTGGTACATGCGGGTGGCCCACCTATGACGCTGTATCTATTAGCCAAAAAACTGCCCGGCAATACCTATATTGCCAGCTCGGCAGTATTTTTTGCCTTGCTCAATATCGTCAAATTACCCGCCTATGTATTGCAAGGTCAGCTCACACTGGAGTTGTTATGGTGGGCATTACCATTTGCCCCACTATGTTATCTGGCCATTCAGATGGGCTACTGGATCAAACAGCGCATTACCGAGCAGCACTTCCTGCCCATCATCTATAGTTTGCTTTTGCTGACCGGGATACGTCTGCTATGGCAGGGACTGACAGCACTTTAATGGAGACCGGATCATGACGCGCTCAACCCTGGAGCAATGGCGAATGTTCAAAGCTGTAGCCGAATACGGTGGCTTCCATCAGGCTGCAGAACGCATCCACAAAAGCCAGTCCAGCATCCATCATGCGGTCAGCAAACTGGAGCAATTACTGGGAGTCAGTCTGCTCCAAGTACAGGGACGAAAAACCCAGCTGACCGCTGCCGGAGAGCAGCTGTTAAGACGCATCAACTATTTATTGACGGAAGCCGAACGACTGGAAAATGTGGCGCTTAATCTACAGGCCGGGGTGGAATCCAAGCTGCATATCGCAGTTGATGAAGCCTTTCCGAAAACACTGCTGTTTAAAGCATTAGAGGCCGTGTCAGCCGAGTACCCTCTGATACGCATCGAGCTGCTGGAAACCATCTTGACCGGTGCCAACGAACTGCTAAGCCATGGCAAGGCCGAAATTGCCCTGTCGCCTTTTACACTGCCAAACAACCTGAGTGAGGATATTTGCCAAGTTGAATTTATTGCCGTGGCCGGGGCAGCACATCCACTCAATCAATCGCCCACTCAACTCACGCTGGAAGCACTAAAAGGCTGCCGTCAGATTGTCGTCAGAGATTCCGCCATTGAACACAAACAGGATCACGGCTGGTTAGGCTCCGAGCAACGCTGGACCGTCAGCCATGTCAGCACATCCATTGAGTTATTGCGCAAGAACCTGGGCTTTGCCTGGCTACCGCGTCATGCCGTACAGCCCTATCTGGACGATGGCAGTCTGGTGGCATTGCAACTACCGCGTGGCGGCACACGCAGCAGTCGGTTCTATCTGAACTTCAGTGATGCTGACATCCTGGGCCCGGTAGCGCGCAGCTTTATCGGTCATTTGCGCTACCTGACCATGGACTCACGCTGACTTAATCAGACTTGCTCAACTGGCGAATGCGCTGGTCATAACCGGCATGCGCCTGATGATCCAGCTCGGTCAGAATACGGTCATCACCAATCAAACGGCGGCCCTTATCCTGTAGCCAGTGTGGAATCAGATGGTAGGCAGCATGAGCCTTTTGCAGATAATCCGGCACTGCTACCATCAAACGTGGCTTGATCAGACTATTCACAATGGCATCAGCCACCTGCTCGGGCGTTACCGTTGGCAAGGTGCGACCAGCGGCCTCAGTACCCGAGGTCAGCTCGGTCAATACCTTTGAAGGCATAATGACGGTAAAGTTAACGCCACTATTGCGGTATTCACCTGCCACCGCCTCGGTCATTCCCACCACCGCAAATTTGGTGCCGCTATATACCGAAGCCCCTGGAATCGCAAAACGTCCGGCCAGTGATGCCACATTAACAATATGTCCCCGACCGCGCTCCAGCATGCCCGGCAATGCCTGCTGCATGCCGTGAATCACACCCCGAAAATTGATATCAATCTGTGTGTTAACCAATGCCGGATCTTCATCCAGAAAGAAGCCCATCGGCATAATGCCGGCATTGTTGACCAGCACATCCAGTGGGCCATAAGTGGCCTCGGTTTCGGCCACAAAAGCCTTGAATGACAACGGATCACGGACGTCCAGATGGGCAGCATGAGCACCAATGACACTCGCTGCCTGTTGTGCAACCGCCAAATCCACATCACCAATGCAAACCCTGGCACCACGTGCCAGCAGCGCTTTGGCCGTGGCCAGACCGATACCTCGACCACCACCGGTAATGGCAATCACTTTTCCTTGCAGTGTATTTTTCATTGGCTTAATACTCATGAGCTACAACGGGCTGGGACTGAAACGAAACCAGGTATTCGTCCAGATTAAAACGACTTAACTGATGACGCATGGCAAAGGTAGTCCACGGCCATGCAGTGCTGTTGCGACCATTACGGTCAATGAAATAACTCTGACAACCGCCCGTATTCCAGACGGTATGTTGCAATGCGGCCTGCACGCGCTGATTGTATTCGGCAGTACGTACCGGATCGGCCTCAATGCTGCGAATGCCTCGTGCACGCGCCTGCCGGAGTGCATCCACAATATAGGTCAGCTGCGCTTCAATAATAATCAGTGCCGAAGAGCTCACCGCAATATTGGGACCAAACATCAGAAAACCATTGGGACAGCCCGCTACCATGGTGCCCATATAACCTTCCGGGCTACCCTGCCAGACCTCGGCCATGCTACGGCCATCACGACCATACACACGTTGTGCAATCGGTGGCTCGGCAATTTCGAAACCCGTACCCAAAATGATGGTATCAACTTCATGTCGACTACCATCTGCGGCCACCAGCATGTGTCCCTCAACCGACTGCAGCGCATGATTGATTACCTGCACATTGCGCTGCGTCAGTGCGGGATACCAGGCGTTGGATTGCAGAATACGCTTGCAGCCCAGCAGATAGTCCGGCGTCAGTTTCTGGCGCAGCACGGGGTCTTTCACCGAACGCTGAATATTCAACTGAGCCAGACGCTGAAACTGCTTCATGGCACGCACACTTTGCATGCCACCATTAATCGTTTCAAAAATGCCGTAGACCGAACCACGCACCATTTTTTGAGTCAGCGGTGCAATCTCGAATATTCGTCTAATGGCAGCAGGCAAGGCCGGATCCATTTTCGGCAGCACCCATTGTGGCGTGCGCTGAAACACAGTCAGCTGTTTAACGACCGGCTGAATTTCCGGGACGAACTGAATGGCTGAAGCACCAGTGCCAATCACCGCCACGCGCTTTCCCGCCAGATCAATATCATGACGCCAGCGCGAGGAATGAAAAATCTCACCCGAAAACGTGTCCAACCCGGGAATATCGGGAATGACAGGTTCATGCATTGGCCCGCAGGCCATAATGACAAAACGGGTCTTGAAGTCGGCCTGATTGGTATGAATCAGCCACACACCTTCAGCTTCCAGCCAGTGCGTACTGATCACCTCATGCTGCAAGCGCACATGTGGCATCACGCCATATTTATTGGCCGTACTCAGCAAATACTGTTTGATCTCTGCCTGACCCGCGAACACCTTGCTCCAGTTCGGATTAGGCTCAAACGAATAAGAGTACAGTGCAGAAGGCACATCACAGGCACAACCGGGATAGGTGTTTTCACGCCAGACCCCGCCCAGCTCATTGGCTTTTTCCAGCAGAATAAAGTCATCAATACCGGCTTCACGTAACTTGATGGCCGCTCCGATACCAGCAAAGCCACCGCCCAACACCATTACTTCATAAATTTTTGCTGACATAACGGCACTCTAGTAAATCGCGACCAGTCGGTCATTTGCGGCATAGATTGTCATATTAGGGGCAAATCGTCTGCAACTCAGACACAATAAAATGCGCTAAAGTAGCCACCAACAATCATCCATATGGACCATGTTTATGCCCACAACCGACACCTTGTCATTACCTGATGCCATTCGCCAACGCCGCTCTGTTCGTGGCTTTTTGCCACAACCCGTCGCCCCCGAAGTACTGACTCAGGTGTTTGAACTGGCACAGTGGGCTCCATCCAACTGCAACGTCCAGCCCTGGCAGGTTTATGTGGCTTCAGGTGAAACACGCAACACGCTACGCCAGCGTTTTATGGATGGCATAGCCACCGGCAAACCAATGACTCCCGATATTGGATTCATGCCCAGCCTCAGCGGTGAGCATCGCACTCGCCAGGTGGAATGCGCACAAGCACTGTACGGCGCCATGGGCATTGCCCGTGATGACAAAATGGGACGCATGCGTGCCACCATGCGCAACTTCGAGCTGTTTGATGCACCTCATGTCTGCTTTCTGGGCATGGACAAATCATTCGATACCCTGATGGCGCTTGACGTTGGCATGTATGCCCAAACCCTGATGCTGGCCATGACGGCTCATGGCGTTGCCAGTTGCGCTCAAGGCTCCATGGCCTATTACCCGAATGATGTACGTGAGGTATTCGGCATAAACGACAATATTGCTATCCTGTTTGGCATATCGTTTGGTTATGAAGATACTGAAATTGCCGCCAATGCAGCGCGCACTGTGCGAGCGCCATTGAGCGAGTCCGTTGTTTTTCTCAACTAGGCAAAACGACCATGTCTGACGACATAACAGATCAAACACCGGCTCCCGAATCAACGCCGGAAAATGCACCTGCGACGCCAGCAAAGTCGTCTTTGCGAGTCCCGTTAACGCGTGCCGCCAAAAATGTCTTTGAGGCCGCCGGTCAAGCACGTGCCACGGCCAAAAGCATGGCAGTCATGGCTGCTGAAACCGCCCGGGAAGTCAGTGAAATGGCCAATGAAACCGCCAAGGGCGTAGCTGAAGTAGCCAATGAGGCCGCCCGCTCGGCACTGCAAATCGCCTCTGAAGGTGCGCAAGTGGTGGCCCAACTGGCCGAGGATGGGGCCAAGGTCGCCGCCCAATTTGCAGGGGACACGGCCAAGGCCGCAGGTCAGGTAGCACGTGATGTGGCACTGCAAATGGCTCAGGCGTACCTGCGTAAATCCTCGCTGACACTCAATTTTTCAGAAAGCCAGCTAAACCGGCAACTGCGTCAGAAGTTTGCCAACAACCCCAACATTGACCACCTGACCGTGTACTGCGGTGATGACCGTATTACCGTTGCCGTTGATGGTCATCACAACCGCCTGATCTACACGGTAGAACTGGATTTTGACGTGCTGGAATGCAAGGTATCGCGTGATGCCAACTATTTGCGCGTGCGTCAGGTCAGTGAAGATCTGGATGCACAATTCCGACAGACCAATCTGGTGACCAACTGGGCCACCAAACAAATTGGGCGTGGCGCTTTTTATGTCGCCAACCGTCTGCCCACCAAAGCGCCGGTACATCAGATGCTAGCTAAAATCCCCGGCGTGAGCAGCGAAGGCCCACGCCTGTGGCGCATTGATCTGGGTGAAACCGCCATGATCGACTTTCTGAACAACCGCTCGTGGATGGTGGAAAAACTGGTCAGTCTGACCGATCTGAGTGTACTGCCCGGCCTGACCACACTGAAAGACAGCAAGGAAGTGCTGACTCAACTGGTTCAGCAGTTCGAGATTCGTGATTTGCGAGTGCGTCCGGGACGATTGGAAGTACTGGTTGGTATCAGTGCCAATTAAAAAAAGCCCCTGTAATCAGGGGCTTTTTTCATTATCTGTTTCTTCTTACAAACCGCGCTTGGCGAGCTTTTTCAAACCGGCACGAATCGGTGTTTCCAGACCTTTGGCAATCAGCCAGGCCGTGCCTGGAATCGCCGAATCCAGATCAATGGTGTAATGCAGTCTTGAACCGTCCTGGAACGGATAAAAACGCATCACGCCCAAATGATTCTTCACCGGCCAGCCACCTTTGCTGATGGTGTACTCAATCAGCTGATTTTCTTCCACCTTGGTATTGGTTTCCTCCAGGGAAACCAGACCACCCGGAGCCGCCATACGTCGAGTCGAACCCACGCCATTCACTGAACCCTGGCCGTCACGAATACGGGTAATTTTCAATGGAAAGATAACGCCTAAATTTTCATGATCACTCAAGAAAGCAAACAGCTTTTCAACGGGAAATGGAAACTCTTGAATGATCTCGATACGTTGTGCTGCCATAAGGCCTCCCATCATGATTGTGCGTTGTTAAAATGACCAAAAGTGACAACGCATACTGCCACCTTGCCTTTATTGCCACAAGTGCTGCCTATTTTAATAAATAGGTATTCATTACCTGCATCAGCTGCATACGCAGTTCACTACGCTCATTAACCAGATGGTGTGATGCCTCTGGAATCTGCACGCGCCCTTCCACAAAAAAACGACTACTCACAAAATCCAGGTTATAGCGCCAGTCCACCGTTTCATCACGCTCCCCCTGCACCACTGAAATCGGGAAGCGGCAACGTGGCAAATCATGAATGTAACGCTCCCAACGCACCATGCTGTTCAACCAGACCAGCGGGATATGACGGAACTGCAAGGGATCTGTATTCCACAGAAAATCAATAAAATCAGCATCACTGCTGCTGCGCCGCATATGTCGCGGCAAAGCGATACGCCAGCGTCCAAACAACCACTGACCCAACCGAACCTTGCGCCATTGCGCAACACGCACCAGAGGAGCCAGTAATTGCACGCGCACAAACAGTGGCCGCTTGCCTGCAGCCAATGAGCTCAGTACATGATCCATCAAAATGGCTCCGCCCGTACTCTGCCCCATCGCCACCCAGGGCGTTGGCAACTGAGGCTTAAGCGTATTCACCAAGTCCAGCAGCATCTCCTGATAATGCTGGAAGTCCTCGATCACGCCAGTTGCTCCGGAAGACAAACCATGACCCGGCAAGTCGAACGCTACCACGGCATATCCCCGTGACAGGCCATGCGCAATGGCATGACGGTACAACCCGACATGATCAAAATAGCCATGCACGATCAATAGCGTACCTTTGGCACGCTTGTTGATTGGGAAAAAAACATGGGTGGCAATCTGAAAACCATAGGCATCGACCGTGCCCAAATAGTGCTGAACTGAAATGCCATCGGCCAGAGTATCCAGCTGATAGTGCCGGGCGTAATCAGCCAACTCCCCACGCAAGGGAGCTTTAATGGCCAGGTCTAATTGGGGTAAGGCGCGGCGGGCTTTGTCAGGACTAAACGTGCTCAACACAAAATCTCGTTCTATTTATTTTGGCTAGCTTAACGGGGAAGCCTTTGTCCTGCATAGGCTTCCCCGGCAATCCTGACAATTAAGGTTGCAATCTCAGCAACGGATTAACCGGCTTGGGCGCTGGCCGCAAAATCCCGTCCGGTGTTTTGGCACCGCCAGCGGCGTTAATGGCCGCACTGGCCGCCAAGGTCTGCTCCCAGGTCTGCAGGAAGCGTTCTGCCGAATTAAACAGGTCCTGCATGTCCTGCGCATCACCCTCCAGACGCACTTCCTGCACCATACCGCTCAACATGCCGTAGTGCGCACTGCCATCTTCATCCAGTGACCAGGTACGGCCCGCCCCCGATGCATCACGCTCCTCGGGCTGGAAGAAAGTCACGGGGGACTGACCACTAAAGTCCGTCAGCTCATCAAAAACACTGCCGGCGAACAGCTGATAGGGATAACGCACTGCCTTGTCTGCAGATACATTGCCACGCGGAGAGGCCTGAGCCGACAGACCGTTGGTGTCGGTGCCAAAACCGAAACCAAACAATGGCCGTGGTTCCGGCAGGGTTCGCCAAATTGTCTTGAGTTCGGCCATATCACGAATAATCTGCGGCCCATTGGACAGACTGGGATAAAGGAATCCGCCATTGCGCAGAATACGCAAGGTCTGGTCCCGACTGGTACCACCAAAGGTGCCATGCGTGGACACGAAGGGATAGGCAATGGGTTGCGCCTCGGCCAGTTCCAGCGCCTGCGTTTTCATCTCCATTTCCAGATGGTCAATGTCAAAAATCATGCCTTTTTCCATCAACAGCTGATAGGCAAACAATCCCATCGGCGTCATCCAGCGCGCATTACACTGTCGTTTCTCCGGATAACACGGCGTAATACCACCCGGACGACCGCCCTGCCCCAGGAATGGACATAATTGCTCGGGCAGACCAATGGTATACAGGCTGGTCATCTGGGCACCGCCAGCACGATCCCACAAATAACCGGAAAAACCGGGGGTCACATTCTCCTCAGGGCAATCATACGTAGTCCAGAATTCGCCGGTAGGAAGCTCAGCAGACTGGATATAACCCAATGGCGAAATGCCGGTCGGATTATTAAGCAGGCCGGTCAACTTGTTCAGATCACCCGAAGGAATGCCACCGGTGTTTTCCCGATTGCCCACATTCAGCACCAGACCATCAAAGATGCCGTTGCCGCCAAATGGGTTATCAAATTCGTGAATGGTGATGACCTGGCGCACACCCAGATCAATCAAACGATCCAGCTGGTTACGCACCACATTCTGATCACAGGTATAGCTGTTTTCAGTCAGACCCGTGCCCGTCTCCTGATAAGGCTCCTGCAAACGCAGCGGGTTATAGTTGAGCTTGCAGTCCAGCATGTTGGAAATTTCAATGCCGATAACCACTGCCAGCTTGCCCTGTTCAATGACAGTACGAGCCTCTTCTGGTGACAGCACAATACGGAACCAGCCCTTGCCGCGACCACGGTATTGCGCATCGATATAGTCCTGCAGCGCATACAAAGTACCGACCTGGCGGGCGGCACTATTCATCTCATTACAGTCGCGCAAAGGCTCTTTGGTAACATTACGCTGAAGCTCGCACAGCGTTTCATTTTCCACCAGATCATTGACCATAATACGCAAACCGGACAACCAGGCGCGCTCCAGCCACTTCCAGTAAATTGCCTCATGCGTCAGGCTGTTACGCGATGGCCAGTCGGTAAAGGTGGGCCAGCCATCGGTGGCATGCCCATCAAAATCATTACCCAGCAAAGCGCCCACAACGTCCAACAAGCCGTTGGGGCCATGCAGCTCCTTGCAATCCTCCAAGGCATGAGTCACACCAAAGCGATGAAACGGATCGCCATATTGCGCATTACCCAGAAAGGTAGTTGCCGACATGTGTACGTGCACATCGGCCATGCCCAGCACACGACCATCATCGGTCTTGCCCTTGAAGGTTTTGCCACTGGCATTGTTACTGGCTTCCGGAAATTCGGTACAACCAGTGGCTCTATGCAATTTGAATAGCTGAGCTGCTTCCGTTGACCCTTGTGTTAACGCACCCGCTTCGGCCACCTGCAAACGCTTTCCGGTGGCAGCAGCATCCAGCGTGAATAACTCACTGCGTATCAGCGGATCCACAAAATCACGATAGGCGGAAATTTCGGTTGGCGCAGGCTCACGATCTCTGATCGGAGGCTGCACATACTGAGTGTCATCGCCTGCCGCCCGCACCGTGATGATGTTGTGGTCAGAAGCCGCCTTCAGGCTGTTCATGGAGACCGTATCACCTGCTCGCAACAACTGACCGGAGCGGTTATAGAGCAGGTAATCGCCCAGACTGGTGGGTTTGAAATAGAACGCTTCGGCGTCGGCGAACTGCTCGGCAAATGCGCCATATTGACCGCCATTGGCAGCAATAAAACGACCATTTTGTACCGACTCGATGACCACACAACGATTGCCAAAGGCATAACGGGTAAGGCCGTGCTCAGTGACCTCGTCTTCACCTTCATCCTCTTCCTCGTCAGGTGCAGGCGGATCCGTAGGATTCGGACCACTTCCAACACGCGACTTGTTGGAATCAAAAATACAACCAGAAAGAGCCAAGGTGAGGCCTAAAAAAATGACAGACAGAAAACGAAAAACAAACATGATGGCCTCTTTTTATTTTTATGGCGCAAGAGTGACAATCGTCACAATCAATTTTAGTCACTTAAGTAACAAAAGTCCACGCAGCCAAAAAAAGGGCCGGTGGGGTTGCCCGCACCGGCCCTTTGTCACATCACATCACGTTATTGCACTTGCTGACGCAACTCGCCACGCGCATAACGGTCGGTCATGGTATCCAGCGACAATGGACGAATCTTGCTGGCCTGACCGGCACAGTTAAATGCCTCGTAACGATCAATACAGACATCGCGCATAGCCACAATGGTCTCTTTAAAGAACTTGCGTGGATCAAATTCTGACGGATGTTCTGCCATATGACGACGCATGGCACCGGTTGATGCCAAACGCAGGTCAGTATCAATATTCACCTTGCGCACGCCATGCTTGATGGCTTCCACAATCTGTTCCACCGGCACACCATAGGTTTCCTTGATATCGCCACCGTACTGATTAATGATGGCCAGCCAATCCTGCGGCACGCTGGAAGAGCCGTGCATGACCAGATGCGTGTTGGGAATCCGAGTATGAATTTCCTTGATGCGGTCAATGGCCAGAATGTCGCCAGTCGGTGGACGGGTAAACTTGTAGGCACCATGCGATGTACCAATGGCAATGGCCAGCGCATCAACGCCGGTATCCTGCACAAAGCGAGCAGCTTCTTCAGGGTCGGTCAGCAACTGGGAATGATCCAGCACACCCTCTGCACCGACACCATCTTCTTCACCGGCCATACCAGTTTCCAGCGAACCCAGACAGCCGATTTCGCCTTCCACCGACACACCGCAGGCATGCGCCATTTCCACCACACGACGAGTCACCATCGAATTGTATTCATAGCTGGTTGGCGTTTTGCCATCTTCACCCAATGAGCCATCCATCATCACCGAGCTGAAGCCCAGCTGAATCGAACGCTGGCAAATAGCCGGGCTGGTGCCGTGATCCTGATGCATCACCACCGGAATATGCGGAAACTCTTCAATAGCGGCCAGAATCAAATGGCGCAGAAAAGGGGCACCGGCATACTTACGGGCACCGGCAGAGGCCTGCACAATCACCGGAGAATCGGTCTTGGCAGCCGCTTCCATAATGGCGCGCATCTGCTCCAGATTATTGACATTAAATGCAGGCACGCCATAGCTGTGCTCGGCGGCATGGTCCAACAGTTGACGCAGGCTGATCAGAGCCATGGTGTTCTCCTAAAACGAAAATTACTTTTGAGCAGCTGCTTCCAGAGCCGCTACCGCAGGCAAAACCTTGCCTTCAACAAATTCCAAGAATGCGCCACCACCAGTGGAAATATACGACACGCGATCGGCAACGTTATACTTGTCAATCGCCGCCAGGGTATCGCCACCACCAGCAATCGAGAATGCCTCGGACTCGGCAATCGCCAGGCTCAGTGCCTGCGTGCCACCACCAAAGGCATCCACTTCAAACACACCGACAGGGCCATTCCACAAAATCGTTTTGGCGGCCTTCAGCAATTCGGCAAAACGTGCAGCGGTGTCCGGCCCCACATCCAGAATCATGTCATTTGGCCCCACATCAGCCACGGCCTTGACCACCGGAGTAGCAGCCTGCACGAAGGCAAAAAAGTCTTCAATCGGGCCAGTCACCTCAGCCACCACCACATCGGTTGGCAACGGCACATCCACCTTGGCGGCAATGGCCTTGGCAGTATCAATCAGATCATGTTCACACAGCGACTTGCCTACCGGATAACCGGCAGCGGCCAGGAAAGTATTGGCAATACCGCCACCGACAATCAGCTGGTCACAAATGGACGATAGCGACGTCAGCACATCCAGCTTGGTCGATACTTTCGAGCCAGCGACAATGGCAGCCATAGGACGTGCCGGATTACCCAGCGCCTTGCCCAGGGCTTCCAGCTCAGCGGCCAATAAAGGGCCAGCAGCAGCCACCTTGGCAAACTTGGCCACGCCATGTGTGGAGCCTTCGGCACGGTGAGCCGTACCAAATGCGTCCATGACAAAAACATCACACAAAGCGGCATATTTTTGTGTCAACTCGTCCAGATTTTTCTTTTCACCGACATTGAAACGCACATTTTCCAGCAACACCACCTGACCGGGAGCAACGTCCACACCATTCAGATAATCTGTCACCAAAGGCACAGCTTGACCCAACTTTTCGGATAACCACTGCGCCACCGGCGCCAATGAGTTTTCCTGGCTGAACTCACCTTCTGTCGGACGCCCCAAGTGAGAGCACACCAGCACCGCTGCGCCTTTTTCCAGCGCCAGCTTGATCGTAGGCAATGAAGCAACCAAACGGGCATCTGAACGAATCACGCCATTCTTCACCGGCACGTTCAAGTCTTCGCGGATCAGTACGCGCTTACCGGCCAGATCCAGATCGCTCATTTTTAATACGCTCATTTGCTGCTCCTTTATCTTTTTAATATCCAGTATTCGGCCACGAACAACCTGTTATTTCAGTGCCGCCAAACGCGCGCACAAATCCAGTAAACGATTGGCATAACCCCATTCGTTGTCATACCAGGCAAACACCTTGACCTGACTGCCCACCAGCTCGGTTTGGGTCAGATCCAGAATCAGTGACTCACAACGATGATTAAAATCAGCCGATACCAAAGGCTCATCATTGATCGACATCAAGCCATCACTAGCGGCGGCATAAGCACGCAGACCTTCATGTAACTCATCGACAGACAACGGCCTGGTCATCTGCACTGTCAGGTCAATCGCCGCCACATTCAACGTGGGTACACGCAGGGAATAACCGCCCAGACGATCCGCCAGCGCCGGAAACACACGACGCGCCACACCCAAGGCACTGGACGTAGTCGGGATCATGTTTTGTGCACCTGCCCGACCACGACGCAAGTCACGATGAACATGATCCAGCAAGACCTGATCCGAGGTATAAGCGTGGATTTCCGTCATCAGCGCCGACTCGATTCCGGTCAGCTGCATAAATGCCTGCAACATGGGACATAGAGCATGCGAAGTACAACTGGCCGCAGAAACAATTCGATGCTCGGCATTCAGCTCGTGATCATTCACCCCGCAGACCACAATCAGGTCTGCGGTATCAAAGGGCGCTGCACCAATTACTACACGTCCGGCACCAGCATCCAGATGTCGTGCCGCCTGCGCATAGGCACGAAACTCGCCGGTACATTCCAGCACCACATCAACCGCCAGATGCTGCCACGGCAGCTTGTCGGGATGAGGCTCTGAATAAAACGCAATACGCTGCTCGCCGACACGCAGGACATGATCATCCAATGTGACCGGAAAGGGAAAGCGGCCATGCGTAGTATCGTATTTCAGCAGATGCAACAAGGCTTGCGGGTCGCCAAGATCATTAACTGCCACGATTTGTATCGGATGTGTTTCGCCTGCCTCAAGCAGTGCGCGCAACACATGACGACCAATGCGGCCAAATCCGTTAATGGCAACCCGCAGGCTCATGCTGTCGGCCTCATGTCAGGCCTTTGACAGCGGCCACCACAGCATCTGAAGTAATACCAAAATGCTTGAACAGATCACCCGCCGGTGCTGATTCGCCATAGCTGTTCATGCCAACAACGGCACCATCCAGACCCACAAAGCGGTACCAGTAATCACTGATCGACGCCTCGACCGCTACGCGCTTACGCACGGCAGATGGCAACACTTGCTCACGATAGGCCGCGTCCTGCTGCAGGAAGGTATCCGGCGACGGCATGGACACCACGCGCACCGCCAGGCCTTCGGCACTGAGCTGATCAGATGCCGCCATGGCCAGCGACACTTCCGAACCAGCAGCAATCAAAATCACTTCCGGCTGATCAGCATCACGCAAGATATAACCACCACAGGCAATATTGGCAATCTGCTGAGCCGTACGCACCTGATGCACCAGATTCTGGCGTGAAAACACCAAGGCTGTCGGGCCGTCTTTACGCAACAAGGCTTCGCGCCAGGCCACCGCTGTTTCTACCGTGTCCGCCGGACGCCAGGACGCCAGATTAGGTGTCTGACGCAGGCTGGCCAACTGCTCTACCGGCTGGTGCGTCGGGCCGTCTTCACCCAGACCAATGGAGTCGTGGGTATAGACATGAATAGCGCGCTGCTTCATCAATGCGGCCATACGCAGAGCATTGCGCGCATATTCCATGAACATCAGAAAGGTCGCGCCATAAGGCACAAAACCACCATGCAACGCGACACCGTTCATGATGGCGCTCATGCCAAATTCGCGCACACCATAAAATACATAGTTGCCATCGGCATGATCCTGCACCCCACGACAACCTTTCCACAGTGTCAGGTTGGAACCGGCCAAATCCGCCGAACCACCCAGCAGCTCAGGCAACAATGGGCCAAAGGCATTCAGGGTATTTTGCGAGGCTTTACGCGAGGCAATGGTTTCTGCCTTGGCATCGCAGGCAGCGACCCAGGCATTGGCCTGCTCCACAAAGTCTGCGGGCAAATCACCCTGCAAACGACGGCTTAACTCGGCTGCCAGCTCAGGATGCGCTTTGGCATAAGATGACCACAGGCCATCCCAATTTTTCTCCAGCACATCACCTTTGGGGCGCGCATCCCAGGCGTCATAAATGTCCTGCGGGATTTCAAACGGCGCATGCGGCCAACCCAGTGCTTCACGGGTCAGAGCAATTTCATCATTACCCAAAGGCGCACCGTGACAATCTTCCTTGCCCTGCTTGTTAGGTGAACCAGCACCAATCACGGTTTTACAAATAATCAATGTGGGGCGTACGCTATCGGCCTGTGCCGCCTGCGTGGCGCTGCGAATGGCATCGGCATCATGGCCGTCAATCGGGCCAATCACCTGCCAGCCATAAGACTGGAAGCGCTGCACGGTATCGTCGGTAAACCAGCCCTCCACTTCACCATCAATGGAAATGCCATTGTCGTCGTAATAGGCAATCAGCTTGCCCAGACCCAGCGTGCCCGCCAACGAACATACTTCGTGAGAAATACCTTCCATCAGACAGCCATCACCCAGGAAGCAATAGGTGTTGTGGTCAATGACCGGAAAACCGTCACGGTTAAATTGTGCTGCCAGCGTTTTCTCGGCCAGTGCCATGCCAATGGCATTGGCAATGCCCTGACCCAGCGGCCCTGTGGTGGTTTCAATACCGGGGGCATAACCATACTCGGGGTGACCCGGTGTTCTGCTGTGCAACTGACGGAAGGCCTTCAGATCATCAATGCCCAGATCAAAGCCGGTCAGATGCAGCAAAGCATATTGCAGCATGGAGCCGTGACCATTGGACAACACAAAACGATCACGATTCACCCAGTTCGGATTGGCCGGGTTGTAACGCATCACCTGGCGCCACAGCACTTCGGCAATATCTGCCATGCCCATCGGTGCCCCCGGATGCCCTGAATTAGCCTTTTGGACTGCATCCATCGCAAGCACGCGAATGGCATTGGCAAGGTGACGTTGATTCAGGGGCTGCGCAGGCATGCGACGATCTCCGTTGGGCGGGCGATGAATAGGCGCGCATTTTCGCCCATGCCACCCGACATGGCAATGACTACGGCAGATAGCTGCTGTGCTCAAATTTGACATTTTGAGATCAAATGCTATGATTTCAAATCATTTGTACTGAAACTAATTTTGCGAAACACGCACCATGAACGACATTACGTCTGCCAAATCCCCCTATGAAGTTCGCATCCTTAGAGACATACGCCGCATTATTCGCGCCGTCAGCATTCATTCCAAAATGCTGAAAAACACGCAGGACATCACCACACCTCAGCTGGTGACGTTGATCGCGCTATTCAATGATGGCCCGATGAGTCTGAAAACACTGGCTCAGGCGGTAGATCTCAGCCCCAGCACCATGGTCGGCATCATCGACCGCCTGGAGGCCAAACACATGGTGCAACGCAGCCGTGATGCCGAAGACCGGCGCCAGATACAAATCAGCATAACCACACAGGGCCACGCATTCGTTGAGCAGTCCCCCAATCCACTGCAAACACGACTGGCTAATGAGCTGGGCAAACTTCCCGAACTGGAACAGGCCGCCATTGCACTTTCGCTGGAACGCCTGGTGCAGCTGTTTGGTGCCGACCGCATTGATGCCTCAGCCATTCTGGCCATCGATCCAATGGAGACAGGAGTCAAACATGACACCCCAGAAAATCAATCTTCGCCCCCCTCATAAACAGGATGGTGCTGCTATTTACACACTGGTGAAACAGTCACCACCGCTGGATCTGAACTCCTGTTACGCCTATCTGCTGCAAACGCAACACTTTTCGCAGACCAGTATAGTGGCCGAGCACAACGGCAAGATTGTGGGCTATGTATCGGCCTATATCCCGCCGCAACAACCCGACACGCTGTTTATCTGGCAAGTGGTCACAGCAGCGGCCTATCGCGGCACCGGCATGGCAGCCACCCTGATCAGCGGACTGCTGGCTCGCCCTGTTTGCCAACAAATCCGATTTATAGACACCACGGTATCGCCCAGCAATATCGCTTCCGCACGGGTATTTCGCAAACTCGGCGAACGTCTGGGTTGCCAGATCAACACCTCCATACTGTTTGGCACAGCCGACTTTGCCGGCCATGCACACGAAGACGAAATCCTGTTTCACATCGGCCCATTTGCGACCGCAACCCATCACTCAGCACAGGAGCCACACCATGCCATTACAAATATTTGATCGTCTTGAGTCAGAAGTACGCTCTTATGTCCGCAGCTTTCCGGCCGTTTTCCAAACCGCCAAAGGCAGCTGGCTCAGTGATGAAAATGGCCGTCGCTATCTGGATTTTTTCGCGGGTGCAGGCACGCTGAACTATGGCCACAACCCGGATGCACTTAAAACCACCCTCATTGACTATTTAAGTTCCGACGGCATCGTGCACGGCCTGGATATGGCCACCTGCGCCAAACGGCAATTCATGGAAACCTTTGAACGCAATATCCTGCAACCCCGTAAATTGAACTATAAATTACAGTTCACCGGCCCCACCGGCACCAATGCTGTTGAAGCCGCACTCAAGCTGGCGCGCCAGGTCAAAAAACGCCATACCGTACTGTGCTTTACCAATGCCTTTCATGGCGTCAGCAGTGGCTCGGTAGCTGCCACCGGATCACGCAAGTTTCGTGAAGCCACCGGCACCGCCCTGGAAAATACCCGCTTCATGCCCTATGCCGGTTATTACGGACAAGACGCCAATACATTGGCCATGATTGAACGTCAGCTAAAAGACCCAAGCTCTGGCCTGGATCAACCGGCAGCTGTGCTGGTTGAAGCCATTCAAGGCGAAGGTGGCATCAATACCGCATCCGCTGAGTGGCTGCGCGGACTGGCTTCCTTATGCAAACGCCATGACATGCTGCTGATTGTCGATGATATTCAGATGGGTTGTGGACGCACCGGCAGCTTCTTCAGCTTTGAACAGGCCGGCATTGTTCCCGACATTGTAACGCTGTCCAAATCATTATCTGGTTATGGACTGCCGATGGCATTGGTACTGATGAAGCCTGAGCTGGATATCTGGAAAGTGTCTGCTCACAATGGCACTTTTCGTGGCAATAACCCTGCCTTTGTCACGGCTACTGCGGCACTGAATACATTCTGGCAAGACGACTCTTTTGCCAACACCGTCCTTGAAAAAGGACGGTTGATGCACCAGCGCCTGATTCAAATGCGCAAGCATTTCAACATTATTTCCACCGTACGTGGTCGCGGCATGGTCGGCGGGCTGGTCACGCCATCCGATGCCTATGCCGATGCAGTCAGTGCCAGCTGCTTCAAACGTGGACTGATCATTGAAACCTGCGGCCCACGCGGCGAAGTAGTGAAGTTATTGCCCGCCCTCACTATCAGCCAAGAAGACCTGATCACCGGTCTGGATATTCTGCAGGACGCACTGGACGAGGTAGAACTGACTCACCAGAACCTGTTGAACAAGGAGGCCATTGCATGATCATTCGTCATTTTGAAGAAATCGCCCAGTCCGAACGCGCCGTACATGCTGACAACTGGTCCAGCTTTCGCCTGCTGAATCGTGATGATGGCATGGGGTTTTCCATGCATGAAACCTGGATCAATCCCGACACAGAAACCCATATCTGGTACAAGCATCACCTGGAAGCGGTCTACTGTATTGAGGGTGACGGTGAGCTTGTGCCGTTGATTGGCAATGACGACAAACCTGGCCAGGCTCCCGCCATTCCCATTCGTCCCGGCATGCTGTATGCACTGAATCAGCATGATCGCCACTTGTTGCGAGCCAACACACGGCTGCGAATGATTTGCGTATTTAATCCGGCTTTGCGTGGTGACGAAAAGCACGGCCCAGATGGAGCCTATGAGCCCGCTCCTGAAAGCCTTGCTGTGTAAAACACCGACACCTCCATTTAATCAAAAAAAATTGATATAGCAATGCGGGCAGAGTACACTGCCCGCCATGACCACGCCCGCACACAACCATGATCACCCCGATAACGGCCTGACCGAGCTGTCAGCCTGGCTGCGTGCGGTTGGCGACCCTATTCGAGTCCACACGCTGCGCTTGCTGGCACGTGATGCCTTTGGTGTACAGGAGCTTTGCCATTTGCTGGACAGCAAACAGCCCTCGCTCAGTCATCACCTGAAAATATTACTGCAGGCCGGACTGGTAACGACACGGCGTGAGCGCACCACGGTGTTCTATCGTCGCGACCCCAGTGGCGCCATCGCTGGCACACTCAAACATCGTCTGCTGGCAGAAATAGACGCGCTGCCGCTGCCCGCTGACATTGCGACTCGCTTGCAGGAAATTCACCAATTGCGCAGCGAGGCATCACGTCGATTCTTTGCCGAACAGGCTGACGTGTTTAAAACCCAGCAGGAACAAATTGCCGAGTTTCAGGAATATGGCCCCCTGGTGGCTCGTCGTGCCGCTCATCACGGCGGCGGTATTGTGCTGGAAGTCGGGCCGGGCAATGGTGATCTGCTGCCGCTATTAAGCCCGCACTTTGATCAGGTCATTGCGCTGGATAACAGTCGTGAAATGCTGCAGCACAGCAAGCAAACCGCACACGGCTATCACAATATCGAATTTGTACTGGGCGACCTGGATAACGCTGAGCAGCCACTGCAACTGCCACTGCCCGATGTGATTGTGATGAATATGGTTTTGCACCATGTACCCAACCCGCAACGCCTGTTACAACAGCTTTGCCAACTGCTGAAAAACAATGGTCGCCTGATTATGGCCGAGCTGTGTGAGCACGATCAGGACTGGGTCCGTGACGCCTGTGGCGATGCCTGGCTCGGCTTTGACAGCGAAGAGCTGAGCAGCTGGCTGCATCAGGGCGGCCTGACTTCCGTCAGTGCCGACTACCTGGCATTGCGCAACGGCTTCCGCGTTCAAATTCACGAATTTATTAAAACCACTGGCTAACCACCCTCTGTGCAGGACTACCTTATGAGCGAATACAGCTTGTTCACTTCAGAATCCGTGTCTGAAGGCCATCCCGATAAAATTGCTGACCAGATTTCTGATGCCGTACTCGACGCCATTCTGATTCAAGACAAACAGGCTCGTGTGGCCTGCGAAACCCTGGTCAAAACCGGCGTGGCCATTATTGCCGGTGAAGTCACCACATCGGCCTGGGTTGATCTGGAAGACCTGGTTCGCGACGTGATCAACGACATCGGCTACACCAGCTCGGATGTAGGTTATGACGGCAGTACCTGTGGCATTGTCAACATCATTGGCAAGCAGTCGCCCGACATTGCACAAGGGGTTGATCGCAGCAAACCGGAAGATCAGGGTGCTGGCGACCAGGGCCTGATGTTCGGTTATGCCAGCAATGAAACTGACGTGCTGATGCCTGCGCCGATCTGCTACGCCCACCGTCTGGTTGAGCGTCAGGCTCAGGCACGCAAATCGGGCGAGCTGCCCTGGTTACGCCCGGATGCCAAATCACAGGTGACTTTCCGTTATGAGAATGGCCGCCCGGTAGCCGTTGATGCTGTCGTGCTGTCTACCCAGCACAGCCCGGATATTTCACTGAACGACCTGCGTGAAGGCGTGATGGAGCACATCATCAAACCGGTGCTGCCTGCCGAGTGGCTGCATGCCGATACCCAGTTCCATATCAACCCCACGGGCTTGTTCGTGATCGGTGGCCCGGTTGGTGACTGCGGCCTGACCGGACGCAAAATCATCGTCGATACCTATGGTGGTTATGCACGCCACGGTGGCGGCGCATTCTCCGGCAAGGACCCATCCAAGGTAGACCGCTCGGCGGCTTACGCCGGTCGTTATGTGGCCAAAAATATTGTGGCTGCCGGACTGGCTGAGCGTTGTGAAATTCAGGTGTCCTACGCCATTGGTGTGGCACAGCCTACCTCGGTGTCAATCAACACCTTTGGCACTGGCAAAATCAGTGACAGCAAGATTGTGCAGCTGGTACGTGAAGTATTTGACCTGCGCCCTTATGCCATCACACGCATGCTGGATCTGCTGCATCCCATGTATCAACGTACAGCAGCTTATGGACACTTTGGACGCACACCGGAAACTATCTCGGTACAAGACCCCAAAACAGGTGAGATCGACACCTTCACTACGTTTACCTGGGAAAAAACCGACAAGGTTGACGACCTGCGCGCTGCAGCCGGTCTGTAACACTCCAACGCTAAGGCACCTGACTCGATTGATCGGGTCGGGTGCTGACTTCCAGCACAGTCAACCAGCGAATAGCCTGCTCACGATCACTGCCACACATATCGGCAGCCGGTTGCAGACTGCCACAAAACCCGGGCCGCTCCGGCCGACCAAAGAGTTCACAGCGAAAATCACTTAACAGGTGCAGGCAGGCCACACCCGCCGGCTTGCCCTGCGGCATGCGAGGCAAAGGCTGCGTAATGGATGGCGCAATACAACAAGCGCCACAGCCTGAACGACAGGCCAGGCTCATATACCCATCGCCGCCAGACGACGCAGGGTTTCTGACACGATAGACGACAGCATGGGATGATTCACTTCCACATCAGCCTCCCACTGTCGCAGCACGTCTTCCAGCATATCCAGGTTAGCCGGAGCCTTGCCTTGCAGCTGTGTTTCCAGCTTGGCGACTGCCAGCTCTGCCTCTTGCTGATGACTCTCTTCCAGCAACGAGCTATGCAGGCTTTCGCGCAACTCCGCCAAGGTCTTTTCCGTGCGTTTTGCAGGCATGACGGTAATCTCCAGAAGTAAATGTGACCCTTTCAGCATACGCCCTCATCCGCGTTTGAACAAAGCTGGTGCAAACAGGCTAATTCATTCCATCAAAAAATTTGGATATTAGCTTGATTGTCGTTATACTCGGCAGCCATTACCGTCGGTTGAGGGGTACTGCAGCGAGCAAACTCGTCAGGCTCAACCGCATCCATAGTTAACGGTGCCCGCCAGCTCTTCGGAGAGTCTTCCATGAATGCATCTGCCAACGTTGCTACTTTCAGTGACTACAAAGTTCGTGATTTCTCGCTGGCCGCCTATGGTCGCAAGGAAATTATTCTGGCCGAGGCCGAAATGCCTGCCCTGATGGGTTTGCGTGCACGTTATGCACCGACACAACCATTGGCTGGTGCCAAAATCATCGGCTGCATCCACATGACCATTCAAACCGCCGTGCTGATCGAAACCCTGGTTGCGCTGGGTGCCGAAGTACGCTGGTCATCATGCAATATTTTCTCGACTCAGGATCACGCCGCCGCCGCCATTGCCGCCGCCGGTATTCCGGTATTTGCCTGGAAAGGACAAACCGAAGAAGAGTTCTGGTGGTGCATTGAGC
>CAZMVL010000002.1:0-7425 GCA_964569335.1 uncultured Paraperlucidibaca sp.
TAGACACCGCCCTCACCACGTCAACACCCGCAACACCAAATTCCGCAAAATAAACGTCAACTGGTTAGTTTTAGAACAAATCCGCGCATAACAAAGCGGAAATGGCCTCAATCAACAAACGTTACTCTGGCAATCGCCTTTTTACCCGCCTGAATGACCTTGGTTTCACCCTTGTTCAACACAAAGCCTTCTGGCGCTGGTTGACCATCAATAAACACGGCCTTTCTGGCAATCACATCTTTAGCCGCCGCCGAATTTTTGACCAAACCCGCACGATTCAATACCGGCACTAAATGCAAACTGGTTTCACTCTCGCCATGAATCAGTACTTCCGGCACATTTTCCGGAATATCGCCCAGCGCAATGGCATTACCCGCACTTCGATGTGCACTGGCTGCCGCCTCTGCACCATGGAAACGCTCAATAATCTCTTCTGCCAATAAACGCTTGATCGCCTGCGGATTGGCACCTGCTTCAACATCAGCCCGATAGCCCGCAATTTCTTCCATGCTCTTGAAGCTTAAAAGCTCAAAATAACGCCACAAAACCTCATCCGGAATCGAGAGCAGCTTCTGATACATCTCGCCAGGCGCATCCGCCACCCCTACATAATTGCCCAATGATTTGGACATTTTCTGCACACCATCCAGACCTTCCAGGATTGGCAAGGTGATACAGGTCTGGGCAGGCTGGCCATATCGACCTTGCAGCGTACGCCCCATCAACAGATTGAACTTCTGATCTGTTCCTCCCAGCTCAACATCTGCTTGCAAGAAAACCGAATCATAGCCCTGCAATAACGGATACAAGAATTCGTGAATAGATATGGGCTGCTGTGCCGCAAATCGCTTGGTGAAGTCATCACGCTCCATCATGCGAGTCACCGTGTACTGCGCCGCCAGCTCAATCATGTCAGCAGCAGATTTCTTGGACATCCACTCGGAATTAAAAACCACTCGTGTCTTGGCAGGATCCAGAATCTTGAACACCTGCGCAGCATAGGTCTTGGCATTACTGGCCACTTGTTCCGCCGTAAGTGGCTTGCGCGTCACATTCTTGCCAGTCGGATCACCAATCATGCCGGTAAAATCACCAATCAGGAAAATGACTTCGTGACCAAGATCCTGAAATACTCTCAGCTTGTTGATCAACACCGTATGACCAAGATGCAGGTCGGGCGCAGTAGGATCAAAACCCGCCTTGATGCGCAAAGGGCGTCCCAACTTAAGCTTTGCCAGCAGTTCATCGACTTGAATAATTTCTTCGGTACCACGCTGAATGCGCAGCAATTGATCTTCTGGAGATAAGTTCACGAGCATCAGTCCTGTTTAACACCATGCATAAACGCTAATTCTAACACTGCCATGCTCGTTGGCGCATTTCGCAAGCACAGGCTTTGCTTTAAGCTGATGCCACCAGATACACCGAGACACCCCATGAGTGAGCTATATATAGGCATCATGTCAGGCACCAGCGTGGATGCGGCCGATGCCGTGCTGGTTGACTTCAGCACAATGCCACCACGCCTGCTGGCACACTTGAGCCAGCCTTGGCCAACACCAATTCGTCAGCGTATTTTAGCGCTGGCCAACGGATGCACAGATGAGCTGGAGCAGGCAGGCGATTTAGACATCGCCATCGCCGAGCATTTTGCCGAGCTCAGCCTGAAATTATTAGCAAACACAGATTTTACCTCAGAAGACATTAGCGCCATTGGCAGTCATGGCCAGACAGTCCGACATCGACCCAACGCCGATCACCCCTTTACCTGGCAACTAGGCGACCCCAACACATTGGCAGAAAAAACCGGCATTGCCGTCGCTTGCGACTTCCGCCGACGTGACCTGGCTTGTGGAGGACAGGGCGCCCCCTTGGTACCCGCTTTTCATCAGGCAATATTTGCCAATCCTCAACACGCTGTTGTGGTCTTGAACTTAGGCGGCATTGCCAATATCAGCATTATTGAAGCTGGCAGACCTACTCGCGGTTTTGACACCGGCCCTGCCAACATATTGCTGGATGCATGGTGTCAGCAAACCACAGGCGCCCATTACGACAAAGACGGATTGTGGGCAGCCAGCGGAACTATCGAGCCAGTCTTATTGAAGGCGTTGCTGGCACACCCCTATTTTCAGCGCAGCGCCCCCAAAAGCACAGGGCGTGAAGAGTTCAGCCTTGACTGGCTGCAATCCGTACTGGATCAACAAAGTGCCAACCTGAATCCAGGTGACATTCAGGCCACACTGAGCGAACTCACTGCTATCAGCGTTGCCAATGCCATCACAGCAGAAAGCCAGTCAGGCCAACTGATTATTTGTGGAGGCGGAGCATTTAACCAGCACCTGATCAAGCGCATTCACCAGCATCTGCCATCATGGCGCATCAACACCAGCGACGATTTCGGGATTGATCCACAATGGGTAGAAGCTTGCGCCTTTGCCTGGCTGGCCAGACAACTGATCAGCAATCAGGCGGGTAATATACCCGCAGTCACCGGAGCACAACGCGAATGCGTGCTGGGCGGCCTTTATCCAGGCAAGAAAGGATTACAAGCGCTACTGACTGGCCGCTAACTAAACAGAGAAAGACGAGCCGCAACCACAGGTTGCGGTTGCGTTGGGATTCTTGACCAAAAACTGAGAACCATTCAGGCCCTCAACATAGTCCACCTCAGAGCCCACCAAATACTGGTAGCTCATGGGATCAACCAGCATGACCACATCACCATTACGGAACTCGGTATCGCCCTCTTTAACCTCTTCATCAAATGTGAAGCCATACGAAAAACCGGAGCAGCCACCGCCCGTAATATAAACCCGAAGCTTAAGCTCAGGATTAGCCTCGCCTTCACGAAGCTTACGCACCTTGGCAGCAGCATTATCGGTCAGCACTAATGCAGCGGTGGACATCTCTTTACTCCAAACCTCAATTAAGCAGCACTTTCTTTTACAGCTTTCAACACCGGAGCAACCAATGGCTGTAATTGACCTGTCACCTGGGCACCCAGAGACATTTCCATACGCTGATAAGAAATAACTCCCTCTACACGCGCATCCGAGGTGAGTTCCAAATGATCATGGACAGTGACATTGCCACGCACCACACCACTGATAACGGCATTCGGCACATTAACATCGCCAACTACTTCGCCATGCAAGTGCAGGCAACCATTCTCAGAATCAACATTACCCGTAATCGAGCCCTCCAGATGCAGGCCTCCGGTAAAACGCAAATCACCAACGACATGCGTTTGTTCGCCGATAAAGCTGTGATCGTTGTAAGCTGACAAGTCAGATTGTTTTTTCTGTTTTTTAAACATGGTTTTAGCCCCCTTTAACTTCCCACTTGTAGCGCCGCTCTGTATTTAGAGTACCGGCACTGACACGAATATCAACTCGCTCTGGCTTAAATCCCGCTGGAATAGACCATTCGCCCGTAAATTGCTGGTAATAACGAAACTGAAAACGAGGCGCTTCAACCGGCAAGGACATGGTACGTGAGCCTGATACCAACTTGGCTGTCACCGAACCCTGCGCCACACTGCCACTGGTTGAATTACGAGTTACCAGCAAACGGTAGCGCACCTTATTCGCATCGGCTCCCGGGAGCAACTCAAAAAACTCAATGCCCAGGTTATTGGTCACGGCCTTGGGCGACACCATACGCTTGTAAAAAATGACTCGATCTTCAAGCGTCGACATGGTCGCCAACAGCTCCTGGTTGTCGTCGCGCATGCGTCTTGATGCTTCCTCAATAATGGCAAACTCTCGCTCACGAATCGCGGCACGCTCCTGCGTAGCGCTGATTTTGCGCTCAGCATTCCTCACCACTGCACCAATGGCTGCCTGTGCCCGCTCGGCCTCTTCACCTGCCAGATGCTGGCCATAACCATAACCAATGGCACCAAAGACAGCCGCCACCAGAATCATGGTAACCACAATGTACCAGGGGCGATTAGGCTTGTCCGGCACAATAGCCAGCCGTAATCGATCTCTACGTCGCACCCTCACCTCGCTTGCATCAGGGCATCAAAGCAATGTGCGACAAGCCTGCCTGCTCGTCAAAACCACACATTAAATTCATATTCTGCACTGCCTGACCGGCAGCGCCTTTAACCAAATTATCGATAACAGACAATACTACAACAGTATCTCCACCTTGCGGCCTATAAACAGCCACGCGACAGGTATTTGCCCCCTTCACCGAGC
This sequence comes from uncultured Paraperlucidibaca sp., assembly GCA_964569335.1. Lineage (GTDB taxonomy): Bacteria > Pseudomonadota > Gammaproteobacteria > Pseudomonadales > Moraxellaceae > Perlucidibaca. The sequence goes on from CAZMVL010000002.1 coordinate 4,209, forward strand.
GTGTTTCCGGCAAACTGCCTGCTGGCATAACGTCAACAAAAGGCTCATTGACATACTGTGCCTCAAACAAACCTTGCAAATCATCCACTGGCTGCGTCAAGCGCGCATACAAAGTGGCATGAATCCCTCGAATCATGGGAGCCAGATGCGGGACAAAAGTCAGCCCCACCGACTGTGCAGTGTAACCAGCCAGGCCCTGACGAATCTCCGGCAAATGCCGATGCCCCGACACACCATACGCTTTGATACTTTCACCTGCCTCGCACAGCAAGCTGCTCAATTCAGCCTTGCGCCCAGCACCTGAAACACCCGATGCAGCGTCCGCAATCAAATGAGAAGCGTCAATAACGCCTGCCTTTAATAGTGGCAAGAAACCCAGCTGAACCGCTGTTGGATAACAACCAGGATTCGCCACCAAGCGTGCCGACTTGATCGCATCCCGATTCACTTCCGGCAAACCATAGACGGCCTCAGCCAGCAAATCGGGACAGGCATGCGGCATGCCATACCACTGCTGCCAGACAGCAGGGTCCTTGAGACGAAAATCAGCGGCGAGATCAATCACTTTGACACCACGAGCCAACAGCTCGGGCACCTGCTTCATGGCAATCCCGTTGGGTGTGGCATAAAACACCACGTCACAGGCTGCCAACTGCTCCAGGTCTGGCTCCGAGAACGCGATATCAACTCGTCCCCTCAAGTTGGGATAAATAGCAGAGACCGGCTGCCCTGCCTCACCACGAGAAGTAATCGCCGCCAGCTCAACCTGCGGATGCTGCGCCAGCAAACGCAACAGCTCTACACCGGTATAGCCCGTGCCACCAACAATTCCCACCTTGATCATGAACAACCTCTGCACGGAAACAATAAATATAAGTGCCCCATTATCGGCACAGCACCCACCTCAGGTAAACCTGCATACTAGCGATATGCTGCACTTGTTGGCAGACTAGCTGGCATTATAAACCGGAGCGAATCAACTTCATGCTGTGGATTAAAGCCTTTCACCTGATTGCTGTCATATGCTGGTTTGCAGGCCTGTTTTATCTGCCGCGTTTATTCGTCTATCACAGTGAATGCAAAGACAACGCCGGACATGAGCGCTTTGTTGTCATGGAACGCAAGCTCTATCGCGGCATCATGTGGCCATCAATGATTGCCACTATCGCCTTGGGTGCCTGGCTGATGCTATCAGGCTGGGACTTTTGGAAAACTCAAACCTGGCTTCACGTCAAACTGGCCCTGGTAGTGGCTCTGGTGATCTATCACTTGATGTGCGGCGTTTATCGCCAGCAACTTGCACAACAACGTTGCACTCATGGCAACCTGTTTTTCCGGATTTTTAATGAATTACCTGTGTTTGCCTTAATTGCCATCATCATACTTGTCGTAGTGAAGCCTTTCTGATGCGTGAATCCAATGCGTAAAGTTGTCCTTTGTTTTTCTGGCCTGGATCCCTCAGGTGGTGCTGGCTTACAAGCGGATATTGAAGCCATTGCTGCCTGTGGTTCACATGCCGCCGTAGTGGCAACTGCTCTGACCATTCAGGATAGCCAACAAGTATATGGCTTTGAGCTGGTCAATCCTGACCTGATGCAGAAACAGGCCGAAAAAGTCCTGGCCGACCTGCCTGTATCAGCAATCAAACTGGGTATGCTGGGCTCAGCCCAAGCAGTTCACACCATTTTTACGCTACTGGCACAACACCCGCATATTCCGATCGTCATGGACCCTGTATTGGCAGCCAACTCTGGTGGCACTTTGGCAGACACCACACTGCGTGAGGCTATCCTGTCGGTATTGCCAGGAGTGACGGTGCTAACACCAAACAGTGTCGAAGCCAGACGCTTGAGCGGCCATGAGAACCTGCCTGATGCCGTGCACTATCTGCAACAGCAAAAAGCACAATACCTATGGCTCAAAGGCGGGCATGAGCCCGGAAATCAGATCATCAACACGCTGTACGCTGACAATCAGGCCATTTACCAATCAACGCAGCCTCGTCTGCCCGGGGAATTTCATGGATCCGGCTGTACGTTGGCCTCGGCGCTGGCAGCCTATATTGCACAAGGTGTAGACGTTGTTTCGGCTTGTCAGCTCGCAGAGCAATACACCTACTCCACCTTGGCACATGCAGAACAACCGCACCCACAAGGTCAGTTCATACCACGCCGAATCAATACCACCAAAACATCATGAACACTTATGACAACGCCAATATTCGCGGCCTGTATGCCATTACAGATCATGATTTGCTGGGCAACGAGCTGATTGCCTCAGTCACGGCAGCCATCCATGGTGGTGCAGGCATCGTACAATATCGTGACAAGAGCTGTGACCATCAACGTCGCTTGCAGGAAGCACGAGCACTGCTTCAGATTTGCCGACAAAAACAGGTACCCTTACTGATTAATGATGATGTCGAGCTTGCTTTGGCCATTAATGCCGATGGCGTACATTTGGGACAGCAAGACAGCAGCTTGATCTCAGCCAGAGAGCGCTTGGGAACCCATGCCATCATCGGTGTCACCTGCCACAACCGGCTTGATCTTGCGCAGCAGGCCGCAGCGCAGGGTGCCAACTACCTTGCCTTTGGCGCCATTTACCCCTCTTCCAGCAAGCCCGAGGCAAGCCACTGCTCACTGGAACTGCTCGGCCAGGCCAAAGCACAGTTTGATTTACCGATAGTGGCGATTGGTGGCATAACTATCGATAATATAGCGCCTGTTATTGCCGCAGGCGCCGACGCCTGCGCCGTCATCACCAATCTCTGGCGCAACGTTGATGTGTATCAACAGGCAAAAGCCTTTACTCAGGAGTTTTCCGCAACATGAGCAGTAATCGATCCGAAGCGCTTTTTCAAAGTGCCTGCGAACATATTCCAGGTGGAGTGAACTCGCCTGTTCGTGCTTTTCGCGGTGTAGGCGGAACCCCCGTCTTTTTCTCAAGGGCACAGGGAGCCTATTTGTTCGACGCCGATGATCGCTGCTATATCGACTATGTTGGCTCTTGGGGCCCTGCCATCCTGGGTCATGCGCATGCTGATGTCATACGTGAAGTTCAGGAAGCTGCCGTACTTGGCCTGTCTTTCGGTGCACCCACCGAAATCGAAGTCGAGATGGCAAATCGCATCAATCAGATCATGCCATCCATGGACATGATACGCATGACCAGCTCCGGCACCGAAGCCACCATGAGTGCCATTCGTTTGGCCCGT
>CAZMVL010000002.1:7435-173678 GCA_964569335.1 uncultured Paraperlucidibaca sp.
TTACCGGCCGCGAACTACTGGTCAAATTTGAAGGCTGCTATCACGGACATGCCGACTCGTTACTCGTCAAAGCAGGCTCAGGCGCATTGACACTGGGCGTTCCAAGTTCGGCTGGCGTTCCGGTGGGCGTGGCCAAAGACACCATTACCCTGCCCTATAATGACATTGATGCCGTACAAGCCTTTTTTAAAACCCATGGCAGCCAGGTAGCCTGCATTATTGTTGAGCCAGTGGCCGGCAATATGAACCTGGTGCCTCCCCGTGCAGGATTTCTTGAAGGCCTGCGCCAGGTCTGCGATCAATATGGCAGCGTGCTCATTTTTGATGAGGTCATGACAGGGTTTCGGGTCGCATTGGGCGGCGCACAGGCGCTCTACAATATACGCCCCGACCTGACGACCCTGGGCAAGGTGATTGGCGGCGGCATGCCCGTCGGCGCATTTGGTGGTCGCAAGGACATCATGTCCTGTATTGCTCCACTAGGCCCCGTGTATCAAGCGGGCACATTATCAGGCAACCCCATTGCCATGCGTGCCGGACTGAAAACGCTAGAGCTGCTGGCGCGTCCGGGCTTCCATGATGAATTAAGCGAAAAAACACGAGCACTGTGTGACGGCCTTGAAGCTGCAGGCAAAGCTGCTGGTGTAGCCATCAGTACGCACCAGGTAGGCGGCATGTTCGGTCTCTACTTCAGCGCCCAGCCAGCATGGTCCTATGCAGATGCTCTCGCCTGTGACAGTGAACACTTCAAGCGTTTCTTCCATGCCATGTTGGCCGAAGGCGTGTACCTGGCACCCTCTGCTTATGAAGCGGGCTTTGTGTCCATAGAGCACTCTGCTGCCGATATTGAAAATACCGTAGCCGCAGCACAACGTGCTTTGCTGGCCACACGATAATGCAATTGCGCAGGCCGCTGCTGACTGCCCTGGTCATCTCCAGCCTGCTGCATCTTGCGCCATTTATCGACCCAAACTGGCGTGAATGGTTTAGCCAACGTGAAGATGAAGTGCTGGAAAGTAGCGAGGCAGACGAAGTTGAACGAGTCGAACTCGCTCTGACGGCAACCGATGCCACGCCATTAACCAACCAACTGGTGTTTTATAAACCAGCGCCTCCCCCGGTCATCACTGCTTCGCCCACACCACCAGAACCAACAACACAGCCCGCCCCCCACACAGACGATGAACCATTTGCACAGGAGCAGACAGTAGCCAGTTCTGATGAGGCACCTGCAACCGGAGAAATATACGAACCACCACCCACTTTTCCCGTATCGGTTCAGGCCATTCACAGCGCACGTTATCGCGGCATCCGCTTGCGCCTGCAACAACAATGGATGATGGAAGGGCGTGACTACTTTATTCGTAATGACGCCAGAAAATTTGGCTTTGCCGGACTCATTACCAGCGCGGGCAAGGTATCGCCAGAAGGTCTGCATCCCGAGTCTTTCAGACTGATGCTGAATAATGACGTACAACAGTTTGCTGACATGAATCATGCCACTGGCGTCATGGTTCATGGCCGTGCCAGCTCCACACACACACGATCATTAACCAATGAAGTCATGCAGGACATGGCCAGTCTGCCATTTCATGTAGCAGTCAGTTATGAGGGCAAAGCCGAGCGTGAGCTCATGGTGACCACCGGCAGCGCGGTGTATCGCATCATTTTACAAGTCGTGGCCAATGAACGCCTGCGTCTGCCTGGCGGCGAAATAGACACTATCCATCTGGTCGGTATTCGCCAACGCGAAGACGGCAGCGAACAAGGTGGATATGACATCTGGCTGGCACCTTCGCTACGCAACTACCCCGTACGCTTTACCGGGCCGGACAGTCGGGGCAACCTGCTGGAAATGTCACTACTCCAGGTCGACTTTGACGGTCGACGCGTTTTTGGCCGAGATAGTATTGATGACGAATTTGATGAGCACGAACCTGACCACATCCCCGCTGACCTGCTGCAACAACATGGCTTCGAACATGTTGAGGCGATAACCGACTAGGTCTATCGCCCGAACAAGCCTCGCACCCCGTCAAAGAATGAATCAAAGAATCCCGGCAGCCCGCCTGCCGCACACGACGTCATTTCAGTCGGGCGATTTTTTACCGTCATCGGGACATAAATCACATTAGAGCAATCTTCCTTGCTGAGCTTGCCCGAGGTGCTATCAACCCAGTCCCAGCTAACCGCCGAAGGCTGTTTTGGCCGTGCGGATGACGGCTGCAAACGCACCATCATGTCAGTCCATACCGGCAATGCACCACTGCCACCGGACAGGCCAATGGGCTGGTTATCATCACGCCCCAGCCAAACCACCGCCAGATGGTTACCCGCTGCACCAGCAAACCAGCTATCACGCATATCGTTGGTAGTGCCGGTTTTACCCGCCAGCACACGATTACCCAAACGTGCCTTGGCCGATGAACCTGTACCGTACTGCATCACTTGCTGCAAAGCCCAGTGCAGCTGATAACCATCTGCCGGATCAATCACCTGACGACGCTCCTGACGGAAATCCTGCAGCACCCGACCATCGGCTGATACCACCTCACGAATACTCAAGATAGGCGCGTAAGTTCCCATCGACAACATGGTCTGATACAGCTGCAACACATCCATCGGACGCATATCAGCAGCACCCAGCAATAATGAAGGATATGGAGTCAGATCACTGGTCACGCCCAGCTGACGCAGATTCGCAATCACCATAGGTAAACCAACCGACATACCCAGACGAACAGCGGCCTGATTATAGGAATAAGCCAGAGCATCTTTCAGCGGTACGACACCGTGACTTTGCTTGTCGTAATTTTGTGGCTGCCACGTTTTGCCTGCATCACTAACCACTTCAACCGGGCCATCATCAATTGGCGAACCCAGGGTATAACGCCCACTGCTCACAGCAGTCAGGTAAATAGCCGGCTTTAATAAAGAACCAACCTGGCGCTTGGCATCAATCGCCCGGTTATAACCCGTAAATACCGTCGCGCCCCCCACCAAAGCCAGCAAATCGCCCGACTCCACATCGGCCGCCAGCACCGCTCCCTGCAACTCACTCACCGAGCGCCCTTGTCGACGCAATCGGGTCACGGTAGACGTCAATGCCTCTTCAGCGGCCTTCTGAACCCTGGGGTCTAGTGTCGTAAAAATTTGCAGACCCTGATCACTCAAGTCGGCAGCCTGATAAATTTGACGCAATTGACGTCGCACCAGATCCAGAAAGTCAGGATAACGATTACCTACTACCGCGGGAGTCTTAAGCACGCCTAATTCAGCCTGCATGGCAGCATCCCGCTCCGGTAGACTAATAGCACCTTCACGATACAGGCTATCCAGCACAATATTACGGCGAGCCAATGCACGCTCAGGCTGACGTCGCGGGTTGTAAAATGATGGGCCTTTCACTATGCCGACCAACAAGGCTACCTGTGGCAAATTCAGCTCACCGATTGGCTGACCAAAATAAAACCGCGACGCCAGACCAAAACCATTCACCGACAAGTTGCCTTGCTGCCCTAAATTGACCTCATTCAGATAAGCCTCAAGAATGTCGTTTTTGTCGTAGTGCCATTCCAGTAACAACGCCATAACCGCTTCATTCAGCTTGCGCTTTAATGATCGCTCATCCGTCAGAAAAAAGTTTTTAACCAGCTGCTGCGTCAATGTGCTGCCACCCTGCACAACAGCCCCACTAGTGGTATTAACAAACGCTGCCCGCAAAATGCCGCGAATGGATATCCCCATATGCTTGTAAAAACGCTGGTCTTCCGTCGCCATCAATGCCGCAATCAAATGCGGTGGTGCTTCTTTTAATTGCATCAAAATACGGTCTTCATTGTGACTGGGATAAATACCACCAATCACCATCGGCTCTAATTTGACCTGACCATCTTTACGCGGCTCGGTACTGGCCAACTCCAGTAAACGCTCACCCTCAAAACGCAGACGAACCAGCTGCGGAGCCTCGGCCCCGGTAGCAAAACGAAACCCCCGTGTGTGAACAAAAAGCACGTTATTACGCACATCATAAGTACCAGGGCGCGGGGCATCGCCAACACGGCGGTAATGCAAGGCTCGCAGCTCTTCCAGCACCACCTCCTGAGACAGGGCAGCCCCTGACTGCAACACCATGGGACGCGCATACACCTTGGCAGGGATAGCCCAGCGATTGCCTTCAAAACGCTCACGCACCGTACGATCCAGACTCATGATGTAGGCGCCACCCACCACAAATACCAGAAGCCCGATAATCATCAGCACCAGAGCAAGACTAGTCTTTATGCGCTGCCATATTGAAGGCGATTTAGTCACGAGCACTCCAGCTGTATTTTCTCATCGTATTGTACTCGGCTTCTGGCAACCATCCAGCATTGCCATATGGCTTTCATCGGTCTGCGCTTTATACTGGCGCATTATTTTTTCTGCTCAGAGTAAGTGTTATGTCTCATCGCTATGACTTATATGCCATTGGCAATGCCTTGGTTGACCTCGAATACCTGGTAACCGATGAATTTCTACAGGCTAATCAGGTCGAAAAAGGACTCATGACGCTGGCAGAGCCGGAAGCACAGGCAACACTCATCACACGACTAGAACAAACATTGACTCGCGAAAAACAGGCCAGCGGAGGTTCTGCTGCCAATAGCATTATTGCCGCCGCCGCCTTTGGAGCACGCTGCTTTTATAACGGCAAAGTGGGCAACGATGAACTCGGACATTTTTATCGCGCCGACCTGGATGCCGCTGGTGTTTATAGCCCAGCCACGCCCGCGAGCGCCAATGCACCCACTGGCACCTGCGTCGTCATGCTGACGCCAGATACTGAACGCACCATGAATACCTATCTTGGCATTAGTGCCGAACTGTCTGAGGATGATGTTGACAGCGATGCCATCAGCGAAAGTCGCTGGCTCTATATTGAAGGCTACTTATGTACATCTGACAGTGCCCGCGCAGCAGTCAGTAAAGCCAGAGCCATTGCTCGCTCAAGCGGTACGGCACTGGCCATGACCTTTTCCGACCCTGCCATGGTGCAATATTTCAAACCTCAGCTAACCACCATGCTGGATGATGGTGTTGACCTGCTGTTTTGCAATGAAGATGAAGCCAACGGTTTTAGTGGCACCGAACAGGTAGACGCAGCCATTGAATCCCTGCGCCGTATCGCCAAAACCGGCATTGTCACTATTGGCCCCAGAGGAGCCTTGGTCTGGGATCAGCGCAAGATTCATCATCTGGAAGGTATAAAGGTCAACGCCATCGATACTCTGGGCGCGGGTGACAGTTTTGCTGGTGCCGTGCTTTACGGCCTCAGCCAGGGCTGGAGCCTGATCGATAGCGCACAACTGGGCATTCGCACCGCCGCCACCGTAGTCAGCCAGCTGGGGCCACGCCTGCCCCTGCAAACTTACCGCTCCCTGCTAAGTGCCAATGCATCATGAGCTTTGTGTTATGCCAACTCGGCGCACTGGAAGAAAATGTCGCACGCAGCTTTCGCTCCCCGGTTGGAGAGGTCATCGTCATCAAACGCGATGGCCAGGTATATGCCTGGCAAAATATCTGCCCTCACTTGGGCATCAACCTGGAGTTTAATCCCGACGAATTCATGGACAGTGACCAGCATTTTTTGATTTGCAGCAATCATGGTGCATTATTCAATGTGGAAGACGGCCTGTGTGTCAGTGGACCTTGTCATGGTGAGTCGCTGCTGCCTGTGGCCATTGAGGTAATTGGCAGTGAAATACATCTGGCAAGTACTGACGGCACCGATAAGTCCTGATAAGGTTTGCGCCCACGACAGCGCTCTGCTATAGATTCGCAATTGACTGCATCGAGAGAACAACATGGCTACCCGTAGCACAGAAAAAACGGCCGAGGCGCCAAAAACTACCCGCAAAAAGCCTGTGACAGGCTCTTCGCTGATTCACGGCATTGCCCCCTACAAGGAAAGCAAAGGCGAGGAGTACATGTCAGCAGCTCAGCTGGCTCACTTCCGCGAAATTCTGCAGGCCTGGAAACGCGAGCTGATGGAAGAAGTCGATCGCACCATGCACCATATGCAGGACGATTCAGCCAATCTGCCAGATCCAGCAGACCGGGCAACTCAAGAAGAAGAGTTCTCTCTGGAACTGCGCACACGTGACCGCGAACGCAAGCTGATCAAGAAAATTGATAAAACACTCGGCCTGATTGAAAAAGACGATTACGGATACTGCGAAGACTGCGGTGTTGAAATCGGCATTCGTCGCCTGGAAGCCCGACCTACCGCAACCCTCTGCATTGACTGCAAAAGTCTGCAGGAAATCAAGGAGCGTCAACTGCTAGGTGGCTGAGTTGCATTCAGTCATAGGGCGCTTTGCGCCCTCGCCTACCGGCCCACTCCACTTTGGCTCATTGGTAGCCGCGCTGGGCAGTTACCTGGATGCTCGTGCCCAACAGGGCAAGTGGCTGCTACGCATCGAGAACCTTGACCCTCCCCGTGAAGACCCCAACGCGGTATCCGCCATTTTATCCTGCCTCGAGGCACATGGTTTGCTGTGGCATGACCAGGTGCAGTATCAAAACCAACACCATGAACGCTATGAGCAAGCGCTTGCCACACTAGCCAAATCGGAACACACCTATATCTGCGACTGCTCACGACTGGCCATGCAACGCGCCAATCGCCCTGACTGTGTCAGTGACTGCCGCCAGCAGCAAAAAGCATCCGGCGCTATTCGTTTACGAACACGCCAGTCCACCATTCAATTCACTGACCGCCTGCGCGGCAACCTGTCAGAACAACTAGCACATAGCTGCGGCGACTTTGTACTCAAACGCCGCGACGATTTATATGCCTATCAATTGGCTGTGGTTATTGATGATGCCCATAGCGCTGTCACCGATGTCGTACGTGGCAGTGACCTGCTCGATAACACCGCCAGACAATGCTATTTGTACGACATACTGGATTTGCCCAGACCACGCCACTTACACCTGCCACTCGCCTGTGGCAATAACGGACAAAAACTGTCCAAGCAAAATCATGCTCCCGCACTGAGCCACGAACACGCACAGCAAAACCTGTGGGATGCTCTCGTTTTTCTAGGCCAGCAACCGCCAGTCGCTTTAGCCAAAGAGCCTGTCGATACGCTGCTGGACTGGGCAATTAAACACTGGAACATCAACACCATCCCCATCCCCATCACCAACTGAGCCTTTAATCCCCGCCACAAAAGTGTTACCTTGCGTAACACTTGGTTCAGGAGCTCACCGTGTACTTTGACCGGCTGATTATCCTTTTTGTCATCGGGGCATTCGTGCTTTCGCCAGTCATCATCAATTGGCGAAGTGATGAGTTTATTGTCTGGTACAAACCATTTGTGGTCTGGATTGTACTCATCGGGCTGGCATTCTGGGTCGCCAGGAGCAGAGACATCAATGATCTTTGACTCCAGTCTACTGATCTGCATAGGTTTTCTTTACCTGGGCCTGCTCTTCCTGGTGGCTCACGCCAGTGAAAAAGGCTGGCTCCCACTGCGCCTGGTCAAACACCCACTGGTTTATGCACTTTCCCTGGGCGTGTTTGTCAGTACCTGGGGGTTGTTTGGTGTTGTCGAATTTGCAGGGAACTACGGCTATAACTACCTGGCTTTTTTTCTGGGTTTTTCGGGAGCCTTCTTACTGGCTCCCATCATCATGCAACCCATTTTACGTCTCACAAAAACACACCAGCTCAGCTCGTTAGCCGATTTACTGGCCTTTCGCTTTCGCAGTCAAACCATCGGCACACTGGCCTCATTAACATTGCTGATGGGCATGATGCCTATCCTGACCATGCAGATTCAAACCGTGGCAACGTTGTCTCAGCTAATGACGGGACAACAGCACACTATCGCCACCGGACTGGTTTTTTGCGCCATTCTAGTCATTTTCACATTGCTATTCGGTGCACGTACACGCTACGCACGACAGCAAAGCCACGATGGTCTGGTGGTTGCTGTTGCCTTGGAAGCACTGATCAAACTACTCGCCTTTCTGGCCATTGCACTCTATGGCTACTTTTATGTCCTTGGTGGGCATCACGGTCTGAATCAATGGCTTAGCCAGAATCCACAGGCATTAACCAACCTGTATGAGCCCCTTAAAGGCAACTATTGGCATAGCCTGCTACTGGTTTTTTTCTTTGCCGCCGTCGTCATGCCAACCATTTATCAGCTCGCTTTCACCGAAAATCGCAGTGCGCGCGACATGTACTTCTCAAGCTGGGCGCTGCCACTTTACCTGCTGATCATGGCACTGTGCATTCCTATCGTGCTCTGGTCTGGCGACATGCTGGACTACCCCATCACCCGTGAATTTCATGCCTTCAGCCTTGCACTGCACTCAGAATCAACAGCACTCAGCATTTTGCTTTTCCTGGGCACTCTAGCTGCCAGCAGCGGCATTCTGATCGTATCAACTCTGGCTCTATCCAATATGCTGCTCAATCACGTACTGCTACCGCTACGCGGCTGGCGTGCCGATGACGCGCTATACCAAAAAACCGTAAGCCAACGTCGTGCACTGATTGTATTTATTCCATTTGCTGCCTTTTTACTGTCCTGGCTCCCCCAAGTCAGCCCGGACAGCACTGAAATGTCGATGCTTGGTTTTGTCGCCATGCTGCAATTGGTACCTGCTGTGATAGCCCTGTTATTCTGGCCCCGAGCCACCCGCGAAGGTATCATTGCCGGTCTGCTGATTGGTGTACTGATTTGGCTGGTTACCTTGCTACTACCCAGCTTTGCCATGTGGGAACTGCGCCAAAGCCTATGGCAATACGGCTTTAAACTGGTCAAGCTGGATCATTGGCAGACCATGGGTCTACTCTCCACACTTAGCAATGCAGGCGTCATGATTGCCGTATCGGTGCTGACACGACAATCCGAGTCAGATCGGGAGCTAGCCGCATCCTGCTCAATCGACAGCTTACGCAGCCCATTACGTTGGCGCATGAGTGCAAACTCGGTGCAAGACTTCACCGCTGCACTTCGTCCTGTCCTGGGCCCCATTACAGCCGAGCGTGAAGTTCAATTGGCTTTGACCGATTTGGGACTGAAAACAGACGAACGCAGACCCTATGCACTGCGCCGCCTGCGTGATCAACTGGGGTCCAACCTGTCGGGCCTGTTAGGCCCCAGTGTTGCTCAGGACATTCTGGATGCACATATTCCCCAGCTACATCAGGAAAAAAGCGGTGGTGACGATATTCACTACATTGAATCCAAGCTGGAAGACTATCGAGACAAACTCTCCGGACTGGCTGCCGAACTGGACATGCTGAGACGCTTCCATCGTCAGACGCTGTATGACCTGCCTTTAGGCGTCTGCACCCTGGGTCACGACCTGGAAATACTCAGCTGGAATCACGCCATGGCCACGCTGACACAGCAACCAGATCGAGAAGTGATTGGCTCACGCCTCAATAGCCTGCCTGCCCCATGGAACCAGCTATTCAGCGAATTTCTGCAGGATCAAAGCGTACAATGGCGTAGACATCCCATCACCCTGGCTGGCGAAATACGCTGGATCAACCTGCATCGCGCCATCATTGGCGAAGCTGATGGCAACCTGGTGCTGGTCATGGAAGATGTCACCGCCATGCAAACACTGCAATCCAGATTACAGCATACCGAGCGACTGGCGGGCATTGGCAGACTCGCGGCCGGTGTTGCGCATGAAATCGGCAATCCAGTGACCGGCATTGCCTCTTTGTCCCAAAACCTGCATGCCGACTTTCCGGACTCCGCCGTCGTCACCGAGTACGCAGACGCCATTCTGGAACAAACACGCCGAGTCACCCGAATCGTACAGTCACTGGTCAGCTTTTCTCATACCGACCAACATGTCGGCCACGAACTGGAAGCCGTCCCACTGGCAGACGTCGTAACACAGGCCATTGAGCTGCTCAAGCTGGCTCCGGCAGCCAGATTCACTGCATTTTGCAATGAAGTTCCAGCTCAGGTTCTGGTTCATGGTGATAGCCAACGTCTATGCCAGGTATTCGTCAATCTGCTCAGTAATGCACGTGATGCCAGCCCGAATGACACCAGCATTTATATTCGCGCCGAATGCCACGGGGAGCTGGTACAAATAGAGGTCGAAGACTTTGGTCATGGCCTGCCCGCTGGCACACTAAGAGACACGCTATTTGAACCCTTTGTCACCACGAAACCCGCTGGTACCGGCACCGGACTAGGACTGGCATTGGTGCACGGCATTATCGAATCACACCACGGCAGCATCCAGATGATAGACAAGCATGACTACGATCAAGGTCAGGGCGTAATTATACAAATGACCCTGCCCGCTTTTATTGAAGCCGATAGCGACACCTCAACTCAGGAGGCCAACACGTGAGCCAGATTTTAGTCGTTGATGATGAGGTGGTAATTCGTAACAGTCTGAAGCGTCTGCTTGAGCGACATCATCACGCAGTAGAAACCGCCGGTAGTGTGGATGAGGTGGTTAGCCGTTTTGCACCGGACAGTTTTGACCTGATCATTTCTGACCTGCGCCTGCCGGGAGAGGTCGGCACCGCGCTCATCAATCGAGTGGGTAATACACCCATTCTGATCATGACCAGCTTTGCCAGTATTCGCTCTGCAGTAGATGCCGTCAAAGCGGGAGCGGCAGACTATATCGCCAAACCCTTTGATCATGACGACATGATACTAACCGTCGAACGCATCCTGAGGGAGCGTCGCCTGCAACGACAAAACGCCGCATTGCGTGCAGACATTCACAAGGTTCAACCAGGACGCAGCGGCATTATCGGCAGCTGTGAGGCCATGCAAAAACTGCATAAACGCATGGAGCGTGTCGCCCCACTCAACACCACCGTATTAATTCTGGGCGAGTCAGGCACCGGAAAAGAGCTGGTTGCACGCGCCTTGCATGAACTCAGTCCACGTGTTGATGCCCCACTGATCTCGGTCAATTGCGCTGCCATTCCTGAGTCACTCATTGAGTCTGAATTATTTGGTTATGAGAAAGGAGCCTTTACCGGGGCTCAGGGTCAGCGCAAGGGTCTGGTTGAAGCCGCTGATGGCGGCACGCTGTTCCTGGACGAAATCGGAGAGCTTCCCATGGAGGCACAGGCTCGCCTGCTGCGCTTACTGCAGGAAAAGGAAATACGTCGCCTGGGCTCTACGCAATCGCGTCGTGTTGATGTACGCGTCATCGCCGCAACACACCGCAACCTCAAACAATTAATTCAGGACGGCCTGTTCAGAGAGGATTTGTATTTCCGCCTTAACGTCATGGAAATCGCCCTTCCTCCACTACGTGATCGTGACATGGACATATTGGAGCTGGCTCACGCATTACTCAAAAGAACCATCGAGCGAATTGGCAGTGAACCACTCTCGTTTTCAACCTGTGCGCTCGAAGCCATCAGCCAGTACGCCTGGCCAGGCAATATCCGCGAGCTTGAAAATGCGATTGAACGGGCCGTTATTTTATGCGAAAGCGAATGCATCACGCCCGAACTGCTGGCAATAGAGCCTTCGCGCAAGCCTATAGAACCTGGTAAAACATCAATCCAGGAAAGCACGAACGACCTGTCGCTGGAAGACTATTTCCAACAGTTTGTGCTCGATAACCAGGAGCATATGTCAGAAACTGTGCTGGCCAGCAAACTGGGCATTAGCCGAAAAACATTGTGGGAACGCAGAAACAAACTGGGGATACCCAGACGCCGAACAGGTTCCGAGGAAAGCCAGTAGTGTTACCTATCGCCCCAACAGCGTTACATTATGTAATCAGCATCTTGGACAAATACGTAACAATCCAGACAACAAAAAATATAAGTTATTGTTTTTAAAACACAAAATAATTAGCCCAGAGTTGGCACGGGCTATGCAATAGCAGACGCACAATAAGAAGAAAGGCTGCTGATATAGCAAGCTGATAATAAAAAACGCACCCTTACGGAAATGGGTGGCAAAGAACTCGGATGTTTGGGCAAAAAAAATAACAAGGCCCAACATAAATAGACGGTCATAAACCGCACACTGTTCAGCGTACGCGGGAGGTAACCCCTCCCGCTTTGCGTTTCTGAAGCCTTAAAACTCTGCCATCGCCTGCCCTCAAACTTGTTATCATGCGCAAGATTTTTTTCTGATTCCGATGAGAGCATGGCATGCTGAAAACTTGGGTTAATCGTTGGCGCAATCGCGGCAAAACCCCTACTCGCCTGAAAGCGGTTGTTATTCCCCGTGACCAGCACCCTGTATCACGACGCCAGATCAGCAGCGTAGCTGTCAAAACCTTGTATCGCCTGCATGATGCAGGCTTCCAGGCATTTCTCATTGGCGGTGGTGTTCGTGACCTGCTCATCGGCATCATGCCCAAAGATTTCGATATCGCCACCGATGCCACACCCGAACAGGTCAAAGCACTGTTTGGCGGCCAATGCCAGATCATTGGCCGCCGCTTTCGGTTGGCGCATGTACGCTGGGGGCGTGAAATCATTGAAGTCGCCACCTTCCGCGCCAGTCATGACGATGCCGCCAGTCATCAGGCCGGCAGCAATAACGACGGCATGATCATTCGCGACAATGTCTGGGGCAGCATCGAAGAAGACGCCGCCAGACGCGACTTCACCATCAACGCCATCTACTACAACATTGCCGACTTCTCATTATGGGATTTTGCCAACGGCAGCAGCGACATCGAAAACCGTGTTATTCGCATGATAGGAGACCCGGAAGTCCGCTATCGCGAAGACCCGGTACGCATGCTCCGCGCTATTCGTTTCGCCGCCAAACTGGACTTCGACATTGAGCCCCGAACAGCTCATCCCATCCCTGCTCTGGCCAGCCTGCTGAATGACATTTCACCACACCGCCTTTATGACGAATGCCAGAAACTATTCTCTGCCGGCTACTCCAGTTATGTGCTGCCTCTGCTGCAAGAATATGGCTTGTTTGACAAGCTGTACCCGCAAGCGGCCAAATTTTCATGTCAGCAACTATGGGAATTAACCGCCCGCAATACCGATCAGCGCATCGCCGATGATAAAAACATACACCCGGCCTTCTTCATTGCTGCCCTGCTCTGGGGTGACGTACAGAATCACTTCAAGATTCTGGTGGCAAACGGCATGCCACACGTACCGGCCTGGCAAAAAGCGTCACAACAGGCACTGGCACGCCAACATGAACGTACAGCAATCCCTCGCCATATTGGACAAGTCGCCAGAGAAATCTGGGAGCTGCAAGAGCGACTGCAAACTCCCAGACCACGCCAGGTTGAGCTATTAGCGCAAAATCCCCGCTTCCGGGCCGCTTATGACTTTTTATTGCTCAGAGAACAGGCTGGAGAGGTCACCAATAACATGGCAGCCTGGTGGACACGCTGGCAAAACGCAGACCCTGGCCTGCAAGCTGAAATGGTCAGAGGGCTGACCGATGTCGGAGGCAAGGGTAAGCGTCCACGCCGCAAACGCAGCCCAAAGCCAGTCAGTGACGCCTAGGCCCATGTCAATATCCGTCATTGCGGCCATCGGCATGGGGGCTAATCTGGGCGACGCCCCCGCTACGCTGGCTCAAGCGGCGCACGCGCTAAACCGGCCACACATCCAGGTCGTCAAGCTATCCAGACTATATCGCAGCATCGCCATTGGCCCGGCAGGACAACCCGACTATGCCAATGCCGTCGCACTGGTCAGCACCGACCTTAAACCACTCGACCTGCTTGACCAGCTACAAGCCGTTGAACTGCAATTCGGGCGCACACGCAGCATACGTTGGGGAGCCCGCACACTGGATCTGGATCTGTTATTGTACGATCAACAGCAAATTCACCATGACAGACTAACTGTGCCGCATGCCGAACTACTGAACCGGAACTTCGTATTATGGCCACTGGCAGATGTATTGCCTGCGTTAATACTGGGCGATAATCAATCCATCCAGTCTCACTGCCAACGTATTGGTCAAAACGGTCTATACCTTTGGTCAGAGGCTCACTGGCCACCAACACCATAACTTGACCATAACGAAGATGACGTGGATCATCAGCCACCGTTAATCTAATGCCTTGTCATCAGGAGCGCGTCATGCATCCAGTCACTCTGAAAACCCTTCGTGATATAAAAGCGCAAGGGCAACGCTTTAGTTGCCTGACCTGTTATGACGCCAGCTTTTCTGCTGCCATGGCTCGTGCAGGGGTAGAAGTGATTCTGATTGGCGACTCCCTGGGCATGGTTTTGCAGGGACATGACTCCACACTACCTGTAACCATTACCGACATGGCTTATCACACAGCTTCCGTTGCACGCGGCAATCGCAGCTCATTGCTGATGGCAGACATGCCATTTATGAGTTATGGGTCCGTAGACAGCGCGCTGGAAAACGCTGCAATACTCATGCGTGCTGGTGCACATCTGGTCAAACTGGAAGGTGGGGCATGGCTAAACGATACCGTCACCCAACTAGCACGTGTTGGCATTCCGAGCTGCGTTCACATGGGGCTGACACCACAATCTGTTAACGTATTGGGCGGCTATCGTGTACAGGCCAAGCAGGTTGATGCCGCCGACCAGCTGGTTAATGAAGCCAAACTCCTGGAAGAGGCTGGTGCCGCCATGTTGCTGCTGGAGTGTGTTCCAAGAACCGTTGCGGAGCGCGTACAACGCGCTGTCAATATTCCGCTTATCGGTATTGGCGCAGGCGCAAGCTGTGATGGCCAGGTACTGGTTATGCATGACATGCTCGGTCTGCATGTCGGCAAGACAGCACGTTTCGTCAAAAACTTCTTGAACGAAGGTGATGGCAGCATTGAAGGTGCGTTTCGCCAGTTTGTTGCCGCCGTGAAAGCTGGCGACTATCCAGCACATGAGCATGGCTTTGATTAACCATCACCTTGATTAACTAAGGAAGCGGTAAAACCATGAAGGTAGAAAATACGATTGCCGGTGCGCGAGCCGCACTGAGACAGGCTCGATTGAAAGGCCTGTCAATTGCGTTTGTTCCCACCATGGGCAACCTGCACGCAGGCCATATCCAGCTGATCAACGAAGCACGACGACGTGCCGACTATGTCGTGGCGAGTATTTTCGTCAACCCTACTCAATTTGGTAAGGGAGAGGATTTCGCCAGCTACCCCCGCACCCTGGATGCAGACTCCGGGCAGTTAGCCGATGCCAACTGTGACCTCCTGTTTGCCCCCAGCACCCTGGAAATGTACCCCGATGGTCAGTCACAATACACCACTGTCACCGTCAGTGGCATCACCGACATATTATGCGGCGCCTCCAGACCAGGACACTTTACCGGCGTAGCTACCGTTGTCACCAAGCTCTTTAATATCATCCAACCGGATATGGCACTTTTTGGTGAAAAAGACTACCAGCAACTCGCTGTAATTCGCTGCATGGTGCAAGAGCTGTGTATTCCCATCAACATCATTGGCATCCCTACTGTTCGTGCCGAAGACGGCCTCGCTCTCAGTTCGCGCAATGGCTACCTGAGTGCTGATGCCCGTACCAAGGCACCGCTCATTTACAGCACGCTGTGCAACCTGCGTGATGCCATCATAAATGGTCAGGATGACTATGACATGCTGACTCAGGCAGCCAGTGCCCACCTGAAGAAGTGTGGCTTCAAAGTGGATTACCTGACCGTGCTAAACGACAAACTGCAGCCCGTTCAGGCCTCAGATGACTCACTGACGCTATTAGTCGCCGCCAAACTGGGCAGCACTCGCCTGATTGACAACCTGTCATTTCAGCATAAAGCGGCTAAAACTTAGTCACAAACTAATTGCACGCAATGATTGAATGAAAGCAGAACTTGCGGCAAAATGGCGCGCCCACGGTCTAGGTGACGCAATAGTCATTTTAGACCGTTCGATCCTATACCGTATGCGGAGGTAAGCACATGCAATGCATTATGCTTAAAGCCAAGTTACACAGAGCCTGCGTTACACATGCCGAGCTCGACTATGAAGGCTCGTGCGCTATTGATAGCGACTTGCTGGACCTCGCTGGTATTCGTGAATACGAACAAATCCAGATTTATAATGTAGCCAATGGTGAACGCTTTACCACCTATGCCATCCGTGCGGAGTCAGGCTCACGCATGATCTCTGTGAATGGTGCTGCTGCTCACAAGGCACAGCCTGGTGACAGGGTCATTATCTGTACCTATGCTCAGTTCGAGCAACAGGAGCTGGCCAACTTTGAGCCACGCTTGGTCTATTGCAACGAAGACAACACGGTTAGCCATAGTGCCAATGCCATTCCTGTACAAGTTGCCTAAAACGTTCTGATCACAATAAAAAAGGCCATCCACATGATGGCCTTTTTTATTACCTACACACTATCCTGGCAAAAAAAGACCGGCTTACGCCGGTCTTTTCCATTTCATGTCAGTTACAAACCTAACATTTTGTTCAGAGACTCTTGCCAGCCAGGGCCATACTGCACGATGTATTGCCCACCATAGGTGACAATTACCAATGCAGCAAGCATCACAGCAACCGGCAAAATATAGCGTTCATGACGGTAATAGAACGAACGCCCCTTCACCTGCTCATTGGCTGCATCCATGATTGCTTCACCAACAACTTGCCTGGTAAGCAAATGGTTAAGTGCAATGGGCGGCGATAGATACGCCAGCTCAAACGCAGTCAACACAATCATCCAGAAGTGAACCGGGTTGACGCCATTAGAATACGCCACCGGAGCCATTGTTGCCGACACCAGAATCACCGCACCAAACGGATCCATCACCATACCGACAGCAACCAGAACCAACATGAAAATGGTCAATGCCAGGAAGATACTACCAATATCAGTTGGAATGCTATCCATCAAGTGAGCACGCTCAATCACACCACCAATGGATACCGACAGTGCCATCAGCATGATCAACGCGCCAATATGGCCTGTGGTGTCATTTACGGCAGTACGCAGGGCGCCTTCCAGGCTCAGGCGGCGCTCGGCAGCAGGGTTGTTCTGCACAGCGACAGCCTTGGGCTCACGACGCAACTTGTCGAATACCAGGATAAACAACAGGATGATCGGCAAAATAACCGACGCAGTAAATTCATCCAGCTTGGTATTCAACAGGTACTTGTAAGCCCAAACCACCACCAGCGTAATCACAACGTATGGAGACACAGGCACCAATGCACGCAGCGACTCACGCAATGCAGTACCAAAATGAGTCTTCTCACTAGGGACTTCTTTCAGGAACAGCGAGAAAATCAGGAAGATGGTTGATGACACCAGGAATACACCAACACCCCAACCGTATAGCTCGTTGGTTGTTACCTGTTTGTTCAATGCTGCAATCAACACGATCAGCAAACACGGACGCAATACAATACCCATCGAACCGGACATTGCAGCAGCAGCCAATGCATATTGCTTACGTGCACTCGGATGAGAGTTGGCTACTTCCTTGTAAATGATGAAACCTGCTGCAATAACAAAAATACCTGATGCACCGGTATAAGCTGTAGGAATAGCCGCAGCAAGCAACAGAACCCAGGTCAGCGTTTCTGTTGAGAACTTCCAGGGGCGAACAATATCCAGGAACAGCTCAACAACACGGGTTTGTTTCAGCAACATACCTGCCCAGATGTAAAGTGCCAGGTTCAGGAAGATCGCCGAGAACTCAAAAATCATGCCCATGTAAATTGACAGGCCAGCATAGTGACCATCACTAAAGAAGCTGAACGCTGCAAAGAAAGCCAGGACGGTGTACAGCGGAACACACAGGAGCGATCTTACAAAATTATCTCCCGGCTCCACATGCGCGGGCTTTTCAATCAACTGCTTGATACTGATCAAGGTCAGCAACGCAAACATGAAAATCGTCAGATAATTCATGATTGGCTTTTCAATCGCGACACCCGAACTCAGCAACACATCGTTGTAGTAGTACCAGGCGGAATAGGTCAGCAACGAGTTACCAAGCACCATCGCAGCAGCGTACACACGGTGATCTGTCAGTGTACGTGGAGGACGAAGATTCAGGTGATGCTTGCTGACTGTCGTGGTAGCTGAAGCAATCAGCAGAATAACCAACAGCAGCAATGGACGGTTTTCCGTACCAAACTTGAAAATACCGAAAAATGATGTTTCAAGTGCACGGAACATCTTTACTTGCGGCGACATATTGTCCTGAATGCGTCTGACCAGATCATGACGGTCAGCACACTGAGATTTTGCACTCTCTAATGAGGCACGAATTGCGTCAGGATCAGGCGCTTCATCAAATAATGCAGCAAATGGATCATCTGAAGCGGCAGACGACGCTAATTGCGCCTGTACTGCTCGTTCAATGTCCACATTGGGATCACATTCTGGCGTTGTCGGATCAACACGCATCATAAAATACTGGACACCCGTGGAAGGGTTACCAAACATGTTTTCACCCATGCGCAGGAGCTGGCCGTGAATCATCTCGCCAGTACCAATAACAAGGGTCAACACCAGCAGGAACATGACTGGCAGGCTTGAAAACCATTCCAGTGCACTACGGTTCAAAAAGACCGGTTTTTGTTGTGTTGTATCCATTATTTTATTTCCTTATCGGATAACAAGTAAAACCGCAGGCCTGTACTACGACCTGCGGTTGTGTAACTCAAACGTACCGCTTATTCCAGTGTTTGTGAACACTCGGCATCACCAGGGGTCACCTGGCAACGAATACGGCGCAGCAGGCTCATCATGGTTTTGTCATAAAAACCACTGTTAGCCAGGTCGATACGTGCTTCACGCATCAAAACGACATAACCTTCACGATCTGCTGGAGGCAGGTCCATCCAACGCGCGGCTGGAATATCACGCTCTGCCTTTTCAACCAGGCCCATCGCACGATCAAATTGTGTATTGAACCATGCGCGTGACTTCTGACCGAAGCCTTCAGGGAACTTGGACTTGTCGATATACATCTGAATAGTCAGCTGCAACACAGGGAAGCGAATAACCGCACCATCCCTGCCCAGGCCTTTTTCCAGTTCGAGAGGCTTATAGGCTGCTGCTGGAGCACCAATGATATCAACTGCGTTGTTGTTGAACTTTGCACCAAAGTTACTGATATCCGATGACACTGGCTGAGCACCAATTCTCTGCACCATACGAGCTTGGGCACGGTCATAGTCGAATACAGCAATTTTTTGGCCTGCCAGCTTGTCTACGTGATTGATCGAACGACTTTTCACGAACAGATAAGCAGCACCCATAGGCATAACACCAGCAACCTCGTACTTGCCCTGGGTCAGACGCGGTGCCAATGCAGGATTCGCCAACGTAGCAAATGCACGCTTCAACACTTCATTACTCGGAATGGCACCCAATGAGTCCAAGCTGCCAGAGAACTTGTTGAACTGGGCACCGCGCATACCGGTGACAACGACAGCATCACACTGGCCAGCCTTGAAGTTCTCAGCTGCAACACGCTCGTCAGTCTCAACACGCAAGGTCACTGTTGCACCCATACGAGTGGCCGCCAATGCGTAGTCACGCATCACACCATACACGTCACCTTGTGCGCCCAAAATATCCCACACACAGACGGTTTGTGCCGCTGTTGCATGTACCGGCATCATCGCCGATGCTGCTGCCAATACAGCAGCACCCATTGATTTATTGAATAGTTTCATTATTTATTCCCTCTAGTTTTAAACTTAGTCCCATTTTCTAAACACACAGTACCGCGTAGCAGTTAACGCACTACGCGGTCTTCCGTATTACAGCAAGTCGTCGATATCTACAGCCATGTCAGCGCTGCTGGAAGTTTCATCCCAGAACTTGCCCAACATGCCTGGAGGTGTACGTTGACCAGTACCTTCCGTCCACAAGCGATCAGACAGGCTGGTGACAATGAAACCTGCCAGCGCATCTACCAGCTTGTATTCGGGATTCGCTTTGAATTCGGCATCAACATTGGCATAGCGCTTGATACCATCACGCAGCTTCTCTTCATCAGCCTTGCCAGCAGCCGACAATGCATACATGGCATGAGCTACACGAACTCCAGACTTTTCACCAATTGCCATGGCCGCATTAAAGGCACCCCAAACATCTTTGCCTTCATCTGCGCCAGGCAGAACGTTCCATACAACCGCACGAACGCCCAATGGTACGCCCCACCATTTTTCATTATCCAGACAGGTGAATGCACGCTCGGCTTTGGCTGCAACATCCATTGGCACACCAACGGTTTGACCAGCAATGATGTCGTTAAGCAACGCTTGCAGACCACTCAACAGACCCAACATGTAAACCAGCTCATCGAAATCCTTATGGAAATCGGAACACTGATCACCAATAGTGATGTCATAACGCTTTTCGTAATAACGCTCAAAACGCTCATAAGACTTTAATTGACGACGAGCCGCCAGCTCGGCAAAGCGCTTTTGTGCCGTACGAGCATCTTGCGCCTCTTCGATCATGCCAGCCTTGGCTGCACGCAGATAACGCATCTCATGATCGAAGCTTGTTACTTCTGCACACAGACCGGCTGTGGTGTAGAGCAGCACTGCCAGCTGATCAACATTAGCACCGATATTCTCGGTCGCCACGATCAGCGGAGCCAAAGCAACGCCTGACTGACACGCCATAATGGCATCGTCGTCCTGCAATAGCGGGGGAACCAGATTGCGCTCAATAAAACGCATGGATTGATTGCCGATAAACGCGACGGGGTCGCAGGCAGACAACAAAACAGAGGCACCGACCACAAGGCCAGCAAAACCACGACGGATCAGGCCTGAAACAGCCATGAACGTTCTCCTTAAATAATTTTTGTTGTTGTTAGCGCGTTGGCAAGCAAAGACACCCGCTTTCCGGTCAGCTAACCGAGTAACGCGCAAACGATACCACCAACCAATGCAACGATGGAACCATTCAACATATAACTACGACCGTTTAGTCAAAAAAAACCCGCCTAATCGACATTAGGCGGGTTTTTTGACACTAATCTGAGAGAAATCAGCTCTCAGCAATATCCTTCATGGACAGCTTTACGCGACCACGTTGATCGACATCAAGCACCTTCACTTTGACCACTTGCCCTTCTTTCAGGAAGTCAGACACATTCTCGACACGCTCGGTTGAAATTTGCGAGATATGAACCAAACCGTCCGTACCTGGCAAAATATTCACGAATGCGCCGAAATCAACAATACGCGCCACAGTACCGTCATAGACTGTACCAACTTCCACTTCGGCGGTGATTTCCTGAATACGAGCCAATGCCGCCTGAGTCGCACCCTTGGTCTCGCCATAAACGCGCACCAGACCAGAATCATCAATATCAATGGTTGCCTTGGTTTCTTCACACAGCGCACGAATGGTGGCACCGCCTTTACCAATCACATCACGAATCTTGTCCGCATTGATTTGAATCGTGGCATAGGTTGGGGCATGAATACTGACTTCCGAACGAGACACGGCCAGCACTTCATTCATTTGCTTCAGAATGCTTAAACGTGCATCACGCGCTTGAGCCAATGCAACTTCCATGATCTCTTCGTTAATGCCTTCAATCTTGATGTCCATCTGCAGGGCAGTCACACCATTGGCAGAACCGGCAACCTTGAAGTCCATATCACCCAGATGATCTTCGTCACCCAAAATATCGGTCAGCACGGCGAAGCGTTCTTCTTCCTTGACCAGACCCATCGCAATACCAGCCACCGGCGCCTTTAATGGCACACCGGCATCCATCAGAGCCAGCGAAGCACCACAGATAGAGGCCATTGAAGAAGAACCGTTCGACTCGGTAATGTCAGACACCACACGAATGGCATACGGGAACTTGTCTGAACCTGGCAGCATCGGCTGCACACCGCGACGAGCCAAACGACCGTGACCAATTTCACGACGCTTAGGGCCGCTATCACGACCGGTCTCACCCACAGAGTAGGACGGGAAGTTGTAATGCAGCATGAAGTGATCGGTATAAGAACCTTCCAGCGCATCAATCATCATGGCATCACGAGCGCCACCCAATGTCGCCGTCACCAAGGCCTGTGTTTCACCACGGGTAAACAAGGCAGATCCGTGCGCACGTCCCAGCACACCAACCTGAATGTCGAGTGCGCGAACAGTACGTGTATCACGACCATCAATACGTGGTTTGCCTGACAAAATATTGTCACGCACAGTGCGATACTTCAGGTCTTCAAACAATGTTTCCACATCGTCAGCCGATACATCACTACCTTCTGGTGCAAAACGCTCAAGCGCTTCAGTCTTGATTTTGCCCAGTGCTTCGTAACGATCTTGCTTGACCACAATGCCATATGCATCTGAAATTGCAGCTTCATAAGCCGCTTTGAGTGCAGCCTTGAGCTCCGCATTCACAACAGGCGCAGTCCACTCCCAGCGTGGCGTACCGACTTCAGCAGCAAACTCTTTGATCGCACTGATGGCAACTTGCATTTCATCATGACCAAACAGCACAGCACCCAGCATTTCATCTTCACTAAGCTCTTTGGCTTCTGACTCAACCATCAGCACAGCGGCTTGTGTACCCGCCACCACCAGATCCAGCTCAGACTGCTTCAACTGCTCATAGCTGGGGTTCAGCACATACTCCTGATCAATATAGGCAACGCGAGCGGCAGCGATCGGGCCATTGAACGGCACACCAGCAATACTCAGTGCAGCGGATGCACCAATCAATGCAGCGATATCCGGATCAGACTTCTTGTCAGTCGAGATCACCATGGCGGTAACCTGAACTTCATTGACAAAACCTTCTGGAAACAGGGGACGAATCGGGCGATCGATCAAACGCGATGTCAGTGTTTCTTTTTCTGAAGGACGACCTTCACGCTTGAAATAACCACCGGGAATACGGCCTGCTGCGTATGTTTTTTCTTGATAGTTGACGGTCAATGGAAAGAAGTCCTGACCAGGCTTGGCTTTCTTGCTTGCCGCTACTGCAACCAGCACCTGAACACCACCCATGGTGACGATAACCGCACCTTGAGCCTGACGTGCAATACGTCCTGTTTCCAACACAACCTGTTGATCACCAAATTGAAACTCTTTACGAACAATCTTAAACATAAAATCCTCTAGTACCCGCGCCATCGCGGGCTTTCATGCAATATTTGCCACCGGAGGCCCCTACAGCTGCATTCGCACATACAAATACAGCTGCTAGAAGCCTCTCCTACGGCATCCGACAATTTTCACCACAAAAGACAAGGAGCGGCATGCCGCTCCTTGTCTAACCACCTTAGCGACGCAGACCCAAAGATTGGATCAGGGCGCTGTAACGACCGTGGTCTTTACGCTTCAGGTAGTCCAGCAACTTACGACGCTGGTTAACCATACGAATCAAACCGCGACGCGAATGGTGGTCATGCTTGTGCTCCTTGAAGTGTGGCTGCAGATCATTGATCGTGACAGTCAACAGGGCGACCTGTACTTCGGGGGAACCGGTATCACCGGCAGCACGTGCATATTTTGCGACAACAGCCGCTTTATCTTGAGCCGTCAGGGCCATGATAAATCTCCATAGTGAGAAGCCATAAAAAATAACGACAGACCGCGCCTCTCTGCAGCCAGCGTCAACATGCCCTAACGGACCTGTCCTGTTTAGCTCGCTGTACGAACTAATGCGTACAACGCAGCAATCTGCGTGGAGCCAGCAAACCATCGTCATCTGCTTCACCCACACCCAGAAAAATACTTTCCGAACCCGCTTCACCCTGCTCAAAAATCAACACGGGATGATCTTTTGGCAACGACCGAGCCTGCACCGGATTTCCGTGGCGCAGATAATACGCTGAAGTGCCCGATAACTCCACCCGTGGCCAATCAGCCAGTCCAGCCCAGCTTGGCAACAAAAATGCGTCCAGCTGATCAAACCCACCGGCATTTTCGGCCTGCTGTACCTGATCTCTGCTGAACGCATCGGCCAAGACAAACGGGCCTGCCGCCAAACGACGCAATACGGTCACATGAGCGCCACAACCCAAAGCCTCACCAATATCTTCAACCAGATTGCGAATATAGGTTCCCTTGGAACAACTTACCTCCAGCTCAACAAAAGGAGGCTCAAACGCTGTTATTTCCAATCTGTAGATAGTCACTGGTCGAGCGGGTCGCTCAATCTCGATGCCAGCCCGGGCATACTCATACAGCGGCTTACCCTCATGCTTCAATGCCGAATACATGGAAGGCACCTGCATTATTTCACCGCGAAAGTCAGATAATACTCGCTCAAAATCAGCCTGGCTCAACACCGGAACCACTCGCTCACGCACCACCTCACCTTCAGCATCGGCCGTGGTGGTCTGTTGTCCCAAACGCAGACGTGTGGCGTAAACCTTATCGGCTTCCAGCAAATAATGTGAAAACTTGGTGGCTTCACCCAGACACATGGGCAACAAGCCTGTCGCGAGAGGATCAAGGCTGCCGGTATGTCCGGCCTTTTCTGCCTGATAACGATGCTTGACCCACTGCAGCGCTTGATTGGAAGTAATACCAGCAGGCTTATCGAATAGCAGAATGCCATCAATAGGACGACGTGGGCGACGCGGCTTACTCAAAAGAAGGCCTGCTTAAGCCTTGTCATCGTCATTTGACGAATCACGATGATCACTGCGCACCGCTTCACTGATCAGCGATGCCATGCGATTACCCTGACTGGTCAAACGGTCGTGATGAAAGCGCAGGTGCGGAACAATGCGAGTACGCAAGCCACGCCCCAGCTCACCACGCAACACACCGGCTGCCGCATTCAAAATGGCAACGCCTGGCTCTGCCGGCTCATCAAAGGTACGGCCAAGAATCGTCACATAAATATCAGCATAGCTCATATCCGGACTGACCTTGACCGCAGAGACCGTCACCATACCTAGGCGTGGATCGCGCAAACGCTGCTTGATCAACTCAGAAACATCCCGCTGAATCTGGTCGGCCAGCCGTTGTGTTCGTTGACTCACGCCCTTCTCCTCAACAACCGTTACAGGCTGCGCTTGATAACCTGGACTTCATACACTTCGATCTTGTCGCCAGCCTGAATATCCTTGTAGCCCTTAACCGCCAGACCACACTCCATGCCATTACGCACTTCGGAGACATCATCCTTGAAGCGGCGCAGTGATTCGAGTTCGCCCTGGAATACCACCACTTCTTCGCGCAACACACGGATCGGCTTGTTACGGTACAGATTACCTTCCAGCACCATACAGCCAGCCGCCGAACCGAACTTCGAGGAATGGAACACTTCACGCACTTCGGCAATACCGACAATATTTTCACGACGCTCTGGCGACAACAAACCGGACATGGCATCACGCACGTCATCAATCAGCTCATAAATGATGCTGTAATAACGCAGATCAATGCCATCTTCCTGACACTTGGCACGGGCGGAGTTATCAGCACGCACATTAAAACCAAGCACCACGGAGCCAGTTGACTCAGCCAATGTCACATCGGACAAAGTAATAGCACCAACACCTGATGACACGATCTTGACGCGCACTTCTTCAGTACCCAGATCATTCAGGGCAGATGTCAGCGCTTCCAGAGAACCGCGAACATCGGTACGCAGAACCAGGTTAACCGTCGCCGCTTCCTTCTTGCCCATATTGGCAAACAGATTTTCCAGACGGCTACTTTCTTGCTTATCAATCAGCAACTGACGATCACGGGTCTGACGGAACTCGGCCACTTCACGCGCCTTGCGCTCATCGGCAACCACCAAGAACTCATCACCCGCCATTGGTGCTTCCGGCAAGCCCAGAATTTCCACTGGCATGGAAGGACCAATTTGCTTGACTGGCTTGCCATTTTCATCATTCAGAGCACGTGCACGACCATAGAATGTACCAGCCAGCACCAGATCACCCTTCTTCAAGGTACCGCGCTGAACCAGCAACGTAGCCACTGCACCACGGCCTTTCTCAATGCGTGATTCGATCACTACACCTTGGGCAGGACCTTCTTCAACAGCGGTCAACTCCAGCAATTCAGCCTGAATCAGAATGGCTTCCAGCAAGTCATCAATACCTTGGCCGGTATGCGCAGACACTTTAACAACCTGCGTATCTCCACCCCAGTCTTCAGCCACTACCTGCTTGGCAGACAGCTCACTGAGTACACGATCAGGATCAGCCGACTCTTTATCAATCTTGTTCATGGCCACAATCAGAGGCACACCAGACGCACGTGCGTGGTTAATCGCCTCTTCTGTTTGTGGCATCACACCATCATCAGCAGCCACCACCAGAATCACGATGTCAGTCGCTTTGGCACCACGAGCACGCATGGCCGTAAAGGCGGCGTGACCAGGGGTATCCATAAAGGTGATCATGCCGCGCGGCGTTTCCACGTGGTAAGCACCAATATGCTGGGTAATGCCACCAGCCTCACCGGAAGCCACTTTGGCGCGACGGATATAGTCCAACAATGACGTTTTACCATGGTCAACATGACCCATGATCGTCACCACTGGCGCACGATTCTTGGCCTCGCCATCACGCACAATGGTTTCACGCAATGAGTCTTCAACTGCCGTTTCGCTGACAAATTTGCTGGTGTGACCCATTTCTTCAACAACCAATGCAGCTGTAGCCTGATCAATACGCTGATCAGCGGTCACGATTTCGCCCATCTTCATCAGCACACGAATCACTTCACGAGTTTTCTTGGCCATTTGTTGGGCCAGGTCACTCACTACAATCGACTCACCAATGGTGACTTCGTACACTTGTTTTTCCACTGGGCGTTCAAATCCGTGCTTTTTAGACAGAGTACTGGTCAAGGCGCGACTAACCGGACGGAAAGCCTGTTCTGCGCGGCTCTTGGGGCCTTTTTTGCCACTGCGAGGCGGCGTTGCCGTACCACGCTTGATGGCACGATTTTCACTATCAAATGATTCTTCATAGGCCTTGCCCACCAAGCCCTTGGCCAGAGGAGCATCAACACTGAGCACAGTGGCCCCAGCATCTGGACGATGCGCGAGCTCCTCAGCAATACGCTGAGCCTGCTCCAGTGTTTTTTGACGTGCCTTTTCTTCCGCTTCTTTACGGACAACGTCTTCCTGCTTGCGACGCTGCTCTTCCGCAGCCCGCTCACGTGCCAGCTCTTCTTCCCGACGTGCGCGCTCTTCCGGTGTCTCTGTACGCTTCAGATCAACCTTTGGCACACTTAACTTACGCGCGCTATCTTTGGCGGCATCACCACCCTGTTGACGACGCAGCTCTTCAGCTGCCTTGCGAGCTTCTTCTTCTGCCTGTGCAATCCGCGCATCTTCAACCGCACGACGCTCGGCTTCTTCAACAGCTTTACGTGCTTCCTCTTCCTGACGCTGCTTGGCTTCCTGCTCCAGACGCAGCTTTTCAGCCGCCTCACGCGCCTGCTCTTCCTGCTCTTCCAGGACAGAGCGCTTGACATAAGTACGTGTTTTACGAACTTCAACACTGACTGTTTTGCCACGGCCACCAGAAGACTGAGCCGTTTTCAGGGTACTTACTGTCTTACGCTGCAATGTGATTTTTTGCGGCTGACCCGTTTGCTCACCATGCGCACGCTTCAGATGCGCCAACAGCTGCTGCTTTTCAGCATCATTAACAGGCGAGTCTGCCGACGCATGCGACAGCCCGGCTTCTTTCATTTGAGCCAATAAAACATCGACAGATCGACCTACAGTTTCGGCCAGTTGTTTGACAGTAACATCAGCCATGGGGCGCACTACTCCGCTTCAAAGTGGTAATCCGGGCTCAGTTGAACCAAGGCTCACGCGCTTTCATGATTAGTTCGGCCGCCAGTTCCTGGCTCAGGCCGTCAATATCGACAATGTCATCAATGGCTTGTTCAGCCAAATCTTCCATGGTGACCACACCACGGGCAGCCAGGGCAAAAGCCAGCTTGCGATCCATGCCTTCCATACCCAACAAATCTTCAGCTGGCTCGGCGGCATGCTCTTCACTGACCAGCGCTTTGGTCAACAAGGCGTCTTTTGCACGCTGGCGCAATGCTTCAACCAGCTCATCATCAAACTCTTCAATATCCAGCATTTCTTCTACTGGCACATAGGCAATTTCTTCCAGCGTAGTGAATCCTTCACTCACCAAAATGCTGGCAATATCTTCATCAATATCAAGATCTTGTACAAATGCATCAATATATTGCTGTGACTCGCCTTGCTGCTTGGCCTGTGAATCCGCCACCGTCATCACATTCAGTCGCCAGCCGGTCAGCTCCGAAGCCAAACGCACATTCTGACCGCCACGACCGATAGCCATGGCTAACTGGTCTTCCTCCACGGCAACATCCATGGTTTGTGTATCTTCATCAATCACAATGGCGGCCACTTCGGCAGGCTGCAAAGCATTGATGACGAACTGCGCGGGGTTATCGTCCCAGAGCACGATATCAACACGCTCACCACCCAACTCACCTGACACCGCCTGCACACGCGAACCACGCATACCAATACAGGCACCCTGAGGATCAATGCGATGATCATTGCTCTTGACGGCCAGTTTGGCACGCACACCAGGATCACGTGCTGCAGAGCGAATGCTGATAATTTCTTCGCCAATTTCCGGCACTTCAATGCGGAACAGCTCGATCAACATTTCCGGACGAGCACGCGACAGCAACAGTTGTGCCCCACGGCTTTCATTATTCACATCATAAAGCACGGCACGAACACGATCACCGATACGGAAGTTTTCACGCGGCAACATTTCTTCGCGTGCAATATAGGCCTCGGCATTACCGCCAAGATCAACAATCAGGCCATCACGAGTGGTCTTTTTAACCGTACCCGACAAAATTTCGCCCACACGATGGCGATAGGCATCAACAACCAGTGCTCGCTCGGCTTCACGCACTTTCTGCACAATAACCTGCTTGGCTGTTTGCGCTGCAATACGACCAAAGACTTCGTTTTCAATATGCTCTTCAACGATATCGCCCAAGGCTAGGCCACGCTCTTCAACGTCACTGATGGCGAGCTGCATCGCAGGAATTTCATGGTCTTCGTCGGCCACCACTTCCCAGAAGCGAAAGCTCTCATATTCACCGGTTTTACGGTCAATGCTGACGCGAATATTGACTTCGTCCGAGTCAAAGCGTTTCTTGGTTGCGGCTGCCAGAGCTTGCTCCAACGCTTGGAAAATGATCTCGCGAGAAACACCCTTCTCGTTACTTACCGAGTCAACTACCAACAGGATTTCTTTGCTCATAATTCGACCTGTGTGATCACATTATAAAAAATCAAAATTTCGACACAACGTTGGCTTTATCAATACTGATAAAAGGCAAAACAACACTTTGTCCTTCTGCCTGCAACGTTACCTGCACTTCATCCACCGTCTCAATCACACCACGCCAGCGGCGGCGGCCTGCTACAGGAGCAGTCAACCGCAAGTTAACTTCTTCGCCAACATAACGCAGATATTGTGACGGCTTAAATAATATTCTGTCCCAACCCGGTGACGATACCTCCAGGGTATATTCGCCCGCGATAGGGTCTTCAACATCCAGTATAGCGCCAACTTGTCGACTCACTTCAGTACAGTCTTCAACGCTGATACCGGCTTCCGTTTCACGGTCAATATACACACGCAAAACCGAATGCTTACCTTGCTGGAAAAACTCGACACCCCACAAATCCACGGCACAGGCACGCGTAGCAGGTTCAATCAATGCAGTCAGCTCTTCAACCTTTTTTGAGATCGCCATTGCTCTCTCCCATCAGGCCCGATACACAAAGGCCAGAAACAAAAAGTGGGCGAATCGCCCACGTTATTGGCGATCCACGCAGTATTCACTGCTGACCGCTGAACCTGTAAAAAAGCCCACTTGAAGTGGGCTTTTTCAACAAAGTCCGAATGTGGTAGCGGGGGCTGGATTTGAACCAACGACCTTCGGGTTATGAGCCCGACGAGCTACCTGACTGCTCCACCCCGCATCAGAGGTTGCGAACTTTAGTGATCTGACCTGAACTTGTCAAACCCTTTCGCCTGCAATTATTCACGACAATTACAATTGGTGCGGAAGGGGGGACTTGAACCCCCACGCCGTTAGGCACAGCCACCTCAAGGCTGCGTGTATACCAATTTCACCACTTCCGCTTGTACGACTGAAACAGGCTTACTGACCTGTTGGCACCACCGGCAAATCACTGCTGATTGGCGCGGGCGGCACTTTACTCTGAGTTGGCAAATCCGGCAAGCCCTGCGTCTCGGCTGGCGCATCATCAAGCGGAATTCCAAACATGTTTTGTGTCTTGGACTTGGCATATACCGCCAGCGACAAACTCGTCACAAAAAACACCAATGCCAGACCAGCAGTCAGCTTGGTCAGGAACCCTGCCGACCCGGCTCCGCCAAACACCGTACCGGATGCACCGGAGCCAAACGAAGCACCTGCTTCAGCACCTTTGCCTTGCTGCAGCAGAATCAATGCAATCATGACAATTGCAATCAGAATGTGGACCACCAACACCAGCGTTTCCATCGTTTTCTCTCGTTAAGAGCCAGCCTGAGCTGCCCTGCAAATTGCTAAAAATTCGTCCGCCACCAACGATGCACCACCCACCAGGGCACCATCAATGTCGGGCATACCAAACAGTCCCGCCGCATTATCTGCTTTCACACTGCCGCCATAAACAATGCGCAAATTGGCTGCACGCTGCTCATCAAACGCGGCAAACACAGCACGCAAGGAGGCATGTACTGCCTGCGCCTGCTCTGGTGTTGCCGTCAAACCCGTACCAATAGCCCATACTGGCTCATAGGCCAATACCGCCTGATCAAATGCTTCCGCACCAAAGCGCTCAAGCACGGCCAGCAACTGCCGAGACACCACGGCCAGTGTTTCTCCCGCTTCGCGCTCTGTCAGCGTCTCGCCAACACACAACACTGCCTGCAGCCCCGCACGGCTCAGCGCATGAAACTTCTCCGCCACCTGCTGATCTGACTCAGCAAATAACTGGCGACGCTCGGAATGCCCAACCAAGGCACCCGACAACGCCATATCCTGCAACATGCCAACCGATATTTCACCGGTATAGGCTCCTGACTCAAACTCAGACACGGTTTGTGCCAGAACACCTATCGACGATTGTTTTAACTGCATCGAAACCGACTGCAAATAAACGGCAGGAGGAGCCACTGCCACGTCAATATCATTAACCTGATGCAGGTCAACCAACGCACTTAACAACGCTGTATTAACCTGACCACTGCCATTCATTTTCCAATTTCCGGCTACCCAAAGACGACGCATTGCTCAAACTCCAGTCAGCCAGACCCATAAGGTCGGCAATACTAACCAAGGCTTCAATGGCTTACAAGTTGTTGCGTACTTCATCGGCCAATGTCTCGGCCAGCTGCTGCACCAGGCTGGCATCTTCTCCTTCAACCATTACTCGCAGTACCGGCTCGGTTCCAGAGGCTCTTAACAGCACTCGTCCAGTGCCAGCCAACTGAGCCTCGGCACTCGCAATAGCCGCTTTTAGCGCAGGATGATTGAGGTCAGGCTTTTGCTCCAGACGCACATTAATCAGCACATTAGGATATTTATTCATTCCCGCCTTTAGCGTGGACAAGGTTTGTTCACTGGCTACTACAGCGGCCAATACCTGCAACGAGGCCACGATCGCATCCCCCGTACTGGCTTTGTCAAGACACACAATATGACCACTGGCTTCACCGCCAACAGACCAGCCATTGCGTTCCAGCTCAGCCATCACATAACGGTCACCCACATTGGCGCGCACAAACTGCAACCCCAAGGCGGTCACCGCCTGCTCCATACCAAAGTTGCTCATCAACGTGCCAACAACGCCACCCACTGAGGCACCAGCTCGCAATCTTTCACGCGCAATGATGTAAACAATTTCATCACCATCAATCAACTCACCGCGCTCATCCACTAACAATACGCGGTCACCATCACCATCAAAGGCAACACCCAGGTCAGCCGCTTCAGCCAATACCTTGCGCTGTAACGCTTCAGGGTGTGTTGACCCCACACCATCATTAATGTTTCGGCCATTGGGTTCACAGGCAAAACGAATAACCTTGGCACCCAGCTCCTCAAACACCGTAGGGCCCACCTGATAAGTGGCACCATGAGCGCAGTCCACGACAATAGTTAGTCCAGCCAGCGACAAGTGATAGGGAAAGCTGGCCTTGCAATACTCAACGTAACGACCCCGCGCATCTTCAATACGCTTCACTTTGCCCAACAATTCAGGGTTATCAATCACCATGTCCTGATCCAGCCAGGACTCAATGGATCGCTCGATATCATCGGACAGTTTTTTGCCATCCGGCCCAAAGAACTTGATGCCATTGTCAAAATAAGGATTATGCGAAGCAGAAATAACAATACCGGCATCAGCGTGAAAAGCACGTGTCATATGCGCTACCGCAGGCGTAGGAATGGGCCCCAACAGCAGCACATTAACGCCTGCCGCCGAAAAACCGGCCTCCAGGGCTGACTCAAACATATAACCCGACAAGCGCGTATCTTTGCCTATCACTACCGTGGCATTTTTACTTTTCGAGGCCATGGCCCGGCCAGCGGCCCAACCCAGCTTCAATGCAAAATCAGCGGTAATAGGATATTGGCCAACCTGGCCTCGCACCCCATCGGTGCCAAAGTATCGTCTGCTCACAAGCCACTCCTTTTTTATTATTTAGAGCAATTGACGCTGAGCTTGCCATAGCGCCACTGCATCCGTTGTCGCTTTCACATCATGTGTTCGAATAATACGGGCACCACGCTCAATGGCCAGTACAGCCGCGCTGAGTCCTGCATAGAGTCGCTGATCAA
The DNA here is from genome assembly GCA_964569335.1 of uncultured Paraperlucidibaca sp. Classification (GTDB taxonomy): domain Bacteria; phylum Pseudomonadota; class Gammaproteobacteria; order Pseudomonadales; family Moraxellaceae; genus Perlucidibaca. Next base: position 40,242 of record CAZMVL010000002.1, read on the forward strand.
TTGCGGCACCGCCCAATACAGTAGCTAGCATGGTCTTGCGAGAGACACCAATGAGGACAGGCAAGTCCAATGTCTGTAATTGCGCCAGTTCACGCAACAATTGCAGATTATGCGCCAGCGTTTTGCCAAAACCAAAACCGGGGTCAATCAGCAACTGTGAACGAGACATACCGGACGCCAGACAGGCATCTACTCTCTGCTTCAAAAAGTCACTGACCTCATCCACCACCGAAGCATACGCGGGTGCCTGCTGCATATATTCCGGCTCACCCTGCATATGCATCAGGCAAACCGGCAAGCCGGTCTGTGCCGCCGCACTTAATGCACCAGGTCGTTGCAAGGCACGCACGTCATTAATCAGCCCGGCACCCAGTTTGGCTGCTTCTGTCATCGCCAATGCAGAGGAGGTATCAATGGAAACAATGACATCAAGGCGCGTGGCAATGGCTTCAACCACCGGCAACAACCGATCCAGCTCTTCCTGCTCACCCACTACGGCAGCACCCGGACGAGTGCTTTCGGCACCCACATCGATCAGACCGGCTCCTGCCAGCAGCATGGACTCAGCCTGACGCAATGCAGCATCCAGGCCCTGATACAAACCACCATCCGAAAATGAATCGGGCGTCACATTAAGGACGCCCATGACGTGAGCTCGACTTAAATCAAGATCACGCTGACCACATTGCAGTATTGTCAAAATCCAGCCTCAGGTAGCGCCTTCAACCGTATCAGTAGTGGGCTTCTCTTGAGTCTCGTCATCCGCTACTGCACCAGCTCCACCAGCAGGCGTTGAATCATCCCAACCCTTGGGATCTCTGACCGGACGTCTGGCCATCAAATCGTCAATCTGGTCTGCATCAATGGTTTCGTACTTCATCAATGCAGCCGCCATGGCATCCAGAATGTCACGATTATCTACAATCAGCTGACGCGCTGTGTTGTAGCAATTATCGATAATGCTGCGAATTTCATTATCAATATCCATTGCCGTTTGAGCCGAGACATTTTTACGCTGGGTCACTGAACGACCCACAAAAACCTCACCCTCATCTTCCTCATACAGCATGGGACCCATTTTTTCAGACAAGCCCCACTTGGTCACCATGTTACGCGCCATCTCTGTCGCACGCTGAATGTCATTACTGGCACCCGTAGTCACCCCGTCCGCACCCAAAGTCAACTCTTCCGCAATACGACCACCGAAAAGCGAACTGATGCTGCTTTCAATACGGCGCTTGGACATGGAATAACGGTCTTCTTCCGGCAAGAACATGGTGACGCCCAAAGCGCGACCACGCGGAATAATAGACACCTTGTAAACAGGATCATGCTCCGGCACCAAACGCCCCACAATGGCATGGCCCGCCTCGTGGAAAGCCGTATTCAGTTTTTCGGCATCCGACATCACCATGGACTTACGCTCTGCGCCCATCATGATCTTGTCTTTGGCGCGCTCGAACTCGTTCATGCTAACGAGCTTCAAATCACCACGCGCTGCAAACAAGGCAGCCTCGTTGACCAGGTTGGCCAGATCCGCACCCGAAAAACCAGGTGTGCTGCGTGCCAGTGTTGACGCGTCCACATCAGCGCCCATCGGGATCTTGCGCATGTGCACACGCAGAATCTGCTCACGACCACGAATATCTGGCAGACCCACCACCACCTGACGGTCAAAACGACCCGGACGCAACAGCGCAGAGTCAAGCACATCAGGACGGTTGGTCGCTGCAATAACGATCACACCTTCATTACCTTCGAAGCCATCCATCTCGACCAGCAACTGGTTCAGTGTCTGCTCACGCTCATCATGACCACCACCCATACCGGCGCCGCGCTGACGACCCACAGCATCAATTTCATCAATGAAGATAATGCAAGGAGCCTGCTTCTTGGCCTGCTCAAACATGTCACGGACACGGCTGGCACCCACACCTACAAACATTTCCACAAAGTCAGAGCCAGAAATCGAGAAGAAAGGCACCTTGGCCTCACCGGCAATCGCCTTGGCCAGCAACGTTTTACCCGTACCTGGCTGACCTACCATCAAAATACCACGGGGAATGCGGCCACCCAGACTCTGGAACTTGGCAGGATCGCGCAGGAAGTCGACCACTTCCTTCACTTCCTCTTTGGCCTCGTCACAACCCGCCACATCAGCAAAAGTCACCTTGATCTGGTCTTCGCTAAGTTGGCGTGCACGCGACTTGCCAAAACTCATGGGATTACCACGACCACCCGCGCCACCACCACCCATGCCGCCCATTTTTCGCGACAGGAAAATAAACAGCGCCACCATCAACAAAATAGGGAAAGCTGCAATCAGCAGTTGCGAAATCATGCCCTGCTGCTCTGGCGGAGCACCAACAATGGCAACGCGCTGCTTTAACAGCTGATTAATCAGATCAGGATCGGGAGCAGGAGGACGCACCGTCTCAAAGCTGGCACCATTTTGGCGCTTGCCGGAAATCATGTCGGGCTGAATGCGCACCTCGGCAATGTCACCCGCATCTACCGAACTGATGAACTCGCTATAAGACATTGCCGTATTTTGCGTTGGCTGATTCAAACCACCCAGAACATAGGATATGGCCGCCGCAATCGCGATCCAGATAAGCAAGTTCTTTACGAAATCATTCACAGTCGTGAACCTCCAGTCTCAATGCGTTCTCACTGCAACACATTGATGATTAATAACGCTATTTCTATCGGTTGGCGCCACGAAAACCAGTAGCCACCAGATACAGCTCCCGAGATCGAGCACGTGAAGCATCAGGCTTACGCGACTTCAGCACCGTAAAACTGGCCTGTATTGCTTTACGGTACTCCTCATAACCCTCGCCCTGAAATACTTTTACCACAAAAGTCCCACCAGGTTTGAGTACACGAATGGCCATATCCAGTGCCAGCTCACACAAATACATTCCACGTGGCTGATCTACCGCGTTGTTACCAGACATATTGGGGGCCATATCCGAAATTACAAGGTCTACCGTATCAGTGCCCGCTAATTGCAAGATTTCCTGCACCACAGACTCTTCACGAAAATCACCCTGAATAAAGGTCACATCAGGCAGCGCATCCATCGGCAGAATATCTGTTGCAATGACCCGTCCACGACCATTCAGGATACGGCCAACCACCTGACACCAGCCGCCAGGGGCAGCACCCAAGTCAATAATATTCATGCCTGGCTTGATCAGACGATCCTTTTCCTGCAGCTCCAGCAGCTTGTAACTGGCACGGGAACGATAACCATCCTTCCATGCCTTTTGCACGTAATGATCATCCAGATGTTCACGCATCCAGGCCTTGCTGCGCCCGGAAAGTTTTTGATTGGTAATTTTCGTTGCCATGATTCACCGCAGACTAAGGACGCGCCTGCTGTAACAGGCTAAACTAAGGGGTACTTTTTACCAGAAAAACCGAGTCAGCGCCCAAGTACTCACATCATGCACGCATGAACAGGCGCCGTGATACACCACCGAGGATGCATTTGTGAGCTTGTCTACTGCTGAAAAAAAACGCCTGCGCCAGATTGGCCACCATCTCAACCCCTTGGTGCAACTAGGCAACCAGGGATTGACCGACGCCATTCTAGCGGAAATTGATGCCCGACTCGAAGATCATGAGTTAATCAAGGTTCGCGTTGGCGGAGAAGATCGAGAAGCACGCCAGCTTGCGATCACTACCATCGCCACCACCACTGGTGCAGAGATTGCCCAATCAATTGGCAAACTGGTCTTGCTGTATCGACCAGCCAAGAAGCCCAACCCAAAACTATCCAACCTGTTACGCGTTAGCAGCTGATCGCTATCAACACTAAAAAGCGGCTTAAAGGCCGCTTTTTAGTTTCTGCTGAACAAACAAGGGGCCAATTAACAAAAACACCAGGTCATCTGCAAATGAAGGTTTTGCGCCTTCCACCTTGTGACCCCAGAACTGACCTGCCCATGCCAATACCCAAACCACCACAAAAAATGGCAATAGCACCACATCCAGTGACTGCAGCAGCAAAATAATGGCAAATGACACCGCCAGCCACAATACACCGGTCACCAGACTGGCCACAGACAACATGGCATAAAAGATCAGTACAGGGACAACACCCACCGTGGCCAGATTAACAAACGGCAACCACGCCTCTGGCAAACCCGGAATGAATTGACCCAGTGGCACCAGCCACAACAACCCAAAGGTCGCTATAAAAATGATGGGAACACAAATGATGTGCACAATTTGATTGGTACGATTGCGATGACTTTTAGCGTATTCACTCAGGAACTCTTGCTCGGTTCGCATACTCAAACCCACCATTGTTTCTTATGTAACTATATTATCATCAGCAAACTGCCAATTTAGCAAGCGCTCCACCACCGCATCGGTATAGGCCGCACGCCGATTCTGATGATCCAGATAATACGCATGCTCCCAGACATCAATGGTCAACAGCGGATTCAGCGTGTCCGTCAAGGGCAGCTCGGCATTACCCGTACTGACCACACGCAAACGAGAACCATCCTGCACCAACCACGCCCAGCCACTGGCGAACTGTCGATTGGCCGCATTTTTAAGCGCCTGCTTGCACGCATCCACCGAACCAAAAGAAGCCTGCATCATGGCTGCTAACCGGGCCGGAGGCTCGCCACCACCATCAGGCTTCATGCTTTGCCAATAAAAGGTGTGGTTCCAGACTTGTGCCGCGTTGTTAAAAATTGCTGCAAACTCCGACTTGCCCGCAGTCTCCCGGATTAAATCAGCCAACGACAACGTTGCCAGAGGAGAGCCCTGCAACTGCCGATTCAGATTATCCAGGTAACCACGATGATGTCGGCCATAATGAAAGCTGATGGTTTGCGCTGAAATAACAGGCTCAAGTGCATCGTTCGCAAACGGCAAGTCAGGCAACTGATGCGGGGTCGCAGCACGCGCCAAACCCGATTGACCTGACACTGCCAATACAGCAGCCACGCCAGCCGTTGTGGCCAAAAAGTCTCGACGACTCAGTGCCGCTTTTGTCGGGTCTGCCATTTCAAATCCTCTTCCACTCACCGCATCGCCTAAGCTGACGCAAGCTTCAAGCCAATAATGCCAGCAACCACCAACCCCACGCTGGCCATGCGCAACAAAGTTACGGGTTCATCAAACAGCAGCACACCCATAATGACTGCACCAACAGCACCAATACCTACCCATACGGCATAAGCAGTACCCATCGGCAATGTACGCATGGCATAAGCCAGCAGAATCACACTGACGGCCATCGCAGTCACGGTAATGACACTAGGTACAAACCTGGTAAAACCATCGGTGTATTTCAGCCCTACCGCCCAGACAACTTCCAATACACCAGCCAACAACAGCACTAACCAGGCCATTGTATTCACTCCCTGAGCCTTATGCCCGTGCCTCTTTTGCCAGACTATAAGTCACCACCAGACTATCCTGGGCCAATATTTTACCCGCTATGGCAGTCATTGCCTGTCGCCCATCAAACAGCTCTGGCAAATCCAGCTCAGACACCGACAGGGCATACACCGTAAAGTGATAATGATGCAGCCGCTCGTCGTTAAACGGAGGCCACGGGCCATCATAACCACCGTAGTTCCCGGCCATTTCGGCATCATTCGCAAACCAGCTGGTGTAATCATTGATACCACGCACGCCCGAAGCCACTTTGCCAGGCGCCTTGCCTTTGGCCGTAATACCTTCACCATCCTGACCTTGTGCCAACTCGGTCACCGAGGCCGGAATATTGACCAGCACCCAATGATAAAAATCGATGCGAGGCAGGTCGTAAGGCACTGTGCGATCCGCCTGATTCACGTCATCTGCACGTGACGGCACATCAGGATCATGACAAATCACGGCAAACGACTGTGTACCCGCAGGGGCATTCTGCCACTGTAAATGAGGACTGATGTTGGCACCCGGCACCGGGCCTGAAGCACCGGAGACACCCATGGCGTGCTGCACGGGAACACGCTCCCCGGCAACCAAGGTATGACTGGTTAATTTCATCAAGATACTCCTTCATAAAAAAGAGCAGGCTGACTAGCTGTAGCGCACCTCAATGATTTCGTAAGCAACACGACCACCGGGCGTTTCAATCACGGCCTCGTCGCCCTCTTCCTTGCCAATCAAACCACGTGCAATGGGCGAGTTCACCGAGATTTTGCCAATTTTGAAATCAGCTTCGTCATCACCCACAATCTGATACACCTTGACCTCTTCAGTCTCGATGTTTTCAATTTCTACCGTCGAGCCAAAAATGACCTTGCCGGTATGCGGCACCTTGGCAATATCAATGATCTGTGCATTTGACAGCTTGCCTTCGATATCCTGAATGCGGCCCTCAATGAAACCTTGCTGCTCACGCGCAGCATGGTATTCGGCATTTTCCTTCAAATCACCATGAGCACGTGCTTCAGCGATCGCCGCTGTCACCGCAGGGCGATCTATCGTCTTCAAACGTGTCAGCTCTTCCCTGAGTGCTTCTGCACCCTGAACCGTCATCGGATAACGTTGCATATCAAGCCATTCCTTCGTGCAAATCCTGAAGGCGACGCACCGTCAGAGCATCCTTGGACTGCAAAGCCAGACAAACGGCCTCCGCCCCACTCAAGGTAGTGGTGTAATACACCTTGCCCTGCAATGCACTGCGACGAATCGAGAACGAATCTTGCTGTGCCTGCTTGCCTTCAGTCGTGTTGATAATCAGGCTGATGTCGCCATTCTTGAGCATATCAACAATATGAGGACGCCCCTCATTCACCTTGTTGACGCGCTCACAGGCAATGCCTGCCGCTGCCAGCACACGCTGAGTACCGCTGGTTGCCACCAACTTGAAGCCGAGATCGGCCAAATCTCTGGCAACTGACGGAACATGAACCTTATCAGACTCGCGCACCGACAAAAACACTCGACCGCCTAATGGCAGGCGCTCATTGGAACCCAGCACGGCCTTGTGGAAGGCCTCGGCAAAGGTAGCGCCGGAGCCCATAACTTCGCCCGTCGATTTCATTTCCGGACCAAGGATAGGGTCAACACCCGGGAACTTGGCAAACGGGAATACCGCTTCTTTCACACTGAAGTAAGACGGCACGATCTCTTTCACAAAACCCTGTTCTACCAGGCTGGTGCCTGCCATGCAGCGCGCCGCCACTTTGGCCAAGGACACACCAATACACTTGGACACGAATGGCACGGTACGCGAAGCACGCGGATTCACTTCCAGCACATAAACGTCCTGGCCTTTGACCGCAAACTGCACGTTCATCAGGCCAACCACGCCCAGCTCTCGCGCCATGCGGATGGTCTGATCACGCATGACATCCTGCAATTCTGCAGGCAGGTTGTAAGGAGGCAGCGAGCAGGCAGAGTCACCGGAGTGAATACCCGCCTGTTCGATATGCTGCATGATGCCGCCAATCACAACGTCCTTGCCGTCGCTGACACAATCCACGTCGACTTCAATCGCATCATCCAGGAAGTGGTCCAGCAAGACTGGCGACTCATTGGAAGCCGATACCGCATCGCGCAGATAACGCGCCAGTTCGGTGTCGTTAAATACAATTTCCATGGCACGACCACCCAGCACATAGCTTGGGCGAACCACCAGCGGATAACCAACTTCTGATGCCAGACGCAGACCTTCTTCGGTCGAGCGGGCCAGACGATTGGGCGGCTGCAAGAGCTTCAAACGCTCAACCATCTGCTGGAAACGCTCACGGTCTTCCGCGCGGTCGATGGCATCAGGCGAAGTACCAATAATCGGTACACCCGCAGCTTCCAGAGCACGTGCCAGCTTCAATGGTGTTTGACCACCGTATTGCACAATCACACCCTTGGGCTTTTCAAGACGGGCAATTTCCAGCACATCTTCCAGCGTCACCGGCTCAAAGAACAGACGATCGGACGTGTCATAGTCTGTTGATACGGTTTCCGGATTACAGTTCACCATGATGGTTTCATAACCATCCTCACGCATGGCCAGCGCGGCATGCACACAGCAGTAATCGAATTCGATACCCTGACCAATACGATTAGGGCCACCACCTAGCACCATGATCTTGTTGCGATCACTAGGCTGGGCTTCGCACTCTTCTTCATACGTCGAGTACATATAGGCAGTACTGGTGGCAAACTCGGCGGCGCAGGTGTCCACACGCTTATAGGCCGGATTGATACCCAGACTCCAGCGACGCTTGCGCAGCTCGGTTTCCGATACACCAATCAGGCTGGCCAGACGGCTATCCGAGAAGCCCTTGCGCTTGAGCTGCCACATGGTGCCGTGATCCAGACCGGCAAAACCGATGCGCGCCACTTCTGCTTCAGACTTGATGATGTCTTCGATCTGCACCAGGAACCAGGGGTCCACACCGGATAGCAGATAGATCTCATCCACCGACAAGCCCATACGGAAAGCATCACCGATATACCAGATACGATCAGGGCCAGGATTGGACAACTCATTGCGCAGCTTGCCAACAGGATCTGGCTGACTTAAATCCAGCTTGGGCGTAAAACCATCAACACCTACCTCAAGACCACGCAATGCTTTCTGCAATGACTCCTGGAAAGTGCGGCCAATGGCCATGACTTCACCCACGGACTTCATCTGCGTGGTCAGACGCGGCTCTGCCTGAGCAAACTTTTCAAAGTTGAAGCGAGGAATCTTGGTAACCACATAATCGATTGACGGCTCAAACGATGCAGGTGTACGACCACCGGTAATATCGTTTTTCAGCTCATCCAACGTATAGCCAACGGCCAGCTTGGCAGCAACCTTGGCAATCGGGAAACCAGTAGCCTTGGAGGCCAGCGCCGATGAACGCGACACACGCGGATTCATCTCGATGACTACCATACGGCCATCTTCCGGACTTATGCCAAACTGCACATTGGAGCCGCCAGTTTCTACACCGATCTCGCGCAACACCGCGCAAGAGGCATCACGCATCAGTTGATACTCTTTGTCGGTCAGCGTTTGCGCAGGCGCAACGGTGATCGAGTCGCCGGTATGCACACCCATGGCGTCAAAGTTTTCAATCGCGCAGACAATGATGCAGTTATCGTTACGATCCCGCACCACTTCCATTTCATATTCTTTCCAACCGATCAGCGACTCATCGATCAGCAGTTCACGCGTGGGTGAAAGATCCAGGCCACGCTCACAAATCTCGATAAATTCTTCGCGGTTATAAGCAATACCACCGCCCGAGCCACCCATGGTGAACGAGGGGCGAATAATGGCGGGGAAGCCAGTTTGCTCCAGCAATGCAAAGGCCTCGTCCATATTGTGCGCAACACCCGCACGTGGACATTCCAGACCAATTCGACGCATGGCCTGGTCAAACAGGCGACGGTCTTCCGCCATGCGGATGGCATCTTTAGAGGCACCGATCAGCTCAACACCAAACTTTTCCAGCACACCCTGCTTGTCCAATTCCAGCGCACAGTTCAGCGCGGTCTGGCCACCCATAGTCGGCAACAAGGCGTCGGGGCGCTCTTTCTCGATAATCTGCGCCACGGTTTGCCAGGTGATGGGCTCGATATAGGTCGAATCAGCCATCGACGGGTCGGTCATGATCGTGGCCGGATTCGAGTTCACCAAAATGACGCGATAACCTTCCTCACGCAGCGCCTTACAGGCTTGTGCTCCGGAGTAATCGAATTCGCAGGCCTGACCAATCACAATGGGGCCTGCGCCAATGATGAGAATGCTTTGAATATCGGTACGCTTTGGCATGTCTTATTTCCGGGCCTGCATCAATTCAATGAAGTGGTCAAATAATGGTTGGGCATCATTAGGACCAGGGCTGGCTTCAGGATGTCCCTGGAAGCTGAACGCCGGTTTGTCGGTACGATGAATACCTTGCAAGGAGCCATCAAACAACGATTTGTGCGTCACCCGCAACGTGGCCGGCAAGGATGCCTCATCCACCGCAAAACCGTGGTTCTGACTGGTAATCATGACGCGGCCAGTGTCTGTATCCTGTACCGGATGGTTGGCACCGTGATGGCCAAACTTCATCTTCAGGGTTTGCGCACCAGATGCCAATGCCAGCAGTTGATGGCCCAGGCAGATACCAAACACAGGAATATCGGTGATCAGGAATTCACGGATAGCGGCAATCGCATAGTCACAGGGCTCGGGGTCGCCCGGGCCATTGGACAGGAAAATACCGTCCGGATTCAGCGCCAGTACATCAGCCGCTGATGTTTGCGCGGGTACCACCGTAATCTGGCAGCCACGATCAGCCAGCAGGCGCAAAATATTGTGTTTGACACCAAAGTCATAGGCCACCACATGAAAGCCTGGTGCTGCCGCTGGGGTGACATAACCCGTACTCAAGCCCCAGCTGCCTTCGGTCCAATTATAACGATCACTCACTGTGACCACTTTCGCCAGATCGGCACCCTTCAGGCCAGGAAAGGCACGAGCGGCTGCCAATGCTGTTTCTACCGCCGCCTCGGACGCCGCCGCAGCACCAGCCAGAATAGTGCCGTTTTGAGCGCCCTTTTCACGCAGAATTCGGGTCAGGCGACGTGTATCAATATCGGCGATAGCCACCACCTGATGACGCTTCAGATAATCCGGCAGTGTCTCGGTCATACGCCAGTTGCTGGCCAGCAACGGCAGATCACGAATAATCAGACCGGCAGCCCAGACTTTCGTGGACTCGACATCTTCATCATTGGTACCGGTATTACCGATATGCGGATAGGTCAACGTCACCATCTGCTGACAATAGGAAGGGTCGGTCAGAATTTCCTGATAACCGGTCATGGCCGTATTAAAAACGACCTCACCGCTGCTTTGTCCATCAAAACCGATGGAGCGACCACGGAAGACACTACCGTCTTCGAGTACAAGAATGGCGGGCTGGCTCAAACCGACCTCCAAAAAACAAGATGAGCAGGACGTGCGCGCAAAAAAAGCGAGGAAGAGAGACTCCTTCTCGCTCTAGCTGGCTTTTTGCCAGTTACAGTGCACACAGGCGCGATTTGAGGGGTGATTTTACGCACTTGCGGGGCGGCTGTCCAACAGACTCCGCAGTTCTGACAAAGTCTTTGCCGAATCTGCCCGAAAGCAGATTACTTCAGACCCAATACATCCTGCATGTCGTAGCGACCCGGCTGGCGCGAAACCGCCCACGCTGCCGCGCGTACCGCGCCATGCGCAAAATTGGCACGATTAGTCGCCACATGACGCACTTCGACACGCTCGCCTTCGCCGAAGAAAAACACGGTATGGTCACCCACGGTATCGCCACCGCGCAATGTCTGAAAACCAATACTGCGACGATCACGCGGCCCGGTATGACCCTCACGGGCATACACCGCATCCTGCTTCAGATCACGCCCCAGAGCATCCGCTACTGCCTGCCCCATCATCAAGGCCGTGCCCGACGGCGCATCCACCTTGTGTCGGTGGTGTGCTTCCAGGACATCAATATCAACCGTATCACCAAAGGTTTTGGCCGCCAGCGCAAGCAGCTTCAGGGTGACGTTCACACCCACCGAATAATTGCCGGAACAAACCAGCGGCACTTGCTGAGCAGCCGTATTCAATGCCTGCTGATCAGCTTCGCTGAAGCCGGTTGTACCAATCACAATAGCTACACCATGAGCCTGACACAGCTGTGTATGCGCCACGGTTGCTGCCGGTGTGCTGAAATCGATCACCACATCAACCTGGCCGATCACATCAGCCAAAGCAGGACTGACTGACACACCAAGTCGGCCAACACCAGCCAGTTCACCAGCATCGGCACCTAAAGCGGGTGACTGCGGGTACTCGGTCGCTGCCGCCAGCTCCACACCTTCCTGAGCCTGTACTGCCGCCACCAAGGCACGCCCCATGCGCCCTGCGGCGCCACACACAGCAACACGAATCATTTTGTCATCTCGTCAAAAAACTTCTTCACTGCCGAGAAGAATGACTCTTTTTGCGGAGATTGGCGACTCTCTTCACCATTACCGGCCACCTTGAACTCACGCAACAGATCTTTTTGCTGATCATTCAGGTGCACTGGTGTTTCTACAATCACACGGCACAGCATATCGCCCGGCCCATGCGAACGAATCGGCTTGACGCCCTTGCCGCGCAAACGGAACAGCTTGCCGGTTTGAGTACCTTCAGGAATACGCAGTTTGACTCGACCATCCAGCGTAGGTACTTCCAGCTCTCCACCCAGAGCCGCATCAACAAAATCAATCGGCACTTCACAATACAGATCAGCGCCATCGCGACGGAAAATGCGGTGATCGCGCACCGACACCTGCACATACAGGTCGCCTGCTGGCCCACCCGCTGCACCGGCTTCGCCTTCACCGCTCAGGCGAATACGATCACCGGTATCAACACCTGCCGGAATTTTGACTTCCAGCGTTTTTTGCTTGCGTACCCTGCCTTCGCCATGACAGCTACGGCAGGGATCAGGGATCACCTTGCCGCGACCATGACAGGTGTGACAGGTTTGCGACATGACAAAAAAGCCCTGCTGCACACGCACCTGGCCAGAACCATTACAGGTACCGCACTGCTTCACAGATGTGCCTTTCTTGGCACCACTGCCATCACAGACTTCACACTCCACCAACGTCGGAACGCGAATCTTGACCTTGGTACCACGTACTGCTTCTTCTAAGTCCAGCTCCAGGGTATAGCCCAGGTCGGCTCCACGATTGGAACGCTGACCACCTCGGCCACCGCCACCAAAAATATCGCCAAACACATCACCAAAAATATCGCCAAAGCCCGCACCACCGGCACCGGCGCCACCACCCATATTAGGATCTACACCAGCATGGCCATAACGATCATAGGCGGCACGCTTGTCTTCATCAGACAGCACTTCATAAGCCTCGTTGGCTTCCTTGAATTTCTCTTCAGCGCTTTTATCGTCCGGGTTACGGTCAGGGTGAAACTTCATGGCCAGACGTCGGTAGGCTTTTTTCAGCTCATCCGCACTGGCATTTTTGGTCACACCCAACACTTCGTAATAGTCACGCTTGGCCATTTCTTCACCTCGGGCTGGCTAGCCCTTTTGCACAATCTGTTGAGACACAAACGCGGGGAAGCCCCCGCGTTTGTGTAATTAGCAGTACAACAACGACTTATTTCTTGTCGTCTTTCACTTCTTCAAACTCAGCTTCTACTGCGCCATCGTCCTGCTTTGGCTCAGCTCCGGCGTCAGCAGAACCCGCTTCTGCACCAGTCGCAGCACCTTGATCGGCATACAGTTTCTGCATCAGTGGCATGGAAGCCTGGCTCAATGCTTCAACAGCCGCATTGATCTGGTCTTTATCACCAGACTTGACCGCCTCTTCTACTTTCACCACTTCAGCTTCAATGGTTGTTTTTTCGTCATCAGTGACTTTCTCACCCAGATCCTTCAGCATCTTGCGAGTGCTGTGAACCAGTTGATCGGCCTGATTGCGTGCTTCCACCAGCTCGGCAAACTTCTTGTCTTCTTCCGCATTGGCTTCAGCATCACGCACCATTTGCGCGATTTCTTCATCACTCAGACCCGAATTCGCCTTGATGATAATGCTTTGCTCTTTGCCAGTAGCCTTGTCCTTAGCACCCACATGCAAAATACCGTTGGCATCAATGTCAAAGGTCACTTCAATTTGTGGCATGCCACGTGGTGCCGGTGGAATATCGGCCAGGTCAAAACGACCCAATGACTTGTTCTGTGACGCCTGCTTGCGCTCACCCTGCAACACATGAATCGTTACCGCTGGCTGATTGTCATCGGCGGTCGAAAACACTTGCTGCTTCTTGGTTGGAATGGTCGTGTTTTTCTCGATCAACACGGTCATCACACCACCCATGGTTTCAATACCCAGGCTCAACGGCGTCACGTCCAGCAACAGCACATCTTTAACATCACCCGACAACACAGCACCCTGATAGGCTGCACCAATTGCCACCGCTTCATCAGGGTTCACATCGCGACGTGGTTCCTGACCAAAGAACGCCTTCACACGCTCCAGCACCAATGGCATACGGGTTTGACCACCCACCATAATGACATCACCAATATCACTGACCTTCAGACCGGCATCGGCCAATGCCACGCGGCAAGGCTCAATGGTGCGAGTCACCAGATCTTCAACCAGCGACTCCAGCTTGGCGCGAGTCACTTTCACGTTAAGGTGCTTAGGACCAGTTGCATCGGCAGTGATGTAAGGCAGATTCACTTCGGTCTGTGTTGACGAAGACAGCTCGATCTTGGCTTTCTCGGCAGCTTCTTTCAGACGCTGCAAGGCCAATGGATCGGTATGCAAATCAATGCCCGAATCCTTCTTGAATTCGTCGGCCAGATAATCAATCAGGCGCAAGTCGAAGTCTTCACCGCCCAGGAAAGTGTCACCATTGGTCGACAACACCTCAAATTGGTGCTCGCCATCCACTTCAGCAATTTCAATAATGGATACGTCAAAAGTACCGCCGCCGAGGTCATACACGGCAATCTTGCGGTCGCCTTCTTTCTTGTCCATACCAAACGCCAGCGCAGCAGCGGTTGGCTCGTTGATAATGCGCTTCACATCCAGACCGGCAATACGACCGGCATCCTTGGTGGCTTGGCGCTGGCTATCATTGAAGTATGCAGGCACGGTAATGACCGCTTCAGTCACTGCTTCGCCCAGATAATCTTCAGCCGTTTTCTTCATCTTTTTCAGCACTTCAGCAGAAATTTGTGGTGGCGCCTTTTTGTCGCCCTTCACTTCCACCCAGGCATCACCATTGTCGGCAGCCACAATCTTGTAAGGCACCATCTTGATGTCTTTTTGCACGACATCATCGGTGAACTTGCGGCCAATCAGACGCTTTACCGCAAACAGGGTATTTTGTGGATTGGTCACGGCCTGACGCTTGGCACCCGCGCCCACCAACACTTCATTATCGGTAAAGGCCACAATCGAAGGCGTAGTACGTGCGCCTTCGGAGTTTTCAATTACCTTGACCTTGTCGCCCTCCAGCACAGACACACAGCTGTTAGTAGTGCCCAAGTCGATGCCAATAATCTTGCCCATGATGTTCTCCTGTTAACAGACCGGCTCAGGCCAGCGCTGTAGTTAATATGTTGATGCGATCACGCATCCTATGTATGGATATGTGGGTCATGACGCTATTTTCAAGGCCATCACCCGTAATTTTGTTTACGACGCCTTTGCTTATGGCGCAGTTGCCACGACTACCATGGCGGGACGCAATAATCGTCCAGACAGGGTGTAGCCCTTCTGCAACACCGCCGTCACGGTATTTGGTTCAGACACACTGGATGGCTGCATCGACACGGCCTGATGCAAATCCGCATTAAATGGCTCGCCCAGCGGATCAACCACCTCGACCGCATGACGCTTCAAGGTATCCAGCAACTGCTTCAGTGTGAGCGCAACGCCCTCATGCATGGCTTTCTGTGCTTCATCTTCGGAGACAGGCGTCAACAATGCGCGCTCCAGGTTATCGACCACCTCCAGCAAACCGCCAGCAAACTTTTCCAGGGCAAACTTGTGAGCATTAGCCACTTCACGCTCAGCGCGACGCTGAATGTTTTGCACTTCAGCCTGAGCACGCAGCTGAATATCACGTACCTGCAACTCCATCTCGGCAATACGCTGATTCACTTCATCCTCAGCCAGAGCCGCTTCTGCCTCCGGAGACTCCACCTGTTCCGGGCTAACTGCCTCAGGCACTGACTCTTGCTGATCTGGCTGTGTATTTTCTGACTCGCTCATTTCATCCTCCCCATTTGACGGCTCCATTTAACAGGAAGCACGCGTCAACTAAATTGATGTTCAAGTAATGGTGATGGGCTACTGAATTTTCAAGTGCCACCCAGCAAAATCGCTGGTGTTTGATCGCGAGATTGGTCAAGGTGGCCTATTATTAGGCCTCTATTACTGGTGATGGATAAAGACATGCTGAGCCTGCTCAAAATCAGTCAATTCGCTATCGTCGACAACCTTGAGCTGGAGTTCGACACCGGCTTTAGCGTGATTACTGGCGAGACCGGAGCAGGCAAATCCATCCTGATGGACGCACTGGGCCTGTGTCTGGGTGATCGTGCTGATGGCGCCGTGGTCAGAGCAGGTGCCGACCGCGCCGATGTCAGCGCACTGTTTCAAGTGGGATACCTGCCTGTTGCCATGGCGTGGCTCAAAGAACGCGAACTGGATGAAGGCGATGAATGCACATTACGCCGCACATTTTCCCGTGACGGCCGCTCCAGAGCCTACATCAACGGCCGCCCGGCCACATTGACCGACCTGCGCCAGATCGGTGAGTGCCTGATTGATATTCATAGTCAGCACGAACACCAGATGCTGCTGCGCAAGGAAAACCACCGTCTGATGCTGGACAGTTTTGCCAATCTGCAGGCGCTGGCTCAACAAACCACCACCCACTATAAAGACTGGCAAATAGCCGCCGAACGCCTACATGTTGCCGAGTCAGCAGGTGCTGCACAGGCTGCACGCCTGGAAATCGTGCAACATCTGTGTGGCGAACTGGAACAACTGGGACTGGCCCGGGGCGATTACGAAAAACTGGAACAACGTCATGACACGCTGGCCAACGTCGGCACACTGCAAGAAGAAGGTCAGCTGGCACTGAGCGTATTATCCGAAGCAGAGGGTGACACCGCCACACGCCAGTTACAGCGCGCACTCAAGGCGCTGGACAGCCATCTCGACTTATCACCGGCATTGCAGGAAACCCACAGCCTGCTCAACAGCGCCCTGATCCAGATCGAAGAAGCTCTACCCCTGTTGCGACACTTTTTGTCCGACCTTGAAGCCAATCCGTTAGAGCTGGAGCAGCTGGCTTCACGCCTGGGTCAATGCCACCAACTAGCGCGTAAGCATCGTGTCAGCCCGGAGCAACTGCATTCAGTGTTAAATGATTTAACAGCAGAAATTGACAGCCTGCGTGAAGCTCAAGACCTGGATCAACTAAGCCAGTTGGTCACACAGCACCAGACCGCTTTTTATCATTGTGCCAGCGAATTGCGTCAATCAAGACAACAGGCCGCCGAACGTTTCTGCGCCGATATTCAGACCTTCCTGCAAGGATTGGGGCTGGGCAATGCGCGCCTTTCGTTATGCCTGACCGAATTAAACAAGCCCAACGGTCATGGTCTGGATGACATCGAGTTTTTGTTTAGTGCCAACCCCGGTCAGCCACTACGCCCCTTGGGCAAGGTAGCTTCCGGTGGCGAACTGTCACGTCTGTCGCTGGCTATTCAGGTCGTTCACGCCCGACACTCACCAGTACCGGTCATGGTATTTGATGAAGTCGATGTGGGGATTGGTGGCGGCATTGCCGAGGTAGTAGGACGACTGCTGCGCGATCTGGGCGAACACGCACAAGTCTTCAGCATTACCCATCAGCCACAGGTAGCAGCACGTGGGCATCATCATTTACGAGTAGAAAAGCGTGTTATCGACGGACAGACTCACAGCACGGTGGTCAAGCTCGATACCGAGCAACGTATTGATGAAATAGCCAGAATGTCGGGCGGCCTGGAAATAACACCAGAAACACGCCAGCATGCAGCCACCATGCTGGCAGGTTGATTACTCGTCCTTGCCCGTACAGCCGGGACGACGACAACTGCCATACAAATGCAGTGCGTGGCCACTCAACTCAAAGCCCAGACTCTTGGCCACGCTGAGTTGACGCTCCTCGATCACTTCATCATGAAACTCGAAAACCCGACCGCAATCACTACACACGATATGATCATGGTGATTATCATTTTTCAGCTCAAAAACAGACAAACCACCCTCAAAGTGATGACGCTCAACAATTCCGGCTGACTCAAACTGGGTCAACACACGATAAACCGTTGCCAGACCCACATCTTCGCCCGAAGCCAATAACGCCTTGTAGACATCTTCAGCACTCATGTGATGCACTGGGGAGCTTTCCAGCAATTCAAGAATTTTCAGGCGGGGCAAGGTAACCTTAAGACCGGCTTTACGTAAATCTTGATTCGTTAACGACATGGGTTCGTCTCTTTGCGGGCAATGCCTTATGATAACCGACCTAGCCCCCAAGGGCATCCACTGATAACTTCGAGGTTCAGGCGCAACATGCAAAAGATTTTACTGGCCGGGCTAATTGCAGGCACCTTGTTAGTCAGCACGGGCTGCAGCAATATTTTCCGCGCTTATCGTATTGATGTCGTACAAGGCCAGGTCGTCACGCAAGAGCAAGTCGAGCAAATCAAGACCGGCATGACACCTGCTCAGGTACGTTATGTACTGGGCACGCCTTTGGTCACGGACACATTAAGTCCAACTCGCTGGGATTACGCCTACCGTTTCATTCCAGGCACCTACGCCAAAAAAGCAGGACTGGATAAAGTCCCTCACCGCCGTCTGAGTGTCTTTTTTGAGACTGGCCTGGTGGCACGTGTTGAGATTGATGGCGAGATGCCGGTCAAATCTATTTCATTGCCTGCCAGCAAGGATGGTGCTGTACGCACCACCGAGTCCATGCGCGAAACCGAACTGCCTTAAGTCGGAGATTTGCCACGTGCGGCGCGTGCCTTTGCAGCACGCGCCTTACGAATTTCCATCGGGTCCAGTGTTAATGGACGGTATAGCTCGACACGATCCCCCGCCTGCAAACGATATGTCTGTGGCGACTTGAGCACCTTGCTCCATACCCCTACCGCCAGATCGTCCAGACTCAACCCTTGCGGCAATTGACCACTCTTGACTGCCATCGTCACCGCATCTGCCGCTGTACTACCCGACTCAAGCTGCAACGACAACAGCCACTGCTGCTGTGCCGTCGCATAAGCAACTTCAATATTGATCAATGAGCTGGGCTGTTCCATTACAGACTCGCCAACTGGTACAAAGCCACCAGCAAGGTAATTGGTGCCACCCAACGTATTGCCACACGCCACAGGTTATAAACACCTTCTGACGGCAGTTGCAGTGCTTTGCGCGCATGACTGGTCTTCATCACCCAGCCTGCATAAATCGCCAGAATGAACGCGTTCACCGCCATCCAGATCAACAATAATTGTAGTCCCTGCTGCAAGGCCTCTATGCCCAGTTGCAGAGTCACCCACTGACTCAACAAGACCACGGGAATAACTACCGCAATCGTAGCCAGCAAAGGTGAACTGACGCGTGACTGCACAGCAGCAATGACAGGCTCTGCCAATGTTGGCAACAACAAGAACAGCAATACCAGCGACAACAACACGGCCACCAGACAGGCCGAACCATGATGCAGGCTGGCAAAAAACACTGCCGCCAGAATCAGCAGTACAACCGCTGCCTTGGCATGCAACACCACACCAGCCGCAACCACCGGCCAGCGTACCATCACGCCAGCACCCAGCAGCAGCGACCCAGCCAGCAACATCGCCTGCCCCGGCAAAACAGCGGCCAGTGTTAACTCAGTTTGCAGAGCAATCGTGGCATGCTGGCTCATTTGCCAGAATAGCAAGGCAGACAACGCCAACGTAGGTAGCAACCACCAGACCAGCGCTGCTGAACTGAAGCGCCTGAACACACCCAGAAAAACTACCACTACCGTTGCAGCCGACCACAGACCTGACGTAGATAAGTCAGACAACAACTCTTGAGTTTGTAAAACCTGTGTCAGCAGCGCCCCAGCATATACAGCAACCAGCGTCAGCAACAAAACACTGGCCGCCAAACTGCTCCAGGCCAATATCCGCCACGCACGTGGTGCGTCAGACTGACGCGTCAACACCTGCATACCACTGATCAACGGCTGATTGACACGCACCGCCAACGCACGCTCCGCCAAAGCCAAAGGCCATGCAGCCAATACCAGACCCAGTGCCAGATACAGCCAGTTCGCCTCCAGCGTAGGCACCAGTAGTACCGACAAGGCCAAAGGAATCAGCAGCAAAATACCAAGCCGAGTACTGAGCACCGCGTTAGTCATAAAAAACACCCTAATCTAGTCAGTGAAATGATGCGCCATTGTAAGACAACCACCCTATTACCGCGACAATCCGCCTATAATAACCACCATGAATCACTCCAAACCCATCGCTGTTAACCGTCGCGCTCGCCACGAATACTTCATTGAAGACAAGTTCGAGGCCGGGCTGGTTCTGCTTGGCTGGGAAGTAAAATCCCTGCGTGCCGGCAAGTGCAACCTGACCGACGCTTATATCCTGCTCAAAAACAATGAAGCCTGGGTCATTGGCATGCAGATTACACCGCTGCTGGCCGCCTGCACCCATGTTGTCGCAGACCCGACACGCACGCGAAAACTGTTGTTGAATTACAAGGAAATTCGCGAGCTGATTGGCGCTGTGCAGCAAAAAGGACACACCTGTGTCCCACTTTCAATGTACTGGCACAACGGTCGCGCCAAACTTGAGATTGCCCTGGTCAAAGGCAAGCAGCTTCATGACAAGCGCGACGCTGAAAAAGATCGTGACTGGGCCCGCCAGAAGTCCCGCATTATGCGGGACCGTGGCTGAGCTCAAACGGTTTTGGTAAACAGCGCAATCAACTTGCGGGTCAGATCGGTATAAGGCGGGAAGAACATCCGCGCCAGCATGATACGGGTACGCACAATACCGCGCTCATGCGAAAACGCCTTGAAGCCGAAATGACCATGCGCACTGCCAATACCGGAATTATTCACACCGCCAAACGGCAGGTTGCCATGCAGAAACTGCACCACACAGTGATTGATACAGGCACCACCCGATGAAGTATTGCTCATCACCTGTTTGATCAGCGCCTCATTTTTACTCCAGACATAAAGCGCCAACGGCTTGGGATCTGCATTGATCCGGTCAATCACAGTCTGAATATCGTTATAGACAATGACCGGCAGCAGTGGGCCAAAAATCTCTTCCGACATGATGGCCGCATCCTGTGGAATACCCGTCAACAACGTAGGCGCAATGAAGTCATCATCGGTATCCGTCTGACCACCAGCCAACACCTCGGCTCCGCGCGCCAGCGCATCATCCAGCAAAACCTTGACGCGCTGGGCATGACGGCTATTCACCATACGCGCCAGATACTCACTACTTTGCGTATTATCGCCATACACCGTTTTCAGCACTTGCTGACAGGCACTGACAAAAGCATCACGCACATCGACATGAACGTAGATATGATCCGGCGCAATACAGGTCTGGCCATTGTTGGTGAACTTGGCCCAGAGAATATTTTTGGCGGCCAGTTCAATATTGGCAGTGGCATCCACAATCGTCGGCGACTTGCCACCCAGCTCCAGCGTGACACTGGTCAGATGCTTGGCAGCAGCGGCCATGACCACTTTGCCAATGGCCGGAGAGCCCGTGAAAAAGATGTGATCAAATGGTAATTCCAGCAGCGTCTGGGCGGTCTGTGCATCACCCTCAATCACCGCTACTTCATCCGGGCCGAACACTTCGGCGACAATACGACCAATCACGGTCGCCGCTGCAGGCGTCATTTCTGATGGCTTGATAATGGCGGTGTTACCCGCCGCAATAGCCGAAATCAGCGGCCCCAGGCTCAAGTTCACCGGATAGTTCCAGGGCGACACAATCAGGCAGCGTCCTTTTGGCTCGTACTGAATATAGCCTTTGGTGCCCAGCATCATACGTGACGGCCACACCCCTTTCGGCTTCATCCAGGACGCCAGGTTTCTCAGCGCATCATTGGCCTCGGCCACCACAGGCAATATTTCGGTCAGCTCAACTTCAGTGGCAGGCTTGCGAAAATCTGACCATCCAGCGGCAATCACCTCCTCCTTGTGGGCCAGCAAGGCATCACGCAAACGCTCAATCTTGGCTTTACGCTCGGCTGCTGTAGATGTGCGCAGACGAAGTGCCGTGTCACGCTGACCTGAAAATACCGCTGCTATATCTGTCATTCTTCTTTTCCTGATTAAGGGTTATTGCCGCAATGTAATTGTACTTTTGGCCTTTGCTTTTACGTCGGCAGGAGCAAACGGAAAACGCAGCCACTGTTTGGCCGCATAGGCCTCGGTAAAATCAATAAAATGAGGGTTAGCCGGATCTGTCGACTGCGAGTACGTCACAAAACCTTCCGCAATCGGCTGATTACGATCATTCCAAGTAACCGTCTGAATATAACTGTTGCCATAGACTATAGGATAGCCCTCATTGGTCAGACTGCTGGGCGTCGCGGTCGCAATCGTGAAGGCTCCGGCACCACTGTCACCGCCAAACACCGGAATCTTTTCACCCCCCGGACGACGACTGACACCTGAATGCTGAATATCACCAAGCCTGGCATCAAAGGCAAAACCCGATGCCTTGACGGCCGCAATGGCATCAGCAAATGCCTGTTGTACAAACAAGGAATTGGTGTTCAGTGCTCGCGGTGTATTGACCGGATCAGCAGAGCTGAAGCCCGTGCTCCACAAGCTGGTCAGCGGTGTATCAAGTGGCAGGCCGATGGGCAGCCCAGCCAGATTGCCTGATGCCAAACGCCAGAACTCACGCCAGACATGCGCTCCGGCAGAGTCCAGATTGTCGCTGCCATCCCACGCCGCCAGCGCATTACAGGCAGCCGTCACGTCAGCTCCATTAACAGGCCCACTGCTACCAATCAGCAGCGGACTGGTACACAGGCTATTCAATACCGCCTCACGCGCTAGCTCGGCCGAATAAATCTGACTATTCAACACGATGTCTTGCAGGTTGCTCAGCGTAAAACGATTACCGGCCAGGCCATCAGTTCCTGCCAGACGACGCTCTGCCTGCAAAATACACAACCGCGTACGCAAGGTTCGTGCGCTGTTTTCATCACCGATGATCCGGCTGAAGCCTGTAATCGGTGCAGCCGGATTGGTCAGCCAATAACTGTCATTGCAATTGGTAACGTAATCATCGCGCTGCTGCGTCGGCAGGTTTTGTCGCCCGAAAATGCCCGACACCGGTGCATCGTCATCGCTGCCCCACTCGCAATCCGAACGACTGCCATCCAGCAGCGGCAACCCCGGCGCAACCAGCCCCACCACCAACGCCAAAGGCGAATTGCCACAACTGGCCACCTTGGCATCGGTCACATGCGGCACCACGGTGACATCACCATAATATGCCTTGCCATTTGGCCCCGTTGCTACCGTATTCACCCAAGGCACACCCAATACCGAGCCATGCAAATCAATAAAATCATCCAGGCTCTTGGCCATATTCCACGCGCCAAACTGGTTGATCAGCCGATCATTTTCATAATTGGCATCACGCATGGTGTAAGCCAGCACATTGGTCCACGGCAAAATAGGAACGCCTGCCGCTTCCAGTGTCATCATGGGGCCAAAATGACTGTGATACAGCGTGCGCGACTGCGTGATCAGCTGGCCATTGGGTTGCTTGATCTGGATTTCGACAGGTATCGCACGCATATCGCGCAGCTGACCATCATAGAAATACTGGGTTGGGTTAAGCGGATTGATCTTCAGTTCATACAAGGTAAAGCGATAGGCCGTCGAAACGGTATGAGACCAGGCCACCTTGTCATTAAAACCAATCAGCACCGCAGGCACGCCGTACAAGGAGGCACCCATGATGTCCAGCTTGCCGGGAATGGTGTTATGCGAAATATACAAACGCTCGGTGCCGCGCCACGGAAAATGCGGATTGCCGAACAAGATGGGCTGACCGGTTTGACTGCCCTCCTTGCCAATACCGTACATATTGCTGCCAAAACGATCATGCTGTTGCAGCTCGGCAAATGCACCAGGCGCTGACACCAAGGCCTGCTGACGTTGCTCCAGCGGAATTTCCTGCGCCAATGGAATCGGTAATGCCGACAGCGGAGAGCCTTGCAGCAAATTCAATAAGGGACTTAATAGCTGCAACAGGCCATCTAATAGACCTCCACCGTCACCACCTGTGGATGGTGGCAATAAAGGTGGCTGAGCATTTGCAATTTCACTGACAAAAACTGAACTGCTGGCCAACATTGCCAGACGCAAAAAGCGGCGATACATGTCAGCTTCGGTAATGGGCAACAGCCACTCGCCATCCGCACAGGCGGCATGCCGACCCGCGTGCTGTCCCGCTTTTAGTTCATCAATATAACGATTGAACCCGGCGACATAACCTGTGACCAGACTCTGAAAGTCGGGCTCGGTCTTGTTTTTGGTACGCTGCCAGGCTGCATCATCCAGCATGGACTTCCAGAAGAAATCGCTGGATACGTTGTCCGCTTCCGAACTATTGGGCTCGATGCGATAACTGCCATCAGCACCAAAATAACGCGAGCGCTCACCACGAATGGTCAGGAAATCTTCCAGCATGACGCAGAGATTATCCTCGGCAAATGCATAGGCCTGACCATAGCCCAAGCTGCCAAAATCGCTGGCCGTAATATGCGGGATACCCATATCGGTGCGCACGATGGTAGCGTCATAGGTGGACGTGCGTGGGCTGGTGCTACGTTGATTGCTATCAGAGCCCAAACACCCTGTCAGTCCAACAACCAGCATGGGCAACAACACAAAACGTGGGGCGAAATGCATATAAGGCACCTCTTTGTTATTTTTATTATTGTCAGACAATAAGTGACTAAAGTCATAACAGCAAGTCCCAAGGGCAAAACCCCAATGACAGCCGACCTGCATAGGCGTATGCTTATGGTGCTACGGGGATGACATGGCTTCGACGTTGGTTATGAAGCTCGTAGGTGCATGCGGAGAGTGGATTGTCTCTCCTAAATCAACGTTCCAAACAAATAGTCGCAAACGACGAAAACTACGCACTAGCCGCCTAAATCCGGCTTATGACCAAGCTTGCATGCCAGTATGCGGGGGCGGTCAGCGCAAAAAATACTGGATCGCTGTGAAGCTCGCCTCGCGCTGATCAGCTAAAACCTAGAGGATCGCTTGCCACGCCCTGTCGCTCGGGCCGTGACCGGTTAAATCAATTGAGACGACTAAGCATGTAGGTCCGAGAGTAGAGTGCTGGCGGACGCGGGTTCGATCCCCGCCATCTCCACCAAATGATAGTTTCAGAAAGACCCAGAAAGACCTGAAACCCGCATAGTTAAGCGCTTTGCGGGTTTTTTGTTGTCCGTATAGGTGCTAGAAGGTGCGTGGACATACCAACAACTTGTTGGTACTTTTGTTGGTACTTCGAGATACCAACAAGGCAGGTAGCACGGTTCGCAATACCAGACTCGATGAAACTGCTTCACACGGCACGATTGCCGCATAAGAAAGCTTAAAGAGCAAAGTAATAGAATTAGATGGCAGGGAATGCAATGTTTACTTTTCAAAACCCATTTACTATTAATGACTTACTGCCATGCCACGTTTATTACATGGCAAACAGTCATTTTTACACGGCAATTTTGCCATCTAATTTAAGTTGGGCCTAAAAGGAATCATGAGCCAAACTGAGATAATTCAAACACGGCAGGCCAGCGTCGCTGATATTGAGTCGCTGGTTCCGCTCTTCGATGCCTACCGCGTGTTCTACGGCAAGGCAAGTGACGTTGCGGTAGCCCGTTCGTTCTTACTGGAGCGGTTCCAGCACAATCAGTCCGCTCTCTTCATCGCGTTGCAAACCAATGGCGCAGCAGTTGGGTTCACGCAGCTTTATCCAAGCTTTTCATCCGTCTCTGCTGCACGCGCATTCATCCTCAACGACCTCTATGTTGTCCCAGAGGCTCGGCGCTTAGGGGTGGCGGTCAAGCTGTTGGAAGCTGCAGCAAACTACGGTCGTACCGTCGGCGCCATTCGGTTGTCACTGTCCACAGCCATAGACAACGATACGGCGCAGGCATTGTATGTCTCTCAAGGCTGGGGCCGTGACACCAATTTTTATGTATACAGTCTGCCGCTCTAGGCCCAACAGGGCGCTCCGGCGGACGGGCTACTCGCTGCTCTCGCAGCCCGCCGCTGAGCTTGGGCGTTGGGTTGCGAAACTATGAAGCTATTTGACCTACTTGGGCTTCTCTGTCCCACACTGTCAGCGGTTGATTGCAAGTTGCACATGGCGGTCTGGAATGGAGAAGAACACCCCCTTGATGTATTCCTTGCGGGAGATTTCGAGGAATGGCAACGATGGCAGAGCAAGCGTAACTTTGAGCGCCGGTATGTGGTCTCTCTAATAAGTATGCCTGGTACAGACAATTGGCTTTTTGGCGGTCTATACGAGCGCAAGGGGGTCGAACATAAGAAAAGCGCCAACTATTACTACTACGATTTAGAACAGGTGAAAGACTGCGCTGAACTTTCTGGTCGCTTGGTTGTTAGGTTCGGCCGAAAGTTTCGTCAGTCTTACTTGCTGGCAGATCGGTGGAGTGAGTCGATTTCGGTCTCTGAGCTCAAATCAGAACGCCTCACCCTATCAGAGTTTCCGGGCTTTAAGTCTGTGAATTTATCCAAGCGGGAGTTAGATGGCGTCATTCGTCAAAGCATCCCATCTTGGAGAGGTGCGCTTGCCTCTGTCTCTGGCGTCTACGTTATATCAGACACAAAATCAGGGAAGCTTTACGTCGGTAGTGCATACGGGGATGGCGGCATCTGGTCCCGCTGGTCACAGTATTCCTCGTCTGGGCATGGCAACAATGTAGAGCTACGAACGCTTTTGAAAGAACTTGGCGCAAAAACCGCTGACGCTTTCCGCTTTTCAATACTTGAAGTTGCAGATGTGCATGCAAACAAAAGTGAAGTTATCGCCCGAGAGACCCATTGGAAGAATGTTTTGCTATCCCGCACACATGGCTACAATTCGAATTAAACGGAAACCCAACAAATCGCTGCTGTTGGCGGACAATTTTTCCACCGCTTCGCGGCTCCAAAATTGCCGGTGAGCGCGGCCTTAGGCAATCAATCAGAGAGTGCTATGGAAAATGTTGTAATCGCAGATTTAGCAGAACCGCTACACGCCGAGGCAGTAATATACCTTCTGAATGAGTATGCAAAGGACGAAATGGGAGGGGGTTGCGAGCTATCAGAGACCGTAAAGAACAACCTCATTCCAGAGCTCATGAAGCGCTCACACGTGTTTGCGATTATTGCATTTGTACAAGATGAGCCCGCAGGCCTTGCTATATGTATCGAGGGGTTTTCAAGTTTTGCCTGCATGCCTCTGCTCAATATTCATGACATAGTCGTTTTGCCAAAGTTTCGAGGCCTGAAGCTATCTCAGAAACTCCTCGCCAAGACCGAGGAGTTGGCTAAAAAGCGTAAATGTTGCAAGTTGACCCTAGAGGTTTTAGAGGGCAACAAAATAGCGCAAAACGCTTATCGTTCTTTTGGCTTCGCAGGTTATGAGCTGGACCCGAAGATGGGCAAGGCTATGTTCTGGCAGAAAAAACTAGCCTGACCGAGAACACTTACACACGGCAGGCCAGCGTCACGGATATTGCGCTGCTGGCTCCACTCTTCGATACCTTCCCATGCAGACAGACGTTTCATCTGGCTATTGCATAAACACAATATATTGTTAGGATGCAATATATGGGAAGACCTTCCCTGATTCGAACCAAAGAAGTCCATGATGATGGCAGCGTTGTCGAAATCGTAGTGTGGCAGCTAACCGGCATTTGGGCGAGGATGAGCCATGAAAGCAATTATTGACCTAGCGCCACGCGGCAGCGTGTTCGACACCGCCGCCGCGCAACTGGCCTCCGGTGTGGAAGCGGACTATCGTCTGCATTTCAAGTCCGCACGTGCATTGTTCTCTGACCTCACACCAGCCCGCATCGAGCTGCTGGACACCTTGCGCCGACAAGGTGCGTGCAGCGTATACGCGCTGGCAAAAGTCGCAAGCCGTAACTACTCCAATGTACATGGCGACATCACCGCGCTGGAGTCGCTGGGTCTGGTCACTAGAGACTCCAATGATGCCGTGACCGTGCCGTTCGACTCGATAGAAATTCGGCTGTGTTTGGCCGATGCAGCAGCCTGAATCAGTGGACTGATGAAGTATTGGATCAAGCTGCCCGTCAGTAGTATCAGCAACCCCAAAGTGTTAGATTGAATTCCGATAGTGGGCCAACGGAGCACCATCATGGACAACAACATACACACCTTCAGTGAGCTGTTTGACCAGTTAGGTCTACCTTCAGACGCTGCCTCGATTGAGGGCTTCATAGAAACGCATCGCCCGCTGCCCGAAGACATCTTTCTGGTAAATGCGCCGTTCTGGAGCACAGGCCAGCGCAACTTTCTGCGCGAAGTCATGACACAAGATGCCGACTGGGTTGGACTGGTGGATCAATTAAACGCGCAGTTGCGAACACCAAGCGACAAGCAAAGCTAAACCACAACGCTTATAATCCTGCCGCTCGACACAGGGTCGACAGATGAGGGCAGGGTTCTGGACGCATTCTTGGTTTCCACCGGCATTGTGGCGCTAGCCGAAATTGGCGACAAAACCCAGTTACTGGCTTTTTTATTGGCGGCCAAATACCGCAAGCCTGTCCCGATTATTCTCGGCATTTTATTGGCCACACTGCTTAATCACGCGGCCGCAGGTGCCGTAGGGCAATGGCTAACCAGCGTCGTTTCTGAACAAACGCTGCGCTGGGGTCTGGGTCTGGCATTTTTGGGCATGGCCGTGTGGATATTGGTTCCAGACAAGATTGACGATGATGAGGCCTCCAAACTGCCACGCCTGGGCGTGTTTGGCGCTACATTCGTGGCCTTCTTTCTGGCTGAAATGGGCGACAAGACACAAATCGCTACGGTGATGCTGGCAGCGCAATATCAAGCCTTTTGGTGGGTAGTCGCAGGCACGACTGTTGGCATGCTGCTGGCCAACGTCCCTGCTGTTTTGCTGGGTAATCGCATTGCCGACCGCTTGCCAACTCGTCTGGTTCACCTGATTGCCGCTGCCCTGTTTGCCGTGCTGGGTATTGCCACCCTGCTCGGTGCGGGTCAAAACCTCAGCTTATAAGTCAGTTCAACGGCTTGTTCAGCGCAAAACGACGAGCCAACAAACGATCCCGCCATGCTGTCGGCAACACATGCTGCAATAGCGGCAGCAAGGTGCTGCCATGCCCAATACGCGTATACGCAGCCGCCGACTCGGCCAGAATGGCATTGGCCATCTGCTTGGCAAATTCGGTAGTCGGCGTAGCGCCTTGCTGAGAGGCATTGGCTCTGGCCGCAATGGCTTCAGCGACTGGCGCATACAACCCCAACTGTGACTGTCGCTGCTCCACGCCCTGACTGGCGGTTGCGCCAAAGCTGGATTGAATGGCACCGGGCTGAATCACCAGCACATCAATAGCGAACGGTTTCAGCTCCATGCGCAGCGCATCGGATAAGGCATGTACCGCCGCCTTGCTGGCACAGTAGGCACCGGAAAATGGTGTGGTCAAAATACCAGACACACTACCCACATTAACCACGCGCCCTTTTTTCCGGGCAATCATGTCGGGCACAAAGGCACGAGTCAGTGCCATCAAGGCAAATACATTGGCATCAAACTGATGCTTGATCTGTGCATCTGTCATTTCCAATAACGGCCCCATCGCGCCATAACCGGCATTGTTCACCAACAGATCAACCACCAGGCCATCCTGCTGCAATGCCTGCTGCAACGCCGCAATACTGTCTGCATCGGTCACATCCAGACTATAGCAATGCGCGCCCAATGCTTTTAACTCGGCCAGGGCATCCACACTTCTGGCAGTCGCCACTACCCGCAGACCACGCTGCAACAACTCCTGCGCCAATGCCTTGCCAATACCACTGGAACAACCACTGATCAAAACGGTGTTAAACGCCGACATATTCAAACTTCCTGCTGCGGATTGTTATTGCCCAGCTCGTTATTACTTAACCGGTCATCCAGCTGGGCAACATGCGCTACCACCGTATTGGCCGACTGCTCAATGGCACTGCGCAAGTCTGCTTCCAGCCGAGTAAAATGCAGCTCGAACTGCTCGCTTAACTGCACAATACGGGAACTTTCCGCTTCTTCCGCCAAACGTCTCTGTGCATCCAGCGCCTGCATGTGCTGACGCGACTCCAGCAACATCTGCGTTTTCAGAAACAGGCCATAAAACAGAATCAGGACCGCAAACACCACGATGACGCCCAGCAGCACAACACCCAAGGGCCCCTGCACATCAAAGAACAAGAAAGACAGCAACATGGGCTCATTCAATGCACTCCAATTGGCCAGCGTGAACACGCCCAAAAGACCCAGTAACAACAAAATAACGATGCCTAATGCTTTCATTTTTTATACTTCATGGTGAGGAGATGTTGCTCAACATAGCGCTAATTTTGTCATGCGCCTAGTGTTGCTTTGCTTCGCCATTGTGTAGAATGAGAACTATTCTTATTAAGGATTAGCCACCATCATGTTATCCCCCTCTACCGCATGGCGCTCTTTTTTCCTGGCACTCTGCTTCAGCGTACCCACACTGGCACAAGCAGAAACGCTCACCATTTATTCGGCTCGAACCGAAGAGCTGTTAAAGCCCATTCTGGAAACCTATCAAAAAGAAACTGGCGTCAAAATCCGTGTCGTCAACAATCGTGAGGCGGTACTGCTGGAACAGCTGAAAGCAGAAGGCCGTCGCACCACAGCAGACATGCTGATGACCGTTGATGCTGGCAATTTGTGGTTGGCCGCTGAAGCCGGGGTGCTTCGCCCTGTCCGCTCTGCGGCTTTGCAAAAAGACATTCCTGCCAACCTGCGTGACCCTGGCAACCAGTGGTTTGGTCTGGCCATTCGTGCCCGCACCGTGTTCTACAACACCGACAAGCTGAGCGCTGCCGATATTGTCAGCTACGAAGATCTGGCTGACCCGCGCTGGCAGGGACGCTTGTGTCTGCGCACCTCGAAAAAGGTCTACAACCAATCGCTGGTAGCCATGCTGATTGCAGAACATGGCGAAGCCAAAACCGAAACCATTGTGCGTGGTTGGGTGAACAATCTGGCCACCGATCCATTCGCTGACGACACCCGCCTGCTGGCCGCCATTGCCGCCGGACAATGTGACGTGGGCATTGCCAACACCTATTATTATGGTCGCTACAAGGCCACTCAGCCCGATGCCAAGGTCAGCATTGCCTGGCCCAATCAGGCCAATGACGGCGTTCATGTCAATATTTCCGGCGCGGCAGTGACGCGTCACGCACGCAATCCTGCTGGTGCTCAGCGCCTGATTGAATGGCTGGCGTCCGAGAAAGGCCAGAACCTGTTTGCCGACATCAATATGGAATATCCGGTCAACCCGAAAGTTAAACCAGCCGACAGCGTAGCCGCCTGGGGAACCTTCAAGGCCAGCTCATTAAACGTGAGCCAGGCAGGCAAACTGCAACGCCAGGCAACGCAACTGATGGATCGTGTGGGTTATCGCTGATAGCATCGACAGGTTTTCACTCGCCGTATTGGAGAGCCTGTCATTAACGCGGTACTGATACTCCTACTTTGCCTGTGTGCTGGTCTGGTACTGCTGCCGGTTGCGGCAGTACTTTATGGCGGCTTTTACGCCGAACCGGAAGTGTGGCAACACCTGGTAGCACACGTGCTGCCAGCGGCCATCCCAAACACGCTCTGGCTGGTCATTGGCGTCACGGCACTGGCCACATTGATAGGCAGCGTACTGGCATGGCTGACCACGGCCTATGAGTTCAAAGGCCGCCGCCTGTTCGTGATTTTGCTGCTGCTGCCGCTGGCCATGCCCAGCTATATTCTGGCCTTTGTCTATCTGGACTGGATTTCATACCCCGCTCCCATCCCGACCTGGTGGCGAGCACAAGGCTGGGGCGACTTTCCGCTGCAACCGGGCCGCATGCTCACCATCGTGACCATGACCTTTGGTCTCTATCCCTATGTCTTTCTGGTCACTCGACAAGCCTTTTTATCTCAGGGCCAAAAGCTCATTGAGGCCGCCGCCATGCTGGGTGCCTCCAAATGGCGTATTGCCAGACGCGTCATTATCCCGCTGTCATTGCCCTGGATCGCCGGTAGTGGTCTGCTGGTCGCCATGGAAACACTGGCCGACTATGGCACTGTTGCCATCTTCAATTACGACACCCTGACTACTGCCGTGGTCAGCACCTGGTTCAACTTGTACTCCAAAGTCAGTGCGCTGAAAGTTGCTGGTTTGCTGTTACTGTTCGTACTGGTATTCATCTGGCTGGAACGCTGGATTCAACCCCGACAATTCGAGTCCAGTGCGCGCGAAGGCATGCTGCTGAAACGCCGCACCCTGAGTCCGCAAAAACAGCTCATTGTCATCATCAGCCTGTGTGTGTTTCTGGGTCTGGTGTTGTTGGCACCACTGACTCAGTTGCTGTACTGGAGCGTTCAACAAATCGAGCAATGGAATACCGAGTGGCTGACGCTGGCTTATCGCTCGATAGGCACAGCGCTCAGTGCAGGTGTCGTGCTGGCCGTACTGGCACTCGGCATCAGTTTTGCCAACCGTCGTCAGGTCATGCCCGGGCATCAATGGTTGTCGCGTATTGCCACTTTTGGTTATGCCTTTCCCGGCGTGGTGTTGGCCGTCGGCCTGTATTGGCCATTGGTACAGTTGGACTACTGGCTCAGTGACGGTCTCTATGCACTGGGACTCGAGATCAACACCGTGCTGCAAGTAGGCCTGACCTTGCTGTTGACCGGTTATGCAGCACGCTTTCTCGCCGTTGCGCACAAACCCATATTTGCCGCTGTCAATCGCATTACGCCACGCCATGAAGAAAGTGCGCGCTTGTTGGGTGTATCCGGCACACGCATGGCCACTCGCCTGTACTGGCCGCTACTGTCCGGCGGCTTGGGTACTGCACTACTGCTGGTATTTCTGGACGTCATGAAGGAAATTCCCATTACCTTGCTGATGCGCCCTGTCGGCTGGGAAACACTGGCCACCAAGATTTTCCAGTTCACGGTAGAAGGTCAATGGCAGCAAGCCGCCATTCCGGCGCTGCTGCTGGTACTGACCAGTTTGTTACCACTCAGTTGGTTATGCCATAAACTCTGGCAAGAGGAGATCAGTCGATGACAACGGCGCAGTCGCTCACACTGAGCCATGTTCACTGCCACTATGGTCATGAGGATGTGGTCAGCAATATCAGTCTGATGCTGTCGGCTGGCCACATTGGCTGCCTGCTCGGCCCCAGCGGCTGTGGCAAAACCACCCTGCTGCGCGCTATTGCCGGATTGGAGCCGATTGCAAAAGGCGAAATTCATGTTGGTGACAGTCTGCTGAGTCGTGCCGGTTTTCGGGTACCACCACAGCAACGTGGTATCGGCATGGTGTTTCAGGACTGGGCACTGTTTCCGCACCTGACTGTCAGGGAAAACATTCACTTCGGTCTGCTGGACTGGCGTCGCACCGATGCACGACAACGGGTAGAGCATTTACTGGCCGTCACCGGGCTGACCAGTCACGGCGACAAGCTGCCACAAGCACTGTCCGGCGGACAACAACAGCGCGTTGCACTGATTCGTGCCCTGGCTCCCAAGCCCCGATTACTGCTGATGGATGAGCCATTTTCCAGTCTGGATGCCAGCCTGCGCACCAGTCTCGCGGAAGAAGTTCGTCACTTGGTCAAGCAAGAAGACATGACCGCCATTCTGGTCACGCATGATCATCATGAAGCGTATGCCATGGCCGATGATGTCGGTGTCATGATGCATGGCCAGCTACAGCAATGGGCCAAGCCCTATCAGATTTATCATGAGCCGGTTTCACAGCCAGTCGCCAAATTTGTCGGTGAAGGCGTATTCCTCGTCGGTCAGAAAATGAGTCATCACCAGGTACATACCGAGTTCGGCAACCTGAATACTCGTCACGTCATTCCCGGCGAAATCGGTGGCTTCGTTAATGTGATGCTGCGCCCGGATGATGTCATTCATGATGATCATGCACGCACCACCGCCCGTGTACTGGACAAGGTATTTCGCGGCGCAGACTTTTTGTACACACTGGAGACTCAAAGCGGCCTGAAAATCCTGGCGCTGGTGCCCAGTCATCACAATCATGCTATCAATGAGAACATCGGTTTCAGGATTGCGGCTGATCACGTCATTACATTTCCGAGATAAGCCATGGACACGGTGTTCACCTTCGCTGGCGGCATAGGTCTTTTCCTGCTGGGAATGACATTGATGACAGATGGTCTGAAGCTGTCAGCCGGAGCTGCGCTCGGCGATCTGCTGAACAAGGCCACCAGCACCCGCCTCAAGGGATTGGCCACCGGCTTTTTCATCACCACACTGGTGCAGTCATCCACTGCCGTCACCGTCGCCATCATTGGCTTTATCAATGCCGGCATCCTGACTTTCAAACAGGCACTCTGGGTTATTTTTGGCACCAATGTCGGCACCACCATGACCGGCTGGATTGTGGCGCTGATTGGCTTCAAGCTGAATATTGAAGCCTTCGCGCTGCCCATGATTGCGTTAGGTGTGCTGCTTTACCTCACCGGCAATCAGTCCCGACGCGGCGCACTGGGCCATGCCATTGCCGGTTTTGGCATTTTGTTTCTGGGGCTGGATTTTCTGCAAAACGCATTTGCCGGCATTGCCGACCAGATCACCATTCCATCGGGTGACGGCCCGCAGGCTTTCTTCCTGCAACTGCTGCTGGGGCTAGGACTGACCATCGTCATACAGTCTTCCAGTGCAGCACTGGTCATCACACTGGCTGCTGCACAAAGTGGCCTGATTGGTTTGCACGGGGCTGCCGCTATCGTGATCGGCCTGAATATTGGCACCACGGTCACCGCACTGATTGCCGCCATTAACGCCACCAGTAACGGCAAACGGGCGGCACTTGCCCATACCTTGTTCAATATTATCAGTGCCGTAGCCGTGCTTATTTTACTGCCCGTGCTGTTACCAGCCCTGCTCTACCTGCAGCAGCTCTGGTTCAATGACTCACAATTGGCCACCACGCTGGCATTCTTTCATACCAGCTTCAGTGTAATTGGCGTCATATTGATGTTCCCACTCGCCAACTACATGGCCAAATGGCTCAACCGGTGCTTTGTCAAACGAGAAGATAATCTCAGCAAGCCTCGTTATCTGGATAACAACATCACCACGATCAGCAGTCTGGCCATTCCAGCAGCTGAGCGGGAAATTCTGCGTCTGGGCGGCATAGTGACCGATGCCACACTGCGTATATTACAAACAGCACCTGGTGACACTCATGAGCGCATGACAGCAGACCGTTTGCGCACGGAAGCAGAAGCACGACATCTAAGCCAGCACATTACTGATTTCCTGATTCGTATTAACCGACAAACCATGCACGATGCCGAGTCGGCAGACATGGCGACATTGCTGCAACAAAAACGATGCTACGACACCATGCTGATCCTGTTACCCAATCTGCATGAATTTGACCCTGAGCAAACGCAAGAGCCAGACTTCCTGGCCAACGCATGCACACTGCTCCAGCAGCTGCACCCCAATCAGGCAACCGAAACAGTCAGCGCAGAATTGGCGCTTGGCTTTAGTGCGCAATATGCCAGCTGTCGGCAGGCCACACTGTCAGCCGCTGCCAATGGCACAATCAGTGTTTACACCATGGAATTGAAGCTGAATCAGCTCAGCGCTATTCACAAGGCCGTGCTTAAAGCACATGAGGCGGTAAACTTGCGCTACAGCCTGAGCCGCACCCCAGAACAAAACGTTGATATCAACGCGCAGACAAGCAACTGAATATGGAATGGCTCTTTTTTATTTTCGTGGGTATCAGCGCAGCGCTTGTCGTGGGCTACCGTTACGGCAGCAGCACTCAGTCCACAAAAACCACTATCAACAACACAGTCCATTTACAACACAGGCTGATTGATCAGGCACCTCATGTTGCCATCATCACGACCAATATTTATGGGCTGATCACCAGCATCAATGCAGGAACAGAAAGATTGCTGGGTTATGGCGAAGCCGAGCTGGTGAAACAGAAAAGGCTGGATGAGCTGGTATCTTCAGGACAAAAAGACAGCAGCCACGCTGCGCTGAATCCAAAGCACAACCATGGCTTTCAGGCACTCATTGAGCTGGCCTCGGATCATACACAACTGCAAGAACCCAAAGACACTGCCTTCATACGCAAAGATGGCAGCCAGCGTATCGTCAGCCAGAGCCTGTCAACACTCTATGATGAGCATGGCAAAGCCAATGGCTATTTAAGCATTGCCATTGATGTCACACGCGACCGACAGTTTATCAACAACCTGCGCTTTACCGAACGCATGTTCAAAAGTGCACTGGATGTGTCCTCTCACGGACTAGCCATTATTTCCAGCGAGAACAAATTACTCAGAGCCAATCGCGCACTGGCCACCATGCTGGACTACTCCACGCATCAGTTACAACAGGTCACGATTGATGACTGCATACACCCCGACGACAGAGCCACCGTCAAGCAACAATCCCTGGCCATTCTCAACGGCAAACAGGCCAGCTTTCAGTTGGAGCTCCGGTTGTTACACAAAAATGGACATGCCATTCCTGTCATTTTAAGTATGGCTCAAGTCAATACAGGCGCTGATACAAGCCCCATGCTGGTAGCCAATGTATTTGACTTGTCCGAGCGCGAAGCGCTGCACCGCGCCAAGGAAGAAGAGGCAACGTTTCGCGCCAGTATCCTGCACCACGTGGCAGACGCCATTATTACCATTGATGAAAAAGGGCGAATCACATCTGTTAATCCCGCCGCCCAACGCATGTTCATTTATCAGGAACAGGACTTGATCGGCAAAAATGTCAGCCTGTTGATGCCAGAACCCTTTGCCAGTGCTCACGATGACTATTTAACTAATTACCTGTCAGCAAAGCCCAGTCGCCCACTCAACAAAATGACGAGAAAACTGCTCGGCCTGCGCAGTGATGGCGAAACATTCGAGCTACAGCTTTCATTATCAGAGTTACAGCAACAATCTGGCCGTGCCTTTGTCGGAGTAGTACGTGACATTACAGAACAACGCCGGGTAGAGCAGCTCAAAGAAGAACTGGTTTCCGTTGTCAGTCATGAACTGAGAAGCCCACTGACTTCAATCTTTGGCTCGTTGCGTCTGGTGGGCAGTGGTGCGTTAGGCGGCATTCCCGAACCGGCCCAGGAACTGATCAACATTGCTACGCTCAATGCAGAGCGTATGAGCCGCCTGATCAATGACCTGCTTGATCTGGACAAGCTGGCCGCTGGCAAGCTCGACATCAGCCTGAAGCCCGTGGAGCTGAACAAGCTGCTCCGCCATGCGCTGGAATTATCAGAGCCAGAAGCTACCCATCGAAAAGTCACACTAAAACTGGATATCCCCAAATTGGTCATTCGTGCCGTAGCTGACGAGGATCGCCTGCTACAGGTCATCATTAATCTGCTATCAAATGCGATCAAATTTTCAGACCAGGGGCAATGCATTCGCGTGATGATGAGCGAACAGGATGACTCAGCCATAGTCACTGTGATCGATCAGGGCCAGGGCATTCCAAGCCACAGTATTGATAAGCTGTTTAATCGATTTGTCATGGCTCACAGCAGTGCTGACACGCATCGTGGCGGCACTGGTCTCGGACTGGCTATCAGCAAGGCACTGATCGAACAAATGCAAGGACAGATTGGTGTTCGTAGCGAAGAAGGCAAAGGCAGCGAGTTTTTCTTCACACTGCCTTTGTATACCCGTGAGAAGTCAGATATTACTCAACCCACCATGGATACATAGCGGGCATTTGACTGGCCTTACCCTGATAAGCCGGATCACGCTTTTCCAGGAAAGAAGCCACGCCCTCTTTGCCATCACCGATGCTGGTATAGAACATGCCCAGTGAATCCACACGATGTGCTTCAATTGGGTGCGGCTGAGCTGAATTGCGATACATCATCTGACGCGCAAACGCGACCGCCACTGGCGAACGATTTTTGGTGAATTTCTCGGCCAGACGTCTGGCCTCTGGCAACAAATCCTCAGCAGCCAATACCGTTTTCACCAGACCACCGGCCTGCGCCTCGGCTGCCGACAGAATATCTCCGCTATAAACCCACTCCAGCGCCTGAGAAATACCGACAATACGTGGCAAGAACCAGCTGGAGCAGGCTTCGGGCACCACACCGATCTTGCCAAAGACAAAGCCAATACGTGCTTTTTCAGAAGCCAGACGAATATCCATGGCCAACGTCATGGTCGCGCCAATACCCACAGCTGGCCCATTAATGGCCGCAATCACCGGCTTTTTGCAATCATAAATGGCCAGCGTGACACGACCACCGGTATCTCTCACACCAAATTTGATCACAGGATCTTCCAGACGGTGATGCATATCATCCAAGGTGGGGGTCTGCGCTTCATCAAGGCCGAATACATTGTCAGGAGCATTCAGATCCATACCGGCACAAAATGCACGCCCCGCCCCCGTGACGATAATGGCTGCTACCGAGTCATCCTCACTGGCCTGATTAAACGCATGCACCAACTCATTAGCCATCTCTACCGTAAAGGCATTCAACTGATCTGGTCGATTAAGCGTGAGCGTGAGAATGCCATTGTCATTTTGCAGCGCCAGGGTTTGGTAGTTCATGCAGGCTCCATTTATTTGGTGTTCTTTATCAGGCAACGCCCAGATCAATTCACGTCACAGACACATTTCTGTCATAATTTTGCCACTTAACCGACATGAGAACGACCCATGACGTCCAAACAGCTCCACGAGCTAGGGCAAGCTCAAAGCAAAAGTACCATAGAGCGCTATCGCCTTGGCATCAGCCTGCTATTCATTTTAGGCATCATGGTCTATGTCAACCATGTAGTCGCAACCGAGCTCAATCTGATGTTGATCATGGCCGCTGCTATTGGTGGCTATATGGCCATCAACATCGGGGCAAACGATGTCGCCAATAATGTCGGCCCCGCCGTTGGCGCACGTGCCATGACACTGAGTACAGCGCTCTTTATTGCCGCCATTGCCGAGGCCTCGGGAGCCATTATTGCAGGCGGGGAGGTAGTAAGCACTATCAGTAATGGCATTATCAACCCAAGCCAGATTGCCGATACAGACACCTTTGTATGGATCATGATGGGTTCGTTAATGGCAGCAGCTGTCTGGATCAACATCGCAACCGCCGTCGGTGCGCCTGTTTCCACCACACACTCCATTGTTGGTGCCATTCTGGGCGGAGGCATTGCGGCAGCCGGACTCGAAATCGTGTCATGGGGAGTCATGGGGAAAATTGCCGCCAGCTGGGTAATATCACCGGTACTGGGCGGCATTGCAGCCGCCCTGTTCCTGTTTATCATCAAACGCCGCATTACCTACCAGAGCGACATGATGCTGGCCGCAAAAGTAACGGTACCCTGGTTGGTGGCCGCGATGACATGGTCATTCACAACCTATATCGTTTTAAAGGCATTGAATCGTGTATGGGAAATTGGCTTTGTCAATGCCAGCATCATCGGACTGGTATTGGCTCTGGCCGTTTTCTTTTTTGTTCGCAACAAGCTGCGCACTCATGCCGACCTGATGAGCAACAGCAAAGAAGGTGTTAATAAGCTATTCACCATTCCCCTGATTTTTGCGGCTGGCCTGCTCAGCTTTGCTCATGGCTCCAATGACGTATCCAATGCCATTGGCCCACTGGCCGCCATTGTGGATGTCTATACCAATCACCCGGGCAGCATTGGCACCAGTGCCGCCATTCCTCTGTGGGTACTCGTGATCGGAGCCCTGGGCATAGCGCTAGGCCTCGCTCTTTATGGCCCGCGACTGATCCGGACCATCGGCAGTGAAATCACCGAGCTGGATCCGATGCGGGCATACTGCATCGCGATGGCAACCACCATTACCGTCATTATCGCCAGCCAGTTCGGCCTGCCGGTCAGCTCAACCCATATTGCTGTCGGGGGTGTATTTGGTGTGGGCTTCCTGCGTGAATATCTGAAGCGCAATTACAACCGCATGGTTTATGAAATCAAGACCCATCACCCTGAAGATGATCAGGCCGCTATTGACGCATTCCTGAAGCGCTTCGAGAAAGCCTCCGTCGCGGATAAAAACCTGATGCTGAAGGAGCTTAAGGCTCGCTCAAAAGCCAACAACGATCCGGCTCACATTTCAAAATCCGAGCGCAAGGGCTTGCGCAAGGCGCATCGCAAAGAGCTGGTCAAGCGTTCTCAGATCATGAAAATTCTTTCAGCCTGGGTCATTACCGTACCAGCCACAGCTCTCATCTCGGCACTGATTTTCTTCATGCTAAAAGGAATGCTGAGCGCTTGACCCTGGACAGCTGGGGCTTATATCAGCCCCAGCTCTGCCACCAACTGTAAATTCGCCGTCAAGGCGGCTGCTCGTGGGAATGGATGATCCAGATTCGGCGTCGTCAGACGCATTCTGCGAGGAAACGGAGGATAGGCAATATCCCAGTGATGCCCACGCAGCGTCGCCAGATGACTCGCCATCGGCAGATCCAGCTTGGCCTGAGCCTGCGTCACCTGCATATCGTTATCAGGATCAGACTTGGCCAGATTCATGTAGTCCGCCATCTGGAAAGTCGGCACCTCCAGCAGACTCGTAGCGCCGGTAATACAGAAAAAAGGAATATCCAGCCCATCCAGCTGATCCGCATTAGCTACCAGAAATGCTTCACGCTCATATGTCGTCAAACTCTGGATCGCTTCCTTGACGGCATATTCATCCAGACGACGCAGCGGCCCCTTGTTCAAAATCCCCGGCATCAGCAAA
This sequence comes from uncultured Paraperlucidibaca sp., assembly GCA_964569335.1. GTDB lineage: Bacteria > Pseudomonadota > Gammaproteobacteria > Pseudomonadales > Moraxellaceae > Perlucidibaca. The sequence goes on from CAZMVL010000002.1 coordinate 80,900, forward strand.
GACAAAATGCCATGCAAACGTTGCGGCAACGCATCCACGGGCAAGCTTTCAACCAGCTTGGCAATATTGTTGGCAGTGAACGACCCTCCCACTGCGCCCGCCCAAGTATAGACAGCTCGAACCTGCGTTTTTAACTCAGGATGCTTAGCCAAAAGCGCCAAAATATCGGGACTGCCTTTGCTATATCCCATCAGGATGACTGGCCCCGGAAAGGGTCCATCCACTACATCCACATTGGCACCGGCGCCGGGCTTCGGCATAAAACCCTTGCCGTGACTAACGGCTGCCAGCAAATCCGGCACATTAGACTCACAACCACGAAACGGGTGCGCATCCGCACAGAGAAAACGACAACCCAAGGCGTCAGCCACAGGCGCAAATGCCTCTTCAAAGGCATGCACCGGCAATAGACCATTAATAAAGCCCGGACAAAAGACCAGCGTCACCCCTTTCAATGCCTGAGCATTCATCGCTGCGGGCAACGCAACGTCCCAATCATTAACATGGCTTTCTTTCAGGAACCGCTGTGCCAGTACCTGCATGGGAGACAAACGTTTACCGCTGAGATTTTTCCAGCCCTTGGCCACTCGCAAGGCACGACGATCACGACTAGCTGCCTGTAAAAACAGATTCCGCCAGCGCAAACCTAACCATCGCTTCACCACAGGCTGAATCAATATTCGCCTGTCCGCGCTAACCATCTGTTGCAAGCCCATAATGAGCTGCTCAAAATTGGCATTGTCCCAATCCTGCTGAAATTGCGCCAAGGTATATTCGGTAGTCGCCATCACGGCCTCCCTGCCTTGTTATTTTTTGATAGTGGCCTGACCGCGAGACACATAAGTCCAAGCCTTGGGTCCCTTCAGATATTTACTCGCTATTTCAGTAATTTGAAACCCACCGGCTGCCAGAACCTGACGTACATCACGATCCAGATGACAACCACCCGCAAACGGCTTCCACCAAGGTGTAATGCGCCGCTGCCAACGCTGTACTGACGCATCGGGAGCCAGACCATGTTCGCAAAACAACAATACGCCCTCTGGCTTTAATACACGCCGCATCTCGTTTAACGCCGCCACCGGATCAGGAATGGTGCACAAGGTAAACGTACACACAATGCAGTCAAAACTGTGATCCGGCGCAGCTACCTGCTCCAGCTCCAGAGCCACCGTTTCAACCGGAATATTGATTTGCCGAATACGCTTTTGAGCCAACGGGTGCATCTCTGCCGCCGGATCAACACCCACAATCCTGGTCACGCGTGTCGGGTCATAAAACTCCAGGTTCAAACCCGTACCGATACCTATTTCCAACACGTCACCATAGGCCAGAGGTACCAGCTTGGCACGCTGCCCCATCACCGCCCCCAAACCACAGGCGCAATCAATCAGGTGCGGCAGAATATGTTTGTTGTATAGGTTCATATCAATTTTCGCTAATCACTAATGGGCTGCCCCAGAATCCATAAGCCTGAGGCGGTAAATAACATCATCAATACCAGCATGGGCAACTGGCTCAACGTAGCCTGCCGACGCGAACCAAAACAGCGCAAGGCCTCAACATGAGCCAGATAGACGCTAATCACGTGACCCAGCACAATCAAACCGACCTGAGTATGCCAGACCACACCCATATCCGGCAGGATAGGCGCTCGCCACAAACCCGCTGTGCCAAACAGATTCCAGCCCCAGCCAAATGGGTCAGACAGCATGCTGACAATTTTGACCCCTTGCGTAAAAATCAGTGTGTAGTAATGCGTGATGTTATAGACCACGGCAATCGGCAGCAGCGTATAGGCGAAACGTAATGACAACTCGGTCACCGTCATTGTGCTGCGACTGGCCCATTTGGTTAATGCCATGAACGCCACATAAATCAACAAATACAGAAACGGCGACAACAACAGCCACAGGCTTTCGTACAGCAAATAATACGGACGCAGGGTATGAAAATGATAAATCGGCGAGCTGCCTAATAATGGCGTCAGAATGTTGAGACGGTCGGCCCAGAACAAAGACACCCACCAGCGAGTTTCACGCAGACCATCAAAGGCTGTTGCCGACAGCATGAACAAGACAAACACCACCAGCGCCATCCGCTCTGGTCTGGAGTCCAGCAATCCCATCAAAGGTGCGCGCAAACGCAGACGGCCGGGAGCAATATCGAATGGACTCATTTTGGCCATCAGACGCAAAAACACACTCAGGAACTCACCGTAGCGAAACCAGGCCTGGGCACCAAACAACCAGACAGCAAACAGATTGATCAGCGTATAAGCCAACAACAGGTCGGCCAATAAACGTGGCGTGTTGTGGGCAAACAACTCAACCCAGATAAACGCCATGTAAAAACCAAGCGCGGGCCAATAACTTAACCAACGGGGATATGTAATACGCCCCTGACTAAAGCCACCACGCAGTTTGTCGAGACACTCTGCCAATACTTTCCATGGATTGATGATGCTGTAGCTATTACCCAACACCGCCGTGAGATAGCTGAATCCCAGCACGAACACGATCCAGAAAAAGGTCATGTTGAAGTTGATATAGGGGTTGCGATTGCCCCAGATACCGGTGGCAATACACAACAGCAACAGCGACAAACTCAGGGCCTTGAGCAACGTAACGCCATGCCAACGCCTGAAACCCTGCACCCAGCCATGATGCGTCAGATCGACAGAGCGATTGGCTCGTGGTTGGGTCTTGCTCGTCACCAGCAGCGCGGCAACCACAAAAGACAAAGCCAGTGCCGCAGCCGATCCATACAGATACAGCCACAACGGCACCGGCAGATTATATAAACGACCAAAACCATGAGCCATGGCCAGACCGGGCAACCCCAGACTGGCCATGACCAACAGCAGCTTGAACCACATTAACGGTTATACACCTGTTCCCACATTTGAATATAAGCTTCGGCAGAGTGGTAAAGCGCGTCCAATGCCTCTTTGCCTCCTTCGATACGCACTTCTTCAACGAAGTCCGGCACCATGCCGTAATGCGCGATTCCGACCTCATCGATATGCCATGACTTGCCACTCTCAGGAATGGTTTGCATATGCACCTTCATCGGGCTGATGCGATCAAACTGCGGACCCCAGTCATCACCTTCAAACAGCGTGAACGGATACTGCACCGGCTGACTGCCTACACCACGAGGACGTGCACGATCGGCAATCCCGTTCGCATCCATGCCATACCCCACTGGCAATTGACCACGACTGGCAGGCCAGATCTGCTTCATTTTCTGCACGAAATCAGTATGGCCTTTGCCATTAGGCATGAAAGGATAAATCAGACCACCAATTTCCATCAGATCATGAGCCTGTTGTACAGAAATACCACCATGGCCACCATGTGCCGAGATGAGTGGGTACATCGGTGTCTGAGCCTTTGCCATCGCAATCATTTCATCTTTGACTTTCATCGAAGCATGGTCGATGTCGATCACGAACTTTTTCTTCATCAACTGTTCCATGGCATAACGCCCCAGATCAGTCATGCCCCGTGCATTACATTGGCGTCTGTCAGGGCTATACAATGGCAAATTCATTAACGGCACCTTGCCATTCAATATGCCAATCAGTGCCGACGTCACCGGATCATTCCCCGTACCAGGAATGGTGGTCATGTAAGCGCCGGCTGGATAAAAATAACCATCGCCTTCGCCACCATCAGGACAATCTTCGGTTTTCCAGAATCGGTTGGTCGCCAGGAAACCAATCAGGTTCAGCACATCACCACTGAAAATACCGGTACCACCCAACGCGCTATCCACGTCGTGGTAAGGGAAAATTTCACGGACGCCCAGATCCCACACTTCGTCGATTTGACGATCAATGTCTTCCTTGGTGCAACCGTGGACCTCATTGCCTAACAGATCAAACCGGAGCGTACATTTGAAGACATTGGAGAATTCCAGACCAGCCACCACCGCCAGCTTGCCCTCATTAATGACCTCACGCGCCTGACGCGGACTATGCACAATACGGAACCAGCCCTTACCCGGGCCACCTTCCTGCGCATCAACATAATCCTGCAGCTGATACAGGTATTTCACCTGTTTGATACCCACACTCATATCACTGCAATCAGAGCCCGGACGCAAAGCCCCCACACGACCCAGGTCACACAGCGCCTCAATATTGGTACCCTCAGACACCATGATACGCATACCCGCCATCCAGGCACGCTCTACCCATTTGTAATACATAGCCTGATGCAGCTGAGAATCATGTGCTGGCCAGTTAATAAAGCTCGGCCAACCTTGCGTGTCATGCGTAGTCAGCGGGGTCATATCAAGCACCAACGCCTCAAGATCACGAATACCCATCGGGCCGTGCCAATCCTTGCAATCTTCCATCGCATGCGGCACACCAAAACGGTGGAACATCTGGCCATACATGACACCACCAGCCGACGGTCCCACGTTGAGACTGCCATCTGACATTTCATGACCCATCGCCATATGCGTATGCACTTCGGCAAAACCGATCACCGGCTTATCAACACCCTGACCTTTGTAAGTACGACCCACCACATCCAGATTGATCTCCGGATAAGGCGTACAGCCTGTGCTTTCTACAAACTTGAATTGAGCTGCCTCACCTGCCGTACTGACGTCTTGCAACGTCAGCTCACCACTGTCTGCAACCGCCAGAACCTTGCCAGCCAAAGGTGAGAACAGGGTAAATATTCCAGGAGACTCTGCTTCTATGGTCCAGACGGTGGACTCATTGGCACGTGGTTGACTACCAGAGCTTTGGCCAGATGCAGCCAATAAGGTTTTGTCCCGAGCCTGAATCAGATAGTCGCCTAAAGCACTGGGCTTGAAATACAAAGGCTCAGCGTCAGCCAACGTGCTCGTGGCAGCGGCATAACGACCGGCAGACGTTAGTTGGGCAAAGTCCCCGGAGCTAACCGAACGAATGGCATAGCAGCCATTGGCCATGTCAAATCGGGTTTGAGGCTCAACACGAGCAGAGCCCGGTGGGTTATTGGTAACGCTATTTTTATCGCCACCACAGGCACTCAGAAAAACCAGCAAAGCAAGCGCTGACGCGGCCTTGGCACGGGCAAGCAATACACTCATAACGACACCTTCAACGGGGAAAACCAGCAATTATTGTTATTTTTAACCATGTCACTACGCAAATAGTAACAAAAGTTTCAATATAAGCAATGCTTACCAAGTTTTTCCCAGTGAAAGCCTTTATTTGGTACCCAGCCACCAATCGGCCAGCGCGTCCCAGACACGAACATCTGCCAACATATGCATATGATCCATACGTGCCAACTCTACTCGTGTCAGAGAATCAGCCTGCAATGTCATTTCAGCACGAGCGTGTAGCCCCAGACCACTACTGACCGGCACCAGACCATCACCGATCCAGTTCTTGGCCGCGTCCGAATTCAAACTGCCAGCCAACATGAAGTGATGTACATGATTGGGTAATGGATAAGCACTATCACGTACATCCTGATGCGCAATATCAGAAGCTAAAGCAGATTGCTCCTGCGTAATCAGTCCGAAACGCAGATCCTTGATCGAGGCACTACGAATATTGCCCAAACGCATGAATGGCTGGGTGTAAGGAGAATACGACAACAGCGCATTGGCCCAATTGCCAGCGCGTTCCAGTGGGGCACCATGATGGGGCGCCGCCAGATAAGCCGCACGAGTGACATGGTGTGGCCAGCGTTGGTTATGTTGACGTGCATGCTCAAACGCACTGCGTATCAACAACCCGCCCATGCTATGGCCCACCAATACCAGCTCTTTCAATGGATAGGCATCCAGCGCCGCTTCCAGCCAGTCAGCCATATCTTCGCCATTTCGCCAGATGGCACGGCCACTGTTATAACGCAGCCAGGCTGGCTTCCAGCCTTTATTGCGCATCACCGCCAGAAAGTTTTCCTGAGCGGCTGTTTGCCATTCGCGTTCGCTCCAGCACAAGCCGTGAATAAACAACACAACTTTGCTTTTGCTGGAACTGGCCACATCAGCCCATGCCAGCTGCTCACTGTCTTGCGCATGAAGTGTCATGCCAAAAGCCAGCGGACTCTGCCAGCGCTCCAGCTTGTCGCCCAACACACCATTCATGGCACTGAGCATCGGCAAGGTGAAGCCATGAGACTGCTTGATCTCGGCTTCAATGGCCAACTTCTGAAGTAACGCAGCGGCATGTCGAAACACACCCGCCACCAAACGATAGGGCCAGGGTGCGCGCTCCCTTGGCGGCTGCTTGACCATGCCAGCCGGCCAGGGAGCCTGACGAATCGTGCCATCCATTTCAGCGACCAGATCGGTGACTTCTGCCGCACTGTGGAGAGCCAGATGAGTTACCCCATGTGCCCCCCACAACACCGTGCGCCAATCCGTTTCAGACAATACCCGCTTGATCTGCATGACACTCACCATCGTACCCACCAGCTCAGGCAGCCTGAGCTAACTCAACAGGCTCCTTGGCCAGTGTCACCAGTGTCACCAGTGGCTTGACTGGCTTGCTCGGCAGGCTGTGACGCAAAATGCGAGCCACTACCGTGCTGAACTGCTTGACCAGTGATGCCTTGTTATAGTTCTGACCATAACGCTTGGCGATTTCCTGCATTTCGACTGACATTTCAGCGTAACGATGAGCAGGCACCTCAGGGAACAGATGGTGCTCAATCTGATGGCTCAAGTTACCACTCATGATGTGGAAAAACTTGCCGCCAGTCAGGTTGGAAGAACCACGCATCTGGCGCAGGTACCACTGACCACGAGTTTCGTTTTCCAGTGTCTCTTCAGCAAACACTTCGGCATCTTCCGTAAAGTGACCACAGAAAATGATGGTGAAGGTCCACAGGTTACGGATGATGTTGGCGCTGAAATTACCCGCCAGCACTGGCAGGAAGAACGGACCGGCCAGCACCGGGAAGAATACATAATCCTTGGCAGCCTGACGGAAGCCCTTGCGGAAGGTTGGACGACCCTGCTTGAACCACTCTTTCCAGGTTTTCTCGCCAGCCAGCACCTTCTCGGTTTCCAGCGTTTGCAAAGCCAACAGATTCTCGAAGAACACCGCCAGCAATGTCGCCATCAACGGGTTAGCCAGGAAACGCGGCTCCCACTTTTGCTCCGGGAAAATACGCAGCACGCCATAACCAATATCGTGATCCTTGCCCAACACATTGGTGTAGGTGTGATGCATATAGTTATGGCTATAACGCCAGTTATCAGCAGTACACCAGGTGTCCCACTCAAAGGTCTGTCCATCAAAACGTGGGTCCTGCATGAAGTCATACTGACCATGCATCACGTTATGGCCCAGCTCCATATTGTCGAGAATCTTTGACATCCCCAACAAAGCGGTACCGGCCACAAAAGCAGGCGGGAAAATACCGGCCATCAACAAGCCACGACCGGCGATTTCGGTATAACGTACCGCCTTCTCAATTTTGCGGATGTAATCGGCATCACGCTCGCCAACATCGGCCAGATGCTTTTGCTTCAGGGCATCAACTTCAGCACCAAACGCTTCGATTTCTGCAGCAGTTAAGGTACGGCTTTTGCTGGAATGCATTTCTATATTCATCGTCATGGTCATACTCCTTGAACGAATCGGAATTAAAGGTCTAAAGTCAGATCACCAATCGCCGCGTTTACACAAATACGCAGGCTGGTGGTGTCATCTAACTGGACTTCATTGTTAAGCAGGTTGCGGGTTGCACCATTGGATTTGCCACAGGCGCAGGTATTGCAGATGCCCATGCGGCAACCTGATTTGGGGCGTACACCTTGAGCCTCCAGGGCATCCAGCAAAGGCATGCCTGCTGGAACCTCCAGCGTGCGGCCACTACGAGCCAAATGCAGTTTGACGGTTGTGGCCGCATCACCTGTTGGCACAAATACCGGCGGGGTAAAAGCTTCAGCGTGGAATGCACGAGCCTGATCAGCCACCATGCCTTGTACGGCATTCATGAAACCGGTTGGGCCGCACACATACACAGCGCGCTCATTCAGGTCTGGCACCACATCAGCAAACTGAGCCACTGAAGGACGACCACTGCGCTCATGAGCTTCCAGCGTTGTTTCATGCTCATAGATAGGCACCACACGAATGTTGCTGTGGCTGGCCATCAAACTCAGCAGTTCCTTGCTAAAAATAAGATCCTGACGTGTACGCACCCAGAACATCAGCACCACATCTGCGGTGACTTTGTCCTGAACCAGCTGACGCAACAGGCTCATTAACGGTGTGACACCACTACCAGCCGCCAGAAACAACAGTTTTTCCTGTGCAGCGGATGCAGAGTCAATGATCATGTCGCCAAAGGCCTGACCCAGCTCAACAGTGTCATCCACTGCCAACTGATCTACACAGAAGCTACTGACGCGGCCATTGGGAACCTTCTTGATGGTGATCGCAACCAGGCCATTAGCCGAAGGGGCTTCACTGAAACTATAAGAACGTGTGTGACGTACACCCGCAATCTCTACCGTCAAGTTGACATGCTGACCGGCACGAAAACCCGTGAAATGCTTATTGGGCTTCAGAACCAGCGTGACGGTATCAGGGGTTTCCATCCAGCGTGCAACCACGCGAGCCATGGTACGTGACCAGCGTGTGGTCATACCAAATTCGGCGGCCCAAAAGTCAAGCACTGCCGGATCAATAACAGATTGCAGTGAACGGCGAATAAAGGGTGTTAAAGCAAATTGTGACGACATTTTCGTCTCCAAGTGAACGACTACACACTCAGAGTACGACTGTTCTTTATTTAAGTCAACACCTGTTCACTGAAAAATTAATCCAGATAAGGCATGGGGATTGGTCTCAATGCCTCCCTAAGCTGTGGCATAACCGCCTCAGCCTGCTCCCAGCCTGACGTATAGGCCATATCAAACATTTCTTCCGAAGGCAGCAGATTAACGGGAGAAGGTGTTTTATTAAATTGCACCAACCAGTCGTAATACGGGCGCTGTGCTGGTAATTGTGCCTGAATCATCTGTGTGACAGGGTACAGCCAGGTGTGTCCCACACCCCATTGCGGCCCAAAACAGTCCATAGCCAAGTAATACGCATTACGACGCGCAATACGCCCAGCCTCTACCGAGCGCCATGCCGCACGTGCGGGCACATTCGCCACCATGCCGCCATCCATAAAAGACGCCAGACTCATCTTTTCACGAATGGACTGCAAAATAGCCAACGTCTCTTCATCCTCATGCCAAGGCGCATATTGCAATACACCCGGAATGGCCGAAGACAAACCGATGGCATCCACGACACGCACATTGTGCGTCTCTGGCGTACCACCCAATAACACCTCGACCGCAACCTTGGGGCTGAAATAACTCAGCATATGCACCATGCGTTCGGCAATACGCATGGGTAAGCGAGTCGAATGAATACGTGACGGCTTGAACTTGGGCAATGAGGCATAGGCCGACGCTTTCACCCCGGCCACCATGGCATCATACGGGATCGCCAGATCTTTCAGGCGCATGGGAGAGCCATCGGGATTGCGCAACATCTGATCCATGCTGCGTAAATGCAAACGCACCAGTCCTGGCAGGCTCAATGCCGGCCCCACCACTGGCTGACTAAAGATCTGTGGCACCTTCAGCGCCTTGCCCCAAGCCAGCAACGCCGGAATATCAGGCTGACGATCACGCGCCATCAAGCCGCCCAGCAAAGCACCAATGGAAGCACCCACAATATAGGAAGGTGCGATGCCATCGGCCTGCATGCGTGCCACAAAGCCCGAATACACAAAGCCAGCGCCACCACCACCGCCAGGAATCATCACCAAAACCTTGTGACAGACTTCGGCATCCAGATCTTCAGCACTGAGCTGATCTTTGTGCGCAGCCAATACGGCCAAACGCGCATCACGGGTCGCCACTCGCACACGGTCAGACAATTTACGCAGCTGCGCCATGCGCACCAGCAGATTTCGCTGCTCCCGCAAGGGCTCATATAACAAGTCCAACAGAATTTCCCGCAACCGCTGCAAAGGCTCATCAACCAGCACGACATCTTCAACTGTGCTGGTTTCAGGCTTGTCCAACGCCACGGCACCTGGTCTGACTGCCTGCAAGCGCGACAACACCAGGGCATAACGAATCAACTCATAGTCATCTTTGGGCAACACTTCCGAATTGGCCAACTGACTACGAATCAGAGCAGCTTCCATGCGCTTCAGGCGCAGCAAGGTCATTTCTCGGCTAAGCGCCATACGCAGAATCTCCGTCAAACATTACTCAGCCTTTGTGCAAACTCAGCTTTCGCGCTTCAGCAAATCCCTGATTTCTGATAGCAGTTTGACCTCGTCACTGGGGGCAGGCTCAGCCTCTGGCTCCGCAACCGCTGCTTCCTCTTCTTTTTTGCGCATGTTTTGCATGGCATTAATGCCCTTCACACCCATCATCACAGCGAAAGCAATAATGACAAAATCCAGAATGGTCTGAACAAATCTGCCGTAAGCGATCACAACTTCTGGCTGATCTTCAACCGCTGCCCGCAACACAATAGCCAGGTCCGCAAAGTTCACGCCACCGATAGCCAAGCCAATAGGCGGCATAATGATATCGGCAACCAGAGAAGACACGATTTTGCCGAATGCAGCGCCAATCACCACACCAACAGCCAAGTCAACCACATTGCCACGCAGGGCAAACTCACGAAACTCTTTTATCAGGCTCATTGCAGGCCACTCCTTTGGATTGTTGAAGGTTGCCATTTCGCCACAGGCAACGCGTGCTGTCTAGCATTTGTGTGCAAAAGCAGAGCTGCTCGTTTTGGCGTCTGCACTGATATACTTGCCCCCTTGATTATTTTCCTGCCTGGAGCGCTGCATGACGGACATCACATTCTCAGCCTGGCTTCGTGACACGCAACAAGGTCATGGCCAATTGCCCGTCAATTTGCTGAGCACACTGGAACAAACCGCCATTGCCTGCCAGACCATCAGCGCCAATCTGGCTCGTGGTGCATTGGCTGGAGTTCTGGGTCAGGCTGGCAGTGACAATGTGCAAGGCGAAGCACAAAAAAAGCTGGATGTCATTGCCAATGACATTCTGTTGCAAACCCATGCCGAAGGCCGTCACTTGGCTGGCATGGCTTCAGAAGAAATGGATGATCCATGGCCACTGCCCAATGCGCAGGGTGACTATCTATTGGTGTTTGACCCACTGGACGGCTCATCCAATATCGACATCAACGCACCTGTTGGCACTATTTTCTCTGTCCTGAATATGCCCGCAGGAGCCGATGCATCAACGCATCAGGCATTCCTGCAGGCGGGCAATCAACAAGTGGCCGCAGGCTATGCACTATATGGCGCATCCACCCAGCTGGTGCTGACACTGGGTTCTGGTGTCCACGTATTTACCCTGGACCCACTGTGTCAGGAGTTTGTACTGACACAGTCAAACCTGACCATCCCCGCTGATACCAGTGAATTTGCCATCAATATGTCAAACCAGCGATTCTGGGAACCAGCGGTTCAGCGCTATGTCGAAGAACTATTGGCCGGTCGCAATGGCCCGCGTGAGCGTGACTTCAATATGCGCTGGGTAGCGGCCATGGTAGCCGACGTACATCGCATCCTGTGTCGTGGCGGGGTTTTCCTGTACCCAATCGACAGCAAAACCGCAGCCAAAGGCGGCAAGCTGCGCCTGCTGTACGAGGCCAACCCCATGGGCTGGTTAATACAACAGGCGGGCGGTCTGATCAGCACGGGACGTGAAGATATTCTCGACATCACACCCAGTGGGCTACATCAACGGGTGCCGGTCATTCTGGGCGCACGCAATGAGGTCGAGCGACTGCAGCGCTACCATACCGAGCAAGCATGATGCGCATTGGGCGACTGCTATGGCGCTGCGTACTGCTGGCCATTGTCGCCCTGGGTTTGTTGCAGGTCTGGTTTCTGGTTCATGTCCTGTGGTGGCAGCAAGTTCCGCCCAAGCAAACCGCATTCATGTCGGCTCGATTAAGCGAGCTGCGTGTCGATAATCCAAAGGCCAAACTGACCCATCAGTGGGTCGACTACGAGCACATTTCAATACACCTGAAGCGCGCCGTGATCGCCTCGGAAGACAGCCTGTTTGTTCAGCACCAGGGCTTTGACTGGGACAGCCTGCAAAAAGCCTGGCAACGCAATCAGCGCCAGGGTCGCGTGGTGCTGGGTGGCTCCACTATTTCACAACAGCTGGCCAAAAACCTTTTCCTGTCTGGTCAGCGCTCATTGCTGCGTAAAGGTCAGGAAGCCGTTATCACCGTCATGCTGGAGGGCAGCATGAGCAAGCGCCGTATTCTGGAGATCTACCTCAATATGATCGAATGGGGTGATGGCGTTTATGGTGCAGAAGCCGCAGCCAAACATTACTTCAAAAAATCAGCGGCCCAACTCACTCCCCATGAGGCCGCCAAATTGGCCGCCATGATTCCAAGACCCCGCTTCTACGATCGCAACCGCTATACCAACGCCCTGCAACGCAAAACCGGTATTATTCAACGACGCATGTATCAGGTCACGATTCCTCGTTAGCCTAGTCTTCGCTAACCCCGCGAATATAAACCGCCAAAAAAATATGCTTCAGGGTAGCAACCAACTGCTCTTGAGGCGTCTTGAAATCCATTACTACCCAGCTCGCTGTCAGGTTAATCACCGAGCCCACCAGGCCCAATGCCAGCAGCTCCCGCCCAACCTGCTCAGGTAAAGGCTTCTGATCAACTGTTATTGACTCACTGATCAACAACAGCATTCTGGCAAACTCCTGCACTGCCTGACGATACAAGGCATCAATACGCGCACTCACACCCAGCACTTCAACAAACAGGATACGAGCCAAACGAGGATCATTACGAATACAGGTTAAAAAAGCTTCCAGTGCACTCTCCACCATCGCCTCTGCGGAAGCTGGTGGCGTAGCCAATGCCGCCAAGGTGTTGGCGCGCAAACTTTCTACGGTGTACTCGTAAACAGCTGTCAGCAAGTCTTCACTATTACTGAACGACTCATAAAAGTAGCGTTCGGTTAAACTCGCGTTGGCACAAATACTGCGCACCGTTGAGTTGTGATAACCACGTTCGGCAAATACGTCCAGACCCGCATCAATAAAGCGCTGTCTGCGCTCGGCGCGCCGCACTTCCTCACTGACACCGCGATAACGCCGCCCTTTTACCTCACCACTTGCAGTCACATCAGCCACCTTGGTCATGGTTATGTTGGTACCCGCTTACCCTGACGTGCAGCCAGTGCCACCTCAAAACAATCATCAATATGGCGATAGGCCAACTTGCGCATCACCCAATAACCCAGGGTGGCAGCCACAATCTGACCTGCAATAGGTATAAATTTGGTCACCTGCTTGGTCAACAGGCGAACGCCCGCCGTTTCCAGACTTTTACGAATCAATTGACGGGTAACCACCATACCAACCAGTTCACTACCCCGCTCAGCCCGGCGCAACCAAACCTGCGTGCGAGACTCTTCGGACATGGCCGCAATATTTTCCGGCATCAACTGAAAGCGCTGATTGATATCAGGAATGATTTTCATCAGCACGCCAACATCCACTGCGATATCCAGCAATGGCACCGGAATAATGGCCCCCCCCGCTGAAACCCAGGACGCACGACGTACCAGTTGCTGACATTCGGTACGAATAGCTTCCAGCTCTAGGCGAGCGACAGTGTCAATGCTCACAGGCAGTCCTCACAAAAATGATGATGCATCATACCAACGGAAGTGACTTAAGTGAAAACAGCATGCATTTTGATTTTAGTTGTTATATTATAACAACACGTTTTTGACACTCGACAGAGATACGCTATGCGCCGCATCAACAAACTCAGTATCCACTTTCCACTCAGCACAGCCTTACTGACACTTGCCGGAACCACATACGCACAGCCCGCACCTGAAACCGAGCCACGGGCATTATTAGAGATCACCGTGTCTGCCAGCCCATTGGGTCGAACTGCCGATGAGCTGGTACAACCGATTGTGGTATTGGCTGACGAAGAGCTCGCCAACAAACGCCGCAGCAGTATTGGCGAAACTCTGGAACAGGAATTGGGCGTTTCAACCACCGACTTTGGTACGGGCGCTGGCCGTCCGGTCATTCGTGGTCAGGCCGGCCCTCGCGTTGAAGTGTTAAACAATGGCATCAGCACCATGGATGCAGCCTCCGTCAGCCCTGACCATGCTGTCAGCGGCAACCCACTGATTGCCAGCCAGATCGAAATTCTGAAAGGCCCCGCTACCCTGCTTTATGGCAGTGGTGCCATTGGCGGTGTCATCAACATGATCAATAACCGACTGCCAACAGAAGTCAGCCAGGGCTTTAACGGTCAGCTGGAAGCATCTGCCGGTTCTGTAGCCAAAGAAAATGCCGTATTTGGCGACTTCAATCTGGGCGCAGGCAACCACCAATTACACGCCGACATTACCCGTACACGAGCCAGTGATTACAAGATTCCTGGCTTCGCTGACATCGACAAAGATGAAGAAGCAGGCGTCAAACGCCTTAACAACAGCTTTAACCGAATTGAAGATGGCGCGCTGTCCTATACCTTTGTCAGCGATTACGGTCACTCATTTGGCGTCGCTGTCAGTCAATATGAAAGCCGCTACGGTTTGCCAGGTCATGGTCATCACCATGAAGACGAAGATGACCATGATGATGACGAAATCGGCCCATTCGTTCGCTTGAAACAAACACGCATCGACACTCAGGCAACACTACGTGATCCCTTTGCCAATATTGAGTCGCTACGCTTTAAGCTGAGCTCGGCGCGTTATCAACACGAAGAAGTGGAAACGGAAGAAGACGGCGAGGAAGAAATCACTACTTTCCGCAACCGTGAGTACCAAGGCCGTATTGAAGCAGTGCACAAGCCCATTGCGGGCTGGCGCGGCGTGATCGGTGCACAGCTGGGACATCGCGACTTCATCACCGAAGGTGAAGAGGCTTTCATCAACAACAGCGAACGCGTACTTACCCGCAGCACCGGCATTTTTGTGGTTGAAGAATACAAAACGTCATTTGGCAAACTGGAAGCCGGGGCACGGATAGACCGCATCAATCACGACCCGGATGGTGCAAACCCTTCGCGCAGCTTTACCGCCTATAGCGGATCTGCTGGCGTGATTTACGACATCAGCAACGACACGCATTTAAAACTGGCCATCAGTCACGCTGAGCGCGCCCCTGCTATTGAAGAGCTATATGCCGCTGGCGAGCATCTGGCCACGCGTACTGAAGAGGCCGGAAACCTGAACCTGCGCAAAGAGCGCGCCAACACCATTGATCTCGGTATTGATCACCACATGGGGCGCTTCGACATTGAGGCCAATGTGTTCTACAAACAGGCCAGTGACTACATCTTCTTTGATATTGAAGACTTTGATGAAGATGAGGAGCTGTTTATCGGCGAATACAAACAGGCCGATGCGAAATTCTATGGTTACGAAGCCGCACTCAATATTGCACTCAAGCAAACAGGTGAGCTCCGCCTGAGCAGCCGGATATTTACCGATAGCGTCCGTGGCAAGTTCAATGATGGTGAAGGCAATATTCCACGCATGACACCTACACGTTATGGCATTGGCCTGCACAGCCACTACCGAGCCATCACCAGCGGTCTCAACTACACCCGCGTCAGCACACAAGACAAGGTTTCACGCCCCGTCGCTGGCGAGATTTTTGAAACGCCAACCGCCGGTTATGACCTGCTAAATGCTGACATCAGCTGGCAGTTGCCAACACAATTTACAGGGAACACCAAGTCCTCGCTGTTTGTACGTGGCAGCAATTTGCTTAACGCAGATGTCCGCCGCGCCACGTCCTTTATCAAGGATGTAGCCCCAGCGCCAGGCCGAGGTATTGTGGTCGGCTTCCGCAGCGCCTTCTAGTCACTTGCTGTCCAAGCCAGAATCTGCGGTCAACGTCCATCGGCAACGTTGACCGCAGCCACTCAAGTCGCTACCGTTCGCCTTCAGCAAGACTGGAGCACGACCATGAGCCAAGCGACCAATCCATCCCCTATTGATTTCGAAGCCACACTCGCGGCTCTGGAACAGCAGGTTCATCGCCTGGAAAGTGGCGAGCTTTCGCTTGAAGAATCATTGAAAGCATTTGAGGCCGGTGTACAAATGACACGGCAATGCCAACAAGCACTGGATGCCGCCGAGCAAAAGGTTCAGCTATTGCTGGCTAAACAAGATGGCAGTTTTGATACCCAGCCTTTTGCCCCGGGTCATGACGACTGACATGAAGCCCGCACTACCCACCCTGCTAAATAAAAGCCAGAGCACATTTGCTGCTTTGCTGAACGAATTTCTGACCAACCATCAGTCGGTGGACACCCGCCTGAACCAGGCCATGCAATACGCCATGGCCAATGGCGGCAAACGGGTGCGCCCCGCATTGGCCTGGGGAGCATGTGTTGCCGTAGGCGGAGAATGGTCACAGGCCAATTCGGCAGCCATCGCCGTCGAATGCATACATGGCTACTCCCTGGTACATGATGACCTGCCCTGCATGGATGACGATGATCTGCGCCGTGGCCAGCCTACCTGTCATCGTCAATTTGATGAGGCCACCGCCCTGCTGGCAGGTGACGCCCTGCAAGCGTTGGCTTTTGCTGCACTATCGCAAAGCACGTTGAGTGCCCAGATTCGCAATCAACAAGTCAGCGAGCTGGCAAAAGCAGCTTTCGCCATGGTCGCAGGCCAGGGCCTGGATCTGGCCGCCGAAGGCCGAACCATTCAACATCATGAGCTGGAGCAGATTCATCTCAATAAAACCGGCGCATTAATTCGTGCAGCCGCCACCATGGGTGCACTCGCTGGCAATGCCTCGGCACAGCAGCTCAGAGCAATTGACCAGTTTGCGCAAGCACTGGGACTGGCATTTCAGGTACACGACGATGTGCTGGATGTCACCAGCGACACCCATACGCTAGGCAAAAAGGCAGGTGCCGACATTGTCCTGGCCAAAGCCACTTACCCCGCGCTGCTGGGCCTGGAAGCGGCACGTGAATTAGCCCAGCAACTCACCAAACAGGCGCTGACCGCACTCACCCCGCTAGGTGCCGCAGCGCAGCCATTACACGAGCTGGCTGCTTTTTTATTATCCCGCGATCACTAACGCGTATAATCGAGCCACGATGCAGCAGGATTGCCAGTGATGTTCCACGAAATTCCCACTCAGCGGCCACACACTCCATTACTGGATCAGGTGCCGACGCCCGACAAACTGCGCCAGCTGCCAGAAGATGCGCTGCCGGAGCTTGCACGCGAATTACGTGAATATCTGTTGTGGTGCACAGGCCAGACCGGAGGACACTTTGGTGCCGGTCTGGGTGTAATCGAACTTACCATGGCACTGCACTACGTCTACAACACGCCCTATGATCGTGTGGTTTGGGACGTTGGCCACCAGGCCTATCCGCACAAGATTCTGACCGGCCGAAAAGAACAGATGCTGACCATGCGCCAGAAAAATGGTCTGGCCGCCTTTCCGCGCCGTGAAGAATCTGAATACGACACCTTCGGGGTTGGGCATTCGTCAACCTCGATTTCAGCTGCGCTCGGCATGGCACGTGGCGCAAAACTGACTGGCAGTCAACGTAAGGTAGTTGCTGTTATTGGTGACGGCGCAATGACGGCAGGCATGGCCTTTGAAGCGCTGAACGATGCCGCCCATCAAAAATCCGACATGCTGGTTATCCTGAATGACAACCAGATGTCCATTTCAAAAGCTGTTGGCGGACTGTCCAACTACTTTTCACACATCTGGGCCAGCAAGAGCTATATCGCCATCCGTGAAGGTGGCAAGCGTGTACTGCAATCCATGCCATCGGCATTAAGCTTTGCCCGGCGCACCGAAGAGAGCATGAAAACGCTGATTACCGACTCGCCCGGAGCGCTGTTTGAGTCCATTGGTTTTAATTATGTAGGGCCGGTTGATGGCCATAATCTTGAAGAACTGATTGCTACCATCAGCAATCTTCGTGATGCACCCGGCCCACAACTGCTACATGTGTTTACCACCAAGGGCAAGGGCTTTGCACCCGCCGAAGCCGACCCCATTGGTTATCACGCCATCACCAAAATTGCACCCGCTGCTCAGCGCAATGACCCAATCAAGCCTGTGCAGCCTGCCCGCAAATATTCCGATATTTTCGGTGACTGGCTCTGTGATACCGCCGCTCAGGATCTACGACTGGTAGGCATCACACCCGCCATGTGTGAAGGCTCTGGCATGGTGGGCTTTGCAGCCAAATTCCCTGATCGCTACCATGATGTCGCCATTGCCGAACAACATGCCGTCACGTTTGCAGCCGGATTGGCCTGTGAGGGCCTGAAGCCCGTGGTAGCTATCTATTCCACCTTTTTGCAGCGTGGCTACGACCAGCTGATTCACGATGTGACCCTGCAAAATTTGGACGTGACCTTTGGCATCGACCGCGCCGGACTGGTGGGCGAAGATGGCCCGACCCATGCCGGAGCCTATGACATTGCCTATATGCGCTGCCTGCCCAACCTGATCATTGCCGCACCAAGTGATGAAAACGAGTGTCGCTTATTACTCAACACCGCCTATGCACACCCTGGCCCTGCGGCCGTGCGTTACCCACGAGGCAATGGCACCGGTGCCAGCATCGAACAGCCCAATGCGACTGTTTCCATCGGCAAAGCAATCTGTCGACGCGAAGGCAGTACTGCCGCCATTCTGAATTTTGGTTCACGTCTGGCCGCATCACTGCAGGCAGCCGAGCGCTTGAGTGCCGAACACGGCATATCCATTGCGGTATATGACATGCGCTGGATCAAACCACTGGATCAGGAACTGATTCTTGAGTTGTCCAGTCAAGTCAAACTGCTGATCAGCATTGAGGAGCACGCTATTGCCGGTGGTGCAGGTGCCGCCGTCAGCGAACTATTGGCCAGCGAAAACAGGCTCGTCTCCGTGCTGCATCTGGGCATTCGTGACAGTTATATCGAGCACGGCAGCCCGGCAGAAATGCTGGTTGATTGCGGACTTGATGAGACCGGCATTCATCACGCCATTAAGGCAAGACTTACTGCCATTGGTGCCATTAATACTTGACCATTTCCTGAAGTGGCGGGATATTCTGTGTACGATGTCTCGGTTTAATTAAAAGCACAGGATAACCGTCATGCTGCACTCGCTTCGCGTCGCCGATTACATGGCCACAAGGCTGATTACGCTCACACCGGAAACCAGTATAGATCAGGCTATTCGCGAACTATTAACGCACGGAATCTCTGGTGCCCCCGTAGTTAAAGGCGGTGAGCTGGTCGGCATATTTTCCGAATCTGACTGCCTGGAAGAAGCCTTACAATCAGGCTACCACAACACGTCATCCGGCCAAGTCAAGGATGTCATGTCAACCCAAGTCATTACCATCAGTCCGGAAGACAGCATTCTGCAAGCAGCAGAAATCTTCATCAAGCAGGGTCGTCATCGCCTGCCGGTCAAGGATTATCGTGGCAAACTGGTTGGGCAGATTTCACGTCGTGATGTAATTCGCGCCATGGACGACATGACCCACCGCGCAACCGCTGACGCCTGATTCAATCGGGCAGCATATGCCCCATCTTATCGGTTTTGGTTTGCAGATAACCCTCATTATGAGGGTTATTGCCGGTGATTAACGGCACACGCTCAACCACCTCGATACCATGCGCCGCCAACGCCTCTACTTTCAACGGATTGTTGGTCATCAAGCGCACCTGACTAACCCCCAGATGCTTCAGCATATGCTCACACATGCTGTACTCACGCAAATCAGCCGCAAAGCCCAGCTGTTCATTGGCTTCAACCGTATCAGCGCCAGCATCCTGTAATGCATACGCACGCACTTTATTCACCAGACCAATACCGCGACCTTCCTGACGCAAATACAGAATAACTCCACGACCTGCACTGGCAATTCGCTGCATGGCTGCTTCCAGCTGAGGCCCGCAATCACAACGCAGACTGCCAAAGCCATCCCCGGTCAAACACTCCGAATGCACACGTGCAAGCGCGGGCTGGCCATCCTGCAAGTCGCCCATGGTCAATGCAACATGCTCTTGCAATGTCTCGGAGTCTTCAAAAGCATGAATCAGAAAGTCGCCAAATCTGGTGGGCAAACGTGAGCTGGCAATAAAGTCAAAGGACACCGGACAGGCTCCACACTTCAATTAGGGGCGCGATTGTAACAAGTGCAGCGCCATTAGGGTATGAGCAAGGCATCAACCAGCGACCCCATACCAACCTGCTTCGGCGGCAGGCAGCCAAGGCAAGATAAACCACAACACGATAGCGGCAAAAATGCCGGCAATCACGTCATCAATCATGATACCGAGACCACCATGAACACGCCGATCCAGCCAGGAAATGGGCCATGGCTTCCAGATATCAAACAAACGAAATAGCAAAAAGCCCAGCAGCACCCCCAGGGTACTGCGCAAGTCCCAATCCAGCATTGGCACCAAAGGAATCAAAGCAATCCACTGGCCCACAAACTCGTCCCAGACAATACCACCATGGTCATGTACACCCATCAAGCGGGCTGCCTCGCCACAAATGACAATACCAGCCAAAGCAGCAATGACAATCCACGCCAGATAAAAGCCCAGCGGCATACTGGCAAAAACCGCAAACCACAAGACAGCCACGGCAGAGCCAACCGTACCCGGTGCTTTTGGACTACGCCCGGAGCCAAAACCAAAAGCCAGCAAATCAAGCGCACGAGGTAAACGCGGAATAGGAGTTGGATCAGACATAATGCCTACTCAAAAATGACGATAGCCCAATGGTAACGGATATGGCCAGCTATCGCCCTGCCATTGCAGGTCAAGCGTCGGCTGCTTGATCACGCGGCCAATGACCGTTAATGGCAAAGACAGTTGCTGGCTCAGTGCGGGCAGCTCGGCAATATGCGCTTCTGGCAATGCAAACAACAACTCATAGTCATCACCAGCCGCCAGCGCCATATTCATCACATATTCGGGATTTGAAGCCAGCAATTGTCTGGCGGCATCAGACAACGGCAAATCATCCAGTATCAGCCTGGCTCCCAACCCACCGGATGCCTTCAGCATATGCTGCAAGTCCTGCAGCAAACCATCGGACACATCCATACCGGCACGGGCCTTGGCTCGCAAGGCCAGACCCAACGCGATCCTGGGCTCTGGCTTATGCAGTCTGGTCAACACATCTCGCTGTGCTTCAGCAGACAACATCAACGCCAATGGATGCGCAGAAACCACGGCCAACCCCAAACCGGCATCACCAACCACACCAGACAACACCAGATAGTCGCCCACTTGTGCGCCACTGCGACGCAGTGCCTGAACCGGATCAACCACGCCCATGGCGGAAATACTGATCGCCAAAGGCCCGCGAGTGGTATCCCCACCCACCAATGCCACTTGATGCTGCCGGGCCAATGTCCGCAAACCGCTGGCAAACGCCTCCAGCCAGACTTGATCCAGCTCGGGCAGCGTCAATGACAGGGTAAATGCCAATGGCGTAGCAGCCATGGCCGCCAGATCGGACAAATTAACAGCCAGTGCTTTATGGCCCAGATCAAAGGCATCGGTATCAGCGAAGAAGTGACGACCACTGACCAGCGTATCAGTAGTCACCACCAACTGCTGACCAGCAGGCAGGGACAACAGCGCGGCATCATCACCCACCGACAACGCAACGGCCGGGTGCGCAGCTGCCTCTGGCCACGTAAAGTAGCGGCGGATCAGGTCAAACTCATCCATCGCCATGATTTGCCTATGCTATTGCTGCTCGAGCTGACGCAGATTGGCGGACAGTTTATCCAGCACACCATTGATATAACGATGCGATTCCGCAGCACCAAATACCTTGGCCAGCTCAATGCCTTCGTTGATCACCACGCGATACGGCACATCCAGACGATGCTTCAGCTCATATGCACCAATGCGCAAGGTCGCCAGCTCCACCGGATCCAGGGTTTCAAATGCCCGATCCAGATGCGGTGTCAACAAGGCGTCCAGCTCGTCGGTGACTTGTGGAATGCGATGTAACAGCTCATGAAAATAATCCAGATCAACTTTGTGCATGGCATTTTCGGTGCGATAACGCGCCTCGATTTCCCACGCCGGATTACCAGACATCTGCCACTCATAAAGCCCCTGCAGGGCAAATCGACGCGCTTTGCGGCGCGCCGACGGGTTCAGGCCATTACTTTGCATTGAAATCAGCCAATCGCCTTAAGGACAGAAATCATTTCGATGGCGACCAAAGCGGCATCCACACCTTTATTACCGGCTTTGGTGCCTGAACGCTCAATGGCTTGTTCAATCGAATCAACCGTCAATACACCAAAGCTGATCGGCAGACCGGTTTCCAACGACACCACGCCCAGCCCTTTGGCGCATTCGCCAGCAACATAATCAAAGTGCGGCGTACCACCACGAATCACAGCACCCAAGGCAATCACGGCATCGTAATTGCCAGTGGCCACCAGCTTTTTAGCTATCAGAGGCAGTTCCCAGGCACCCGGAGCGCGCACAATCGTGATATTGCTTTCACTAACACCATGACGACGCAGGGTATCAATGGCACCACTCAGCAACGACTCCACCACAAAGCTGTTAAAACGGCCGACCAATACGGCGTAACGGGCATTGGCGTTGCTGAAATCGCCTTCTACAGTCTTGATTTGACTCATAACGTACATCCTCTAAACAAAGGTAAAAACGGCGATTAGTCCGTGGTTAGATATTCAACAATTTCCAGCCCAAAACCAGACAGGGCATTAAATTTCATCGGTGAACTGAGCAGACGCATCTTGGTCACACCCAGCTCGCGCAGCATCTGCGAACCCACACCAATGGTGCGATACATGCCAGAGCTTTCAGCATTACGCGCTCGTGCCGAGAAGTAATCGTCCAGATGGCTGATCATGTCATTGGCACGATAGTCCTGACCCAGCAAAACCAGCACGCCAGCTTCTGCCTGCGCCACGGCCTGTAGACTTTTTTGCAGATTCCAGCCCAGACGACCATTGAACTGAGCATGGAACAAGTCACGCAAGGGATTAATGCCGTGCACACGCACCGTAGGAATAACATCAGCACCCAGCTGCCCTTTCACCAACGCCACGTGTACACCCTGATTGCCGGACTCGCGAAACACATGCAAAGTGAAGTCGCCATACTCTGTTGGCAACACACGTGAAGATTCGCTGATCACAGTCTTTTCATTCACCATGCGGTAATGGATCAGATCGGCAATGGTGCCGATTTTCAGTCCATGCTCAGCGGCAAACACTTCCAGATCAGGACGACGTGCCATGGTGCCATCGTCATTCATGATTTCGCAGATCACGCCGGAAGGCTCCAGACCCGCCAGCTCGGCCAGATCACAGGCGGCTTCGGTATGACCAGCGCGATGCAAGACGCCACCCGGCTCAGCCATCAGCGGGAAAATATGACCCGGCTGCACAATATCTGCTGCTGTTGCATCACGACTGGCAGCAACCTGCACGGTACGCGCCCGGTCTGCTGCCGAAATGCCAGTGGTCACACCCGTTGCCGCTTCAATTGATACGGTGAACTTGGTGCCATAACCCGAGCCATTGGCTTGCACCATCAGCGGCAAACCCAGCTGCTTGCAGCGATCTCGCGTCATCGGCATACAAATCAGACCACGACCAAATTTGGCCATGAAATTGATATCGTCCGGACGGCAATGGCTGGCGGCCATGACGATATCGCCTTCATTTTCGCGATCTTCGTCATCCATCAGCACAACCATCTTGCCCAGACGAATATCTTCAATCAGCTCTTCGACACTATTTAACTTCATAATCACTGTTACTCTTGGCCTGTTAGCGACCATCAATAGGTTCTAGGCAACGCTGCCGTAAACGCCTTACTTCATTACCCAATGCATCACTCGCCATGCGTCTTGCCGGTGCTTCCCAGTTGCGCTCCGGAATAGTCAGCACATCGGTGACACCAAAACGCGTATCGCTGCCATAGGCAAACGCCTCAAACAAACAACGACACAACTGGCTGCGATTACCCGCCGCCACCGTTGCATCGGTCATGCATACCTGCATGAACTGATCCTGACGCTCCTGCGCCAGACTCAGAGCGCTCACATTGGCAGACCACACCAACACAGGCGCCATTAACCAGGCTTTAGCGGGAATGGCCATAACCATGCTCCTGCAAAAAAGACAGGCTGATACCAGATGCAGACGGCGTAGCCGCCTTGTCAGCCAGCAATAAGCGCTCTAAATAACGCGCCAGAACATCCACTTCGATATTAATCTTAAAGCCGGGCACCCAATCACCAATATTGGTTTCCTGCACGGTATGCGGAACAATATTGAGATCAAATACACTGCCATCCACGGCATTCACCGTCAGACTGACACCATCAGTGGTGACAGAACCTTTTTCGGCAATATAGCGTGCCAGATTATCCGGTGCCTTGATGCGGAAGCGAATTGAACGTGCTTCCGGCCACACCTCAACCACCTCACCAACCCCATCCACGTGACCACTCACCAGATGCCCACCCAGACGCGTTGTTGGCGTTAACGCCTTTTCCAGATTCACCCGGCAACCGGTGCGAATATCCGCCAGCGTGGTACGTCGCACGGTCTCGCGCGAAACATCGGCCACATAATAATCCGCACCCATTTCCACCACGGTCAAACACACACCATTGGTGGCAATAGAGTCGCCCAGACGCACGTCCGACATATCCAGCTTGCCCACCGCCACGGTCAGGCGCAAATCACCTGCACGCGGTTCAACACGACGAATACTGCCCACAGACTCAATAATACCGGTAAACATAATAGTTATCTCTGCTTAGGCTGATGGACTGATCTGAGGCCGAAGGCGCAAGCGCAAGTCGTCGCCGACACGACGCCAGTCAACCAGGGACAAACGCTGCTGCTCCGACATGATGGTCATTGGCCACTCCATCAATGGTCTTGCTGTAGAACCCAATAATGTCATGGCCTGATACAGCAGCACCTCATCCACCAGTCCGGCTTGCAAACACGCACCCACCACACCAGCACCAGCTTCTACCAATACCTCGTTACAACCAGCTACGGCCAACTCCTGCATCAGCGCTCGCACGTCAGGACGACCATGTTCATCAGCTGGTAACACCAACACCCGCGCCCCTGCCTGCTCCAGTTCAGCCACTTTATCGGCCTGTGCATGCTCAGCTACCGTCACAATCCAGGTTGAACCTGGCTGCTGCAGCACACTGGCAGTCGATGCAATACGCAGCTGGCTATCCAGCACCACACGCAGCGGTTGGCGTACAGACTCAATACTGGGCAAACGCACGGTCAACGCAGGATCATCGGCCCGAATAGTGCCAATGCCAGTCACAATGGCGCAACTACGCGCACGCCAATGCTGCACGTCTCTGCGCGCAGCGGCACCGGTAATCCATTTTGATTCGCCCGACGCCATCGCAGTACGACCATCCAGACTGCTGGCCAGCTTGACGCGTACCCAAGGCAAGCCACCAGCTATACGACGCAAGAATCCAATATTAAGCTCCGTCGCTGCCTGCTCCAGCAACCCCACATCCACCTGAATACCAGCAGCACGCAAACGCGCCACACCGCTACCCGCCACCGCAGGATTGCTATCCAGCACCGCCACCACCACACGCGCCACACCGGCCTTGATCAGCGCATCGGCGCAAGGCGGTGTTCGCCCGGTATGCGAACAAGGTTCCAGTGTCACATAAGCCGTGGCACCAGCTGCCCGAGCATCAGCCTGCTGTAATGCATGCACTTCGGCATGTGGCTCACCGGCACGCACATGAAAGCCCTGACCTACCACGTCACCCGATGGCGACACCAACACACAGCCGACACGCGGATTAGGTGATGTGCTGTGCAAACCCTGCTCAGCCAAACGCAGGGCCTGGGTCATGAAGCCATGATCCTCCCCAGAAAAGCCTGCGGCAAAGAAATCAGTCACGGGCAGACCCATCACTTTTACTGGGTGCAGCCGAAGGGTCCAGGCTATCAAGCTCGGCACGGAATGCTTTTACATCCTGGAAGTCACGATAAACAGAGGCAAAACGAACATAGGCCACGGTGTCGAGCTGCTTCAGCTCGGCCATGACCAGCTCACCGATATAGCGCGCTTTTACTTCGCGCTCACCACTGGCACGCAGACGGTGCAAAATATGGTTCAGCGCGGCATCAATACGGTCAATGCTGACCGGGCGCTTTTGCAGGGCATGCATCATGCCATTACGCAGTTTATTGTCATTGAATGGCTCACGCGTGCCGTCACTTTTGATGACACGCGGAATCACCAGCTCTGCCGTTTCAAACGTGGTGAAACGCTCGCCGCAAGACGTGCACTCGCGACGTCGACGAATCTGATCACCCTCAGCCACCAGACGGGAGTCTATGACCTTGGTGTCTTCCGCTTTGCAGAAAGGACAATGCATCGTAAAGAACCACCCTGTGTTTCATCAATCACAGTGTACGGTATGGGCAGCCCAGCCGCCCATACCCCAACCAACACCTCAGGCTGCGTAAACCGGATGCAGCGCACAGATTGCTTTGACCTTGGCAGCGACCGCTGCTTCAACCTCGGCATTACCTGCCGGATTTGCCTGCAAACCTTCAACCACATCAGCAATCCAGCCCGCCAGCTCGGCACACTCGGCCTCATTAAAGCCACGTGTTGTCACAGCAGGGGTGCCAATACGAATACCGGAAGTCACAAAGGGTGAACGTGGATCATTGGGCACTGCATTCTTGTTGACCGTAATACCCACACGCCCCAGCGCTGCATCCGCATCCTTGCCGGTAATGTCTTGCTTGATCAGTGACAGCAGGAACAGGTGATTTTCAGTACCGCCTGACACCACATCAAATCCACGCTCAATAAACACGCGAGCCATGGTTTGTGCGTTCTTGACCACTTGTTTCTGATAAGCCACAAACTCAGGGCTCATGGCCTCTTTGAAGCAGACTGCCTTGGCGGCAATGGCATGCATTAATGGGCCACCCTGATTACCAGGGAACACCGCCGAGTTCAGTTTCTTTTCAATTTCTTCATTGGCACGCGCCAGAATCAGGCCAGAGCGTGGACCGCGCAAGGTCTTGTGAGTCGTGGTCGTAACCACATCAGCGAATGGCACCGGATTCGGATAAATGCCTGCGGCTACCAGACCTGCCACGTGAGCCATATCCACGAACAGATACGCACCTACCTTGTCGGCAATGGCACGAAAACGGGCAAAATCCAGCACTTGTGAGTAGGCCGAGAAGCCAGCAATAATCATCCTGGGCTTGTGCTCCAGCGCCAGACGCTCAACTTCATCGTAATCAATCAGGCCGGTATTGGTATCAATGCCGTACTGCACTGCATTGTAGTTTTTGCCGGAAAAGTTGACCTTGGCGCCATGCGTCAAGTGACCACCATGCGCCAGTGACATACCCAGAACAGTATCACCAGCACTCAGCAGCGCCAAAAACACAGCACTGTTGGCCTGTGAACCGGCATGTGGCTGAACATTGGCGTAATCGGCACCAAACAGCTTTTTGGCGCGATCAATGGCCAGTTGCTCAATGATATCCACGTACTCGCAACCACCGTAATAACGCTTGCCTGGATAACCTTCAGCATATTTGTTGGTCAGACTCGAACCCTGTGCTTCCATCACGGCAGGAGAGCAGTAGTTTTCAGAGGCGATCAGCTCAATATGTGCTTCCTGGCGCACATCTTCGGCAGCCATGGCCTGTGCGAGTTCCGGGTCAAAACGGGCAATTGTCTGGTCTGAGCTGAACATGGATATCTCCATCGCGGGCGCGAATCTGGTCAAGAAAGGCGCACATTCTACCGGAAACTGTCACGAATGGCAGTTGAACTCTTTAAATGCTTTGCATAAGTAACGCTCATCTTAACTGGATAAACATCAACCATATTGAATGTTACATTAATTGATGTAACATAGCAGCACATGTAGAACTGCCCGGTCAGCGCCCAGGCAAAACATCGGAGACATCAGCATGAGTAAAACCAGTCAGTTTGTAAAAAGCAGCGATGGCCTGCAACTGCACGTTGCCACTTACGGCAACAGTGATCACAGCCCCATCGTGCTGGTACATGGCTATCCCGACAATCATCTGGTCTGGCAACCCGTTGCTGAGCGACTGGCCGATCGTTACTACGTTATTTGCTACGACGTGCGCGGTGCCGGTCAATCAGAATCAGGCAAGCGCATCAGGGACTACAAGCTGGCCCAGTTAGCACGCGACCTGGTGGCCGTGGTTGATGCTGTTATCCCCGGACGCCGCTTCCATCTGGCAGCTCATGACTGGGGCTCCATTCAAAGCTGGGAATCTGTCACCACAGCCGCCTTGCAAGGTCGAATCATTAGCTACAGCAGTATTTCCGGCCCCAGCCTTGATCATGCAGGACACTGGATGCGTCGTCGCCTGATCAACGCCACATCCGCTGCCCGCCGTCAGGCCCTTAAGCAGCTGGCCAGCTCCTGGTACATCATGATGTTCCAGCTACCCTTGCTGGCACCAACCATTTGGCAGGTAGGCGGTCGTTACTGGCCAAACTACCTGGCACTGCGCGAAGGCATCACAGAAGAACACCCAAATCCAACACAAACGGCGGATGGCAAAGAAGGTGTAAACCTGTATCGCGCCAATTTCACCGGAAAAATGCTGAAGCCGGAAGCACGTTATGCCCACTGCCCAGTGCAATTAATCGTACCCACCAAAGACTTTTATGTCGGCACCGCATTGTTTGAAGACCTGCATGAATGGGTTCCCAACCTGTATCGACGTGACCTGGATGCCACTCACTGGGTGCCCCTGAGCCATGCCGACCAGGTCTCACAATGGATAGACGAATTTGCCCGCAGCTTCGAGCACGGCACTGTTTTAGACAGTGTTAACGCAGCCCGCATCGCCTGAATCTGTACCAGAGAGGAATAATGATGAATACAGCAGCCAATCGCCATCTCATCAAGGCACGTCGTGTCCAGTTTGACCTGACACAAACACCCTATCACTGGATTCCAGACGACCCGTTTGCCAGCCATTTGATCAATGGCATTCACATGATTCTGCCAGCGGGAGAGTTGTGGTTCTGCCGTGTTTATAACAAGGCGTTGCCTTATGTCACAGACCCTGACCTGCGTGCCGACGTAGAAGGCTTTATTCGCCAGGAAGCAATACACGCTCGCACTCACATCGCAGCACAACCCGTCCTGCATAAATACGGGTTCGAAACAGACCAATTCGTCCAAAAAATTCAATTCCTGTTCGAGCAGCTGCTGGGGGATACTCCCTTGGGTTCACCCGCATTGAAGCGTGTCATCCCAGCCAAGCAATGGTTGATCATACGTGTCGGTGTCGTGGCGGCCATTGAACACTTCACCGGATTTTTGGGTCAGTGGGCCATGGACAACACCAGCTGGGACAAAGCAGATCCTGTCATGGCCGACCTGTTCAAATGGCATCTGGCAGAGGAGGTTGAACATCGCTCCGTGGCCTATGATCTTTTTGAGCACCTGAGCCACAATCAGGCCAGCTTTTATATCTCCAGACAAGCACTCATGGCACTGGTCTTCCCGCTGTTTATCAAGGTGCTGACTGAAGGCTACCGCCATCTGGCCAAGCAAGACAGCACCCATGGCCAGGCAAAGCTGGCACAGCAACCGCTATGGCGCATTTTAGTCGAACTGGAACGAGATGGCAGACGTACGGGAAATGTACCGGCATTCAGTGAGCTCATGGTCGCCACTACCCGCTGGTTCGCACCCAACTTCCATCCGATTACCGAAGGCAATACGGAGCAGGCTTTGGCGTATCTGGCACGGTCTCCCGCAGCTCAAGCCGCTCAAACACATCATTAAGCAAGAAAGCCCGTGTTACCTTGACAGCAGAGCCGACTCGTGTTGATTTAGCAGGCCAATAAACTGATTTATACGAGCCGTCATGCTGTTTGCCGTTTTATCGGGATTTATTGCCGCCATTTTCGCGCCGGCCCTTGTACGTGTGGCCAATCGCCACACGGGCTTGGCGCTGGCCACACTGCCTGCCAGTCTGTTCATCTGGCTCCTGACATTATTACCAGCAGTCCAGCAGGCACCTATTCGCTCGGTTTATAACTGGGCGCCCAGTCTGGGCATTCAGCTTTCGTTCTGGCTAGACGGCCTGTCACTGCTGATGGCGCTACTCATCACCGGCATTGGCACATTGATTTTTATTTATGCCGGCACTTATCTGAAAGGACACCGTGACCTGGGTCGCTTTTTTGTGTTCCTGCTCAGCTTTATGGCCGCCATGCTTGGCCTGGTACTCTCGGACAATCTGATCAGTCTCTTTGTGTTCTGGGAACTCACCAGCATTACCTCGTTCATGCTGATCGGCTTTAACCATAACGACACCCATGCACGCCGCAGTGCCATGCAGGGCCTGTATATCACCATGGGCGGCGGTCTGTTGCTGATGGCTGGCTTCATTATATTTGCCGGTATTGGCGACAGTTATGAACTGTCTGAACTCCTGCAGAACGGCGACATTATCCGCAACCACGCCCTGTATGTACCTGCCCTGCTGCTTATTTTGTGTGGTGCATTCAGCAAATCCGCACAATTTCCATTCCACTTCTGGCTACCTAACGCCATGGCGGCTCCCACGCCTGTGTCGGCATATCTGCATTCCGCCACCATGGTGAAAGCCGGGGTATATCTGCTGGCTCGCCTGAATCCGGGCATGGGCGGCACGGAGTTATGGACGCTACTGCTCTGTGGTGCTGGTGGCTTCACCATGCTAATGGGCGCATTTCTGGCCGCCCGCCACACCAGCATCAAAAAAGTGCTGGCTTACTCAACCATTATGGCGCTCGGCGCACTCACCCTGCTGATTGGCATTGGCAGCGAAACAGCGCTGATTGCCGCGATGACATTTTTACTGGCGCACTCGTTATACAAAGGCACGCTATTCATGGTGGCTGGCATTATTGACTACGAAGCTGGCAGCAAAAACTTCGCCACGGTCGAAGGCCTGCGTCACGCCATGCCCATCACTGCCACGGTCGCCGGACTCGCCGCATTATCGCTGGCCGGTGTCTTGCCCTTTTTCGGCTTTGTCGCCAAAGAACTATTGTTTGAGGCCAGCCTGAACAGCACCTCAATCATCATTACCTTGGTAGCTGTTTTAGCCGCCATCCTGAGTATTGCCGTAGCCTGCCTGATCGGCATCAAACCCTGGTTTGGACACCTTGCCAGCAGCCCAAAGGAAGCCAAAGAGCCTTCTCTGGGCATGTTGTCAGGGCCAGTCCTGTTGGCACTGCTGGGCCTGATATTTGGCCTGCAATCTGATTTCATCTCCAGAAACCTCATCGACGGCGCCAGCTCTGCTGTTGCCGGACACTCCATACAAGCCAACCTGGTGCTGTGGCATGGCTTCAATACGGCCCTGCTGCTAAGCGTTGTCAGCCTTGTCCTGGGCATCTTGCTGTATCGTCGTCTGGATAAATTCCGTACCTGGACACAGATCAGCGATCACATCAGCCAGTATGGCCCGGAAGTCATTTTTGATCGCTTTCTGCTTCGGCTGGTTCAGTTTTCCAGAGGACTCACCATCCTCCTGCAAAATGGTTATCTGCGCTTTTACCTGATCACCATTTTGTGCACCGTGCTGATACTGATCAGCAGTGTATTCATCCTGCGTGACATGTTTCCGATCAGCCTTGCCATACAAGATCTGCGCCTTCACGAAGCCATCATCCTGATGATTCTGATGATGGCCATTGCTCTCGCCATTTTCTCACGCTCACGTCTGGCCGCTGTCGCAGCATTGGGCGCCATCGGCTTTACCGTATCGCTGCTCTACGTCCTGTTTAGTGCTCCCGATGTCGGCATTACGCAAATTCTGGTGGAAACCCTTACCGTCATTCTGCTGGTACTGGTGCTCTATCGCCTACCGCCTTACCTCAGTCTGTCCACCACAAGAGTCCGTATTCGGGATGGCGTGATTGCACTATTAACCGGCCTTACCATGACCATGCTGATTCTGGTCACTGCCGCCACACGCTTCCATGACAGCATTTCCCACTGGTTTATTGAAGCCAGCGTGCCACTGGGAGAAGGACGCAATATCGTCAATGTCATACTGGTTGATTTTCGCGCCTTTGATACCCTCGGCGAAATCTTTGTGCTGACACTGGCTGCCCTGGGTGTGTTCGCCATGATCCGCTTCCGCTCAGAGGATCGCAAAACATGAGAAAACAGCCATTAATCCTTCGCACCACCGGCTTCTTCCTGATGCCATTACTGTTCCTGTTTTCCATTTTCCTGTTTCTGCGCGGTCACAATGAGTCTGGAGGGGGCTTTATTGCTGGTCTGGTAGCGGCAGCGGCTGTCGCACTGCACCTGTTTTTTCGAGGCATCCAAAGCACCAAACATCTATTGGGCCTCAACCCACGCGACTTCATGGGCATTGGTCTGTTGATGGCACTCAGCAGCGGCTTTATCAGCATGCTTTATGGCAAGGCACTGTTTACGGCAGTCTGGAGTACCGTTGACCTGCCCATTCTGGGAAAAATCAAACTAGGCACCCCACTACTATTTGATCTGGGTGTTTATTTCGCAGTGATTGGTGCCGTTGTGGGCATTCTGCTCACCATCGCGGAGGCAGAAGAATAATGCTGACCTTGATGGCAATTACCATCGGCTGCCTGTATGCCGCAGCCATCTACATGATCTTGCGACGATCCATCGTCAAACTGGTCATTGGCCTGGTATTACTGTCCAACGCCGCCAATCTGCTCATTTTCACGATTGCCGGCATGACCCGCAGAGCCCCACCCCTAATCCCTGAGGGCATGATGTTGCCCGACGGCCCCGTGGCCGACCCATTGGGACAGGCACTGATTCTGACTGCCATCGTCATTGGTTTTGGTGTGCTGGCATTTGCCGTGGTGCTGATTCACCGAGCGTACGAAATAGTTCAGGCCGATGACATGGATCAAATGAAGGACACCGATACATGAGGCCGGAAATTGCCCTTCCCATTCTGGTTCCACTCATTGCAGGTGCACTAAGTCTGTTGTGCTGGCGCTCCGTATCAGCACAACGAATCATTGGGGTTATCGGCAGCATGGCCATGCTGGTAGCAGCCTGCATCCTGCTCTACCACGTCTGGCACGATGGCATTTTAGTCATGCAAATGGGCAGCTGGCCCGCACCCTTTGGCATCAGTCTGGTAGCCGATTTGCTGGCCGCCATTATGGTCACACTCACTGGCCTGGTGTCGGTTTGTACCGTACTTTACTCATTGGCCACCATTAATCGTGACTATGCCCACTATGGTTATTACCCCCTCATGTTCATGTTATTGGCCGGGGTTAATGGCGCTTTCCTGACCGGCGACATTTTCAACCTGTATGTCTGGTTCGAAGTCATGCTGGTGGCCTCATTTGCGCTGCTCATCCTGGGCGGTGAGCGCAAGCAAATGGAAGGTGCCATCAAATATGTCACCATCAACCTGGTTTCTTCCGCCCTGTTCCTGACCGCCATTGGCCTGCTATATGGCGTCATGGGCACGCTCAATATGGCTGATCTTGGGCAGAAAATCGCACAGG
This sequence comes from uncultured Paraperlucidibaca sp., assembly GCA_964569335.1. Taxonomy (GTDB): domain Bacteria; phylum Pseudomonadota; class Gammaproteobacteria; order Pseudomonadales; family Moraxellaceae; genus Perlucidibaca. The sequence goes on from CAZMVL010000002.1 coordinate 114,574, forward strand.
TCGAAGACAACGGCATACTGGAAGTCGTGGCGGTTTTGTTCCTGATTACCTTCGGGATCAAGGCCGGTGCATTTCCCTTGTTTTTCTGGCTGCCCGCGTCTTACCACACCCCCAGAGTCGCTGTTTCCGCCTTGTTTGCCGGCCTGCTGACCAAAGTGGGGGTCTATGTCATTTATCGTGTATTCACCGTTATTTTTCCCATCGCCGACACCGGCTTCATAGAACAGCTACTGCTCTGGATGGCAGGCACCACCATGCTGGTTGGTGTGCTGGGAGCTGCTGCCCAATTTGAATTCCGCCGTATTCTGTCATTTCACATCATCAGCCAGATCGGCTACATGCTGATGGGACTGGCGTTACTGACACCGCTGGCATTGATCGGCGGCATTTTCTACATCATTCACCACATTATTGTGAAGGCGAACCTGTTTCTGGTGAGTGGCCTGGTATTTCGCCTGCAAGGCAGTCATGACCTGACCAAACTGGGCGGGCTGTATCGCAGTAACCCGGGTGTAGCGCTCCTGTTTCTGATTCCTGCACTATCATTGGCTGGCCTTCCACCACTGTCTGGCTTTTTCGCCAAGTTCACCGTCATCCGTGCAGGCATTGAAGTCGATGCATGGTGGTTAGTTGCTGTGGCACTTTTTGTCGGCTTCTTAACTTTGTATTCCATGATCAAAATTTGGGTGGAAGTGTTTTGGAAGGAGCAGACACCAGAGGCGGCTGCGGCACTACAACCGCGACCTGGCCCACACACCAGCCTTATGGTGTTAAGCATTGCGCTGATGGCTGCCATGACTGTTGCCATTGGTTTAGCCGCAGAGCCAGTATATTTATTAGCGGAAGCTGCCGCCCTACAACTGCTTAACCCTCAGGCCTATATCGAAGCGGTATTGGGAGTACAGCCATGAACTGCTTTTCTTGGAATCTAATACTTGCACTGATTTGGGTAGCCATTAGTGGCACGCTAACGGGCAGCAATCTTGTTCTTGGTTTTGTTGTTGGTTATGCCATTTTAGGCGTTGCACTTCGCCATGTGCCAGAATTTGCACGCTATGTTCGCCGTGTACCAAAAGTCGTTTTATTCATTGGCTTTTTTATTCGCGAGCTGATCATGTCTAACCTGAAAGTAGCCTATGACGTGCTCACGCCAAAAGACTATATGCACCCCGGCGTTATTGCTGTGCCTTTAGAGGCTAAAACCGATGCTGAAATCACCATCGTCGCCAATCTTATTTCAATGACGCCTGGCACACTTAGCCTAGATGTATCCACTGACCGGCAGGTCATCTATATCCATGTCATGTATCTAGATGATCGTGATGCCGTGCAACGTCACATTAAATATTTCGAGTCTCGTGTGCTCGAAATCTTGCGATAACGGAGGCCTGACATGATTTCATCCGCCGTCACGATCTCCTACTTCTTAATTAGCTTATCGTTTCTTATCATTTTCATTCGCTTGGTGCGCGGCCCTACCTTGCCTGATCGCGTCGTGGCACTAGAGCTAATGGCTACGCTCACCCTAGCCTATATTGGCATCTACAGTATCGACTCTGGCAAAGACCACTTTCTCGATGTAGGCCTTGTCATTGCGCTAACGTCTTTTCTAGCCGCTATTGGCTTTGCCCGGTATCTTGAAAAGCGGGGTAGCAGTGATGTGGACTGATATTTTTGTTTCTAGCTTATTAATTACTGGCTGCTTCTTTATGGTGTTAGCAGCCCTAGGCGCGCTTCGCATGCCAGACCTTCCCATGCGCATGCACGCCACCACCAAGGCGGGTGCACTCGGTGTTGGTCTCATTATGTTGGCGGTTTCTTTGCATTATGTGCAGGCTGCTGTCACCGCTAAAGCCTTGAGCATTATTTTGTTTATTTTGCTAACGGCACCGGTTGCTGCCCACGTGATTGCTCGTGCGGCTTACGTAGCAGGCATTCCGCTCTGGCATAAAATCCACGTTGATGAGCTAAAAGGTCGTTATGACCCAAAATCATCCCACCTGAAAAGCCCTCACCAAGACAACGACTGAGAATACACAACAAGCGGCGCCGTCCTCAGCTATAATACGCCGCTTGATTGTCGACGTTGCAAGGTATGCATTAATGGCTCAGTACATCTACACCATGAATCGTGTGTCCAAATTGGTTCCGCCCAAGCGCGAAATCCTTAAGGACATCTCTCTTTCTTTTTTCCCCGGCGCTAAGATTGGTGTCTTGGGCCTAAATGGTTCTGGCAAATCCACCTTGCTGAAAATCATGGCCGGTGTTGATAAAGACTTTAGTGGTGAAGCACGCGCTGCAGCCGGCACTAAAATCGGCTACCTAGAGCAAGAACCTCAACTCGATCCTAATAAAGATGTTCGTGGCAACGTCGAAGATGGTGTACGTGAATGCTTAGACGCAATGGCGCGCCTAGATGAGGTATTTGCCGAGTACGCCATGGAAGATGCTGACTTTGACAAGCTCGCAGCTGAGCAAGAAAAGCTCGAGTCCATTATTCAAGCCTGGGATGGTCACAACCTCGACAACCAATTAGAGCAAGCAGCAGATGCCCTTCGCCTACCAGCATGGGATGCCGATGTTTCCACACTCTCTGGTGGTGAGCGTCGTCGTGTCGCGCTCTGTCGTTTATTGTTATCTAAACCCGACATGCTGTTGCTGGACGAACCAACCAACCACTTAGATGCTGAGTCTGTAGGTTGGTTAGAACAGTTCTTGAAAAACTTCCCCGGCACCATTGTTGCCATTACCCACGATCGCTACTTCCTAGAAAATGTAGCTGAATGGATTTTGGAGCTAGACCGTGGTCGTGGCATTCCATACGAAGGCAACTACACCGGCTGGTTAGAACAAAAAAGTGCACGCTTAGAAATGGAAGAGCGTCAGGAAGAGGCGCATACCAAAGCGCTGAAACGTGAGCTGGAGTGGGTGCGTAGCAACCCGAAAGCACGTCAGGCTAAATCAAAGTCGCGTATGCAGGCTTTTGAAGAACTCTCCAGCAAAGAGTTCCAAAAACGCGCAGAGACACAAGAAATTTATATTCCACCGGGCGAGCGCATGGGTGATCAGGTAATCGAAGTCAAAGGCATCGCTAAGTCCTTCGGCGACCGCTTGCTTTACGAAAACCTGAGCTTTACGGTTCCCAAAGCGGCCATCGTCGGCATTGTTGGCCCTAACGGCGCCGGTAAAACTACATTATTCCGCATGATCACTGGCGAACAAAAGCCGGATGCTGGTGAAGTGGTAGTTGGTCAAAGTATTAAAGTGGCCTATATCGGCCAGATTCGTGACTCATTAGATGACAGCAAAACCGTCTGGGAAGAAGTTTCTGGTGGTTTAGACATCATGAAAGTGGGCGACTATGAAATTCCGTCGCGCGCCTACATTGGTCGTTTTAACTTTAAAGGCCAAGACCAACAGAAGCGTGTTGGCGAACTATCCGGTGGTGAGCGAAATCGTTTGCAACTTGCCAAAATCCTGCAAGCTGGCGCCAACGTACTGCTACTCGATGAACCGTCAAACGACTTGGATGTAGAAACATTACGTGCGGTCGAAGAAGCGCTACTGACCTTCCCTGGCGTATCCATGGTTGTATCACACGATCGCTGGTTCTTAGACCGTATTGCCACCCATATTTTGGCCTTTGAAGGTGATGAAGTTGAGTGGTATGACGGCAACTACACCGAATACGAAGAGTATCGTCGTAAGAAGCTGGGCAATGCCGCTGGCCCTAAACGCGTGAAGTACAAGAAGATAAGCTAATTCACAACTGTGGCGCCCATGCTTATGGGCGCCACCAGCCATCATCTGTGCACCGGATGTTCTCCATAACGTTTGAATAAACACTTATGGAGAACACATCATGAACGAACCCATTAAAAGCAATCGTCCACACACGTTAGTCATTGCTGCTGCTGTGTCGGTGATTTTACTTTCGGGTGTAGGCATTGCCCGCATGCTGGATATCCTGCCCGATAGCCAAGCAAATGCTGCAGTGATTGCCACCGACATTGAAGCACGTGAGCTCGCCGATGTAGAGGCCAAAGAAAAAGCCGCTTTAGCGCTTAAGAAACTGGAAGAACAGGCAGCAACAGAAGCCAAGGCAGCCAGACAAGCTGAAGTAAAAAAACAGGCCGAAGCTCAACGTCAAGTCGTTAAGCCAACAAGCACAATATGTGCCGACTGCGGCGTTATCACAGCGATTACTGAACAGCCCGGTGCCACTGGCACACCCGCCACAGGTCTGGGAGCTGTAACAGGTGCCGTCATTGGTGGTGTGCTAGGCAACCAGGTCGGTAAAGGCGATGGGCGCCGTGTTGCACGCATTGCAGGTGCCATTGGTGGTGCCTATGCTGGCCACCAGGTTGAAGGCCATGTTCGCTCAAGCAACACCTATGTAGTTAACGTACGTTTTGAGGATGGTCGTCAGGAACAGTTTACCTATACTGAAAGGCCTAACGCTTTTATTGGTATGACAGTAAAGGCTCAATCAGGTCAGTTAGTTCCACATGATTAAACTTAAAAAAGCCCGCGTAAGCGGGCTTTTTTAATATGGCGCTTTAGCCAAAGACCAGGAAACTATCTGCATTCAGCCACAAATGAGCATATACGCTCGCGACATAACCCAGTGCAATCGCCGGCGTCCACTTCAAATGTCCCATAAAAGTGTAGATGCCACGCGCCTGACCCATCAACGCAACACCCGCTGCTGAACCAATCGACAACAAACTACCACCACAGCCAGCTGTTAACGTAATCAACAACCACTGACCGTGCGACATTTCAGGCTGCATCGTTAATACCGCGAACATCACCGGAATATTATCAATCACTGCCGAAACAATACCCAGGGTAACGTTAGCCCAAGTATGATCCCATTGCGTATAAAGCACTTCGGACATCATGCCTAAATAGCCCATGAAACCCAAACCACCGACACACATCACCACGCCGTAGAAGAATAGCAAGGTATCCCACTCAGCACGTGCCACACGGTTAAACACATCAAATGGCACTACGCCACCCAGGCGTTGCAAAGCAGCTTCATCACCTCTTTGTAACGCCAAAGCACGTTTACGCTCCAGAGACTTGGGCAAGGTTTTGCGCAGGAAAAAACCAAAAAATTGCAGATAACCAAGACCTGTCATCATGCCCAATACAGGAGGCAAATGCAGGAAAGTATGGCAAGCCACTGCGGTAGCAATCGTCAACAGAAACAATGCCACAATACGCAAGGCACCACGCTTCATTTCAACTTCTTCAGTAACCGGGTCAGGTTTACGGTTTTCCACGAAGAAACTCATGATGACTGCAGGCACCAGGAAGTTAATCAGCGAAGGAATAAAGAGTATGAAGAATTCCTGGAACTTGAGAACACCTGCTTGCCATACCATTAGTGTCGTAATGTCTCCGAAGGGACTAAACGCACCACCAGCATTGGCGGCCACGACAATATTGACACAGCAAATACCAACAAAGCGGCTATCACCCTCGGCCACCTTCATAACCACAGCACACATCAACAGAGCAGTAGTCAGGTTATCGGCCACTGGTGAAATTGCAAATGCGAGGAAGCCTGTCAGCCAGAAAAGTGTTTGATAGCTATAGCCTTTTTTTACCATCCAGGCACGCAAGGCATCAAACACACGACGCTCTTCCATGGCATTGATATAGGTCATTGCCACCAACAGGAACAACATCAACTCGGCAAACTCTAACAGCGTGTGCCGGAACGCATCTTCGGGCAGGTCCGCTACGCCGTTATTGACGTAATAAACACCAATCAATGTCCAGATAATACCGGCCGCAACCAGTACCGGCTTGGATTTACGCAGGTGCAACTTTTCCTCACCCATCACCAAAATATAGGCGACAGTGAAAATGCCCAGTGCAATAAAACCATAAGTGGTGGCGGTCATATCCAAACGACCATCAGCAGCGCCAGCAGCCAGTGCTGGCGCACTGAATAACATAGCAAGTGTGGACATCAGCACTGGCCCGAAGTACTTGGTCATACGTATCTCGACAGGGTAATTTTTAGGCGGCGCGATGGTAGCACAGCCAATCACCCTTCGCGAATTACCTACCACAAATTGACCAGGGCAAACCCCGTGCTATAAGCCACCAACAAATGCGGAAAGTAGCGCAGGTAGCTACCAAAGGTCACTCCCTGCACTTTACTCATGACAATAATGCCCGCCGCTGAACCAATTGCCAGCATTGAGCCACCAACACCGACGCTATAGGTAAGGCTTAGCCACGCCTCCAGAGGAATATCAAGCTCAGAACCCAAGATAGCTGCCGTTAACGGCACGTTATCGAGTACCGCAGAACACAAGCCAATCACAAAATTGGCAACCAAATTAGGCAATACCGTGTATAGCTGAGTGATCATATCGAGCGTACCAATTTCTTTCAGCATGCCAACCAACAGCAATACGCCCAGGAAAAACAGCAAGGTATCAAATTCAATTTTGCGGATGTAGTCCATGATAGGAATGTCATTCGGATCATGACGCACCCAATGCACCAACAAAAACACCAAAGACAGGCCAAACAAAAACACCAACAGAGGCGGAATATACATAAAGCTGTTGATCACCAGCGTCAGCAGAATCGTCAGCAGGAAAATAATACCGATAACCTTATCCAGCAACTGAGCCTGCTTACGTTGACGTGGAATCCGCACATCGCCCTTGAAGCCAGGCAACATTAAAAACGCCAACAGTACACAGCTGACCAGCCCGGCAGGCACCAAATGCAGCAAGTCCAAAATACCCACTTTGCCCGCATTAAAAATCATCAGTGTGGTGACATCACCAGTGATCAACGCTGCCCCACCGGAGTTGACACCAAACACGGCCAGAACGGCCAGCTTGATGTTTTTAGCCTGCTCCAATTGCAGTGACAAAATTAACGCAACTGCCACCAACGTTGCCGTAATGTTGTCAGCGAATGAAGATAAAACGAAACAAAACAGCACCACAATAAAAGGCACTGCACGCTCAGGCAAATGCTTGGGAAGCAGGCGGTAAACCAGGCCTTCGACCATCCCATGCTGGTTCAGGTACGCCACAAATGTCATGGCTGCCAACAAAAACAGCCAAAGCTGTGCCACCTCCAGCAGTCCTTCCTGAAAGCCTGCTGTTACCGTTGGAGATGCCTCAAAAGCAAATAATAATATCCAGGACAACGTGCCCAAAAACAATGTTGTCTTGGCTTTATTGATATGAATCACTTCTTCTAAGGCAATTGATAAAAAAGCAAGAACGGCCAAACACAGCAGGATGCCATGCAGCATGATGGAAGCTCCGGTGCAGGATAATAAAACAATCAGGAGGGCGTAATATTCAGCTCAAAAAAAGAATAGCAGCAAGCCCAGTCAACCAGGCTCACATGCTCTCGATTTTTACTGACTGTTACGTACTTCCGAATCGGCCGCGATTATATCCTTGTGTAACTGCGACCGATAGTCCAGCTTATGCAACGATGGTATTAACGATCGGGAAGCGTAATATTCAACTCAAGAATAGAGCAGCTACCTTGGCTATCAAGGTCGACATGCACCTGATCTTCACTGATCGGTACGTACTTCCGGATCACCTCGATTATATCCTTGTGCAACTGCGGCAAATAGTCGGGCTGATTACGACGGCCACGCTCATGCGCCACAATGATTTGCAGGCGTTCCTTGGCGGTCGCCGCCGTGTTGTTCTTTTGCTTGCCACGGAAGAAATCCATCAAGCTCATGATTAACCTCCAAACAGGCGCTGCAACAGGCCTTTTTTCTGAGCTTCAAGAAAACGATGAGGCATTTCTGCACCCAACAAACGCTCCACCGCATCGCTATACGCCTGACCCGCATCACTTTCAGCGTCGAATACCACCGGTACGCCCTGGTTTGATGCCTTCAAAACAGCCTGCGACTCAGGAATCACCCCCAGCAACTTGATCGACAGAATTTCTTCTACGTCTTCAACCGACAACATTTCACCTGACTCTACACGAGCCGGATTGTAGCGGGTTAACAACAAGCACTCCCTGATTGGCTCCAGGCCCAGTTCGGCGCGACGTGATTTGCTGGATAGCAGACCCAGCATGCGATCCGAGTCACGCACAGAGGATACTTCAGGGTTTGTCACCACAATGGCTTCGTCAGCATGGTACATGGCCATGTGCGCACCTTTTTCAATGCCTGCCGGAGAATCACAGATCACAAAATCAAACTGATCAGACAGCTCACCCATCACACGGGCAACGCCTTCATCACTCAAGGCGTCTTTGTCACGTGTCTGGCTGGCCGCCAACACATACAAATTATCCAGACGCTTATCTTTGATTAATGCCTGATTCAAACTAGCATCACCCTGAATCACATTAATGAAGTCATACACCACACGGCGCTCACAGCCCATGATGAGATCCAGGTTGCGCAAACCAACGTCAAAGTCGACCACTACGGTACGATGACCACGCATGGCCAGACCAGAACCGATGGCCGCACTGGTCGTGGTTTTACCCACGCCCCCCTTACCCGATGTCACTACAATGATCTTTGCCAAAACCACACCTCGTACTCAGTAACGCCAACCCCATGGGGCAAGCTGAAAAAATTAAAAACTACAACGCATGTAGCGCTAACGCATCGCCTTGCAATTGAATATGAGCAGGTTTGCCCCATGTTGCGGTTCGACGCAGCTCTTCGGCCACACGATATCGGCCCGCTACCGAAATCATTTCTGCTTCCAGGCTATGACAGAAAATGCGGGCTTCGAGATTACCCTGCACCCCTGCCAATGCACGGCCACGCAGAGGCGCATAAATATGGATGTGACCATCTGCAAGCACCTCTGCACCGGCACTGACGGGTGCCAATAGCACCAGATCACCCGGCGCATAGATCTGCTGCCCGCCACGTACCGGCTGAGTCACTACACGCGTTGGTTGTGCCTCCGTTGACACCGGCTTTGCAGCCACCACCGCTTCATCCGCAGCGCCAGACTTGCGTCTTGGCGGAGGTAATACCGGAACACCCAGAGCCTCTAATCCAGACTGCATATGTGCAGGTGCCCGCACACCCACTAGGGTAATACCTAATCGGCGACAGGTAATCAGCAATGCCGACCAGTCTGCACTTTCATGTGCCACTTTTTCCACGCTCAAAATAACCGGCGACTGCAACAGGAAAGCCGCCGCATCCTGTATACGCGACAACAGCTGTGCTTCTACATGCACAGGATCAACACTCAGTAACTCAATCAGCGTGGCAGTAAATGAACCACCTTTAAGTGTGAAGGCGGGAGTGGCATCTAACAACGAGGAAGCAGAGGAAGTCATGGGCACAGACAGTACAGAAATGAGACATGATTGTAGCGCATGAACACAGCAAGCCAAGTATGTTCATGCGCAAAATACAGCAGATTATTTGTGCGTTTTCAGTAATGCATTCACTTTATCGATATACGCCTGCTGTGCAGCTTCTTTGCTCATGCCTTTCAGTGCGGCCCAGGCGTCATATTTGGCTCGATTGATCATGTCGAACATACCTGGACGACTACCACTTACATCACCCGCAGAGGCTTGTTTAAAATGCGCGTACAGTGCCAGCATGTCATCATTGCCAGGGCGCTGCGTTAGCGTTTTGACATCGGCCTGGGCTTGTTCAAATGCGCTCATGTAAAACTCCTGTCTTTTTTATTGTGCTGATTGAACACCTACACTGAAGGTTTATACCGAATTGCACCGCACACGGCTAGCACCGGTCTATTAACGAGGACATTGCATCGTGACTTCCACTGGTTTTACTGGCACTGGTTTTATCGGCATTGGCCTGATGGGTCTGCCCATGTGCAAACGACTGCTGGCCAATGCCACTGACTTGTCCGTGTGGAACCGATCCGCGCATAAAATCGAAGAGCTGATTAACCTAGGTGCCAAGGTCGCCACCAGTCCAGCAACACTTGCCGAACAAGTGGACATATTGATGCTGTGCCTGGCAGATGATGCCGCCGTCGAAGCTGTTTGCACCGGGCACCAAGGTATTTTCCGGGCCAAGGCCAGTGGACTCATCATCGTTGATCACTCATCCATTTCACCGCAATTGACACGACGCCTGAACGCGCAAGCAGCCGCACTGGGCATCACCTGGATTGACGCGCCTGTATCTGGTGGTGTGACAGGTGCCGAAACAGGACGTCTGGTCATTATGGCGGGAGGTGACCACGATGCACTTGCCACGGTAACGCCGGTATTGAACCAATACGCACAACGCATTACCCATATGGGAAGCAGCGGAGCCGGACAGGTCAGCAAGTTATGCAACCAGTTAATTGTCGCTGCCAACAGCCTGCTGATTGCCGAAACCGTAGCACTGGCTGAGCAGGCTGGTGTTGAAGCAGGCCGACTGGCACCTGCCCTGGCCGGTGGATTTGCAGACTCTTTGCCGTTTCAGATACTCGTGCCCCGCATGGCGGAGCGAACATTCGAGCCGGTGCAGTGGCGAGTTGCCACATTGGTTAAAGACCTGGCCAATGCCATTGCCTTGGCACAATCCAGCGGCGTACAGACACCCGTTGCCAGTACCGCACTCCAGCGTCTGCAACAACACGCCGACAATGGCCAACAAAGCAGTGATTTGAGCAGCATCATCTTGCTGCACGATGCCCTGCAAACGCTGAAGGATACTCACTGATGCTGCGCTTCTCGGCCAATTTATCGCTACTGTTTAACGACCTGCCGTTACAACAACGTTTTGCCGCCGCCAAGGCTGCAGGCTTTTCTGCGGTGGAAATCCAGTTTCCCTATGAGCTGGATAGCCGCACGCTGAATGATGAGTTACAACGAAATGAGCTGGAGCTGGTGCTGATCAACGTGGCCGCTGGCGACCTGATGCAGGGCGGTTATGGTCTGGCAGGCATACCAGGACGTGAACAAGCGTTCCGGCGCGAAGTACTGAACACCATGACCTATGTGCAGGATCTGGATATCCGCTGCATCAATATTCTGGCTGGCCGACAACCACCAGATGCCGACCTGTCACAATGTCTGCACACACTAAGCGCCAACGTACGTTATGCCGCCGAAGTCTTTCAGTCGCTTGGCATCACCACCACGCTGGAAGCCATTAACACCTTCGACATGCCCGACTTTCTCATCAACAATGTCGTGCATATGGAAGAAATTCTGGATATCGCCGACCACCCCACCCTGAAAATGCAGTTTGACTGCTACCACATGCAGCGCATGGGCATCGATATCATCAGCAACCTGAAACAATACTGTGAACACATTGGGCACATTCAGATTGCCGACGTACCCGGACGAGGTGCACCGGGCACGGGCACCATGCCCTATGGTCAGATTTTTGATGTGATCGAGCAGCTGCCTTATGACGGCTGGTGTGGTGCCGAATATCTGCCCGGAGACGCAGGCACCACAGCCTCACTCAAGAGCTGGGCGCACTGGCGTAACTGAAGCTTAGGCATCAAAGCAACGCATAAACGTGGCTGGTTCAGGACGCACACGATAATCATCGGTTGCATCAATCTCCAACACCATGCCTTGCTCATCAACCGCAATCACCGTCGGCAATACCAGGTCATTGCCATAGCCCAACAATGCCAGACCGGCTGGCAAACCATCCGGATGCACCAGACCCAACTCCTGAGCTGCATGCAACTGACGATCCACCCGAAAATGCAGTGGAATATTAAATTGTTTAGCCAGTGCAGCTGTTTTTTCCTCACTCTGACCACTGACCAGAATCAGCTCAATGCCTGCTGCACTGAGTTGTTGATACTGCTGCGCCAGCTCACGAATCTGTGCCACACAAAAAGGACACCAGCTACCGCGATAAAACAGAAATACCTGACGCTTGCCCGCAAACTCCCGCGTACTTTTTTGTTGCCCATCCAGCGCCCATAACGGCAGATCAGGCATCAGTTGACCAACTTTCACTACTGGTACGGAACGATCCAGCTTGCCATACCAGAAGCTGTACAACACACCGTTAAACCACCCTAGAGCAGCCAACAGCGGCAAATCGATTCCGCCATTAATACCTGAGATCAATACACCAAGTATCGCCAGCAAACGCCAACCATGCAGCTGCGGCTTGATACGCGCCACTGGCCGTAAAAACTGTCTGGCAAAAAATACCACCCAAGCTCCATGTGCCAGGATCAGGCCCCAACCGGCCAACCAGCCCTGTGACACAAGGAACAGGCCATACAAAGTGAAAATGGCCGATGTCGTGATAAAGATCGAAATAAACGCCGCTTTCAACTTATTGTTCATCTGAATTACGCACTCCAATTCACTGCACTTAAGGCATCCGCCAGACGGCCAACCGCAATCACTTCCAGTCCCTCAACAGGCTGTCTGGGCGCATTGCCTCTGGGTACGATGGCACGGGTAAAACCATGCTTGGCGGCCTCACGCAAACGCTCCTGCCCATTCGGTACCGGACGTATCTCTCCCGATAAACCCACCTCACCAAACACCACCAACTTATCATCCAGCGCACGACCTCTGAGGCTGGAAGTCACTGCCAGCAGCACCGCCAGGTCAGTACCGGTTTCCAGCACCTTGACGCCACCCACCACGTTGACAAAAACATCCTGCCCCAGCGTGGACACATCACCATGACGATGCAGTACCGCCAACAACATGGCCAGACGATTCTGATCCAGGCCAATCGCCACCCGCCGAGGATTACTGAACGCATCATCAACAAGCGCCTGCACTTCAACCAGCAATGGCCGTGTACCTTCACGTGTCACCATGACCACGGAACCCGGAATGGCCTGATCATAACGCGACAGGAAAATAGCCGATGGATTGGCCACTTCACGCAAGCCGCGATCAGTCATGGCAAAAACACCCAGCTCATTGATGGCACCAAAACGATTCTTGACGGCTCGAATCAGGCGATAGCGTGAGTCCGCCTCACCCTCAAAATACAGCACCGCATCAACCATATGCTCCAGCACACGCGGCCCGGCCAGAGCACCTTCCTTGGTCACATGTCCCACCAGAAACAAGGCACAGCCACTTTGTTTGGCATAACGGGTCAGCAAAGCCGCCGATTCTCTGATTTGCGACACGCCACCCGGTGCCGACGTCAGTGCATCGGTATAAATGGTTTGAATCGAGTCCACCACCATGACACGCGGCTTTTCTGCCGCTGCCGTAGCCAGAATATTTTCTACCCGGGTTTCTGCCATTAGCTGGAGCTGATCCATTGGCAGCTCCAGGCGACGGGCACGTAAAGCCACCTGCGCCAGAGACTCCTCACCGGTAATGTATAAAGCAGGTAATTGCTGAGCCAGCTGCGTCATGGTTTGCAGCAAGATGGTAGATTTTCCAATACCCGGATCGCCACCAATCAACACCACCGAGCCTTCAACCAGACCACCGCCCAGCACCCGATCCAGCTCATTCAAACCAGTATTGATGCGTGCCACTGACTGCGTCGTGACCGCGTCTAGCCGCGTCACAGCCCCTACTTCACCGGCATAACCTGCACGCTGATTGGTTCGTGTGACCGCCACAGAGCGTTGCTCACCCAGCGTATTCCACTCGCCACAATCACTACACTGGCCTGACCACTTTGATGCAATCGCACCACAGGCAGAGCAGACATAACTTGTTTTTGCTGTTTTGGTCATAGCAGTATCTTGGGTCTACACAAAGGCTACACAAAAAAATGCCCCGCCGTTATCGGGGCGGGGCGCTGCCCGTCGCGCTAGCGGGCAGAGTGCACGGCTCTCACCGTGTTATTGAAGCACATCAGGAGTTTCGCTGCAGTTGAAACTCGGCATGACTATGCAATGGATTAATCATCGAGGTGTCATCCGCCGCAAATGTCAGCTCTTTTAAGTCTGCCAACATAGCGCGAACGGCCTCTGCACCTTGATCGTCCTTGGCACCTACCAGCAATAAAAATTGACCATCCTCAATTGCCTGATGAAACGGCGCTAATTTGTAGTTCTCATGGCTTAAGCCCACCATGCCACCAACCCACGCACCAAAACTGCCAAACATCGCCACACAGGCCAGCAATGCCACCAGACCCACCGGCACACCAAAAGGCTGCATCCACATCATCACAGCGGCAAAAAACACCCCAACAAACCCGCCAATGATAATGCCGCGCTCACCCGAATGAACCAGATCGGTGCGCTCCCAGATGCCAGACACATGCAGGTGGTGACGAAACAGGCCTTCTTCCTGTCGTCCGATAACACTGTAGCCGTCCTCTGAAATTCCCTTTCGTCTCAGGCGCTCAACCGCTTGCCGGGTTGACTCCAGTGAATTCGCCAGAAACATCAACGTGTGCATAATTTGCCTCGCTCAAAAAGTAAGCAGCAAATTTAATATAGTCCTTATGCAGCGTAGTTGTTAGACGAATTTTCTTTTAAGAACAATATGCTTAGACTCAATGGTACTTATGTAATCAATCCACATAATGACGCAGAGGACGTTGCGTTAACCGGCAAAACAGCTCGTAACCGATAGTACCTGCCGAGCGGGCCACCTCATCGATATCCAGACCTTCACCCCACAGCACCACTTCATCACCAACCACGGCAGCCACATCACCCAGATCAACCGTAATCATGTCCATGGAAACCCGCCCCACTAAGGTGCAGCGCTGACCATTCACCAGCACTGGCGTGCCAGCACGGGCATGACGCGGATAGCCGTCACCATAACCCGCAGCTATCACGGCAATTTGTGTGGGTTGCTGAGCGGTCCAGGTCGCGCCATAACCCACCGTTTCACCAGCTGCAACAGACTGAATGGCAATCACACGCGAACGCATGGTCATCACCGGCTGCAAACCAAAAAAGTCCGCTGATTGGTCCACAAAAGGAGATGAGCCATACAAGGCAATACCAGGACGCATCCACTCACCCGTGGTCTCGGGCCAGGCCAGAATGGCCGCCGAATTGGCCAGGCTGTCACTCAGCACCGACCCCTGCTCACGATTCAGTGCCTCATGCAGTGCACGAAAACGACCGATCTGGGCATCGGTCAGCATATTGTCCAGCTCATCCGCTGCGGCAAAATGCGTCATCAAGCCAATACGACTGACCAGCGCCAACCCCTGCAAACGCTGATAAGCACGCAATGCATCGACCGGACTTAAGCCCAGACGATTCATGCCTGTATTCACTTTCAGCCAGATCATCATGGCATGGCCGTTATTACCTACACCGGCCAGCAGCTCGACCTGCTCAGGGCTGTGCACCACGATCTGCAACTCGGCAGCACCGGCCTGAGCCAGTTCATCCGCACTAAACACACCTTCCATAATGGCGATGGGAGAACGCACACCCTGCGCCCGCAATGCCAGCGCCTCGGCCAGAAACGCCACCCCAAAACCATCCACCGAGTCAGCAAGCCATGCGCTGATTTGTTCTGCGCCATGCCCATAGGCATCCGCTTTCACCATCGCCAGCAAACGCGCACGCGGCATATAACGACGCAATACCGCCACATTATTCAACAGGGCAGAACGACTGATGGTGAGCGAACATTCACGCATAAAAGAACCTGCTTGGTTGTACTGGCCTAGTTGTACTTGCTTAGTATTGGGATTCCATGTCGCGATAGTATTCCGGCGCCAGATCCTCAAAGCGCGTGTACTTGCCCAGAAACGCCAGGCGGATACTGCCAATTGGCCCGTTTCTCTGCTTGCCGATAATGATTTCAGCCGTGCCTTTATCAGGAGACTCCGGGTTATAAACCTCGTCCCGATAAATAAACATGATGATGTCGGCGTCCTGCTCAATCGCACCGGATTCACGCAAATCCGACATCACCGGGCGCTTGTTGGGGCGTTGTTCCAGCGAGCGGTTCAGCTGCGACAGCGCAATCACCGGACAGCTCATTTCCTTGGCCAGTGCTTTCAACGAGCGCGAGATTTCCGAAATTTCGTTAACCCGGTTGCTTTCCATGCCCGGCACCCGCATCAGCTGCAAATAGTCGACCATGATCAGACCAATCCCGCCCTGATCACGCGCTACCCGACGGGCACGGGTACGTACATCGTTAGGACTTAACGAGGCAGAATCATCCACCAATAACTTCTGATCAGCCAGCATGGTCATGGTTGACGTCAGACGAGGCCAGTCATCCTCTTCCAACTTGCCGGAACGCACCTTGCCCTGATCAATACGCCCCAGAGACGACAACATACGCATCACAATCTGCTCGGCAGGCATTTCCATGGAAAACACCAGCACCGGCAAGCCAGACTTGAGCAATACGTTTTCCACCAGATTCATCGCAAACGTGGTTTTACCCATCGATGGACGCGCCGCCACAATCACCAGATCGCCTTTCTGCAAGCCGGAGGTCCGATCATCCAGATCATTAAAGCCGGTACTCAGGCCGGTAATTACATCGTCTGACTGATACAGATGATCAATGCGCTCCAGCGCTCCGGCCAGCAAGGGCTTGAGCAACTGCGGGCCACTGGTGGTGCGCTGCTGCTGTTCGGCAATCGAGAAAATCTTGCGCTCGGCCTGATCCAGTACTTCACGTGCTGTCGCACCCTGCGGCGTAAAGGCGGTGTCCGAAATTTCATTACTGATACGAATCAACTGACGCAGCACCGAGCGCTCACGCACAATGTCAGCATAGGCCGCAATGTTTGCTGCCGACGGCGTATTACTGACCAGTTCACCCAGATAGGCAATACCACCGGCATTATCCAGTTCACCCAGACGCGCCAGGGTTTCGGAAATGGTTAATGCATCACGCGGATTGTTTTCCACTGCCAACATGGAAATGGCACGAAACACTAGGCGGTGATCACGGCGATAAAAGTCAGTTTCACTGACGCGGTCAGAAATTTTGTCCCAGGCCTGATCATCCAGCCTGCTCGGCCTCCAAGGAATGGGGCGGCAAGCGAAGAGCAGCCAAGGCATTGTCAGCAGCGCTAGCAGTATTCGTGGTCATGATTCATATTCATTAACGTGAAGCGCTAGCTTAGCGCAAAAATATACTCAGCTGGAAAGCAAACAGGGCCCGGATGTTGCCATCCGAGCCCCGTTTTATACAACCGCTATAGCGCCGTGTTTAGCTTATTCAGCCGACACAACCACTTTAACGCTGGCCATCACATCGCTGTGCAACTGCACGGCAATGTCGTATTCACCAGTGTGACGCAGTGGGCCTTCTGGCAAACGCACTTCGCTACGATCCAGCTCAACACCAGCCGCTGTCACTGCTTCAGCAATATCACGGTTGCCGACTGAACCGAACAGCTTGCCTTCGTCACCCGCTTTTGAGGCCAAAGTAACGGTAATGGCAGCCAACTGTTCAGCACGCGCATTGGCGGTTGCCAATACTTCAGCTTCCTGACGCTCCAGCTCGGCACGACGCACTTCAAACTCAGCCAGATTTTTGGCTGTTGCTGGCAGTGCCTTGCCTTGAGGGATCAGAAAGTTACGGCCATAACCAGGCTTAACATCTACTTTTGTACCAAGTGCGCCAAGGCCCTTGATCTTTTCTAACAAAATAACTTGCATGGCTCACCCCAACCTTAAACGTGGTTATCGGTATAAGGCATCAGGGCCAGGAAACGGGCCTGTTTGATCGCCAGGGTCAGCTGACGCTGATAGCGAGCCTTGGTACCGGTAATACGGCTCGGCACAATCTTGCCGTTTTCCGTGATGAACTGCTTCAGTGTTTCAATATCTTTGTAGTCGATGTAATCGACCTTATCTGCCGTAAAGCGGCAGAACTTGCGACGACGATAGAAACGCGCCATGGTTCCTCTCCTTAATCCTGTCTTTCAATTGTCTGCGCATGCAGAACCACTTGCTCATTATCCCGGTAGCTGGCTTGCGCCAAAAAACCCGTCACTATCAGTCGCTGACCTAACCCAAAGGCTTTGGCCTGCTCCACCAAGTCACCGGCCAAATGCACGGTCAGACTCAGTTTGACTTCACGCATCCTGCCAGCTTCCATCTGACGCGAGCGATGCAACACTCGTATGTCCTGATGAGCCACCCCTGCAGGGCTTTGGCGTGAAGGGTACTGATATTCCAGTACTCCGGTAAATTGCAGCGTATTCTGCTCCACGCTAATACGCTCCGCGCTCAACGATTACTCAGCTGAAAAAGACTCAACTTCGTCTTCGTTACGAGCTGCCTTACGTGCACGCTTTTCTTCAGCACCCTTGGCCAGGATCGACTCTTCGGTGATTGCTGCTTCACGACGAATGATCAGGCTGCGGATAACAGCGTCGTTGTAGCGGAAAGCTTCTTCCAGCTCGGCACGAACTTTGTCTTCGCATTCAATGTTGAACAGGATGTAGTGCGCTTTGTGTACTTTGTTGATTGGGTAAGCCAGTTGACGACGGCCCCAATCTTCCAGACGGTGAATACTGCCGCCTGAATCTTTTACGATCCCGGTGTAGCGCTCGACCATAGCAGGCACTTGCTCGCTTTGGTCAGGGTGCACCAGAAACACGACTTCATAATGACGCATCAGATTGTGCTCCTTACGGATTGAACAGCCCTGCCGACGATCAGCAGAGCAAGGAGTACGAACCGCTAAAGGTTCGCGACTCCGGCGAAACAGGGTTCCAGCCGGAGGACGCGCGACTATACAGGGGGATTGGTGAAAATTCAAGCTGGGACTAGGTTAGGCATGTGAAGTGAAAAAGTGTTGTGGGGAAAACACGCCGTGGATACGTCCATGTAGGCTCGCAAACGCCATCCTTGGCGTTTGACGGTTTTCCCCACAACACTTTTTCGCTTGGTGAGTCCGACCACTACTCTCTAGAAGTCAGGCCCTGCGCTGACGAACTGCCTCAAAAACAGCCACACCCGTGGCTACGCTCACATTCAGGCTTTCGGTGTCGCCCAGCATGGGAATGTAGGCCAAGTGATCACAGTGCTCTGCCGTCAGGCGACGCAGACCGCTGCCTTCAGCACCCATGACAATCGCCAATGGGCCACGCAGATCCAGGTCATAAAATGGCTTGGCGCCATCGCCCAGACTGGTGCCCACCAGCCAGATACCGGCTGATTGCAAATCGCGCAGGGTTCTTGCCAGGTTGGTGACTTGGTAAAACGGGATCAGCTCGGCCGCACCACAGGCCACTTTGCGCACTACCGGTGTCAGGCCGCTGGCTTTGTCGCGAGGGGCAATAACAGCATGCATACCGGCAGCTTCGGCCGTACGCAGACAGGCGCCCAGATTATGTGGATCAGTGACGCCATCCAGAATCAGCAGGAAAGGCGGCACGTCCAGACGCTCCAGCAAGTCAGCCAGATCATTGTCGGTACCGGGCATATTGGCTCGAATACGCGCCATGATGCCTTGATGACGACCACCTTCGGCCAGTTTGTCCAATGCCGCCCGATCCCGCCAGGCCACTGCCGCACCCTGTTGCCGTGCCATTTTAATCACGGCATTAAGGCGCGCATCTTCACGACTTTCCATGGCTTGCAGTTCAAGCACACGCTCTGGCTCACGATTTAAAATCGCCTCCACTGCGTGCAGGCCATATATCCACGAATGGTTACTCATAACAATCCTTACGAACGACGCCGACGCGTAGTGGTTGCTGGCTTGCCGCGAGACGCTGGCTTTTGACCCTTCGATGCTTTTTTCGGTGCAGCAGGTACATCGCCTGCCTGCAAACGCTCGCGCATTGAACGCTTGCCGGTCGCTCCGCCAGACAACAGATCAAAGTCCATCTTGCGCTCATCCAGATTGACGCTGGCAATACGCACTTTCACCGGCTCACCAATGGCAAAACGACGACGGGTGCGCTCACCCTCCAGGCAATAACGCATGGCATCAAACTGGTAATAGTCATCACGCAACTGGCTGATATGCACCAGACCCTCAACATAGACATCACGCAGCTCAACGAAGAAGCCGAATGAGGTCACGGCTGCAATCACACCTTCAAATTCTTCACCGACATGATCCTGCATGTATTCACACTTCAGCCAGGCAGTGACATCACGCGTGGCTTCATCGGCACGACGCTCGGTCATGGAACATTGCTCACCCAGCGCCAGCATTTCAGCCATACCCGGCAAAGGCTCATTTTCAACGCCCACTGCCTTGCGCAGACGACGGTTGATACGCGTTGCCAGTCCTGTACCACCCTCACCCGTCAGCACCTGCTTGATAGCGCGGTGCAGCAGCAAATCGGGATAACGACGAATAGGCGAGGTGAAATGCGAATAGGCCGCATACGCCAAACCAAAGTGACCCAGATTTTCAGGGGCATACACTGCTTGTGACAGCGAACGCAGCAGCATGGTTTCAATAATATGCTTGTCCGGACGATCTTCGAGTTGCTGAATCACTGCCAGAAAATCTGCCGGTTGAGGTTTGGGAGAAGCGGTAAAGCGCAGACCCAGCGCCTGTAAATAACCGCGCAGCTTGACCAGCTTTTCGTTTTTGGGGCCTTCATGATTACGGAACAGCGCAGGCACACCGGCCTTCAGCACAAACTCTGCCGATGCCACATTGGCCGCCAGCATCATTTCTTCAATCAGCATATGCGCCCGATTGCGGGTCACCGGCACAATGTCTTCGATCTTGCGATCTTTACCGAAAACGATACGCGTCTCGTTGCTGTCAAAATCCAGTGCGCCTCGCGTTTCACGCACGCTGCGCAAGAGTACAAACAGCTCCAGCAGAATATGCAGCGACTTTTGCACCGGCTCGGGCCAGCGCTTGCGCAGCTCGGCTGCCTCGGCACCTTCGGCATCATCAATAAAGGCACTGACCTGGTTATAGGTGGTACGTGCTTGTGAGTGCATGACTGCCGGATAAAACTTGGCTGCCGTGGTACGGCCAGCGGCAGAGATACTTAAATCGCAGACCATGCACAGACGATCTACCTGCGGATTCAGCGAACAAAGACCGTTGGACAGAATTTCCGGCAGCATGGGCACCACAAAACCGGGGAAATACACCGAGTTGCCACGGCTGCGCGCTTCAGCATCCAGCGCTGAATCAGGGCGCACGTAATGCGACACGTCCGCAATGGCAACAATCAGACGGAAGCCACCACCACGACGCTTTTCGGCATAAACCGCGTCATCAAAGTCACGCGCATCTTCACCATCAATAGTCATTAATGGCAGATGGCGAATATCGACACGACCAGCTTCAGCTTTGGACGCCTCGTCCACTTCCGGAGACAACTGACTGACTTCACGCTCAACAGCAGAGGGCCAGACATGCGGAATTTCAAAATTGCGCAGGGCAATATCAATTTCCATACCGGGAGCCAGATAGTCACCCAGCACCTCAACAATACGACCTGATGCCAGCGCACGATGGCTGGGATATTCCACAATCTCAATGCTGACAAACTGGTCTTGCGTGGCCTGCAAGCCATCGGGCAATACCAGAATATCCTGGCTGATACGCGGGTTGTCGGGCATAACATAACCCACGCCGTCTTCTTCGCGATAACGCCCCACCAGAAACTTGTGACGATGCGTCTCTACACGAACCACCACCGCTTCCTGACGTCCCTTGTGGTCATAACCCGCCACACGCACCAGCACCACATCGCCATCGAACAACAAACGCATCTGCTTGGACGGCAAGATAAGGTCACTACCCCCCATGTCTGGCACCAAAAAGCCAAAACCGTCCTTGTGACCCTGCACACGTCCACGAATCAACTCTTCTTCCGGCAACGGCTGATAGGCACCACGTCTATCCGAACGCAACTGACCATCACGACTCATGGCAATCAAACGCCGACGCAATGCTTCCTCACGCTCAGGATCAAATAACTGGAAGTGTTTTGCTAATTGCGGGTGCGTCAGAGGCTTGTCTAGACTGGTGAGTGTTTCCAGAATCAACTCACGACTGGGAATGGGGTTGTCGTATTTCTCAGCCTCACGGTCAGCATGCGGATCGTGTAATGGCGGGGTACGTGTCATATATTCTCTCAAAAAATTTTCCTTATTCTACACGAAATAGTTGACAGCCCCCGCACGCCTATCTATATTTCGCGGCCTTACTGCCCAGGTGGTGAAATTGGTAGACACGCCAGCTTCAGGTGCTGGTTCTCGCAAGGGAGTGGAGGTTCAAGTCCTCTCCTGGGCACCAAATTCGGTTTCAAACAAAAAGCCTCGCTTATTGCGGGGCTTTTTGTTTTTCTAAAGGGCCGAAAAAATCCAGCTCAAATCTTGCCGATGACTACTACGACTCCGGTACTGAATCTAGCGGCAGCGCAGGAATACCAACACGAATGGCCGCAGAGAAGTCATCCTGCGAATCTGTCGCACGAGCACGCGCAGTGATATCGGCCATAGCCTCCAGCTCAGGCAACGTATACCGGCTATCAAGCCCGCCAACATCATAGGCATAGCCAGGCAGGTAGCCAGACAGCAACAGCCGGTAATCCATAGGCAGACCAGGCGCAATTCGCTTCATCATGTCCCAGACCAGCGTGGTGCAATTGGTCGTCAGCGTATTGTAGAAACGTGGCTGACGTCGCAACTCATTGGCCTCATCAACATAGGCCAGGAACAACGAACGTCGGGCTTCTGGCGTCAATGCCACGCGATACAGGGAAACCTGCTCCGGCGGATTATCACGGACATTGCTGCGCACTCGCACAATGTCGCGCTCATCAGCCGCCACCACACTCAGCTCAAAGCGCCTGAAAAAACCACCGACCTCGGAAAACTGCTCGTGACGTTCCTTGCGCACTTCCACCGAAAACACCACATGGCGACCATCATCAAAACCAAAAGACACCAGCGTGTGCGCAATGGCGGGGCCAGTCCAGTAAGACAGGATCATGTCTACCGAACTCAGCTGATCCAGATCATATTCGCGAGTTTCCCAACGCGGTGTGTAATCGGTGGTAGTACGCCAGTCAAAGTTGCGCACGTTGTGCAACGTGACCTGACTATCCGTGACTTCACCATGAGTCATTTGTGCCACGTCATCCGCCCAATCTTTATCATTGGATGGACTCAGCAAACCCCACCAAACAGCCACCAGTACAAAGGCCGCGGCATAAATCAATAACGGCCATGCACCGCCGGTGCGACACCAGGCCAACACCAGCATCGCAATGGCAAACAGCCCCCAGACCATGGGTAACGCCATACGCGCAGCCTGACCGGCAGCGGTCGACAACGGTGGCGCGGCGTGCCAGAGCGCACACGCTGCCCAGATCGCAGAAAACACAACAAGGAGATATTTCATGCCAACAGGGTATGCCCAAGTCGGCAGTACCGGCAAGTGAAGTCACTCCATAAAAAAAGCCCGCCCAAACACAGGTTCGGGCGGGCTTTTTGTTGGCAAGGTTCTAATACTCAGAGCCTGCTGACTTCAACGCAATCAAGCCAGATCAAAACGATCCGCGCTCATCACCTTGGTCCAGGCAGCAACAAAGTCTCGAACAAACTTGTCCTGACTATCGTCTTGCGCATAGACCTCGGCATAGGCACGCAACACCGAATTTGAACCAAACACCAGATCCACCCGTGTTGCCGTCCAGCGCACAGCGCCAGTCTTGCGATCACGAATTTCATACAGGTTGCGACCCGCAGGCTTCCAGGTGTAGGCCATGTCAGTCAGGTTAACGAAAAAGTCATTGCTCAACACACCGACACGATCCGTCAGTACGCCATGCGCTGTGCCACCATGATTAACACCCAGCACACGCAGACCACCGAGCAATACCGTCATTTCCGGTGCAGTCAGACCCATCAACTGGGCACGATCAAGCAACAGTTTTTCCGGATTGACGCTGTAGTCCTTCTTCAACCAGTTACGGAAACCGTCATGCACGGGCTCCAGCGCCTCAAAAGACTCGACATCAGTCTGTGCTTGAGTGGCATCACCCCGTCCTGGCGCAAAAGGCACATCCACATTCGCGCCAGCCGCCCGAATGGCCTGCTCAATGCCGACATTACCCGCCAGCACAATCACATCGGCCACACTAGCACCAGTTGCTGCCGCAACACCTTCCAGCACTGACAACACACGCGCCAGTCTTTCCGGCTCATTGCCCACCCAGTCTTTCTGTGGTGCCAGACGAATGCGTGCGCCATTGGCTCCACCACGCATATCGGAACCACGGAAAGTACGGGCACTGTCCCAGGCCGTGCTCACCAAATCAGCAACCGACAAACCACTGGCAGCAATCTTCGCCTTCACCGCTGCCACGTCATAATCGCGACGACCAGCAGGCACAGGGTCTTGCCAGATCAGATCTTCAGCAGGCACTTCAGGGCCGATATAACGGCTCTTTGGCCCCAGGTCACGGTGCGTCAGCTTGAACCAGGCACGGGCAAACACTTCCGTGAAATACGCAGGGTCCTTGTAGAAACGCTCGGAGATCTTGCGATATTCAGGGTCCATCTTCATGGCCATGTCAGCATCGGTCATGATCGGGTTTTGACGAACGCCAGGGTTTTCAGCATCCACCGGCTTGTCTTCTTCCTTGATGTTGACCGGCTCCCATTGCCAGGCTCCGGCAGGGCTCTTTGTCAGTTCCCAATCATAGGTAAACAACAAATAGAAGTAGCCGTTGTCCCACTGCGTCGGATTAGTCGTCCAGGCACCTTCAAGGCCACTGGTCACCGCATCACTCCCCACACCACGGCTGACATGATTCATCCAGCCCAGGCCCTGCTCTTCCACATCTGCACCTTCCGGAGCCGGACCTAAATTGGCAGCACTGCCATTACCATGTGCCTTGCCCACGGTGTGACCACCGGCTGTCAGCGCCACGGTTTCTTCATCATTCATGGCCATGCGAGCAAAGGTTTCACGCACGTCTTTGGCTGTTCTTAACGGATCAGGCTGACCATCTACCCCTTCTGGATTCACGTAGATCAGACCCATCATTACCGCAGCCAATGGATTTTCCAGATCACGCTCACCGGAATAACGGCTGTTTTCATTATTTGTCGGAGCTAACCACTCTTTTTCCGAGCCCCAGTAAATGTCTTTTTCTGGATGCCAGATATCTTCACGGCCAAAGGCAAAACCATAAGTCTTCAAGCCCATGGACTCATAAGCCACGTTACCGGCCAGAATGATCAGATCCGCCCAGCTAATCTTATTGCCGTACTTTTTCTTGATTGGCCATAACAGACGACGTGCCTTGTCGAGGTTGCCGTTATCCGGCCAGGAATTCAGCGGCGCAAAACGCTGGTTGCCGGTACCCGCACCACCTCGACCATCAGCCACGCGATAGGAACCGGCAGCATGCCAGGCCATACGAATCATCAGGCCACCATAATGACCCCAATCCGCTGGCCACCAATCCTGACTGTCTGTCATCAGGTTGACCAAGTCCTGCTTGAGTGCCGCAACATCCAGCGTTTTGACCACTTCACGATAATTAAAGCCTGCAGCATACGGGCTGGTCTTGCTGTCATGCTGATGCAAAATATCCAGATTAAGTGCATCCGGCCACCAATCCGTATTCGATTTGCCCGTGCTGGTGTTCCCACCATGCATGACCGGACATCCACCTGTTGATTTTTGATTGTTTTCGCTCATTTGATCCTCCAGCCTCAATAAAACTAACACTTGTTTATTTCTGCTCAGTCTCCCCGATCATAATTCCATACAATCTTCAGGGACACCCCACATACTGATGTATCCGAGCATCACATATAAATTAATTGTGCATTAAGTTTTAATTAGCTAAGACTATCAGCAGAGGTGGCCAACGAACGAACATAGGCCATAACCTGCTCACGCCTCTCCGGGCTCAGATGAAAGACTTCCAGCAATAACGCCGCCAGATCATCTTCCGGACAAAAAAGATAGGCCATGGGAATATCCAGTGCCTCGGCAAAGTGCCCGGCTTGCGCCAAATCAGGAAAGTGCTTACCAGACTCGTACTGGTGAACACGCACACGCGCAGACTCTTCAGCAATCCCTGCATCCACACCAAGTCGCTCCTGCGAATAACTGCCTTTGCCCTCAGCTCTCAGACGCGCCGTCTTATAAAGACGGGCAGCCTTGAGTCGTGTTGAGAAGGGGTGATTCGGCCTCATTTGGGCAGTCCTGCTCAGGTTATCTGAGAGTCAACTAGATAGATGTACAAGATAAAGCATAAGAGTGACACCTTTGCTACCGACCAGTAGCCGACTGAATTACTATTGCCTGACAGCCGACACCTGCAGATTGATTGACATCTCATCCGACACCATGCCGAGCATGCGCGTCATGCCAAACTCCGAACGCTTAAAGCGTGTGGTGGCCTCTACGGTAATGATGTCGCCCGGTAAGTGTCCTGGCTGAAGATCAACGGGTCTTGCCAACAGTGAAACGGTCTGGGTAATGCCATTGACTGTGAGCTTACCCGCAACGTCATATGTCATTGGAACGCTATCAGACAGTGCAATGCCCGTGCTGCGAAACGTGATATCAGGATGCTTATCCGGCTGAAAAAAGTGGCCGGAATGAAGTAGTTCACGATCGATAATACTCATGAATGTTGACAGCGTGCTTACCGGGATAGAAACCTCCGTCCAGGACAACTCTGGCTGCTCCGTATTGAGATAGATATATCCGGAAGGGTTAGAGAAGCTGGCCTTTGGGCTTTCCTGACCCAGATAGCGCCAAGTGAAGCTGATCACAGTCCTGGCAGGATCAATGGCATAACGCATGATCGGTTCGGCCGATGCCACCGACGACATCATGACTAATGCAAGCAACCACATTTGTCGAGCAATGTTCATACACGTCTCCGATATAAGTTAGCAAATCAGCGTGCGCCAAGCCTGCCATCGACACATTTCATATACGCGTATGTATTATTTCACACAAATCAATCCGATGCCAAGACCATCCAGGTACACCCCCACGCCTGCCACAGAGCCTTCTGTTGATTACTGCAAGTAGCAATACAACTACATGGGTACGCCACCCACTTCGTTAGAGAGATCGCCCGAGGGGCTTGACATCTGACTAATTTATGTACAATACTTAATAAAGTATACGCGTATACCAAATGTAACAGGAGCCTGTTCACAGGAGCCAAACTGGCCACTTTACGGTGTTGTCTTTATTTTTATTACTTGGATACATGGTTAATTAGTATGTCATCAACTACTACTCCGCTGCGCCGGAAAACCATCATCGGCTGGCTACTACTGACCACCTTCTTTATAGGCCTGGTCGCTTATGAATGGATACCCATGTATTTGCGTGGTGGCTGGATATTTTTCCTTGCCATGGTGATGTCTGGGGCTTTCCTGAAGATCAGTTACGCTATCGTGGTAGGTCTGATTTGTTTCCTGGGCGCATCAATCCACTTTTTCTATAAGCTCAATTCAGGCGTTCCTATCGACCACCTGATTCTATTGCTATTCATGTCACCACTTGCCCCTATCGGCTTCAGTGCAGTACTGCACAATCTTGATTTACGTACAAATGCAAGCCAGTCACTGGTTGTATTTAAACATAAGATCGAGCATGAAATTATTCCAACTCAACTGCTAAACACCTTTATCA
Organism: uncultured Paraperlucidibaca sp.; assembly: GCA_964569335.1. Classification (GTDB taxonomy): domain Bacteria; phylum Pseudomonadota; class Gammaproteobacteria; order Pseudomonadales; family Moraxellaceae; genus Perlucidibaca. The sequence goes on from CAZMVL010000002.1 coordinate 142,072, forward strand.
AGTCGCAACTTAGTCTGTTAAATCGACCAGATATTGCTGCTTGTCACAATAAAATAATTGGCATTGAAATTAATTTTCGAAATATAGATGAAATAAAAGACTTACTAGGAACCAGCGAATGGATAAACACTCGATCAAAAGTATTGCTTTTGATCGAAGACTGCCTAAGCAATGGTTTTCATGCCTTTGGTGATGAGTCATTTGAAAAGATTACTTTGGTGAATATTGATGATGGCTCCAGCAGAGCAAGCGATCAGATAGCCGAAAGCTTGAATGAAATAAAGTCACTAAAAACTGATATTCGCAGAGTTACCTATGAACCTAGTCTCGCTTAATCTCTGCGGCATATTGCTCCAGCCAGTATTAGCCCCATCGCCTGTACTGGAGGCAATCTATCACGATAGCTATGGCTGCACGCTTGAAAGTGGCGAGGCAAGCTCAAGCACGACTACCGTTACAGTTTCCCCCACCAAACTTTACCGTTTTTTCCCCGGGCAACCCACTTATTGGCCTGTTTTTGATATCAGTCAAATTCATCAGGAAGATTATAACCGCTATATTGATGCCGGAATTAAGCCTGGCATCATACTGCCATCATCTTTAACCAAAGCAATGAGCCTGAAAAACTATTGGAAACTACGTGATGCCACCAAGGATGGCGCAATTGTCATTGTTCAGGGCTCTACGTTTAACTCCAAGGAGCTATATGCGTCTGCAACATTTGCCTCAGCAATTGGCCTGCGCCCTCAGCTTTTTCTGAAAAATAATCATTTAGACAGCCTATTTGTTAACTTTGATTCAGGCAACTATATATTTAATAACGAGAACTATACACATCATTTGCCCGTACCTAACGGCATACATACCGTTCATAATAAAAATGTCATCCCCATGTCAACCTATAAGACCTATGGTAATGGAATACAGGCTATTCTTAATCCAAAATTTGATCAATTAATCGTTGAAAACACTGAGTATCCACCATTAGGGGTCGAGTGGACCTTTGCCGGCTCGAGCTTTATCAGCACACCAGAATCACTGAAAACCAATCTGGCCGGACATGCCTGGACATTATTTACCTTAATTGCCGTTCCAATTGGAATGTATTTAACCGGAGACCTGCCCTCACTGTTACCAATGGCCGCCAATATAGCCTCTAGCATCTCTATTATATTTGGCCTCCTGCTAATTGGCTTGTTAGTCATTGCCATAATTCGGAGTCGCCGCTCATGACATCTATTGATTACATTTTTATTTTCGGCTTTATCGGTATTTGGGTGCCGCAGTGTTTCTGGGCTGTGCTTAGCTTTTCTGCCTGGCGCTATGCTGCACTCAGCCAAATAGAAAAAGAAAAACTGCCCGTCCCGAGTGCCTGGCCACGCTTGAGTGTACTGGTGCCTGCCTATAACGAAGAAGTAGTGATCGAAGCCACACTATTGGCACTGGCAGCTCAGGACTACCCCAAGGAAAACTACGAAGTTATTCTGATTAATGATGGCTCAAAGGATAATACGCTCGGCATCGCCACTGAAGTGGCGGCAAAGCACCCCTGCATCAAAATTGTTAACGTGCCCGAAGGCATGGGAGGCAAAGGCAAGTCGCGCACCTTGAATAACGGCCTGCAGCATGCAACTGGCGAACTGATCATAGTGTATGACGCCGACAGTACGCCTGAGCCAGACTGTGTGCGTTTGCTGGCACAAAACCTGATTGCCGACCCATCACTTGTCGCAGTTCAAGGCAAGGTGCGCACGCGTAACTGGCGGGATAGCTTTATCACCCGCTTTATTGCGATTGAATTCATTTTCTTTCAGTGGATTTTTCAAGGTGGACGCTGGAACCTCTTTCGTCTCTCCACACTGATGGGTACAAACTTTGTCATCAAAAAAGATTCATTGATGACACTCGGCGGATTTGATGAGCACTCGCTAGTCGATGACACCGAGATGAGCTTTCGCATTTTCTTGGGCCGAAAACGTATCAAATGGATTCCCTACGCTACCGGCTGGCAACAAGACCCTCCGGGCCTGGGGATTTTTCTTAAGCAGCGCTCACGTTGGACCCAAGGCAACTTCTATGTCACCAATAAGTATCTGGGGCACGCGCTGACCAACCCTTTTCCCATTGGGGTTGAAATTCTAAACAACCTGATGTGCTACATCGTGTTTGTACCGGCACTTTTCTTAAGTCACACGGTACTTGTCGCAGGTATTTTAGGCATCGCAGGCGTCAGTGTTCCAGGGCCATTCACATTGCTTTGGGGCATTTCATTTTTAATTTATCTGTCGCAAGTGTTTTACACCTTGTCACTCGAGAAGGTACCGCGACAACTCTACTTTTTCGCTGCTATTGCCTATGTCACCTACGCCCAGATTTTTCTAATCGTCGTAATCAAGGCTGCTTATGAAATGGCAAAAAGCAAGATCAGCGGTAAAGGCATTATCTGGTACAAAACTGAACGGAAAAGGGAAAAGCAATGAAACTTAATCAAATTTCAATGGGCATAATCGCACTATGCCTGGCCATATTGCCCCTGAGGCAAGCAACTGCCGCCACTGAAATATGGCGAACGGCTCCAGCCCAATTTGGCAATAAAGAAGCCATCGAGACACGCTTCATTTATGTCGGCAAGGGAGAGACCTGGGTATCCCCCACGTTTAAAGCCAGAGTCAATGTGTCATATCCAACTGCACTATCTGTTCGATTGAATGGCAGACCCATCCACTCCACGATGCTAACTGCCAACCGTGACCTGGAGTTCAGACTGGATCAACTCAAGACTGGCTTTAACCGTCTGGATTTCTTTGTCCGACAAACGCCAATCATGGCAGAAGAAAATGAGCACGAATGTCGCGTCGGTACATTTGGTGTCTTTAATATTGGGCAAGGAGAAATTAGTTATACCCGGAAACTAAGCGAGTTAATGCTTAGCAACCTGCCCGATACACTGTTCAATCCACATGTATTAGACCGCAGACCCTATGTCGGTCGAGCCCGCGTCAATACCAAAAACGCAGCCGAACTGACTGCGCTTTCTCGACTGACCAGTGCCTGGGCATCGACATCAGGTGTTCGCTGGATTGAGAGCTCGTTGCCAGAGTCACATCGCTCTGATTTTACAGTCGAGTTTAATAAAGATGCTCAGTACAAAGATGATGCTCATATTTCTCTGTACTTTGCAGAGGAACGACCAGCGAATCATAACCACCCGATTTTGCGTATTAACTATGGCAGTGAGCAGGCATTACTGTCAGCCATCAACGGCCTTACCAACAAAAACTACCTGAGTCAGCTTAGAGGAAATGGAATTCGTGTTTCTGACTCGATAGATGAACCAATTTGGGGAAAGCCAAAGCAATACAACACATTGGCTCATCTGGGTATCGAGAGCTTTCGCCTGGACAGCGGAACTCGTGCATTTGTTTTAAATTTCCCAGGGACTTGGCAGCCAACCGGACCATTGCAGGGCAGCCTTGCATTCAAGTCACAATCCAACCTGATCCAGGGCTCTAGTACGACTATCTGGATTAACGACACTCTGTCTGGTGGCTCTGGCTTGAATAATCTTTCTGAAAGAGACAACGAACGCCTGGTTCCTTTCTTGAGCAAAGCACCATTGGACAACAACAGCTTTGAACTTCGTATTGAATCCAACCTGCTGGTTAGCAATTTCTGCTCTGCTCCCAAAGGAACCATGTGGGTTGACACAACACGCTCTGAGGTGAGTCTCCCATATCGCCTTAAACGAGGCGTCTCTGCTATCAACACCTTGCTATTGAACTACCCGACAATTTCAGTCGATGGGAACGAAGGTGCTTTTGGTATTGCAACCACGCTGTTACAAGAAGCTGCACGCATGCTGCTCAATGGAGACCCGCTCAAGTCGAACATTGTGATTAATAAAAGGGCCAAGATACAAGTGACCGTGGATAGTGATCTTTTCGATCAAAAGGTCAGTGAATATCCGGAGTCAATTTATCCCGTTTATGCAAATGGCGGCGTATTTATCAGCGCGCTGGAAGACGGCTTTGAAGTGTTGGCTCAAGGCACGTTCAGTGCCGAGAACTTCATTTATCACTGGCCGCGTGTGCAGTCGAAAATCCTTGATGGTGCTGGCGAAGTACTGATCACTCAAGACGGTGAAGTGAAACAGCTGCAAACCATTACAAAGCACAATGGATTAACACCAACCGTACAAGATTCAACCATTTACCTCTATGTTTTGCTCGTTACAGCACTCATGATTACAGGCCTATTAGGCTGGTTATGGTGGTCGCGTCGTGCGGGATCGAGTGCTTAACAAAACATCACTGCGCATGCTATTGGCATGCGCTACTCTCCTGATTGCACCAGCTCAAGCTGCCACCCCTTCATTAATTGAAGGGGTGTTCTGGCAGCCTGATCGAGCCACCGCCAACCCTTATGGTGCCTGGAATCAAATAGGTGCCGACACCTTTGTTATTCAATACGCAGTCACCGATGGCAAAGCGTGGTATCGAAGCAAGCACTTCAAAACCTGGTTAGACAACAATCACTGGGAGCGCATTCGCCGCGAACCCTGGTCTAAAAACTTTATTTTAGGACTCGCCGGCAGCTATGACGAACCCAAAGGCCGTGCCAACCTGAATGAACTACTACAGCAGTCGCTGATTCTGATTGAAGAAACCAAAAGCCTGCGCCCTACCGCGTATTACTTCCCTGTCGAAGTCGACCCAACATGGAACAACCTGGAAGAGTATGTCCAGATCATCAATCAACTACCCAGACCACTCTGGATTTCAATTTATTCCGGCGACAAAACCAGCAGAGACGTATCAGATTGGCTCAAGCAATGGTTGCCACCGGATGTAAATGTATTTTTTCAGGACGGCGTAGGGGTAGGAGTACGCTCACCTCAACAGGCATTGCGCATGTACAAACAGATTCAGCATGCCATTGGTGAAGAACGTGTCGCCTTGATTAGTGAGGCATTTCGCGAACGCCGGTTTTTCTCCGGTTTTCGCAGCGCCACATTTTCAGAACTGGTCTCGCAGATGGACACCTATCGTGGAGAGCGCATTTATTTGTTCGATGGCCCACACTATGTTGGCCGCTTCAGTACTTTTTTCCTGAAGCAGCGCTATAGCCAGGAACTTTCAGGCAGTGATGATTTTTAGAATGCGCTGCGAAGCCAAGCCATCCCCAAAGGGATTCTCGACGTCAGCCATCGTCTGATAATGCGCAGTATCCGTTAACAGCTTTTTACTTTCTGTCAGAATCTTCGCCATATCCGTGCCCACCAACTTACCAGCACCCACATCAACAACCTCTGGACGCTCAGTGGTATCACGTAAAATCAAAACCGGCTTGTTAAACGACGGACACTCTTCTTGAATGCCACCGGAATCGGTCAATACAAAAAAAGCCTTGTCCAGCACGGCCATCAACTCGGGATAGTTCAATGGTTTCAACAGTGCCACCTGTTTATGGTTCTTAAAGTGCGACTCGATAACAAGCTTCACACCAGGGTTCAGATGCACCGGCCAAACCACTTTGATTTCAGGATGATCAAGCAATAACGTTTTCACGGCCTGACAAATATTTTCAATTCCCTGACCAAAATTCTCACGTCGATGCGCGGTCACCAATAGCAATTTGTCATTGTCCGTCAGGTTGAACGGCAACTTCGGTAGATAGGCCTGAGCCCCTTTGGTTTTAAAAAACTCACGAATATGAAGTACCGCATCCACCACCGTATTACCCGTCACCTCGATATGCTTATCGGCAATACCTTCATTCAATAGATTCAGGCGCGATTGCTGGGTCGGTGCAAAATGCCAAGCGGCCAAACGTGAGGCCAGTTGACGATTTCCCTCTTCCGGAAATGGATGCGCCATATCAAATGAACGCAAACCCGCCTCAACATGCGCCAGCGGAATTTGCCTGGAAAAAGCGACCAACGCGCCAGCTAAAACGGTAGTCGTATCACCCTGCACAACCAACGCATCACGCTGCTTGGGAAAACGGTCAAAGATACCTTCAATTTGCAGCAAGGCTTTTGCCAACAGCTGATTCAGGCTCTGCCCCGGCAGCATAATGTGCAGCTCGTGATCAATCTCGATATTGAAAAACTCGATCACATCACGCACCAACTCTTGATGCTGCCCACTGAAAATCACTTCACACTCAATGCCAGGATCCTGTTTGGCAGCCAAAATCAATGGCGCCAACTTGATCAGCTCAGGGCGAGTACCAAACAACACAGTGATGACTTTTTTCATATCTAAAAACTCTTGTAGTAAGTAATTTCGATACGATTATTCTTGAAACCAGAGTCACCATTAGGGGCTTTATCACCTAGGTAATACGCCTTGACTGACTCAAATCGGATCGCAATCGGCACATGCTTATGAAAGGTAAATGAGATACCAGGCCCGGTTTCGAATACGTTGTTATAGAACTGACCGTCCGTGTCATGCACACTTTTAAACTTCCAGTACGCTTTGGTGATACCCAGCGGACTCTTGGCGATGTTGAAGCCGGGGCGGTAACGTAAATCGGCAACGATGTTGTAGTCGTTGCGTGAGTAGGCGGCGACATTGCCATAAAAGTCGGCATGAAAGCTCATCGGATAAACGCAACCCGCTTTACAGACGGCACGATTGTCACCCCACTCTTTGTAGGTTGCCGCACCAACGACAACAAACTGTCGTAACTTGGTACGGCCGCGATCAATCAGATCATAGCTACCACCCACCTCGGCATAGGTAGTCACCGGCAACTTGCTACCAAAGCGATGATTGATACCGACACCTACAATAAGCGCATTTTCATCAATGATTTCCGGGCGCTCGCCACCAGAAGATTTGGTGTCACGGTTAAACGTAGTAAACCCATAAATTTGCCCCTTGTCGTCGTTGTAATAACGACCAGCACGAACCTTCAATGGCACAATGGCTGCACCTGAACGCGACTCATAGGAGGGCGAAGTATACATATCCGCGAAAAATGGCCTTTTTAGACGCGAAGCACCGCCCGTTGACAGGTTTTTGCTGGCTGCACAGGCAGACTCAGCAATCACATGATCTTGAGCATCCTTTAACGAATCAAAAATCACCAGAGCTTCGTCATTACGACCTAACTGATGTAATAAATAGGCCTTCTGTAATCTGAAGCCTTCATCATCAGGACTAACCAGCAATAATTTATCGGTATAAAATAATGCTTCTTCCGTTTTATCCTGACGCAGCTTAAGATAAATGGCACTTTTCAAGGCACGTAAATTGTCAGGTTCTTTATTTAAGATTTGCTTTAATGCACCAAATGCTGCCTCATCATCAAGGTTTTCATTAACCGAGAACTCATCCCACAGCATATAAATTTCATCACTTGTTGCAGCCAATAAAGGACTGGAAAGCAACAATGCCGACAAAGTCGTTGTTAAAAATAATTTCATTATTAATTAACCTCAAAAGGCTTCATAAGCGGGTCTTCAACTTCTTCCGAAGAAATAAAGCTATACCCCATTTTTTTCATCTCGGAGACAAGCTTTTTCAGGTTCTCTTCACCATACATTTTATGATAGAAAAAGCTTGATACATTATCGCGTACCACCATTAACGCTTTGGCATTCACCAACATTTGTTCAACACCACGCGCATCGCGACCATGATATTGATCAGGGACAAAATGACCCATATTTTCAGGTATCTTTACCCAGTTAAATACATCTCGGACCGCATAAGGAAAGAACTGCTCGAAAGGTCGACTGGTATTTTCATCTTTCCCCAACAATGAACCAGGGAAATACATGCCACGATGATTTGCTCTTGGAAACAAACGACTTAAGGCGCGCGAGCTGACGCCACTACCTGCATAATGGGGATACTCAAAAACATCCGTGGTTTTCAGACCGGCACGTGCAAACTCCTCAATAGCCAGCCGTCCTCGCTCTTGCGCCCACTCAGTACTGTCTTTAGGCACTGGCCCTGTCAGATGAACGACATTGTTCTCATCAATGCGTGACATGAAGAACTCATAGTCAGCGACACTATTGCCACGATATGGATTAGGCACATCTTCATACTGATGGGTATAACCATGAACAATAATATGGCCACCTTTCTTCAACATGTAGTTTAATGCATCAACTACTGCAGGCGCCTCGTGCATTTTACGTTGAAAATGAGTATTCCCTGGCCCACCCTTAGGGTCGATATAAAATGGAACCGTTGCCATTGTAAAAGGCACGTTCAAACTAAATAACATATCAGCAATAGACCTTAATTTATCTGGTGCCGATATAGCTGAAATATCCTCTAAACGTACAATTGCACGATGGCGAGTGGGCCGCTCTGGATCCAGCACCTCAAAAAGCAGGTCGCAAAAAACCAGATAGCGATCACTTTCAATCACATAGTTAAATGGTATTTCGCTCAAATAAAAGAAGTTTTTAGATTGTACTGCCCATGGAATAGAGCGCCCTGTAGCAAGCTCTGCCTGTGCCAGCACCTTTACATCGCTATTGGCACGCACCGCAATATTAATGATATTTGAGTTTTTCTCAGAGCGGGTCAGCTCTGTATTTTTATACGACACATGCTTGATCGGCTGATTATTATAACGTGTTGGACGGAAGCCATAAGCAATAGCCATATTCTCAATAGCATCAAGTTGCCAAATATTTTCACCAACCCACATAACAGGTTTTTTTGTTTTCTTAACATCGGCCAGAAAAGACGGAGGAATGACTTCACCATAAATAGATCCCAAGTAAATAGTGGCATCAAAGGACTCCATCATTTTTGCTTTGTATTCAGTAACAGGCAGGACGGTATACTCACCAAAGTGGCTGACCAGATTAGCTGCATTGATGGCATACACCTCACCCATCCAACCAAAATCAGTAGATGAGTCGTACAGAATAAGCGTGTTTTTAGGCGTGGCAGCGTGAAGCGCTGCAGGAATCATAAGAAAAAGCGCCAACAGGAAACTTAAACTTCTATAGCACGTTAGTCTGGCAGTGCTCATGACACATCTCCAATAGACGGTAACAAATCAGCGCGCGCCGAGCCTGCCATGATGGTGGTGACTCTCACATTTAATATACGCGTATATATTATTTCACACAAGTCACCCAGATGCCAAGCCCCCAGGCAACCGCCCCCAGACCTCCGTCGATAAAAATGTAAATTTCACCTGGTCTTTCGGCATGACATGCCTACTCACCGGCGTTTCACGAGATAAATACGGCTATTTGCCACTCGATCTTTCAGCCCAATGACGGCAACCTAGCCTCACATTACATAGAAGAAGGTTACAGTCATGACTGCAATGATTCCTGAGCCCACTGTCCAACAAGAAAACACGACTCAAGGTAACTGGAAAGATCCCAAGCGCTACCTGTGGCTCCTGAGCCCGGCACTGCCTATCATTGGTACCGCAGCACTATCAGCCTACGCCATCGCGCCCAAGCGCCTGCGTGCCTTGGCATGGACCGGTCCGGCACTGATCCATGGCGTTATTCCTGCGCTGGATCGCCTGATTGGTGAAGATCGCAGCAACCCGCCAGCCGATGCCGTGCGTGGCCTGGAAAATGACAAATACTATGATCTGATTGTTAAAGCCTTTATTCCCAGCCAATACGTTGCCACCATTCTGGGCACCTGGCTGGCTACCCGTGACAAAACCCCAATGGCAGATCGCGTTGGTCTGGCCTTGACTGTTGGTGCCATTAACGGCATTGGCATTAACACGGCACACGAGCTGGGTCACAAGCACGACAAGCAAAGTCGCTTGCTGGCCATGGCCTCTTTGGCACCTACCGGCTACACCCACTTTGCCGTTGAGCATAACTTTGGCCATCACAGGCGCGTAGCTACGCCAGAAGACCCCGCCAGCAGCCGCATGGGTGAAAGTTTCTGGAAGTTCCTGCCACGTACCGTCATTGGCGGCTTCAAATCTGCCATCAAGATTGAAACCGAGCGTCTGGAGCGTAAAGGCAAAGGTTTCTGGACCGTTGAAAACGAATTGCTGCAAGGCTGGGCCATGACCGCTGCCTTCTTTGGTGTCACCACGGCCATCTGTGGTCGCCGTGCCATTCCATTCCTGATTGCACAAGGCGCATACGGTGCCAGCCTGCTGGAAGTGATCAACTACGTTGAGCATTACGGCCTGAAGCGTGCAAAGGATGAAAATGGCAAGTACGAACGCACCCAGCCATCACATAGCTGGAACAGCAACCACATTGTGACCAACCTGTTCCTGTATCAATTGCAGCGTCACAGTGATCACCATGCGCATCCATCACGCAGCTTCCAGGCTCTGCGTCACTTTGACAACGCACCGCAGCTGCCTAGTGGTTATGCCTCCATGCTGTTGCCAGCCTATATTCCATCCTGGTGGTACAAGACCATGGATGAGCGCGTCATCAAGCACTACAAAGGCGACATGTCCAAGATCAATATGGACCCCGAAAATGCTGCCGAAGTGTTGGCCAAATACGCCGACATAGCACGTGAAGTGGCTGAACAGGCCATTGCTGAAACCGAAGCTGCCCTGGAAGGCACATTGGATAGCAACGCGGCCTAACCACAACCGCTACGCAATAAAAAAGCCCGCATCAGCGGGCTTTCTTATGACCATAAGATTGATCAGGTGAGCATGAACATGATCTGCATTTCACCCACCAGCACACCCAATGCCGCACCCACGGTAATCAGAATCCACTCATCTTCCTTGAACGCAGGCCGCAACATGCCCTCAAACTCTTCCGGCGTCAGATCCTGCATTCGCTCAACTACCGTGTTACGCACATCCATGGCATCACCCGCATACTGCTCTACCGACTTCATGGTCTCCGGTAATCGCTCCATGATGCGATCAGCCACCACATTCTTCATTTCGATATAACGCTGGCTACCCACCGCATACACCACCAACGGACGTGCGATACCGGATTGCTCGTCCACCAGCTTCTTCACGTTTTTATGTACCAGCTCCATGATGCGATCAGACATGGCGCCACGGAACAGCTCTTCCATCATTTTAGCCGGTGTCAGAATTTCACGGGCAATCAGATCAGCGTAGTCGCGTGCCACTTCCTGCTGACGACGCAGGAACAGACCCTGGAAGGTAATGCCAAACATTTTCTTGGGACGCAGCGGACGGAACATCATCTGCAATGCCAACCAGTCAGACACCAGACCCACAAAACCACCGAAGGCAGGCAGCATCCATGGTTGCTTGAACAGAATCCAGCACACCATCTGAATCCAGCCAATGGTAAAGCCAAACACAAAACCGATATTACTGAAGAACTTCAGCTCGGTATGACCCACTTCACGGAAGATATCGTTCAACAGGTTTTTGTCTTTCATCAAGTTGGAAATAACCATGTGCTTGATGTCAAAGTACTTGTCGACGTTTTGCGTTACTTCCTGCATCACCGAAGCCACAATGGCAGGCGCCTCTGCCTTGACGCGCTGAATGATCTTCTGCCGCGCAAAGTCGGGCATGCCTTCCCACAGGCCAGGCTGATATTGCTGCGCCACTTCGCGCGTAATATCTTCCGCCGCCGCCATCATCGGCACCTCAATTTCCTGCGCAATACGCTTGGGATCAAGGCGCGCAAAAATTTCGGCAGGCTTGATGAGTTTGCTGGTCATCAGCTCAATGGCGATGGTCGCCATCTTCTCGGCCTTGCGCGGCACAATGCCTTGCCAGCCAAAATAGGGCTTGATACCCACAAACTCGATTGGAGAGAACATCATGCGGACGGCAACCACTTTCGTGATCCAACCAATGAAGCCGCTGATGAAAGGAATAGATAGGTAAAGCCACATATCGGCTTTAAAGTCGGCTACGAACGCTTCCCACATAAGGCAAATCCCTGCGAAATGGCCAATAAGGCCGTGGTTTTATAATTATTGTCAGCACAAGCTGCTGTAATAATGCCCGAAAATTCCTTCGTGGCAATGCCTGCTGTCTCTTAAAACAGCTCTTTCAGCACCTGACGGCTAACCATCTCGGTGCGCGCTGCCTTTTCACGGATGTCATCCGCAATCATGGCGGCCAGCTTACCGCCCACTAACGGGACAGAACAACTCACTTCCCAGTTCAATGTATTTGTCGTTATACCGTCTAACTCTGACAGCACCATACCGGCACGGATCTTCACCACCGACACCGAGCGGTTCTCCAGAACCACTTCGCCACAACCGGTGGTCTTGTCCCACGTGTCCGTCTGATCCATGACCAGTGGCTGATCCTGACGCACAAAGCGCTGGGCAAAGGCAGGCAACTGAATGCTGGGCAAATCCGTCACCCGTACCTTGGCCGTAAAAATATCGCCGACAGTCTCGCAACTTTGAATATCAAAACTGACATAGCCCATCAGCTCTGTTTTACGAGCGACATATCTGGCATCTGTCACCATGGCAAGCACCCGATCCATCGGGGCTTCCCAGCTCATTTGAGTTACAAAATTCATAGCCTGATCACTGAAAAGGATGACGCAACACAATTGTCTCGGCACGGTCTGGCCCGGTGGACACAATATCTACCGGACAACCCACCAGCTCTTCAATACGACGAATATAGGCACGTGCATTTTCTGGCAGCGCTGCCAGCGACTGTGCGCCTACCGTCGATTCCGCCCAGCCCGGCATTTCTTCATAGATAGGACGCATCTGCTCATACGCACCAGCATCCGTCATCAATGTTTCAATACTGCCTTCGACCAATGCTTCGTAACCGGTGCACACACGAATTACGTCCAGGCCATCCAGCACGTCCAGCTTAGTAAGGCACAAACCGCTGAGCGAATTCAACTCCACGGCACGACGCAACATCACCGCATCAAACCAGCCACAGCGACGCTGACGACCTGTTGTGGCACCGAACTCATGCCCCTTTACACCCAAATGTTTGCCAATAGGGTCGCCTTCATCATCGGCCACACTGTAAGGCAGCTCTGTCGGGAATGGACCGCTGCCCACGCGAGTGGTATAGGCCTTGGTAATGCCCAGTACATAATCCAGATAAAGCGGGCCCACGCCTGAGCCGGTAGAAACACCACCGGCCGTGGTATTTGACGAGGTCACAAAAGGATAGGTGCCATGATCAATATCCAGCAAGGAACCCTGCGCGCCTTCGTACATGATGCCTGCGCCCTGACGGCGCAATTCATGCAGAATGGCAGGCACATCAGCCAGCAGCTCACGCAGGGCATCGGCCCATGACAAGGCTTGTGCCAGCGCGTCGTCAAAATTGACCGGATCTACCTTGTAGTAATGCTGTAGCTGGAAGTTGTGGTAATCCACCAGCTCACGCAAACGCTGTGACAAGTTGTCACGGAACAAGTCGCCCAGGCGCAAGCCGCGACGCGCCACTTTATCTTCATAAGCAGGGCCAATGCCACGACCAGTGGTACCAATGGCCGCACTGCCACGTGCCGCTTCACGCGCCTTATCCAACGCGACATGGCAAGCCAGAATCAATGGACAGGCCGCCGATACACGCAAACGGTCACGTACTGGCACGCCCTTGTCTTCGAGATAAGCCATTTCTTTCAGCAAGGCATCCGGTGCCAACACCACACCATTGCCAATCAGGCACTGCACACCAGGGCGCAGAATGCCGGAAGGAATCAAATGCAAAACGGTTTTCTCACCCGCCACCACCAAGGTGTGACCGGCATTGTGACCACCCTGAAAACGTACAACGGCCTGGGCGTTATCGGTCAGAAGATCAACAATTTTACCTTTGCCTTCGTCGCCCCACTGGGTACCCAAAACAACGACTTGCTTGCCCATTACTTACTCTCGATAACAAACTCAGGAAACGGATTCAGGAAACAGAGTGACGCACAATCCAGCGCCCACCCTCTAATACCAACTCACGATCACAACCGCTTTCTGCAGCGGTTAATGGCGCACCAGGCAATTGCTGCAACACGCGCTCACCCTGCGCACGCAGCTCGGCAATCGCCAATAACAACGTCTCGTCACTACCCGCCGGAGCCAGCACACCGGCACGCAACGCGGATTGGGATGACAGCTGAAGCCACTGCTTCAAATCTGCACTGAAGCCCGTTGCCGGACGTGCCCGACCAAATGCCTCACCAACGTGGTCATAACGCCCACCCTTGGCCAGCTCGCTGGTTTGGCCTGGCACATAAGCGGCAAACACAATGCCGGTATGGTAGTGATAACCACGCAATTCACCCAGATCGACAAACAGCGTCACATCCGGGTGACGCGCCACAATAGCGGTCAATAATTGCTGAACATCGGCCAGTGCCTGCTTGATGCTGGTTGGCAAGCCAGTGGTATTTAACTCAGGCGCATTCAAGATATCGGCATTACCAGACAACAGGGGCAGCACCAACAGTGCCGCTTGCAGTGCAGGTTCCTGCACCCATTGCGGAACCAGCTCACGCCATTCGGGCATTGCTTTACGAGACAAGACATCCTGCAGAACACTTTCCTGTTCCGATGTCAGTGCTGCCGCCGCGACCAGGCCACGGAAAATACCCACATGACCCAGATCAACATGAATATCTTGTGCGCCAGCCAGCTTGAGCGAAGACAACATCAGGCTAACCACCTCGATGTCACTGTCCGCACCGGCATGACCATAGAGCTCGGCACCAATCTGTACCGGGCAACGCGAAGCCGACAAGCCCGAAGGACGTGTCTGCAATAGACTACCGGCATAGCAATAACGCGCAGGGCCTTGCAGGGGAATGCAATGCGCATCCAGACGTGCAACCTGTGGCGTCATATCGGCACGGACACCCATCATGCGACCACTGAGCTGATCAGTAATCTTGAAGGTCAGCCCATCCAGATCACGGCCAGAACCGGTTAATAAAGAGTCCAGAAATTCTATCAGCGGAGGGAACACCAGCTCATAACCCCAGCACGAGAAGTGATCGAGTATGCGCCGACGCAGAGCCTCCAAACGTGCCGCCTCAGCAGGCAATACGTCTGCAACCCCATCAGGTAACAGCCAGGCATCTACAGATTTAACCATGGTTTATCTACACGCTTGGACACAAAAAAACCGAGTCAGCACTCGGTTCGCAGCAGTTTATCATAACCAGGGACGGATTGCCCAAGGCAACCAAAATGCCGTGAGCAATCCATTCAGACTCATGCCCAAAGCAGCAAACGCACCTGCCGTTGCACTGCGCTGAAAAGCAAAGGCAGTGCCTACACCATGCGCACCCAGACCCAGGGCAAAACCATAGGCAACATCACTGCGAATACCGCGCAACAACAGTGGTGCCATCATGGCACCAAACAAGCCGGAGATTCCGGCAATCGGCGCCACCAGGGCAATCGGCGCATCAATTTTTTCAGCCACACCAATGGCAATCGGCGTAGTGATGGCGCGGGTAGCAAAGGCTCGCCAGGAAAAGTCAGACAGCGCAAATGCCTCGGCAATCCACAGCGCAGATAACACACCAAGCACCGAACCCGCACACAGCACCACCAATAATGGAATGGCGGCTCGCTTCAGGTGAGGCAGAGCCAGATACAAAGGCACCGCCAAGGCCACCGTGGCAGGGCCCAACAGGAAGTGAAGAAACTGGGTACCAGCAAAATAAACCGCGTAGTCAATCCGGAAAATCACCAGCACCGATATGATGACAATCAGCGACCACAACATCGGTTGCAGCCAGATCGGCTGACCATGACGTTCGTGCAGCACACGAAAGCTTTCATACACTGCCAGCGTAAGAAACAGCCATAACAAGGGAGAAGTGATTAGCTCGCTCATGTCAGGCTCGTGTACGCAGCCAGCGATCCAGCACAACAGCAACAAGCCACATGGTAATTGCCGTCGACAACACCATGGTCAGCACAATGCCGACACCTTCTGTCGCCAATAGAGGAAAAAACGTCACTACCCCGACCGATGCAGGCACAAAATACAGCGGCAATGGTTTCAGGAAACGGCGTACCCGACCTTCCACATCAATGGATACCCGACCTCGCCAGATCAGAGCCACAAACAACAGCCCCATGCCAATCACATTACCCGGCACCAAAAGCTCAAACCCGCGGGAGATAATCTCTCCCGCGAGTTGAAAGCCTAACAGCAGTAAAATAAAACGGATCAACGATTTGGCTTTTGCATGTAGCGAAGGAACTCACTATCCCCTTTCAGCACCATGACATCACCCGATTTATCGAAGGCATGACGATAGGCCTGTAACGAACGATAGAAGTTATAAAACTCAGGATCCTTACCAAACGCTCTACGCGAAATGGACGCTGCCTCGGCTTCACCTTCACCACGCAGAGTCTCGGCTTCACGATAGGCTTCAGCCAGAATCACACGTTGTTGGCGATCAGCTTCAGACTTGATGCGATCCGACATTTCCGTACCTTGTGAACGCCACTCACGCGCTTCACGCTCACGCTCGGTACGCATACGGTTATAGATCGATTCAACGGTTGAAGCCGGGAAATCAACGCGCTTGACGCGCACGTCAACCACCTGAATACCAAACTCACGCGAGGCCACCACGTTAACGGCCTTGGTCAGATCCTGCATCAGCTGTTCACGCTGACCGGCAACCACTTCGTTGACAGTACGCTCTGACACACGGTTTTTCAGACCATCACGAACCAGTGGCATCAGGCGCGATTCTGCTTCCCGTGTCTCACCACCAGTTGCGGTGTAGTAGCGTTTGACATCGTTCACACGCCACATCACATAAGCGTCAATCACCAAGAATTTGCTTTCCTTGGTCAGAAACTCGGTGCGATCCGAATCACTGACATGGGTACGTGCTTCAAAGCGACGGACTTCATGCACAAAAGGAATTTTGGCGTGAATACCAGGCTTGAGGTCGGCATGAACCACTTCACCAAAACGCAGCAACACGGCACGTTCGGTTTCATGCACGGTGTAAACAATGCTGTTGGCAATAAACAACAGCGCTACAGTGAGATAGAGGGCAATCGTTGAGCGAGACATTAGCGCACCTCCTGCATGTTACGGGTAGGGCGGCCGGTATCTCTGGCGGACCCTGTTGATGCTGCAGGAACTTTGTTCAACGCTGCCAGCGGATCTACTACCGTTGGGGCAGCCGCACCTGCACTGCCCTGAGTCATTTTATCAATCGGCAAATACAGCAATGGCGATGCGCCGGTTGGCTCGACCAATACCTTGTTGGCCTTGCCCAGCACAGACTCCATCGTTTCCAGATACATACGTGTTCTGACGATGGTCGGATTGGCACGGTACTCGGACATAATGGCATCAAAACGTGAGGCGTCACCGACGGCACGATCAACCACTTCCTGTTTGAACGCATTGGCATCTGCGGTCAGACGAGCCGCCATACCACGCGCTTCCGGCACAATACCATTGGCATAGGTTTCGGCCTGGTTCTTCAGACGCTCCATGTCTTCTTTGGCACGAATCACGTCATCGAATGCCGCTTTCACGTCTTTAGGAGGCAACGCTTCCAGAATGTTCACGTTACGGACACTGATACCAGCCTTGTAGGTATCCAGATAAGACTGCAAACGAGGCTGAATATCTTGCGCAATCGCCGCACGACCTTCATTCAGAATCATGGTCATGCGCGAGCTACCCACCACATGACGCAATGCCGATTCAGCGGCATGAGCCAAAGTCGACTCAGGATTAACCACGGCCAAGGTATACAACTTGGGATCAGCAATCCGGTATTGCACCTGCAGCGAGATATCAACCAGGTTCTCGTCCTTGGTGATCATGGTCGAGTCCAATGGCATTTGTTGCGTACGCTCGACGTTTACCTTGCGATAGGAGTCAATCAGCGGCGGATGCCAATGCAAACCAGCGGTCTTGATGCCAGTAAACTGACCAAAACGGAATGTCACCGCCTGCTCGGCCTGCTCAACGCGATAAAAGCCAAACAGCGACCACAGCACCAAGACACCCACAATAACCAGCTTGGTCACTTGTTTTTCGCCTTGTGGATTGCCACCGCCGAACATGCCTTGCAGCTTTTCCAGCCATTCGTTAGCACCAGCGCCACCTCGGTTTTGACCACCAGTTCCGCGCCCCCAGGGGTCTTTTCCGCCACCGGGCTGTTGGCCGCCGGGTTGATTCCAAGCCATCTGCTACTCCTCAAACACTATTCGTGGTCACGATCGACCAGTACATCAGCACGCGAAACACCTTCACGCGCCAACCATTGCGCCAAATCCGGCGCCTGAATTCTGATTTGTAATCGACAACCACCCTCGGCTGCCACTTCTTCTGCCAGTACAACCCCAAGACTGTATAGGCGTGAGCGCAATCTGGCCAGTCTAACTGGCAATTCTAACCAAAGCTCTTCCCAAGGTTTAGCCAAAACACCTTGCATGGCTTCAATTAACTGCTCGATGCCGATGTTATCACGAGCTGACAACCATACTGCCAGTGGATTGCCCTCATCATTACAATCAATACGCACCATGGGCTCGGCCAGTGCATCAATCTTGTTGTACACCATCAGTACCGGTGCTTTTGCACCCACTTCATCGAGCACTTCCTGTACCGACTGGACATGCAGATCACGATCTTCACTGGCGCAGTCCACTACATGCAGCAACAAATCAGCCTGTACGGTTTCTTCCAGCGTGGCACGAAAGGCATCAACCAGCTGATGCGGCAAATGCCGCACAAAGCCTACCGTATCCGCCAGCACTACCTCGCCAATACCGCCAATATTCACACGGCGAAGGGTAGGATCCAGCGTTGCAAACAACTGATCGGCAGCATACACATCACTGCCTGCCAAGCGATTAAACAAAGTCGACTTACCGGCGTTGGTATATCCCACCAGAGACACGGTCGGAATACCCGCCTTTTGCCGTGCTGCCCGACCTTGTGCCCGGGTTGCACGCACTTTGTCCAGACGGGACTTCAGATACTGAATACGAATACGCAATAGACGACGGTCGGTTTCAAGCTGGGTTTCACCCGGGCCACGAAGCCCGATACCGCCTTTCTGACGCTCAAGGTGAGTCCAGCCTCGTACCAGACGTGAAGACAGATGATCGAGCTGCGCCAGCTCCACCTGCAACTTGCCCTCATGAGTGCGTGCCCGTTGCGCAAAAATATCCAGAATCAGACCGGTACGATCCAGCACCCGACACTTCAGCTCTCGCTCCAGATTACGCTCTTGCGCAGGACTTAATGCATGATTAAACAGTACAACATCGGCATCCAGTGACTGCACGGCAGCGGCTATTTCGGCCACTTTGCCACTACCGGCATAGAGCTTGGCATCTGGCCGATCACGCGAACCCGTCACCACATCCAGCACCGTGACACCGGCAGAAGCTGCCAATAAACGAAACTCTTCCAGATCTTCATCGTGGCCATGCACGCGCAGGGCCAAATGCACCAGAATGGCACGTTCGCCACCACTGTGACGCTCAAAATACTCCACGCACTAGACCTCGTGACAACCTGAAGCAAAGCAACCTGAAAAAACAAACGCCGCTATGACAGCGGCGCTTGCAGAACACAACTGTTACTTGAAGTCCGGCTGGATATCGTCTTCATCATCCAGATCTTCCAGCGAAGATGGCGGCAAACTGGTTCCGATAGGCGCCGTGCAACCTGGCAGCAATGTACGCGGATTACGTGCAGGCACTACGGTAGAAATGGCATGTTTATAAACCATCTGGCTCACTGTGTTTTTCAACAGTACGACATACTGGTCAAAAGACTCGATCTGACCTTGCAGCTTGATGCCGTTAACCAAAAAAATAGACACGGGGATACGCTCTTTACGAAGCGCGTTCAGGAACGGATCCTGCAACAAAAGACCTTTAGACATTATTTTTTCCTCATTGGGGGCTCAATCAAGCCCAATTGTTCAGCGCGAAATTCGACTCACCAACGGCAAGCTCCCTGCAAGGCAGGAATAGGTCTGACTAAAATGCAGCCGACTGTTTGTGTATCGTGGGGCCTTGATCGATCATTTTCAAGGCTACGCTGATAATTCCGACACCAAAAAAGACCAGGTACAGTCATCCGCCGGATCAAGCCAGCGGGCCTGCTTGAAACTACGCAGCCAAGTCAGTTGTCGCTTGGCTAATTGACGTGTTGCGGCGATACCACGCTCTCGCATGTCATCCGCGTCGTAATTACCGTCCAGATACTGCCAAACCTGTCGATAACCCACTGATCGCATGCTGGGCAGCCCCAGATGCAGGTCACCACGTGCACGCAGGCCTTCGACCTCGGCCACAAAACCTGCCGCCAGCATTTGATCAAAACGCAAGGCAATACGACGATGCAACTCGGCACGATCAGGCGGCGACAACGCATACCAGCGCATATCGTAGGGCAAAGGCTCAGCCTGCTCCTGCTCCGCATGCCAGGCAGTCAATGATTTGCCCGTCTGCTCCCAAACCTCCAATGCGCGCTGTATGCGCTGAGAATCCATGGGTGGAATACGTGCTGCCGCCTGCGCATCAACTTCCTGCAAGCGTTGATGCATGACAGGCCAGCCCTGAACCTTCGCTTCTGCTTCAAGACGTGCCCTGATATCAGGATCGGCCTCAGGCAACTCGGCCAGGCCATCACGCAGCACCTTGAAATACATCATGGTGCCGCCAACCAGCAGCGGCGTACGACCAGCGGCAATAATCTCGTCGATAGCCAGCAAGGCATCCTGACGAAATTGCGCTGCCGAATAGGCATGCAACGGGTCCAGAATATCAATGAGGCGATGCGGTGCTTGTGCCAGCTCGGCGACTGTTGGTTTGGCCGTGCCAATATCCATGCCGCGATAAATCATGCCGGAATCAACCGAAATAATGTCGCAGCCTGCCTCTTGCACCAGCCGCATGGCCAAAGCGGTTTTGCCCGAAGCAGTCGGCCCCATTAAACACAATACTTTGGGCAACCCGGCTACTGACACCACTAGCGCCCTCGCAGAAAGAGACGATCAAGATCCGCCATGGACAAACGAGTCCAGGTTGGACGGCCATGATTGCATTGGCCGCTGCGCTCGGTGATTTCCATATCACGCAACAAGGCATTCATTTCAGCCAGAGACAATTGTCGATTGGCACGTACCGCACCATGACAGGCCATGGTCGCCAACAAGGTATTGGCCAGCTCCTGTACACGTCGTGTACTGCCTTCTGCCAACAGGTCAGCCAACACATCACGCAACAGACCTTCCGCCTGACGCTGCGGCAACAAACTGGGCAGGCCACGAATCAATAATGTTTCCGGCCCGACACGATCCACCTCCAGCCCCAGCTCCATCAGCATGATTCGCGCCGTTTCAGCCAGACCCGCTTCACGCTCACTCACCGCCATGCTGATTGGCACCAGCAAAGGCTGCCGCACGATGCCCGTTCCGGTATGAGCCTGCTTTAGTCGCTCATACACAATGCGCTCATGCGCGGCA
This sequence comes from uncultured Paraperlucidibaca sp., assembly GCA_964569335.1. Classification (GTDB taxonomy): domain Bacteria; phylum Pseudomonadota; class Gammaproteobacteria; order Pseudomonadales; family Moraxellaceae; genus Perlucidibaca. The sequence goes on from CAZMVL010000002.1 coordinate 163,475, forward strand.
TGCATATCGACCAGCACCAGACCATCCGTGTTTTGCGCCAGAATATAAACGCCATGCAACTGTGCCAGGGCGTAACCCAGAGGCGGAGCTTCACTCGCAGACTCGGGTTCGGTGAGTGGCATGGCGGGGGCAATATAAACCGCCCACTGCTCCTGCGTCTGTCTTGACTCCGCCGGTGCCGATGACCATTGCAAACCACCCTGCTGGGTAGGCATTGGGGCAGAAACAGGAGCTGCCGCAAATGACGACAACGAAGAAGCCGACACAGGCTCCGTCGATAACACCGCACCGGGCTGTTCAGGACGCATTTCCGCCAAGGCACGATGCAGACTGCGAAAGATCAGATCATGCACCAGGCGCGAATCGCGAAAACGAACCTCGTGCTTGGTGGGGTGCACGTTGACATCGACAGACGCCGGATCCAGCGCCAGAAACAAGACAAAGGCAGGATGACGACCGTGATACATGACATCGGCATAAGCCTGACGTACTGCATGTGACACCACCTTGTCTTTCACCATGCGGCCATTGACAAAGAAATACTGCAAATCGGCCTGCGAACGCGAAAAAGTCGGCATACCCAACCAACCCTGCAACTGAGTACCGGCAACTTCAACCGACAGAGGTCTTGCCGCTTCAACAAATGCCGGGCCACAGACCTGAGATAAACGTCGCAGCATTTCCTGTTCATCACGCGCTGGCTTTAATTGCCACAGCACACGACCGTTATGACTCAGCGTAAAAGCCACCTGCGGCACGGTGAGTGCCAAACGCCGCACCACCTCTTCCAAGTGGGCAAATTCTGTTTTTTCAGTACGCAGGAATTTACGACGAGCAGGGGTATTAAAAAACAGATCACGCACTTCCAGGGTAGTGCCACGAGAATGTCTGGCCGGTGCCAATACCGGCGCCATATCTCGCCCTTCAGAACGTACTGACCAGGCCAGTCCTGAATCATCGGTGCTGGATGTCATGGTCAGGCGTGATACCGAGGCAATGGATGCCAGCGCCTCGCCACGAAACCCCAATGTCGCCACAGCTTCCAGGTCATCGGCATGATGAATTTTGCTGGTGGCATGCCGAGCCAGCGCCAATGCCAGATCGTCCTTGGTCACACCTTCGCCATCATCACGGATGCGAATCAAAGCAATACCACCTTGCTCAATCTGAATATCCAGCACCCGCGCACCCGCATCCAGCGAGTTTTCGATCAGTTCCTTAACCACTGATGCAGGACGCTCAACCACTTCACCTGCGGCAATCTGATTGGATAACTGGGCATCCAGTAAATGAATTCTTGCCATGCTCAGCACTCCCAGCCAGAAACAGCGCTGCTCTTGTCAAAATCAGTTCTTGTCAAAATAGCTGCCAGCCACCGGGAACTCACGGCAAAAACGCATGATACCTTCACCAATCGAAGCCGCCACACGGCGCTGATGAGCAGGGTTGACCAGACGCAACTCCTCTTCTGCATTGGACAAAAAGCCGGTCTCGACCAGCAAAGACACCATGCCCGGCTCTTTCAGCACCGCAAAACCGGCCTGGTGCACGGTTCGGCTATGTAGGCGTCCTACGACTGGCTCCATATAGGCCAGCAAAATACTGCCCATTTCCAGACTATGTTTGAGCGTGCCTGCCATCAATAAATCCGCCAACACGCCACTCATGCTGTCGGCCTCGGGTGCGACACCACCGATCAGATCGGACTTGTTTTCCTTCTCCGCCAGCTCACGGGCAAAAGCAGAAGTAGCCGCACTATTACCCTGCAATGACAGGGCATACACCGAGGCACCATTGGCGCGTTTATTGTGTGCAGAATCGGCATGAACAGAGATAAAAATGTCGGCCTTGTGTTGCTGACGAGCAATACGTCGCCGTTGTTGCAGAGGAATGAAGTAATCGGTGTCACGGGTCAGCAAAGCCCTGACCCCTTCCTGAGCATTCAGATAATCCGCTACTGCCTTGGAAATCGCCAGCGTCACATGCTTTTCATAATTGCCATGCTGACCAACAGCGCCAGGATCTTCCCCGCCGTGTCCCGGATCAATCGAGACAATGATGTCTCGTCCCTTATTACCCTCACGCCGTGATGGCACAGCGGCAGGTGGTGGCGTGGCCGTCACTTGCGCACGCTGAGGCGTAAAATCAATAACCACGCGATGACCGTAACTTCCGCTTGGCCCCAACGCAAACACGTTCGCCACCGAAGCTTGCCTAAGCTCCACAATCAGGCGCGGCTGACGCTCACTGGTATCAAAACGAACGGCTTCAATCGCGCCTTCTTTAGTTGGCCAACGCGGACCCTGCAATTTGGTACGGGCATTGGGCAGCTGCACAATCAGTCGCCCAGGAGTGCTGTCTTCACTGACGCGAAAATTCAATGGTGCCGACAGCTCCAATACCAGACGGGTACTGTCTGGCCCTGCCCACGAGCGCACACCTACAATTTCACTGGCATTAGCCAGCGCACTGATTGCTAATAACAACACCGCCATCAGCGACTGAAAAAAACGCATTCACTACCTCTATTGTGTCATCTGTGTGAGCCAGCGCTGACCTGTCGGACTATGCGCCTGCACACACAACAAACGTCCATGACCTGCATCCGCAGGCTGCAAATGCAGCGTCATATCCGGCGCAGGCAACAATGGCTCACCACGTGATGGCCACTCCACCAGCACCAGCGCCTGCTCGGTAAAATAATCACGCACCCCGATCAATTCCAGTTCTTCCGGGTCGATCAGGCGATAAAGGTCGAAATGATAAACGTTTATGCCATCAAAGTGATAAGGCTCAACCAGAGTGTAGGTGGGACTCTTGACCGCACCGGCATGACCAAAGGCACGCAACACGCCTCGTGTCAGGGTGGTTTTGCCTGCGCCTAAGTCACCCTGTAAATACACAACACCGCCTGCAGCCGCCGCCAGACCCAAACGCCGCCCCCAATCTACCGTGGCATCCGCATCCGCCAGTTCAATGTTCAACATGATTTATCCAACGTCTTAATTGTGTCGGCAAGTCACTGGCCAACAAGCCACGCTGCCCCTCTTTACTGACCAACGTATCCGCCGCCAGTGCATGCCCGGCAACAGCAAGCAAAGCAGCAGGCAACAATGGCACATCTTGCGCCAACAGCGCACCCAGCAATCCCGCCAGCACATCGCCCATGCCCGCACTGGCCATACCAGGGTTGCCAAACGGACACAGCCACAATGACTCGCCATCAAACACCAACGAATTTTCCCCTTTCAGGATGACCACACCGCCGAGCAAATCATGCAGCCTGATAATGCTGCCCACCCGATCCGCCTGCACACTGGCGACATCCGTACGCAACAAACGGGCGGCCTCGCCCGGATGCGGGGTAATAATACGCTGACATTGCCGATCTGGATTTTCTGCCAGCCAGAATAAGGCATCCGCATCCATCACCTGGGGCTGGGACTGGCTGGCCAACACTGGCCACAAACTACACGCCCAGTCATCGCGCCCCAAACCGGGCCCAATAACCAGCGCCTTTGCCGCAGCCAACAAAGGCTGCAAGTCTGCCCGCGACTGCACTGCTCTGGCCATCAGCTCCGGCTGATGCAAATAGGCCGACTGTGCCGTTTGCAGTGAAGTTGCCAGCACAACAGAGCCTGCCCCGGTTCTTAATGCGGTGGTTGCACTGAGCAAAATAGCGCCGCTATAACCAATATCACCGCCCACACAAAGCAACGGGCCATACAAACCCTTGTGTGCATTGGTTGGTCGCGGTGGCAGATATTGCTGCTGCAAGGCATGCAGTAACTCGAGAGATAACGTCTTGGCGTCTGGCCGCACTGATCGCTCCAATATCATGGTCTGGATGCGCCAAGAATGGCAGAATGCGCGACATGAAGCGAATAGTCAGCCACGATATCAGCAGTACCAGCCCTGACCCGCATGACATGGCCGCCATGATCAAACGCTGGGCGCGTGAGCTTGGCTTTCAGCAGGCTGGCATCAGCGATATTGATCTGGGCGAACACCCACAGCATCTGGCACGCTGGCTGGCCGCCGGACACCATGCCGACATGGCCTGGATGGCTGAGCCCAAACGCTGTCACCCCGAACAACTGGTGCCCGGCACCCAACGCATCATCAGTGTGCGCATGGACTATCTGCCCGCCGACCCGCGCTGCCATGAAGTGCTGAACAATCCCGAGCTGGCCTATGTCTCACGCTATGCCCTGGGCCGCGACTACCACAAACTGATTCGACGCCGCCTGCAGCAACTGGCCGATAAAATTGCGGAAGTAGCCGGCCCATTTGGTTATCGCGCCTTTGTGGATTCGGCTCCGGTGCTGGAAAAAGCTGTAGCCAGTCAGGCCGGTCTGGGCTGGATCGGCAAACATACCGTGGTTATTAACCGACAAGCTGGCTCCTGGTTTTTTCTGGGCGAACTATTTACCGACCTGCCCTTGCCGATTGATACACCCGTCAGCAGTCATTGCGGCAGTTGTCAGGCCTGCATTGATATCTGCCCGACCAAAGCCATTTTGGCACCCTATCAACTCGATGCCGGTAAATGCATCAGTTATCTGACCATTGAGCATCGTGGCGCCATTCCGGTCGAACTGCGTCGTCCCATTGGCAATCGGATTTTTGGCTGTGATGACTGCCAGATGGTGTGCCCGTGGAATCGTTACGCCAAGGCCAGCCAAGAGCGTGACTTCAGCCCCAGACATGAGCTGGATAAACCCGACCTGCTAGAACTGATGTCATGGACAGAGGCCGAGTGGTCAACGCGCACCGAAGGCATGGCGTTGCGCAGAGCGGGCTATCGTGGCTGGATACGCAATCTGAGTGTTGCGTTGGGCAATGCGTCGGCGTCGGCAAAGGTGCTAGATGCGCTAACGACACGCTTCAGCGAGCTAGAGGCCGCTGGCATGTTGGACGATGTGCTGCGTGAACATCTGCTGTGGGCGATAAATGAGCAGCGAGAGCATGGTTTCCTGTGACAAATCACGAGAAGCTAAAGCGCGAAGGCTATAGCACCGAAGTCACTTTGAGCCATTTGTTATAAACTCTCTAATTAAAATATTCCGTCTCTATTTCGGCCAACATTTCTTCTGCTTTTTTGATTAGATGCTCAGATTTTTGAGTCACACGGGGGTCATCAAAGTTTTGCTGAACCGACTCCAGCCTCTCGAGATGTTTTTTGATCATGTCCTCATATCCTTCCCCAATATATCTCCGGGGAGCATCACGATTTTGTAAAAACTCTATACGTCCAATAGCATCCAAAGTCACCTCCAGACTATCTATTGCACGTTGCTCCTCCAATAAGTCAAAGTAACCTTGCACGAATGTGTACACAGCTTTCGCCTCTTCGATATCGCTCTTCAATGAGACATACGAGAAGATGCCACCAAGCGTGAACGAAGCGAAAACCAATAAAATTACATATCTAATTTTCACGACTTTTACTCATGACTTAGGATGAAGAGGTAAGAGACTGCGAACTATTGCCATACGAATGACCGTGAAAGAACTATGTCTTCGACAATAGGGGCTGATCGTTTTTCACCATATGGAGCAACCTCAACGCGAACGATATCGGGTAAAACAGATTGAATACTTGCCATATCAGCAGGATACCAACGACCAATAACCCGCGTCAGCTTTAAGCCCGACACTAATAACCTTTCTTGCCTGAGAACCAGCCCAAATGAGCATGTGGCCCCACAATTTGTGCGATAAAGCACTATGTCTCCACCGCCGAACACCTGCCTATGCAATGGCTCAAAACTAAAATTCACTGTCCCTTCATGCTCATGCCTGACATCAAGCCAAGAACAGCCAGCAGGCAGAATAGAAATTAGGGACAATATAGCCACAACGTTAAGGCAGATAGTGCGCCAGCGCGAGGGCCGAATCTTGACTGCGAGCACCCACAAACCAAAAGGAACAAGCCAGAATGCCAAGACTGCACGATTCTGAGCTTTCCAAGACTCAAGCTCAACACCAAGCTTGGCTGCCATCAATGCCATGAGCCATATAACCACAACAATGAGAAAGGAACATTCAATGAGCGTGAGACGACCCCGAGCCACAAAGTGAATCATTCGCCTATCACCATCTAACGCCTCTCTTCAGCGACAAAAACATACTGCAAAAATTGTTAGGAGCTTCTTGAGCACAGTAACAATGTTTCATTTAAGAGTCCCTTTCAAGAAGTTCTTTTAACACTAGAAGGTCTGTGTAAACTGCTCTCGCATCAGTAGCGAATTACTCCTGGGACATCCCCGGTTGCCGTAATAGGGTAAATATGAATTCGCTTCCAGCGCCATTGGGAACAACCCGCATCGGGTTATGAACGACCACACCAGAATCAAGCTCAACGTCATCCGCCATAAGAGGGAGAATGGCATCAATGTCACCTTAAGGAGCGGTGCGCATCAGTTCACTGCCCTCTCCTGTACACAGTCTTTCCTTCCTTAATCGTCTCCAGCACAACGATCTTGTTGATGCTCGCCGGGTCAATAGTAAGGGGGTTATTGGAGAGGATAACCATGTCGGCTAGCTTGCCAGGCTCGAATGAGCCCTTAGTCGCCTGTTCACCGAACTGCTCAGCGCCCCAGAGGGTTATCATCTTCATCGCCTCGTAAGGGGTGACGCGCTCGTCGGGGCCAATGACTGCCCCGGAACGTGACGTGCGATTCACCGTTGCCCACACGACCTGCATCAGATTAGGAAGCGCAACTGGCGCATCTGTGTGGCTGGTCGCGTGCAGGCCAGTGTTAAGGATCGAGCGCATGGGCGAGATTCTAGTGGCCTGTTCCGAGCCAACGATCTGCTTGTACCAATCGCCCCAGTAAAAGGTGTGCATCGGGAACATCGACGGAAAAATGCCGAGCGACTTGAGCGCCTGCACCTGGTCCGGCCGGATAAACTGGCCGTGGATGAGAATCACTTGGCCCGTCTTCACGCCATGCTTGGCGACCACGGGCTTAAGCGCCTCAAACAACTGGTCGATGGCAGCATCACCATTGGTGTGAACCTTGACCGGCCAACCCTTGGTGTAGGCCTCGTCGAGATAGGCCTCGACCTGACTGGTGTCAGGAATGGCAGGGTATCCCTTGTAGCCGGGTTTCTGGCCATCGGGCGGGATCAGGTAGGCGACGGTGCGCCAAGCCGTGCGGCCTTGGGGCGAACCGTCGAGCGTAATCTTGAGACCGGCGAGGCGGTAGTGGTTTTTGTAGGTCGTAGAGAAGCCACGGTCGATCTCGGCGCGGTTGGAGTAATCCATCCAGCCGGTGAAGTCGATGTCGACGAGCCCCCGTTCGGCAGAACTCAGCATGTCGGCATGCATGGTGCCGAACATGCGACCCTCGTTGGCGGTGGTATAGCCGTAGCTCTTGGCCATCTCCAGCCCCCGCTTCAAGAAAACGTCCTTCCCAGCCTGGGTAGTCGGCATGAGAAACTTCACGATGTAAGGCATGGCAGCCAGTTCCTCAAGCACCCCATTCGGGGTCTTACCGTCAGCCTCGCGACGGATGACGCCACCCTCTGGGTTGGGCGTGTCAGTGTCGTAACCGATCATCTTCAAGCCCAGCGTGTTGACCGCCGCGAAATGACCCGAGATATGCGTCGCCATTACGGGAACGGTGGTCGAGACCTTATCAAGGTCTTTGCGAGTGGGATGCCGACCGAGCAATGCATCGTCGTAGCCGACGCCAAAAATCCAGCCAGTCAGCTCAACGTCTGGCCCAGCGGAGAAGGCTTTCAGCCCTGCCACGAGATCGTTCATAGTGTTGACCGAGCCGTCCGGAGGGGCGAGCAGATTAGCGCCGACGGCCTGAGTACCGAACTGCTGGGCGTGAGCATGGCCATCGATAAATCCGGGCATCAGTGTTTTGCCGGCGAGGTCTACAACCTTCGTCGCTGCCCTCTTATGCGCCTTCTCAATGTCTGCCTTCGCACCTAACGCCAGAATCTTCCCGTCCTTGACCGCCAGAGCCTCGGCGTTGGGCTGAGCGTCATTCATAGTGACAATGGGGCCGCCGGCATAGATGGCATCGGCCACCACTGTCGAGCCGGACGGCTTGCATCCCGATGCCGGCAACGCAAGGGTGAGAACCACAAGTATCGATCTTACGAAGTACATATGATGGCTTCCTAGATTGGCTCAACGCGGCCTAACGCCCCAGTTCACCCACGTCCCTGACGACGCGAAGCGGCGGCATGGACATCGGGTAGAACTGATAGTTTGGCATCACTGCCCAACTGGTGCCAGCAGGTTAGCGTCACGAGCCAGCGCCATGTTCATAAGGCTGCATAATTTCCGTCCTAGTCGACCAAAGGCGCTTGGTAGCCTTTTCCTGTTGGTGGTACCGTATTGACCGGAAGTTGCTGGTGTTTGTGCAACAACAGCCTTTTATTCCCCTCAACCACGAGACGATGAGATGAGTAATCCGCAATCCACGATCATTTATACCCTGACCGATGAGGCTCCTCGCCTGGCCACCGCATCACTCCTGCCCATTATTCAGGCCTTTGCGGCATCGGCAGACGTTGACGTGGCGACCAGTGACATCTCGTTGGCGACCCGTATTCTGGGCCAATTCCCGGACGCATTGACTGAGGCACAACGTGTCCCCGACACCTTGGATGCACTCAGCAAGCTCACGCTGCAACCAGAAGCCAACATCATCAAGTTGCCCAACATCAGCGCCTCGGTGGCCCAGCTCAAGGCTGCCATCCAAGAGTTGCAAGACAAAGGCTACAAGATTCCCAACTTCCCCGAGAACCCACAGACCGACGAGGAGCGGGACGCTTTGGCACGCTATAACAAGTGCATCGGCAGTGCGGTGAATCCGGTGTTGCGTGAAGGTAACTCTGACCGCCGCGCACCAGCGGCTGTGAAAAACTACGCCCGCAAGCACCCGCACAGCATGGCGGAATGGAGCCAGGCCTCACGCTCGCATGTCTCGCATATGCACGCAGGTGACTTCTATCATGGTGAAAAATCCATGACGCTGGACCGTGCGCGCGACGTAAAAATGGAACTGATCACCAAGAGTGGCAAGACCATTGTACTCAAGCCCAAGCTCTCGCTGCTCGACCGCGAAGTGATCGACTCCATGTTTATGAGCAAGAAGGAACTGGTCGCCTTCTATGAAAAAGAAATTGAAGATGCCCACAAGACTGGCGTGATGTTCTCGCTGCACGTCAAAGCCACCATGATGAAGATCTCGCACCCGATTGTGTTCGGACACTGTGTAAGAATTTTCTACAAGGATGCTTTTGAAAAGCACGGCAAGCTGTTCGACGAGCTGGGCGTAAACGTAAACAACGGCATGGTAGATCTCTACAACAAGATCGCCACGCTGCCGCAAAGTCAGCAAGATGAGATCAGGCAGGATCTGCACGCCTGCCACGAGCACCGTCCCAAACTGACCATGGTCGACTCGGCCAAGGGCATTACCAACTTCCACTCACCCAACGACGTGATCGTCGATGCCTCTATGCCCGCCATGATTCGCAATGGCGGCAAAATGTATGGTGCTGATGGTCGTCTGAAAGACGTGAAGGCAGTCATGCCTGAATCGACTTTCGCCCGTATTTATCAAGAAATGATCAATTTCTGTAAGTGGCATGGTGCCTTCGACCCGACCACGATGGGCACCGTGCCCAACGTCGGCCTGATGGCGCAACAGGCGGAAGAATACGGTTCGCACGACAAAACCTTCGAGATACCCGAAGATGGCACAGCCAACATCACCGACCTCGATAGTGGTGAAGTACTGATGAGCCTGGATGTCGAGGCTGGCGACATCTGGCGCATGTGTCAGACCAAAGACGCCGCCATCCGCGACTGGGTCAAACTGGCCGTGACGCGTGCACGCAACTCCGGCATGCCCGTGGTGTTCTGGCTGGACTCCTACCGTCCACACGAAGCACAGCTTATCGCCAAGGTGCGGATGTATCTGCAAGAACACGACACCAACGGCCTTGATATCCAGATCATGAGTCAGGTACGCGCCATGCGTTACACGCTGGAGCGCGTGATACGCGGCCTGGACACCATCAGCGCCACCGGCAACATCCTGCGCGACTACCTGACCGACCTGTTCCCGATCATGGAACTGGGTACTTCGGCCAAAATGCTGTCCATCGTACCGCTGATGGCTGGCGGCGGCATGTATGAAACCGGCGCTGGTGGCTCGGCACCCAAGCA
>CAZMVL010000002.1:173688-303118 GCA_964569335.1 uncultured Paraperlucidibaca sp.
CGCTGGGACTCGCTGGGCGAGCTCCTGGCATTGGCCGTGAGTCTGGAGGAACTGGGCATCAAGAGTGACAATGCCAAGGCCAAAATACTCGCCCAAACGCTGGATGCGGCCACTGGCAAATTGCTCGACAACAGCAAGGGGCCCTCACCCAAAACTGGCCAGCTCGACAATCGTGGCAGTCACTTCTACCTCACCATGTACTGGGCTCAAGCCCTGGCGGAGCAAAGTGACAATGCCGAACTGGCAGCCAAATTCAAACCGTTGGCTGAAACGCTCACGGCCAACGAGCAGACAATCGTTGATGAATTGACGCAGGTACAGGGAACACCATCGGACATTGGCGGCTACTACTTGCCTGATGCGACCAAGCTGGATGCGGCGATGCGCCCAAGTGCTACGTTTAATGCAGCGATTGCTTCTTTGCTTGGCTGAGTGGGTGGAAGAAGAGTGCTGCTTAGATGGAACACGCCGTGAATACGTCCGTGTAGGCTCGCAAACGCCATCCATGGCGTTTGACGGTTCCATCTAAGCAGCACTCTTCTTCAGTCTTCGCTAAACCCCGGCATTCTGAAAAAATACTGACGGTAATAGCGCAGCTCTTCAATAGAGTCCTTGATGTCATCCATCGCCAGATGCGAACTCTTTTTAGTGAAACGCTGCAACAGATCAGGATACCAGCGTCGGGCCAGTTCCTTCACCGTGCTGACATCCAGGTTGCGGTAATGAAAATAGGCTTCCAGCTTGGGCATGGTGCGATAAAGAAAACGCCGATCCTGGCAGATAGAGTTACCGCAGATCGGTGATTTTTTGGGATCAACAAAACGACTCAGAAATTCCAGTGTCTGCGCTTCGGCGTCTGCTTCTGTCACCGTACTGCGGCGCACGCGTTCGGTCAGGCCCGACTGGCCGTGCTGGCGCGTATTCCACTCATCCATGGCATTGAGCACAATGTCTTTTTGATGAATCGCCAAAATTGGCCCTTCGGCCAACACATTCAGATGCGCATCGGTCACAATCGTGGCGATTTCAATAATACGATCAGTATCCGGATTAAGGCCGGTCATTTCCAAATCGATCCAGATCAAATTGCTGCTTTTATCAAAGCTCATCCCTATTCCTTATAAATATCGTTACGACCAGCCTGTATTGAGCAAGACCGATTGATGGCACAATGACCCGGATCATAACAGAGCCTGTTTCACATGAGCCAACGCCGTATCAGTCGCCAGCAAAGCTTTCGCATTGAGCGTATTCAGGCAGAACGCATTGCGCGTGCAGAACAACGTGCCGCCAAGGCCGAAGCCTTGCTGGAAGGCGGCGCACTGGGGCAGGAACAAAGTGGGCGGGTCATTGCCCATTATGGTGTGCAGGTCATGGTGGAAGCGCTGGACGGAGAGCTGCAAGGTCAGCGCTTTCGCTGTCACCGCCGCGCCAATATTGATGCGCTGGTCACCGGAGATCGCGTCATCTGGCAACCCGGAGCCGATGGCCTGGGCGTGATTACCGCCTTATTACCGCGCGACAGCGTGCTGGTACGGCCAGATCCCTACGGCAAGGTGAAGCCGGTTGCCGCCAATATTGATCGCATTTTATTGATTATTGCGCCCGAACCAACGCCTTCTGCCGAACTGATTGATCGCTATCTGGTAGCGTGTGAAGCCACCAATATTCGCCCACTGATTGTGATGAACAAATCAGACCTGATCACGGCAGACAAGCGTGAAGCCATGACCGCATTGCTGGCCAGCTTTGCGGCCCTGGGTTATGAAACTCGCACCTTGTCTGCCCATACCGATACCGGCGACCTGGAAAAGCTGGTGGCCGGTTTTACCGTGGTTTTTGTCGGCCAGTCCGGTGTCGGCAAATCTTCTCTGATCAATGCCCTGATGCCCGATGTCGAACAGCGCGTCAAAGCATTGTCTACCGGCTCCAAGCTGGGTCAGCACACCACTACCACGGCATGCTGGTTTGATCTGCCCTTGGGCGGCGCACTGATTGACTCACCCGGCATTCGTGATTTCGGCTTGTGGCATATGACACGTGACCAGCTATTGGCCGGATTTATTGAGCTGGATCCATTTCTGGGCAACTGTCGTTTTCGCAACTGTGCTCACCGCAACGAGCCCGGCTGCGCCCTGCAGGCAGCGGCTGATCAGGGCCTGATTCAGGCCAGACGCCTACAAAGTTGTCTGACCTTGCTAACAGATGCCAGTGAACGCTAGAGTCTTTTTGTCTGCTACGGGTATACTCCAGCACTTCACATTAACCAGCATCGAGTTGTGTCATGGATCGCCTGATCGAGTTTGCTTTTAACCACCCCTACTTAGTGGGTTCTTTTCTTGCGCTGTTAGCTGCCTTTATTTACACCGAAATGCAGCGTGGCGGCCGCAGTATCACTCCCGTGCAACTGACACTGCTCGTCAATCAGAAAGATGCCCGAGTGCTGGATCTGCGTAATTCACCCGAGTTCCGCGACGGCCATATCACCGGCAGTGAAAGCGTCCCGTTCAGCCAGCTTAACGACAGGATTCAGGAGTTGGCCAGCTCAGCCAAGCCCGTCATTCTGGTCTGTGCTACCGGGCAAGTATCCAGTGCCGCTGGCCGAAACCTGCTGAAAGCCGGCCTTACCGAAGTCTATCGACTGTCCGGCGGCATCACTGGCTGGCGTCAGGCCAGTCTTCCCCTGGTCAAGTAAGGGCCAGCTCAGGTGTCCAGTATTCGTATTTACACCACGCCTTATTGCCCCTATTGCGTGCGTGCCAAACAACTGCTGCAACACAAGCAAGTGGCATTTGAAGAGATTGATGTCAGCAATGATCCCGCGCAACGTCAGGCATTGGTAGCACTCACAGGCCAACGTACCGTGCCGCAGGTTTTCATCAATGAACAATCCATTGGCGGTTGTGACGATCTTTATGCACTGGAACGTGCAGGTCGTCTTGACTCGCTATTAGCCTAATTATTTAAAACAGGAATTCATCATGACAGAAGCAACAGAACCACAATTTGCACTACAGCGCGTTTACCTGAAAGACGTTTCATTTGAAGTACCCGGTGCGCCCAAGGTCTTTCTTCAGCAATGGCAACCAGAAGTCAGCATCGACCTGAACACCAGCACCCAACGCCTGGATGACGGCAACCACTACGATGTCACCCTGGCGCTGACCGTTACCGCACGCAACGAAGGTCAGGTCGCTTTCCTGGTGGAAATCAAACAGGCTGGCATTTTCCAGATTGAAGGCGTAGCCGACGCAGAGCTTGGCCCACTACTGGGCGCTTACTGCCCCAACCTGCTGTTCCCGTTTGCCCGTGAGGCAATCGCTGACATCGTAGGCAAGGGCAGCTTCCCTCAGTTATTGCTGCAACCCATCAACTTTGATGCGGTTTATGCGGAAAGCCTGCGCAAGCAACAAGAAGCATCAGCTACCGCCTGATCTTAACTGGCGCCAGCAAACCCCTGCTGGCGCCAGCCTTCGTACACCATCACCGCCACACTGTTTGATAAATTCAGACTGCGACTTTGCGCCAGCATGGGCATGCGCAATTTATGATCGACCTCGAATTCGGCTAGCACATGGGCTGGCAAACCACGACTTTCCGGCCCAAAAACCAGTACATCTCCAGATTGAAAAGCTACGTCAAAAGCTGACGTCTGACCTTTGGTTGTGCAGGCAAACCAGCGCCGATCAGCCAACGCCAAACGCGCAGCAGCCCAGTCCTGATGCACCTTGACCTGCGCCCATTCGTGATAGTCCAGACCGGCTCTGCGCAATCGGGCATCATCCAGCACAAAGCCCATTGGCTCAATTAAATGCAATTGCACTCCAGTATTTGCGCAGAGTCTTATAATATTGCCAGTATTGCCCGGAATTTCCGGCTCGTAAAGCACGATATCGAGCATAAGTGCCTGTGTCCTCACAAAAAGTGACATGATTTTACCTAAGGACTGTCAACTTGCGTCCTTTGTTCTCGTTTTGTCTGAAGATGTCTAATTGGACCTTCTCATTAAAATTGTGGACGAATAACATCATGGAACTTGTCGCTGACGCATCGCTCGCATATGGTGTGCCGATCAGAAAAAAGGTATCACCCATGACTGCCAGTCGCCCGGCCCCCAATTCCATGGAGGCATTCCTTCGTGATGTCAGCCGTCGCGCACGCCTAACCGCAGAGTTGGCCACGCGTGACCGCGAGGCAGCGCAGGATATTGTGCAAGAAGCCATGCTGACGCTAGTGAGCAAGTACGGCAACCATGACCCCAGCAGCTGGGGGCCATTGTTCCATCGTATTTTACACAGCCGCATGATGGATCATTTTCGTCGTGAAACCCGCCGACGCAAGTGGATGACATTTCTTGACCCAATTGATGATGATGGTGAAGACGATCCCATTCAGCATCTACCCGAAACAGTAGACAGCAATCCCATGACGCTACTGCAACGGGCCGACAATATGGATGTTGTCCTGGAAGCAGTGGGAGCACTGCCAATGCGTCAGCAACAGGCATTTCTGTTGCGGGCATGGGAAGGTTACGATACTGCACAGACTGCAGAGATCATGGGTTGCGCTGAAGGCAGCGTAAAAACGCATTATTTTCGTGCGTTAAACGCAATTCGCGCTCGCCTAGGTGCGGTTGGTACTACTGCGGAGGATTTATCATGAAACATGAACTGACACTGGAAGAAGCTCGCCTGGCATCACGCGTTGCCGCCACACTGGGACGTGCAGCAGAAGAGCGAACTGATGCTGACTGGGACAACCATGTTGATCTCATCATCACTCAGGGCAAGCTGATGCAACAGCGTCATCGTCGTCGCCAGTTTTCAGCTGGCCTGGCCTTGGCCGCCAGTGTTGCCTTTATGGTGGCATTGCCCAGCGGCTGGTTGATGAAAACCAGCAGCCAAGTGGTCAGCACAGGCTCACATAGCAGCATTGAAGCTCAGCTACTGGAAGAAATGGACTGGCTACTGTCGATGGAGGAAGCCTCCCGTGCCGCTCAATAATAACTGGCGAAACCGTCTGGCCACAGCCTTGGGCCTGACGCTTATGCTGAGTTTGTCATCTGTCAGCCATGCCATCGAATGGCATGAGCTGAGCAATGAGCAAAAAGTCATGCTAAGCGATTTTGCCACGCGCTGGGATGACATGCCTGTTGAACGCAGAGAACGCATGTTGGAGCGGGCTGAACGCTGGCAATCCATGCCTGCTGAACAACGCGAAGCAGTGCGTGAGCGCTGGAATGAAATCAAGCAGTTCCCACCAGAAGTACGTCAGGTGCTGCGTGAGCGCTGGGAATCCATGAGCCCGGAAGAACAACGCGAAGCTGCACGCAGCTGGAAAGTCCGCAAGCTGGAGCAGCGCTGATTCACTCGGCGCTGCTTTGCCCCAGACTGCTATTCCGCATCTTCATCCGCAACGTCCAAACCTAACTCTTTGATCTTGCGCGTCAGCGTGTTTCTGCCCCAGCCCAATACCAACGCGGCATCACGACGACGTCCGCCAGTGTGCTGTAACGCCTCTAAAATCAAGGTGCGCTCAAAGACCGGAGCCGCAACATCCAGCAAGGCAGGGGCCGCGGTATTGCGCAGCATGTTGCGCGCCCATTGCGCCAGCGCATGCTCCCAATCCTGAGCCACTTCCTGTGGCGACTCCATGGGCTGATCCAGTAACTCTGGCGGCAGATCCGATACCAGCACCTCACGACTGGATGCCATCACCGTCAGCCAGCGACAGCTGTTTTCCAATTGCCGAACATTGCCAGGCCAGGGCAATTTTTGCAGATAGGCAGCGGCTTCTGCCGTCAACACCTTGGGCTCGACCTTCAGCTCTTTGGCAGCGCGTGCCATGAAAAAATTGGCCAGTCGTGGAATGTCTTCCTTGCGATCGCGCAATCTGGGAATGTGAATCCGAATCACATTCAAGCGGTGATAAAGATCCTCGCGGAACTTGCCAGCCGCTACCAACTGCTCCAGGTTCTGGTGCGTTGCCGCAATAATGCGCACATCCACACGTACCGAGGTATGTCCGCCAACGCGATAAAACATGCCATCCGCCAGCACACGCAGTAATCGTGTCTGCGTATCAATGGGCATATCGCCAATCTCATCCAGAAACAATGTACCGCCATCCGCCTGCTCAAAGCGCCCGACACGCTGATTCCCTGCACCAGTGAATGCGCCTTTTTCATGGCCAAACAGCTCACTTTCCATCAGGTCTTTAGGAATGGCCGCCATATTCAGTGCAATAAAAGCGCCTTTCGCGCGCGGAGAGTGCTGATGCAACGCACCCGCCACCAACTCTTTGCCTGTGCCCGACTCACCGTTAATCAGCACCGTAATATTTGAGCTGCTCAAACGTCCAATGGCACGAAAAACCTCCTGCATGGCCGGAGACTCACCAATGATTCCGGTGCTTTTAGCGGTCTCTGACAAGACCGAAGCCGCTGGCGTGCTTTGTTCTTCAAAATGCGCAATGGCACGCTGTACCAAGGCCACCGCCTCATCGACATCAAACGGCTTGGGCAGATACTCAAATGCCCCGCCCTGATAGGAAGCAACCGCCGAGCTCAGATCAGAGTGTGCCGTCATGATGATAACCGGCACATCCAGGTAGGTCTCCCTGACCTTGGACAGAAAAGCCAAACCATCCATGCCCGGCATACGAATATCGGTGACGATCACGGACGGCTTGACACTACCAAGTTGAGCCAATGCCGAACCCGCCTCTTCAAAGCTGCGAGTTTCCAGACCCGCCTGTGACAAGGCGCGTTCTAACACCCAACGAATGGCATGATCGTCATCAACAATCCAGACAGGCTTACGGCTCATGTTGATCCTTCCAAAGGCAGATAAATGCTGAAAATGGTTTCTCCCGGCCGAGACTCACATTCAATGAGACCGTGATAGGAGTGAATAATGTCTTGTGCAATGGCCAGGCCCAGACCACTGCCATTCGCCCGCCCACTCACCATTGGGTAAAAAATGGAAGAGCGGATATCGGCTGGAATACCAGGGCCGTTGTCGCTGATATCAATACGCAACGCCACACGATGACGACGCGCCCCAATGGTGAATTGGCGCACAGGCCGAGTGCGAAATAATAATTTGGGTGAGCTCTGTTCAGGGTTTTCCCGTAATGCTTGCAGAGCGTTGCCGCCAATATTCAACACCGCCTGAATCAACTGATCCGGATCGGCCTGAATTTCGGGCAGAGAAGGGTCGTAATCCCGCGTGATGCTGACGCTATCACCAGCCTCTGCCTGCAGTAACGCCACGACACGCTCAATACATTCATGAATATTGGTGCTGCAAGGCTGAGGCAAACGACGTGAACCCAGCATGCGGTCCGCCAGCATGCGCAGACGATCCGCCTCGCCAATAATAATGCCCGTGTATTCGCGCAGCTCCGGACTATTCAACTCACGCGCCAGCAATTGTGCGGCACCCCGTATGCCACCCAGAGGATTTTTAATTTCATGTGCTACGCCACGCACCAGCTTGCGAGTGGCCTGATGACTGGCCAGCATGGCTTCTTCACGCGCAATACGCAGCAGGCGATCACGCGGCTGAATTTCAATCAGCACCTGAGTCTCCGTACCCGGGGCGTGCATCAAGGTCACCGAGTAATCCACCACCAACTCACGCAGGCCGACACGTATATGCGCCTCCCGCTTGGTAAATGGATGCCCGCTTCGTACGGACTCCTGAAATGCATTGACACTACTGCCCTCATCCACATCGACCATGATGTGGTTCAGCGGCAAACCTCGTGTACGCTGCAAACTAACCGCCAATAAGCTTTCAGCAGCCGGATTGATGTAGTGCAAAACCAGGTCGGTATCACACAACAATACAGCCGTACTTAAGCTCTCCAACAGGCGCTTGCTTAGTTTTGCATCCACAAATGCTCCCATCCCTTGATTGACCCGTACCTAGCTTTGCAATAAGCGCACCAACTTACTGCGCCCTGTAACGCCCTAAAACAGGACTTTTATTAATCATAAAACCCATAATGCACCACAAAGGTGCAAACATGAATCTATTTTGGTGCATGACTATCTTTACGCTTCTCGCCGGACTTCGCCGCCAGCAGCGGATTTCAGCTAGAATAGCGCTCATTATTTCTACCAGCAGTTGCCACCATCATGTCCACAGCAAACCCTAAAGTCGGCTTTGTCAGTCTTGGCTGTCCAAAAGCCCTTGTCGACTCCGAGCGCATCCTGACGCAACTGCGCACCGAAGGTTATGAAATCTCGGCCAGTTATGACGGCGCCGATCTGGTCGTGGTCAATACCTGTGGCTTTATTGACTCGGCCGTGCAGGAGTCGCTGGGTGCCATCGGTGAAGCGCTGGCCGAAAATGGCAAGGTCATTGTGACTGGCTGTCTGGGCAAAAAAGCCGATGTAATTCGTGCAGCACACCCCAGCGTATTAAGCGTCACCGGCCCTCATGCCTATGAAGAAGTCATGGGTGCCGTGCACCAATACCTGCCACCCAAGCATGACCCCTTTATTGATCTGGTACCGGCTCAGGGCATCAAGCTCACACCCAAGCATTACGCCTATCTCAAGATTTCTGAAGGCTGTAATCACCGCTGCACGTTCTGCATTATTCCGTCACTGCGCGGTGATCTGGTATCAAGACCCATCGGCTCGGTATTGACCGAGGCCGAGAATCTGGCCAAGGCAGGCGTCAAGGAAATTCTGGTGGTGTCACAAGACACCAGCGCTTATGGCGTGGATATCAAATACAAGCTGGACTTCTGGGGTGGCAAGCCGGTTAAAAGCCGCATGCTCGAGCTATGTGAAGCATTGGGCAGCCTGGGCGTATGGGTTCGTTTGCATTACGTCTACCCGTACCCACATGTCGACAACGTGATTCCCCTGATGGCGGAAGGCAAGATTCTGCCCTATCTGGACATTCCGTTTCAGCATGGCAGCCCCAGCGTATTAAAGCGCATGAAGCGCCCGGCACATGCCGAGAACACCTTGGAACGCATCAAGCGCTGGCGGGAAATCTGCCCGGATCTGATTATCCGATCCACCTTCATCGTCGGCTTCCCCGGCGAAACTGAAGAAGAATTCCAGGAGTTGCTGGATTGGTTGAAAGAAGCGCAACTGGATCGCGTTGGCTGCTTCCCCTACTCACCTGTCGAAGGTGCAGTAGCGAATGATGTGGCCGAAGCCGTCCCAGAAGAGATCAAGCTGGAGCGTCATGAGCGCTTTATGAAGCTGGCAGCCGAAATTTCGGCGGCACGCCTGCAACGTCGAGTCGGTCGTATCGAAGAAGTTCTGGTCGACGAGATAGATCATGAAGAAGGCGTGGCCATTGCCCGCTCCAAGGCCGATGCCCCGGAAATTGACGGCAATGTCTTTATTGAAGGCGCGGGCGCTGCCCAGCTAACACCGGGCAGTCTGGTGCAAGTCAGAATTACCGAGGCTGATGAGTATGATCTGTTTGCCGAATTAATTTAGGCAAACTGTAGACCAGCAGCACCTTGCTCAGCCAGCACCCGGCTCAGCAAGGCAGCCAAAGTCTCACCAGTTGTTGTGCATTGCCACTGGTCATCACGCCAGCCGCAGTGATAGCCTCCGGATCGTGCAGCCACCCAGATTTCATGGGTAGCAGCCTGCCGGTTAATGATGACTTTGCTGCCGTTGTCCAGGGTCAATGTCAGGATGCCGGCACTGTTTTCAATGTCGATATCCGTGTCAGCGTCATCGATGACATCTTCTATCGCTGAAAGCGCAACATCAACAAGGTCATTAAACTCACGATCATTCATGCTGGGCTCCTGAGAATCAGGGGATTGTAGAGCAAACAGTAGGACAATATGAACGCAAATAACACGACTTATCCACGCGCTGCCTTGATGACAGCCTTGTTTGCCCTGATGACAGGAGCGCTGGCAGGCTGTGGCCTGAAGGGCCCGCTGGAGCATCCGCCACAAGCTCAACCGGCTCAGGAAGAAACCACTGCTTATGTGCTGCCCAACAGGATGGTGTCATGACGGCATTGGATTCTCGCAACGGCCAGCTGCATCTGGAGCAAGTGGCACTGACCGATCTGGCGCAACGTTTTGGCACACCCCTTTATGTGTATTCGCGCAGTGCACTGGAAGCCAACTATCTGGCATTTGATCAGGCCTTTGCCGAAATCGATCACCAAGTCTGTTTTGCCGTCAAAGCCAATTCCAATTTGGCGGTACTGAATGTATTGGCACGCCTGGGCGCAGGTTTTGACATCGTCTCTGGCGGAGAGCTGGAGCGTGTACTGGCCGCTGGTGGCGACCCTGGCAAAATTGTGTTCTCCGGCCTGGGCAAAACCGAAAGCGAAATCCGGCGTGCCTTGGATGTTGGCATTGCCTGCTTTAATGTTGAATCCGAAGCCGAACTGCAACGACTCAATAACGTTGCCAGAGACATGAACTGCAAGGCGCCGTTCAGTCTGCGCGTCAACCCGGATGTCGATGCAGGCACACACCCCTATATTTCAACCGGCCTGAAAGAAAACAAGTTTGGTGTAGCCATTGAACGCGCGCCTGAGGTATATCAGCAGGCGCTGGCGCTCGGTCATCTTCAGGCAGTCGGCATTGACTGCCATATTGGTTCGCAGCTCACCGCAACAGCGCCTTTTTCAGATGCGCTGGATCGCGTGCTAGCCATGATCAAGCAACTCGCCGCAACTGGCATCGTGCTGGATCACATTGATATTGGTGGCGGCCTGGGTGTGCGCTACAAGGACGAAACACCGCCGACACCGGCACAATATGCCGAGGCACTACTGCCCAGATTAAAGGCCAGCGGACTCAAGGTGTATATGGAGCCAGGTCGGGCAATTGCCGCTAATGCCGGTCTTCTGCTGACACGGGTAGAATTTCTGAAATCCAATGGCGACAAACACTTTGCCATTGTCGATGGCGCCATGAACGACCTGATCCGGCCATCGCTGTATCAGGCATGGATGGATGTTGTGCCGGTAACCGACACCAGTGCTGCTGTCGCAGAACAATACTACGACATTGTAGGCGCAGTCTGCGAAACAGGAGACTTCCTGGCCAAAGACCGTCCACTGCGTCTGCAAGCCGGTGATCTGCTCGCCGTAAAAGGCGCCGGAGCCTATGGTTTTGTCATGAGCTCAAACTACAACACCCGGCCACGTGCTGCCGAAATCATGGTTTCGGGTGATCAGGCCTGGCAGGTACGTCGACGCGAAACCGTAGCGGATTTATTGGCGCTTGAATCGCTGCTGCCATAACGACAGAATAGGACTCAATCAGGGTCAGTCAACTGACCCGTTCATCAATGAGGAGACCCGCTATGCGTCTGGAGTTCACCAAGATGCATGGTCTCGGCAATGATTTCCTGATGCTCGATCTGGTATCGCAGCGTGTCCACCTGAGCCCGCAGCTTATCCGTCAACTGGCGGATCGCCACCGTGGTGTGGGCTTTGATCAGTTGCTTGTTGTCGAACCACCACAACGACCGGATGTTGATTTCCGCTATCGCATCTACAATGCCGACGGATCTGAAGTATCACAGTGCGGCAACGGTGCGCGTTGTTTTGCGCGCTTCGTGCACGACCGCCGACTCACCCGTAAAAATGTCCTGAAGGTACAAACCGCCAGCGGCATCATTGAACTGCACATCAATGATAACGGCTGGGTGCGTGTCGATATGGGACCACCCCGTTTCAGTCCGAACAGCATTCCATTTCGCGCCGATAATGAGGCACTGACTTATCACCTGAACGTCCAAGGTGAGCAGGTGGAGTTTGCTACCGTCAATATGGGCAACCCTCACGCGGTCATTCGCGTGCAGGACGTGACCAGTGCGCCGGTACAGACACTGGGCGCCATCCTGGAGTCACACCCCAGCTTTCCCGAGCGGGTCAATGTCGGCTTCATGCAGATCCTCAATCGCAACGAGATCCGCCTGCGTGTATTTGAGCGCGGCACAGGTGAAACCCAGGCCTGTGGTACCGGCGCATGCGCTGCTGCGGTTGCGGCCATGCGACAAGGTCTGGTTAATCGCCAGGTTCAGGTTCATCTGCCCGGTGGTACTCTGGAAATTGAATGGGCCAACGATGAGGCTGCTGTGATCATGACCGGCCCCACCCAACGCGCTTATGATGGCCTGTTACGCCTGAACGATTTCGACGAGTAAACACATGAGCGACAAGGTCATCACACGCACCCCCTTGGCTACCCAGTCCGTCGCTGTCACTGCCCGTCTCAGTGATGCCCGTGTTGCCGCCTATTTGCGCCGTCATCCCCATTTTTTCGACAAGCATCCTGAACTGCTGGCACACCTGCAAATCCCTCATGACAGCGGCACCACCTCGTTAATTGAACGTCAGGTGCAACAGTTGCGCAAACGCAACGAAGAGCTGGTCGAGCAACTACAGGAGCTGATCTCCGTCGCCAGTGATAACGGCGAATTATTCGATCGCATTCGCGGCGTCATCCTGGAGCTATTGGATGCGCAGTCGGCCAATCAGCTCGGCACTCGTCTGCACAACCTGCTGCAAGAGCCCTTTGGCTGCCAGCAAATTGCGCTGATTCGCTTCCACGCCAATGCCAGTGCGCCCTGGCGCAGCATTGTCAGAAAGGACTTCGATACCCAACTACCTGGCCTGCTGCGCAGTCAGCGTGCGTTATCGGGCAAATGGCGTCGTACCGAGTTGCGTTACGTTTTTGGTGATGACGGATTAAGCCTCAGCTCAGCCGCCATCATCCCGCTCAAAATCAATAACCGAGCCATCGGTGTCATCGCTCTGGGCAGCGTCACCGCCAGTCATTTTCGCAGCAGCATGGACACCTTGTTTATCAGCCATTTGGGCGATGTCATTGCACGTCTGCTGACACGTTGTGAGCGTCTGGATCAGACATGATCGAGCGCCAGCGTCTGGATCAGTTTGTGCAAGAGCTTGCCAGCAAGCGCCTGGCATCACCGCATACCCTGACCGCCTATCGTCACGATATTGAAGCGCTGGCTGTGTTTTTAAGTGCTGAAGGGTTACAGCAATGGGCGGACTTCAACAGCCCGCTGCTGGAATCCTGGATAGGCAGCTGCCGCGAACAGGGACTCAGCCTGCGCAGCCTGCAACGCCGCCTGTCAGCCGTCCGCCGCTTTTATGACTGGCTCAATGTCAAAGGCGAGGCCGGCAGCCATCCCAGCAAAGGCTATAAATTAAAACGCCCTCGTCAGGATTTACCCAAGGTGCTGGACGTTGATCGCATCCAGCAATTACTGGATGCGCCCGCACCCACTGAACCACTGGCAGCCTTATTGTGGCAACGCGACAAAGCCATACTGGAACTGTTTTACAGCTCCGGCCTGCGCCTGACCGAACTGGCTAATCTTCGCCTGAGTGATCTGGACCTGGCCTCGGGACTGGTCACGGTACTGGGCAAAGGACAAAAAACACGAGTACTTCCCATTGGCCGCATGGCACTCAAAGCCATCAAGCAATGGTTGTCGGTACGCCCCGAGTTAGTGACACCAGACAGCGGCTCTGCGGTGTTTTTAAGTCAGCGCGGACAAGCACTCAGCCCGCGCAGCATTCAGGCACGCCTGACCCATCAGGCACAGCGCATTGGGCTGGATCAACACTTGCACCCACACATGCTGCGCCACTCGTTTGCATCGCATCTGCTGGAGTCCAGCCACGACCTGCGTGCCGTACAAGAACTGTTGGGACACAGCGACATTCGTGCCACTCAGGTCTATACCCACCTGGATTTCCAACATCTGGCCAATGTTTATGATCAGGCTCATCCACGCGCCAAACAGTCCAAGCAGCGCAAGGCAGAAGAGGGCGAGCCATGAGCGCTGGCATCACTCTGTTGACGTTTGACCTTGATAACACCTTGTGGGACGTCAACAAGATCATACGACGTGCCGAGACCGCCATGCGTGCATGGCTTGATGATCACTATCCACACTGGCAGGCGCTGGGTGTGCAACGACTGATCGAGTTACGCCAATATGTCTATCAACAGCAGCCTGACATCCGCCATGACCTGACCGCCTTGCGCAAGGCTGTACTGCTACAGTTACTGCTGGAATCCGGCTATACCACCGCAGAAGCGCAAACCGGATCAGAGTCCGCTTTCGAGGCGTTTTATCAGGAGCGTAATCAGGTCGAGCTTTTTAACGGGGTACTAAGCACATTAGCAACACTGCGCCAGCGATATGCACTGTATGCACTCAGCAACGGCAATGCTGACATTCAGCGAGCAGGGTTGGGACATTTATTCAGTCAGCAGTTCTCGGCCGCCTCCGTCGGTCAGGCCAAACCACATCCAGCCATGTTTGAAGCCGCGTTGACACATGCGGGTATCAATGCAGATGCAGCGGTACATATTGGTGATCATCCAGAACAGGACGTAGCCGCTGCGCAGGCAGTAGGCATGCGCAGTATTTGGGTTAATTACGATAATCAGGCCTGGCCGTTAACCAGGCCTGCAGATGCAGAAATTCAGCACTTTGATCAGCTGCTGGATATGCTGGCACAATGGCGCTGAAAAGATCAAACAGCATCCGGATCTGGCGGCACCTCGCGAATGCGCCCACCTGAGGCCAGAAAGCGCTCCATTTCCTCTTCCAGTTGACGACGAATATTTTCCTTGGCTGATGGCGACAGGCTTTCCGCCGTCAGTGCTTCATCACGTGCCTTGGCCGCCACCTCAGGCGCCACAGGGTCTTCATCCAGATCCGGTGTCACCTCTTCTTCGTCATCTACACTGTCATCATTTTCATCATAGTCGTAATCACTTTCTGCCATGAACGTTCCCCTATTAACTCGCACCGTGTAACGACACGATATTGTCGCTAGTGTGCCCTGACATGAACAGTCTTGTTGATCAGCAATCCTTGTGCTAACGAGATTAAACAGGACAAAAGGGGCCGTAAAGGCCCCTTTTGTTTTTACCGCAAGCAAACTTAGTTTTGTTTGAACTCAGGGTAGGCTTCCATTCCACATTCAGCGATATCCGAGCCTTCATGCTCTTCTTCTGGAGAGATACGCAGACCCATGATGGCCTTGATAATCAAGCCCACTGCCAACGTCGCACCAAAGGTCCAGATGAAAATGGCTGCCAGACCAGTGAGCTGAGAACCAAGGTTAGCATCACCGTTGGAGAACAGTACCGCCAACACACCCCAGATACCCACTGTACCGTGCACCGAGATAGCACCAACCGGATCATCAATCTTCAGCTTGTCCAAGCCAATGATAGAGAGGAAGACGATCACACCGCCACCAGCACCAATCAACATTGCTACCAGCGTGGAAGGCGACAGCGGGTCAGCAGTGATAGCCACCAAACCAGCCAGCGCACCATTGATTGCCATCGTCAGATCAGCCTTACCGAAACGCAGCTTGGCAATAATCAGTGCTGCCAACAGACCACCAGCCGCAGCGAGGTTGGTATTGGTGAACACTCGGGCCACGTTGTTGGCAGAGTCGACATCAGACACTTTCAGCTCGGAGCCACCGTTGAAACCGAACCAGCCCAGCCACAGGATGAACATACCCAGCGTAGCCAGTGGCAGGTTAGCACCAGGGATCGCATTGACCCGGCCGTCCGCACCGTACTTGCCTTTACGAGGACCGATCAGGATAACCAGAGCCAGTGCTGCTGCCGCACCGCACATATGCACGATACCGGAACCTGCATAGTCACTGTAGCCCAGTTGATCCAACCAGCCACCGCCCCAGCTCCACATGCCTTGGATCGGATAGATCACCGCAGTCATAACCACTGCGAAGGCAAGGAAAGACCACAGCTTCATACGCTCGGCAACCGCACCGGAGACGATGGACATTGCCGTAGCGACGAACACCACCTGGAAGAAGAAGTCCGACACTGCTGAATAGTATGGCGCATCTTCCGCCCCACTCAACACAGCGTCAACGCTGTTGTCATCCATGGACAGGATAAAGTTGAAGCTGGGCAGGTAGTCCCCAACATCGACATACATGAAGTTGTAACCGATGAGCAGGTACATCACGCAGGCAGTGGCGAACAGTGCCACGTTCTTGGTGAGAATTTCAACCGTGCTCTTGCTGCGGACCAGACCAGCTTCCAGCATCGCAAAACCAGCGGCCATCCACATTACGAAGGCGCCGGAAATCAGGAAGTAGAACGTGTCCATGGCATAGGCCAGTTCCAGAGTCGAGACTCCAGCTGCGGCCACTGCCTCCGCTTCTTCAGCAGAAACCCCAAACGCAGTTCCTGTGCCGATGACCAGCATCAGCCATTTCAATACAGAACGATTCATCATATTTTCTCCGTTTGAGGTATCAAATCGCATCGTTGCCGGTTTCACCGGTACGGATACGAATGACGTGTTCAAGGTTGGTCACAAAAATCTTGCCATCACCAATTTTTCCGGTGTTGGCAGCCTTGGTTACGGCCTCGATTACCTGATCAACCAGCTCATCACTGATAGCAACTTCCACTTTTACCTTGGGTAGAAAATCGACTACATATTCAGCACCACGGTACAGCTCGGTATGTCCTTTCTGACGGCCAAATCCCTTTACTTCCGTGACCGTAATGCCCTGCACGCCAATTTCTGACAGTGCTTCACGAACGTCATCAAGCTTGAATGGCTTAATGACTGCAGTTACTAATTTCATAAGATTTACTCCTCAGGATGGTGGGCCAGAGCACTGGCCCACCGTACGAAATCAGAAGGATTTAGCTACAGAGAAAACCACTTTGTTTACGTCACCGTTAAAGGCATCTTTACCGTTGCCATCAACACCAACATAGGCCAGACCAAAATCCAGACCGCTATAGGCGTAGCTCAGGCCAACGGTGTAATCAACATAACTCTTGTCGTTGTTAACCAGACCAAAAGCGGCCGCATCGGCTGTTTTGAAGAATTTGTTGTAACCCACTTGCACAGAACCGGTCAGATTTTCCAACAGCTCTGCTTCATAACCCACAAAGGTGTACAGATAATCACCCGACTCACCGAAATAGTCTTCCGAATAAGCCAGACCCACGGTCGCACCGGCATACGATAACGAACCGTAAACTTCGTTGAAGCTCAAGCGTGGAGCACCACCTTTCTTGTCAGCACCTGGGTAGAAATAACGCAGATAGCCAATGTCATATTCCACATCACCGACTGAGCTGGCATAACCAAACACCAGGTTGCCTTCCATGCCACTGCCTTCATCACCGCCAGGACCACCACCAAAACCGATGCTGCTCGCCCATACAGAAGCATAAGCACCTGACTCATGAGTAGCGGTCAAGCCACCTTGAACTGCCATGCCATTTTCAGTTTGTGACACACCACGGAATAAGTAATTGCTAGTCAGCGCAACATCGCCAGACACTTCAACGGCTGCTTGTGCAACAGAGGCCGCCATCAGCGAGGAAACCAGAACTGCAGAAGAAATCTTGGACAGCTTCATAATTAACACTCCACAAAGTTTTTTTGGATTAGGTCCAGCACTTGCCTTGGACTGCACCATGGTCTTTGCAGAAGCTGTGCCAACTTTCCCGAAAGCGGCTATTTAAATTGTAAATGCGCCAGGAAAAATGGAAATAATTTCATTAAAAACAAATATTTAATACATAATCAACCAGACTGATAGCTATCCAAACATAGTCTCGTGGCGCATGTAAAAAAGTGTAATTGCCCCCTTATTAATACGCACCAATTTAGTGCGGTTTCAATTTTGGTGCTCCACAGACATATTTATGCACCAACTTGAAGCACTCAATTGCCTTTCTGTCTTTCCTGTCAAAATGCACTAAACTTGCGCTATAAATTCTGAGAGGTCGTTATGGCAATTGAGCAGCTCATTAATCGTTTAGGCCAGCAATTTGGCGATCGATTACCTGAACAAGTTCGCACCCTGCGTGGTGAGCTTGAAGACAATCTTAAAATGCTGCTGCGTGATGCATTGTCTCGAATGGATCTGTTAACGCGTGACGAATTCGATATTCAACAGCAGTTACTCGCCAAAACACGCAGCAAAGTGGATAACCTGGAGCGTCAAATCAAGGCATTGGAAGCTCAACTGACTGCTCAGGAACAAAATCAGCAGAAACCTCGCTAAATCAGACAGGCATTGCTATACCCAGTCTAGGTGGACTACTGGGATAGCACATGTCATTGGCAACTATTTATAGCTGTGCCTGCTCCGGTCTGCAGGCACCTCTGGTTCAAGTCGAAGTTCATCTATCTGCGGGCCTGCCTGGACTTGCCGTAGTCGGCTTGCCAGAAACAGCCGTACGTGAAAGCAAAGACCGTGTTCGCTCAGCCATTTTAAACAGCGGTTACGAGTTTCCCACTCAGCGTGTCACCATCAACCTATCACCGGCAGACCTGCCCAAAGAAGGAGGCCGCTTCGATTTACCCATTGCACTGGGGATTCTGGCCGCCACCAATGTTATTCCCAAACACGCACTGAATAAGGTCATCTGCATAGGAGAGCTATCACTATCCGGCCAGTTAATGCCGGTCAGTGGCGCACTCAGCGCCAGCCTGATGGCCGCTACGCGATCAGCTCAACTTATTTTGCCGCAGGCGAACGCCAATGAAGCGGCCTTACCCCAACAAGCCACCATACTGGCAGCACAAAGTCTGAATGAAGTTGTTGAGCATTGTTGTAAACGCTCACCACTAACACCCCATGAACTGACTACCGATGCCATACACGGCACTGACGACCATCTCGATCTGGCGCAGGTCCAAGGTCAGTACCTGGCCAAAAGAGCATTGGAAATTGCGGCTGCTGGTGGCCACTCCATTCTGTTTATAGGCCCGCCGGGAGCAGGTAAAACCATGCTGGCGTCCCGTTTGCCAGGCATCCTGCCCAGCCTGACACTGGCTCAACAAATTGAAGTAGCAAACATTCACAGCCTGCAACAGGCTTTACAAGGCCTTTCTGCCATACCTAGTTTTCGCCACCCTCATCACAGCGCAAGCACCGCTGCGCTGATTGGAGGAGGAGGGCGCAACGGCAAAACCAAACCCGGTGAAATCAGTCTGGCGCATCATGGCGTTTTATTTTTAGATGAGCTACCTGAGTTTAATAGACAGGCATTGGAAGCATTACGCGAACCGTTAGAAGCCGGACAAATTTGCCTGGCACGAGCGCAGCAACACGTCACATTCCCGGCCAAATTCCAGCTGATAGCGGCCATGAATCCTTGTCCCTGTGGTTATGCCGGTATGAGTGACAATCGCTGTCGTTGCACACCTGAACGTGTTCAGCACTATTTGTCACGCATATCCGGGCCACTACTGGATCGTATCGATGTGCGCGTATCACTGCATCCGGTAGCCATTGATCAGCTACAGCAAACCATTCAGGGAGAGCCAAGCGCCATAGTTGCTGCCAGAGTCACTGCCGCCAGAGCCAGACAATATCAGCGCCAGAACAAGCTCAATGCGGAATTAAGCGGAGACTCACTAGTGGCCTGTTTAACGCCAAAGGCAAAAACACTGCTGCTAAAAGCCAGCAAGCGCCTTCACCTAAGTGCTCGTGGCCATCATCGTGTATTGCGTATTGCACGCAGCATTGCCGATCTGGCTGACCAGAGCGGCATTGAAGAAAACCACATCAGCGAGGCACTCGGTCTGAGAGGACAGTATTAGCCCCAGCGAAAAAAGTCCGGCCCTTCTGCCAAATAACTGCGCGACAACACCATTTTGTGAATTTCGCTGGCACCATCCACTAGGCGCGCCTGACGGGCATAGCGATAGACCCACTCCACCAGCGTATCTTTGGAATACCCACGCGCACCCAGCAACTGAATGGCGGTATCAGCAGCCTTGTGCAAGGTATCCGCCACATGCACCTTGGCCATAGACACTTCCTTGCGTGCAAAGCTGCCCTGATCCAGCGTCCACGCTGCCTGCATGGTCAACAAGCGGCCAATATGAATATCCATCGCCGCTGCACCCAGCATCCACTGCACACCCTCATGCTCAGCCAGGGTCATGCCAAAGCTTTCACGCTCACGAATATAGTCTGCTGCTACTTCAAGACAACGCTTGCTCAGTCCCAGCCAGCGCATGCAATGCGTCAATCGTGCCGGGCCCAGACGGATTTGTGTCAACTTCAGACCATCACCTACCTCAAGCAGGCGATGCTCATCTGGAATTTCCAGACCATCAAACACCAGCTCACAGTGTCCGCCGTGCTCTTCCGGCCCCATGATGGGAATACGTCGCTCAATCCGCCAACCAGGCTGATCAGCATCAAACAGAAAAGCGGTCAGGCCTTTACGCTCATCATCACTGGTGCGGGCGATGAGAATAAAGGTCTGTGCACCTTCAGCACCGGTAATAAACCATTTGCGGCCGGTAATACGCCATTTATCACCCACCTTCTCGGCACGGGTATAGGTCAGCGAAGGATCCGAGCCGCAGCCTTTCGGCTCGGTCATGGCAAATGCCGAACGCACGCTACCGTCAATCAGAGGCTGCAACCAGCGCTGCTTCAAGGCCTCGGTCTTCAGCACCTTGTTCAGCACCTGCATATTGCCATCATCCGGCGGAGCAATATTGAACACTACTGGTCCAAACGGAGAACGCGCAGCCTCTTCATAAACCGCTGCCATGCCGACATGATTCAGACCACGACCACCACGTGCCTCCGGCATCTGGAAAGCCCATAACTGCTGCGCCTTTGCCTTTTGACGCAAAGCCTGAAGGTAAGCATCACTGATATTTTCATGCTCATCATAAAAGTCAGGTAACGCCTCCAAGGGCAGTAGTTCTGTCGCCACAAACTCACGCACCTGCTGGCGAATCTGCTCAACGTCGGGGCTTAAGGTGAAATCCATATGTTCAATCCAGATCGATTATTGAAAGTCAGTTACTAAAAAGTGCCAACATAAAAGTCTCGCTGAATCTGATCAGCCTTGCTGGGGTCATGTGCATAATGATCGAACTCGGTGACGCCATTGGCGCGCAATACATCTTCATCCAGCCAGGATAACTGATGCTTGTACTGCTCACGCTGGCTCAGTAACAGATCAGCCGCATCCGCCATAATGTCAGCTTTACGCGACAGACTTAAGCCGACATCGCCCATTTTTGCGCCCACCGCATCAGTCGCAATAATGGTTTTTGGCCATAGTGTAGACACCGTAATACCCTTGTTACGCACCTCTTGAGCCAACCCCATGCTGAGCAAAGTCATGCCATATTTCGATACCGTATACGGTGCAAATGCACCCATCCAGCCGGGATCAAGATTAATGGGCGGACACAGGTTCAGCACAGTGCCCTGACTGGCCTGTAAATAGGGCAGGCACTCACGCATGGTAATAAAGGGTGAACGCGTATTTAAGGCCTGCATTAAGTCGTAGATTTTGGTCGATGTGTCGGCGATTGGTGTCAGTCCCAAAAAGCCCGCATTGTTGATCAACACGTCAATCCCACCAAAAAACTCGGCGGCTTCAGCCACTGCTTTTACCAGCTGCGCCTCGTCACGGGCATCAACCACCAAAGGCAAACAACGTCCACCCGCTGCGCGCACTTCTTCGGCAACGCTATGTACCGTACCGGGCAAGCGGGGGTGCGGACTATCCGTTTTGGCCGCAATCACGATATTGGCACCTTGAGCGGCCATCTTTAACGCAATAGCCCGACCAATACCCCGGCTGCCACCCGTCATAAAAATAGTTTTACCCTGCCATGCGGTCATTTGCTGACTCTCCTCATTAAATGTAGTGCTGGATTGTGACCCAGATTCTTATGCCCTGAACTAACAAGTTGTAGCTTTCACCCTACCGACAAATTGACATGAATAATTGTCAGGACACCATGAGTGTTCTATAAAGACATATGTAACTATATAAAACAGGCGCAGACAATGACCGCATCGATTACCGCACTGGCCACCCAGCAGTCCATCAAGCCACGTCGCATGGACTTTGAGTTTAGTGACGATATTCCCATGGACTGGTTTGCTGGCGACCCCTTCAAATCCATGGTGCTTACCGCGTTGTCTGCCACCTTTCCAGATGGCGAACGCTTCTTTGTCGATTCCGTACGTCAATTCCAGGCTGGCTTACCCAAAGCGTTAGAGCGCGAAGTTCGAGGCTTTATTGGCCAGGAAGCACATCATGGTCGTGAGCACGACAATTTCAACGCCATGATGCAGCGCAAAGGGCTGCCAATGGACGACATCGCCCTGTTCGTCAAAAAAGGGCTGAGCTTTATGCGCAAACGCTTATCGCCCGAACGCCAGCTGGCGATGACCTGTGCACTGGAGCACCTGACTGCTGTCTTTGCCGAACTGGCGCTGACTCATCCCGAGTTTTTTGAACCCATGGATGAACGCATGAAGCCACTGTGGTACTGGCATGCCATTGAAGAAAATGAACACAAAGCGGTGGCATTTGATGTCTTTCAGCATCAGGTTGGCAGCTACTGGATTCGCAGCTCGCAAATGCTACTCAATACACTCGAATTCTTCTTTTTCTCAGGCCTGCACACCTATCAGCTATTCAAGGCGCGGGGCATTCAACGTGACTGGGACATGCATCGTCGTGGCTTCAGTGAGTTCTTTGGCCGCAATCCGGGCTGGTTGCGCAAAATGTCTGGCGCCTACCTGGCCTATTACAAACCATCCTTTCACCCATGGCAGCGTGACACCTCAACTGCCATGAATCACTGGAAGCAGGTTTATCAAATCAACTAATAGACTGGCCTGAAGAGGGTGTGCTGACTACAATGCCGACTTGCCACACGGCCTATTCGGATTACGTCAGTGAACACCCTCAATCCTCGTCAACGCGAAGCAGTCAAAGCGATCAGCGGCCCTGTGCTGGTGCTGGCTGGCGCGGGTTCGGGGAAAACCTCGGTCATCACGCAGAAAATTGCCTACCTGATTCAGGAATGTGGCATTCCTGCCCATAAAATTGCGGCAGTGACTTTTACCAACAAAGCCGCGCGTGAAATGAAAGAGCGCGCCGCCAAGCTGGTTCAGGGCAGTGAGGCTCGCGGACTGATGGTCTCTACTTTCCACACCCTGGGGCTGAACATGCTGAAGCGTCACCCCGAGACATTTGGCCTGAAGTCCAACTTTTCCATCTTTGATGCCGAAGACTCACGTACGCTGCTAAGCGAGCTGCTGCACAAGGAAAATGCCAGCGACCGTATCGACCTGGTACGCAGCATGATCTCGAATTATAAAAACAATCTGATTACGCCTGCACAGGCCATGAGCCAGGTCGAAACCGATGTCGACCAGTTTGCCGCACTGGTCTTTGAAAGTTATGAGCGCCATCTGCGCGCCTATAACGCGGTCGACTTTGATGATCTGATTGGTCGCCCCACACTGGCACTGCAAAACGACACCACCCTGCGCAATCACTGGCAAAACAAGATTCACTACCTGCTGGTTGATGAGTATCAGGATACCAACTCGGCGCAATATCAACTGGTTCGCCTGCTGGTCGGCGCACGCGCCTGCTTTACTGCTGTGGGTGATGACGATCAGTCGATTTATGCCTGGCGTGGTGCACGACCCGAGAACATGGCAGAGCTGGCCAAAGACTTTCCCGCACTGGAAGTCATCAAGCTGGAACAGAACTATCGCTCGACCAGTCGCATTCTGAAAGCCGCCAACGCCGTGATTGCCAACAATCCGCATGTGTTTGAAAAGCAGTTGTGGAGCCAGCATGGCCCCGGTGAGTCCATTCGCGTGGTGGCATGCAGCAGCGAAGACACCGAGGCCGAAAAAGTTGCCACCGACATTCTGAATCACAAGATGATGCATCGTCGTGAGTTTCGTGATTATGCCGTGCTGTACCGTGGCAATTTCCAGGCTCGCATCATTGAAACCAAGCTGCGCGAGTTCCAGATTCCCTACAAGATTTCCGGCGGACAATCCTTTTTTGCTCGCGCCGAAATCAAGGATGTCATGGCCTATTTACGCCTGATCATCAATCCGGAAGATGACAATGCCTTCCTGCGCATCGTCAACACGCCCAAACGAGAAATTGGCCCAGCCACGCTGGAAAAACTGGGCAGTTATGCTCAGCAACGTGACTGCGCCATGTTATTGGCCTGTGATGAAATGGGTCTGTCACTGCATGTCGGTGAGCGCGCCTACACCCGCTTGCAAGACTTCCATCAATGGTTGCAAGACAGCGCTCGCAACATTCTCGACGGTGACGACCCCCTCAATGCCATCAAGCAGATGCTGGCTGATATTCAGTATCAGGATTACCTGCTGGATCAATCCGCCACACCACAAGCTGCCGAACGCCGCATGGAATCGGTCAACAGCTTTCTAAGCTCGGTGCAGCGTCTGTGGGAAAAGGCCGACAACGAAGAAGACCGGGACATTGCCGCCGTCATCCGCAAACTGGTGCTGCTCGACCTGCTGGAACAACAGGCCGAAGAAGATGACAGTGACAAGGTTCAACTCATGACATTGCATGCCGCCAAAGGACTGGAATTTCCGCATGTCTATCTGGTCGGCATGGAAGAAGAACTGCTGCCACACCGCAACAGCATTGAGGCTGGCACCATCGAGGAAGAGCGTCGCCTGATGTATGTCGGCATCACTCGTGCCAAACAGACGCTCACACTCAGTTATGCATCACGCCGCAAGCAGGGCGGGGAAGTATTGCCGACCACACCGAGTCGCTTCCTGGATGAGCTGCCAGCTGACGATCTGGAGTGGCTGGGCAAGGAAAGCAGTTCCAGTCCGGAGAAAAAACAGGCATTGGCAAAAGCACATATGACCAATCTGCGCGCGCTGCTCAACCCCTGAGTGGCGGACATAAAAAAAGAGAGCCTAGGCTCTCTTTTTTGTTCACAGCACCCGCTTATTTTGACTTGGCAATCATCACGTCAACTGCTGCCTTGATCTCGTCATCCGAGCAGCTGGCACAACCACCTTTGGCCGGCATTGCGTTAAAGCCATCAATCGCATGCTTGTAAAGTGTGTTGTTGCCTTGCGCAAGACGTGCACCCCATTGACCCTTCTCACCGGTCACTGGAGCACCCATAACACCCGAACTATGACAGGCAGCGCAAGCAGCGCCATAGACATCATCGCCTGAACGTGCGGCACCACCGCCAGCTTCTGGCGCTGCAACCACGACCTCTTCGGCACATGGCTGACCTTCCAGACACACACTGCCTGCCAGACGAATACGTTCAATCACATTGCCACTGGCAAACAGGGAGCGCTCGCCCAAAGGCGCTGCAGAAATTTCTTTGGTTGGCTTGGCATTAACGCCAGCAGTGAATAACAACCCAACAACGGCCAACACAGTAGCAAGTTTTTTCACGTCAACCTCTCTTATTGACTAGACAGCCTCACGGGCTAAATAACTTGCGCAGTATAGCCATATTCATCGTAGGTCAAAAGCCTCATTGTCAACTTATACCGTCGGGCTCAGACGTACTGCATTTCAGTAGCTGAAATTCACCCCCACGGTCACCTCAACCTGACGCATATCCAGCACAATATCCTGATCTTGCGGGTCGGCCTCGGCATTCACCGTCTGTCCGTTACTTAATAGCTGAACCCGACTGAGCGGATTTTTACCGCGCACAGGACGGTTCGGCGCATACATAAAGGCCACATCAATGCCCAGACGCTGATTAACCTGATGCGTTGCTCCCAAGGTGTAGTGCTTCTCGATAACACCCGGAGCCAACACATTAAACAGCACCTCACTACTGGGAATCGGTTGCTTGGTTTGACTATAGCCTGCACGTAAACGCCATTCGCCTGCGACATACTCATAACCAAACTTGTATACCGTCATATCCTGCCAGCCAAAACCCGGGCCAGTGGCAGAACCCAAGCAGGCATCACTGCTGGCGTTATTACCCAGCAAGCGTGGCAAAGCACAGTCATTCACAAAACGATTGGCTCCCAGAGGCCTGCCCACTGACGCCACTTCACTGAAATTGATTTGTTGCACATCAATCAACAAACGCTGATTGGCGGTTGGCTTGAATGCCAGACCCACATTCCATGTGGATGGAATATCAAAGTCGCCCTGTTCAGCAAACAAACCTTCGTATTCTTTAAATCGCGACATATAAATACGTGACTGCCAGGAAGCACCGACATCCAGCAAGGGATGCAGTTGTGCCATGACACCTAATCTGGCGCCACCACCAAAAGAGAATGAATAACCCTGATCACTGACCCGATCCGGACTATTGGAGAAACGGGCAAACGCATTCAGTCCCTTGGCTTCAAAACGTTGGGCCGCAAAAATAGGGGCGACGCCCAACGACACCGCGTCACTGACCTTATAAGCATAGTTTGGTGCAATAAAGAGCTGAATCAGATCAACTGATGTGCTTTCTTTGCCATTACCACAAAGACCCAATGCATCGGTATTGGTTGCACTGCCACCCCCGAAACTTCCCTCGCACCGGCTGGATACCAGACTACCCACCGGATTCAGCAAACTGCCCAATCCACTATTACTGCCCAACCGGGCAAATGACGCCGAACCACCCTTGTAAACCGTATTCAAGCCACCATTGCCATACACTGAAATCCCCACACTGCTGCGTTCATCAATGGGGGTCACATAGGCAAAACCTGGAATGCCAAACAGCTCACGACCACTGCGCAGATTCTGGGCATCAATTTCAAAAATCCCCAGGCCGGTACCATGGCTTGCGCTGGCATCATAATCACGAATCGGCTTGAACAGGCTCAGATTAAGATCAAGGCGCTCACCCACCCACGCCACACCGGCAGGGTTGATGGTAGCGATCAGTGCATCGGCCGCAAACGCAGTGCCAGCACCGCCCATTCCCCGCTGGGCAGCAGAATATCCGTGAGCAAAATAGCCATTGGTAGCATGAGCTGCCGGAATTACCACACTCAGCAGTAACCCCAAAGAAAGGCGTCTCATATCAGATCTCTAATCAGAAAATATGATTAAGGTTACTCACTGACAGACAAACAGCCAAAGGAGAAATTCTGTTAAGGATATAACGCCAGCGAATAAGGCTGGCGTTATATCTTATCGGGGAGACTTATGCAGGTTTCTTAAGCACATAATCTCGACTGATCAACTTGTGGGTTTCCATCCAGTACTTCCAGGTAAAGCCTGGCCAAACCGTAAAGTTCTCACCCTCCTCGTTGAGATACCAGCTCTTGCAACCGCCCGCATTCCACACCATTTTCTTCAGGCGATTGTTGATCCGTGTCATGAACGCATCAACCGCTTCCGGCTTCACCACCATACGTGTTGATTTACGCTTGTCCATTAATGCCAATGCCTGCATGACATAGTTAATTTGTGCCTCAATCATGAAGATGATCGAGTTGTGCCCCAAGCCGGTATTTGGACCTAACAACATGAACATATTGGGCATTTTATCGATGGCAATACCGTAATAATTGGTGAAGCGTCCCTGCAATGCCTCACGAATCTCGACACCATCGCTGTTATAAACCTGCAACGGGCCAAACGGATCCAGCACATCAAAACCGGTACCCAGAATGATGGCATCTACCTCTACCGACTGACCGTCAAAATCCACTACCTGACTGCCTTTAACTTCGGCCACTCCGCCATACACCTGAACATTTGGACGAGTAATGGCTTTAAAGTAATTGTTGGAAAACAGCACCCGCTTACAGCCTGGTGTGTAGTCCGGTGTCATCTTGGCTTTTAGCACAGGATCCTTGATGGACTTGTTCAAATAACCCAATGCCAGACGCTTGATGAACCCCATGAACTTGGGATTAATGAAGCCCAGAGCAAATGTTTCTGCCTGCCAGTAAATACCGTTACGGAATACTTTCTGAGCACCCGGCACGTATTTCAGAACGGTTTGAACACTTTTATGAATCGGACCATCGGGCTTGGGGATAATCCACGGTGGTGTGCGCTGAAATACTGTCAACTGACTAACCTTGGGTGCGATTTCAGGCACAAACTGAATGGCACTTGCACCAGTACCAATGACCGCAACACGCTTAGCCGTCAGATCAACGTCATGGTTCCAGCGCGCAGAATGCCAAACCGGACCATCAAAACTTTCCAGACCTTTCACTTTCGGAATGGCAGGGCGACTCAATGCACCGATACCAGACGTCACAACACGTGCTGTTAATTCATCACCCTGACTGGTTTTGACATGCCACAGATCATGCTCATCATCCCAGCGCAGCTCCAATACTTCCGCATTGCCGCGGAAATGAGGCAGTAAATGATATTTACGTGCGCAATGCTTCATATAGTCCAGAATTTCGGCCTGCCGCGAGTACATACGACTCCAGTTAGGATTCGGCTCAAATGAATAGGAATACATATGAGATGGCACATCACAGGCCGCACCCGGATAGTGATTGTCACGCCAGGTACCACCGATATCAGCCGCCTTTTCCAGCATCAGGAAGTTATTGCGACCGGCTTTTTTCAGCGCAATGGCCATGCCAATACCGGAAAAACCTGAACCCACGATAATGACGTCATATTGCGGCGTCTGAGTTGAATTTGCGCTCATAAATAGCCTCTCAATCTATCTTTGCGACCCAGCGGTCACACCAAGACTGACAGAATACCAGACTACTTACCCAACTGTTTATGGATGTCACGCATCATCAGACGCCATTCAGCGGCTGCCTTGGCATCTTTACACTCTTCAACCGTCTTGCCTGTACCCAACGCCTCTACATAGGCTGCACGCTGGCACAGCATGGAATTAAGCTCTTTACTGTTTAATTCGGAGGCCGTTTCTTCCAGAAATTTTGCCGTCAAACGCGACGCACGCAAGCGATTCCAGACCAGACGAGCACGCAATCGCTTGTTGCCTTTACGCGCCTCCTGCACCACAGCCACCAGATCTTCCGTGGCCCATACATCAGCCGCCGAAGCCGCCAACGGCATCAATACCAGATCAGCAAAGGCCAGCGTTTCACGCAGAAACTTCAAACTGCGTGGTGGCAAATCAATGACCACATACTCAACCTGACCATCCAGCTTATCCACAGCCGTGATCATGGCCAATGCAGTATCGACCGAAATCAGCTCAATACCAGGATCCTGACGCAACACCGCCCAACGAGAACTGGTGCCTTGTGGCAGGTCCGCATCAATCAACGCGACTCGACTGTTTGCCGCCAATGTGCCAACCAAATTAGTGGTGATGGTACTTTTACCCACACCGCCTTTTAATTGGGCCACGGCAATAATCTTGGCCATCACAACTCCTTAACTTGACTCCCTTGATCCTACCCAATCTGCATCATCAGTACGACCTGCTTTTCGTCTGTCAGATACAATAGACACCCCCATTAAAGGCAAGTAACATGCCGCCTCTTCATTGCATTGTGATTACACTGCGCCAGTAGCTCAGCTGGATAGAGTACTGCCCTCCGAAGGCAGGGGTCGTGGGTTCGAATCCCGCCTGGCGCACCATCCCCTTACCACTCATCCACAAAAATATAACTTTGGTCGGATTTAACGACTTGTATATGAGCGCTACCCTCCAGTTTTAAACACACTCTATGGTCTCCAAGAAAAATAATCTGAGGCCATTCATGAACAAGACGCTGCCATCTTTACTTACCCTTGGTGCCGCGATCATGCTGGCTGGCTGTGGCGGAAGCAGCAACGACAATGCAGGCCGTGACAGCCAGCGTATTACCGGCACCAGTGCCATTGAACCTCGCCTGAATTGTGAAGGAGCAGAGTGCTCCGAAACCGGCGGTTTTACCCCACCATTTGTTGAGCCGTGGGGGCCATCTGCCATGCGTGCACTGGCCGCACGTGGCGAAGGTGAGCCTGAGCGTAGCGACATTGAAGACCCGTTGCTTACCCCCAAAGGCAATCTGAAAAACCCGCTCAAAATGGTGCCACAGGATGATCGCTGTCTGCGCATGGCGGATGGCCGTCCCACCGAATGTAAACCTGCCGCTGGCTCGATTGCGCTACTGGAAGATGATCGGGTGCTTTATTTCAATGCGCTGGAAGGTACCGAAGATGCCGAATTCAGCATCTTTTTTGAAGCCGGTACCGTGGTCACCAATGACCAGACTCGGGTAATGACACTCAATGGCAATCAGGCTGGCTGGATGCGCCCATCACCGCTTGATGGCGGTGCAGTCAATGAGCACCGCAACAGCCTGTTAAAACCCTTCAACGCCTTATTGGGCCAACTACCTGTTGCCATCGACACCGGTGAAGACAGTATCAACAACGACGGCGCCCTGTTTTGTGCTGACCTCAAAACACTGGCCGATGGCCGGGTCATGGCGGTTGGTGGCACCGACTACTATTTTGAGCCAGGTATTTCGACACCAATTGCAATCGGCCTGTCCGAGCTGGAAGGCATCCGCAATGCCCGTGTTTTTGATCCCAGAAACAATAGCTGGAGCAAAACCGGCGACATGAATTATGGCCGCTGGTATCCCTCATTAACCACACTGGCCGATGGCAACGTGTTTGTTAGCTCTGGCGTCACCAAACTGGTCAAACCGGTATACCTTGAACGCCCCATGGCATCCGGGCGCAACGTAGTCGAAACCGAAACCTACAGCCTGGGCTGTAGCACCTGGACAGATAACGGTGGCTTGGCACAACGCTCATTACCGCTATACCCGCGCCATCATTTATTGCCCAACGGCCATGTGCTGTATAACGCTGCCGGACAAGCCTTTAATCCCTTCGGTCAGGCTTATGATCAGGCGCTATGGAACATTGTCGCCGCCTTTGATCCGGTCAATAAACTATGGACTGATCTGGGCTACGCCGGTCTGCCTCTGCGCTTAAATGAAATGGGGCTGGATCGTTTAGGCTCGGTACTCAACCCAACCAATCCGAATATTGCCAATGATGCACAACAAACTGTCACTGGCCTGTTGAGCTCGCTCACCAGTGATCCAATGGCTCTGCTCAGCTCACTGGAAAATATTCCTGCCGAACCCAGAGCCTTACTGTCCACACTGATTGGTGCAGGCTTCCGCGGCTCAACATTCTCCATTCAACTGCCACTGCGCCCGAATGCAGAAGGTCGTTATGATCATGCCGAGTTTCTGACTGGCGGCGGCGTCCTCGGTCTGGTGACAGCCAACAGCCCCGGCTCTTACGTCACTACCGATACTTCTCGTATTGATCGCATCAATATCGATGCTGATGACCAGATGAGTTACGAGTCTCGTGTCACCGGCAACATGACCCAGCCACGCTGGTATGGCACTGGCGTGCTGCTGCCAACAGGGCAGGTCATGGTGTTCTCGGGAGCTGATCGTGATGAGGTGGTATTGCCCGGCACGGGTGCGCCTATTTTGCGCTCGGAAATGTTTGATCCTGCCACGGAAACCTGGAAACCGATGGCCACTCAGCACAACCCACGGACATATCACAATACCGCCATGCTGCTGGCCGATGGTCGTGTCCTGATTGGCGGTCACTCGCCCATCAACACCGCCTACATTTATTCGATCAATATTCCCGGTCTGTCACCCAATGATGGCCGTGACCCCAGCTTTGAAATCTACAACCCGCCCTATATGTTCGAACAACGTCCAAGCATTGGCTCGGTGGCCAATCGCGCTGAACATGGACAGGCATTAACCGTCACATCACCCGATGCTGCCGATATTGTGGAAGTGGTGCTGGTACGTCGCACCACACTGACGCACATTATTGACGGTGACCAACGCACCGTCGTACTGCCGATTACCCGACGCACTGGCAACAACCTGACGGTTCAGATGCCCGAACAAAAAGCCGTACTGCCTCCCGGCCCCTACATGATGTTCGTCATTACCGAGCGCAACGGCATACGGGTTCCATCCGAATCCAGGCCGGTTCGAGTCACTGGCGCAGATACTTCCTGTAGCCCGGATATGGTGGCGGCACGCTGATGACTGCACTGATGTTAAGGGCTGGCCTTATGCCAGCCCTGTTATTTAGCGCTCAATTGGTTTTTGCGCATGCTGATCACGAAGCCGAATTCCTGCCGCAGCTACTGCCCTTGCCAGCCGCAATGACCGGAATCAAGGTACAGATTGCACATACCCTGGCACCCCAATTGCTGATCAGTAACAGCACCGATAAAACACTGACCATTCTCGCCAATGATGGTCAGCCGTTTATTCGCTTTAGCAGCAAAGGTGCCGAAGCCAACGTGCGTCATCAAACCTGGTTTGATACCTATTTGCCAGGTGGACTACCAACACGAAAACCAGAGCCTGGCACAGGTGCCGACTGGCGCATCGTCTCTGACAAAGGGACCTGGGGCTGGTTTGATCTGCGTCTGCGGCCCGAGAAAATACAGGCCAATAGTCGCTGGTCAATTCCGGTGCTGGTCAACGGCAAAGCCAGCCAGATTGAAGGCAAATTCGTACCCGCATTGCGAAAAGGCGCATGGCAAGCCAGTTGGGACAGCCCGCCAAAACTGCCTCAGGGTGTCAGCCTGCAATTAGTGCCGGGACAGCCGTTCGGCATCATGCTATCGTCGACACTCAAGACCGACGTGATTGTGCAGGATAGGGAGCATCAACCGTTTCTGCGCATTGGCCCCAAAATGACACATGCCCACACCGGCAGCCAGTTATGGCGGGAAACCACAACACAACAGGGATTGCTGAATGCCGCACAGGGTACCAAACCGAGCTGGCAGTTGGTCGGTGGCGGAGGGCTCTATACCTGGCTGGAACCCAGAACTCAGCCCAGCGACTTAAGCAATCCCAAGGTTCATGCCTGGCATATCAATCTGGTGATTGATAACAAGCATTATCGTGTGGATGGCAGCAGTCGCTGGACAGCGGCCAAACCTTAGGCACCCAGCATCTGGGCAATCAACGGTTCCAGCTTGGTCAGACCATATTGACGGCCAATCTGGAGCGCTTGCTGTGGTGAAGCGCCTTGCAGCCAGTGGGCACGCAACGCAAACAATGCACCGACACGATTGCCACTCATGCAATGCACCAGCACAGGCGTATCACCCACTTCTGACAACAGACGATCCAGCGCCTCGGCATTAACACGATTCAAGTCATGGCCACCCTGCACCGGCAAATGCACGTAGAACAGCCCCAGATCAGCCGCTGCTCCCGCTTCGTCAAAACCACCATGCTCTGCTTCAGGCAGCATATCAATCACATGCGTAATACCTGCTTCTTTCACCTGCACCAGCGCCTCGGGACTGACAAAGCCACCGGAATAATGATTAGGCTCAACAAACAATAAATTGGGAATAGCAATCGCCATGGTGGACTCCTTGATAATCAATGGGGGGCTAATGGGCTTGACAGCAGCTTAGCGCAATTCGACTACTGGCCAAACACAGTTAACGCTT
Organism: uncultured Paraperlucidibaca sp.; assembly: GCA_964569335.1. Classification (GTDB taxonomy): domain Bacteria; phylum Pseudomonadota; class Gammaproteobacteria; order Pseudomonadales; family Moraxellaceae; genus Perlucidibaca. The sequence continues at coordinate 206,981 of CAZMVL010000002.1, forward strand.
GATAACTTCCACGCCATCATCACGCCCCAGCAGCAACACATCAGCCGCACGACGAGCAAACAAGCCATTGCAGACAACGCCCACCAGATTATTCAGTGTGGCTTCCATATCGGCTGGCTGGCTCAGATCAAGGCCATAAACATCCAGAATAACATTGCCATTATCAGTCACCACACCACTGCGATAAACCGGATCACCACCCAGCTGCACCAATGCCCGAGCTACCATCGAGCGCGCCATGGGAACCACCTCAATGGGCAGCGGAAAAGCGCCCAGACGTTGTACCCATTTGCTGGCATCCGCAATACAGACAAATTGATCCGACATTTCAGCCACAATTTTTTCACGCGTCAGCGCTGCACCACCGCCCTTGATCATGGCCAACTGCGGATTAACTTCGTCAGCGCCATCGACATAAACCGCGATACGTGAGACCTCGTTGGCATTCACGACCTCAATGCCAATAGCCTCCAGACGCTGACGGGTCGCCTCGCTACTGGCCACGGCGGCGGGAATGTCACGCGCCATATCACGCAGGCCATCAATAAAGAAATTGGCCGTTGAACCTGTACCAACACCCAGTACATCGCCCGGTTTGACATAGGCCAGTGCCGCTTGTGCCACCGCTTGTTTCAAACGATCGGCCGTAGACGACACAGAATTGGATGCTGACATGTATGACTCCCGCACAGGAAAACCCGGTCGCGTAGTATACTCCTTCGTATTGCTCAGGAACTGAATATGATGCCGGATGCGTTAATCAAACGAATACTGCAGGCCAAAGTCTATGATGTGGCGATCGAAAGCCCGCTTGATGCTGCCCGTCTGCTCAGCAAACGCCTGAAAAATTCGGTCTGGATCAAGCGCGAAGATCAGCAGCCGGTGTTTTCGTTCAAGCTCCGTGGTGCCTATAACAAGATCGCCAATCTGTCCGAATCTGTCCGTGCCAAGGGAGTAATTTGCGCCTCGGCTGGTAACCATGCCCAAGGCGTTGCACTGGCTGCGCGCGAGCTGGGCATTCGCGGCATTATTGTCATGCCGCAAACCACACCCGACATCAAGGTCAATGCCGTCAAGGCGCTGGGCGGGCAGGTGATATTGCATGGTGACAGCTACGACGAGGCTTTCAGTCATGCCCAAAGCCTGATCGCAGACAAGGGTTATGCCTTTATTCACCCCTTTGATGATCTGGATGTCATTGCTGGACAAGGCACCATCGGCATGGAGATCATGCGCCAGCTTAAAGGCCAACCCGATGCCGTATTCCTGCCGGTAGGCGGTGGCGGCCTGCTCGCAGGTGTTAGTGCCTACATCAAATTTGTCAGTCCGAAAACACGTGTCATTGCCGTGGAAGCAGCTGATTCGGCCTGCTTCGCCGCCGCCATGAAAGCAGGCAAGCGGGTAACACTGGAGCACGTCGGTCTGTTCGCTGACGGTGTTGCCGTCAAACAGGTTGGCAAGCACAACTTTGACATTGCACGCCACTGTGTTGACGAAGTGATTACCTGCAGCACCGATGAAATGTGTGCCGCCATCAAGGATCTGTTTGATGAGTATCGCTGCATTGCCGAACCGTCAGGTGCATTGGCTCTGGCTGGCCTGAAAAAGTACGTCGAAACCAGTGGCTGCAAAAATCAGCATTTGGTGGCTATTCACTCCGGCGCTAACATGAACTTTGATCGCCTGCGCCATATTGCCGAACGCACCGAGTTGGGCGAGCGCAAAGAAGCCGTGCTGGCCGTCACCATTCCCGAGCGACCCGGTGCATTCAAGGCATTCTGTCAGGCACTGGGCAAGCGTGCGGTTACCGAATTCAATTATCGTTACAGCAACGCGGGGGATGCCCATGTCTTTGTCGGCATCGCCTTGCGCGGCGGACTCAGTGAACGCACCGAACTGGTCAACCAGCTACAGCGCAAAGGTTATGCTGTCACTGACCTGTCTGATGATGAAATGGCCAAACTGCATACCCGACACCTGGTCGGTGGCCACGCCGGTTTAAGCGATGAGCGTCTGTTCCGTTTCATTTTCCCTGAACGCCCGGGCGCACTGATGAATTTCCTGACGCGTCTGGGCAGCGACTGGAATATTTCATTATTCCATTATCGCAATCATGGTTCGGCCTATGGCCGTGTGCTGGTCGGCCTGCAACTGGCAGACAAACCGCTGTCGGCACTACATCAAACCCTGGATGCCGTAGGTTATGAGTATCAGGATGAAAGTGATAATCCTGCCTATGCACTTTTTTTACGCTGAGACCTGACGTTTATGTTGCCACCGCCACTCACGCCAAATGCTGCTGTCCTCAAACGACTGCAAACATTGCCTCTGGCCTATTGGCAGCATGTCGGTGACCCACTGGCTGATTTATTGGGCACTCTGTTCCCGCACGACAATAGTCTGGCCCTGCTGACCGTGGTGAAGCACGAAGCCGAGCAGGAGCATGGCCTGTGTCAGCAATTTCTGGAAACTCCTGGCACCGCCACAGCATGGATTGATCCTCGTTACAGCGCGGCGATTGCGCATTGGGGCAGTGCCCGTTTGGATAATCCGCTGTTGCTAAGACTGGCCTGGCTGGCCGGTGTCGTCCCCATGCTATTGGCGCAACCACGCTGGTCCGCATTCTGGTTCGACGACCCCAGTGGCTTTATTGAGCTGATCACACAGATAGACGAAATTTTGCGTCAACGCCAACAGCCCAGTCACGCTCAGTTGCAACAACTACGGTTGCAACTGGCCATTTTGCGTCGGGAAGGTCAGACCCAGATCACCCAGCAGCCCTTGGGTTGTGGTCTGGCTCAGGCCGATCTGGCCACACTGATTGTATTGTTGGCAGAAGACCTGCCACGCTGCCTGAGCAGTCTAGGTCTGACACTGTCCAGCAGCGCACATCAGGGCTTACGTTACTGGCTGTTGGGCTTGGGGCAGGCGCTTCAAATAGAGCCAGCGCTGCTCGCACGCAATGCCGACGAGTCCATCGCATTCCGCCAGCTGCTGGTACAGCCCGCCAACAGTGGTGCCGCCAGCAAGGTGCTGGCCTGGTTACGTGTACTGGCACAATCCGACCCATTGCCCGCTGCCGAACGACGTGTGTTTGCATTAAGCCGCAGCTTGTTGAGCCCACAGGATGCGCAAAGCCTGCGCCTGCCAGGCGATGCACTGGGTAGCTTGTGGCGCAAGGCCAATAGTTGGGTGGTGGAAAAGTCGCGACCACTGACCCCACGCGCCGCCAGCTCAGGCTTGCAACGCAAAACCCTGAGCCTGTGGCGCTGAGTCAGACCGGCAGCACGCGCGCAAAAATCGCTTTCAGATATTCGGTTTCAGGAATAGCTGGATGAATCGGATGATCAGCACCCTGATGTCCATGCCATAAAATCTGCGCCTGACGATCAATATGACGAGAGCTGGCACGAATCACATCCACCAGCTCATGTCTGGCCAGATGCATTGAGCACGATGCAGACACCAGCAAACCATCACGATTCAGCAGACGCATGGCCAGCTCATTGGCACGACGGTAGGCCTGCAAACCGGCCTTGTGATCTTTGCGACGATTAATGAAAGCGGGCGGGTCGATAATCACCACATCAAAACGCTCGTTGTCCTGCTTCAACGCCGTCATCGCATCAAAGGCATCACCATGCAAAGTGTGTACACGCTCAGCAACATTGTTCAGACCGGCGTTATGCACCACCTGATCCAGCGCCTTTAACGACGCATCCACACAATGCACTTCACTGGCACCAAACGCAGCTGCCTGCACACCCCAGCCACCAATATAGGAAAACACATCCAGCACACGCTTACCCTTCACCAATCCCTGCAAGCGAGCACGTGCATCACGATGATCATAAAACCAGCCTGTTTTCTGGCCTTCGCGGACCTGAGTTTCAAATCTGACGCCGTTTTCTACCAACGCCAGTTGCTCAGGCACCTCACCGTAGGCCACCTCAACATAACTTTCCAGACCTTCCACCTGACGCATCTTGCCGTCATTTTTCAGCAGAACACCCTGTGGCTTTAATACTTTTACCAAGGCATCAACCAGAGCCGCTTTTTCTCGCTCCATGCCAGCGGTGGAAATTTGCACCACCACATAATCACCAAAGCGATCGACCACCACACCGGGCAAGCCATCACTGTCGCCGTACACCAGTCGATAATGCGGCGTGGGGAACCAGGCCTCACGCAAGCTTAAGGCAATTTGCAGACGATGCACAAACAGCGAGCTGGACAACGGATGTGCAATATCGCGATTAAACAGACGCGCACAAATCAAGGCATTGGGATTCACAATCGCCAGACCCAAAGGCTTGCCACGACTGTCTTCCACCAATACCTGATCACCTGCGACAAACCCTTTTAACGGTGTTGCCGCAATATCCACTTCATTCGAGAAGATCCACACATGACCCTCACGCAGACGACGCTCTTCATTGGCCTTCAAACGTAACGGGCTTAATTCATTCATGCGGGTTTCCAGACCAGATCTAATTCACGTGCGGCACGCACATCATCCAGACGTCGTACCGGCGTGGTATGAGGAGCACTCTTCACCAGTTCCGGCTGAGTACGCGCTTCTTCCAGAATTTTCACCAGGGCATCGGCGAAGCCATCCAGCTCATCCGGTGACTCTGTTTCTGTCGGCTCAATCAGGAAGCACTCAGGCACCAGCAAAGGGAAATAAGTGGTCGGGGCATGATAGCCATAATCCAGCAAACGCTTGGCAATATCCATGGCATTCACACCCAGCTCCTTCGCCTCTTTGGCAAAGGTAATAATGAACTCATGCGAAGCCCGACGCTCAGGATAAGCCAGCTGAAAACCTTCCTTGACCAGACGCTGCATCAGGTAGTTGGCATTCAGCGTGGAGTACTCGCCAACGCGGTGCAAACCTTCACGACCCAGGGCATAGGCATAGTAAGCAGCACGCAGCAACACACCAGCATTGCCCATAAACGCGGACAAACGCCCAATGCTGTGCGGCAGATCCTGCTCATCCAGCCAGCGATAACGGCCATCCTCGGTTTTACCCGCAATCGGCGTCGGCAGATATGGCAATAAACGCTCGCTCACACCCACCGGACCGGCACCCGGCCCACCACCGCCATGCGGCGTGGCAAAGGTCTTGTGCAAATTCATGTGCAGCACATCAAAGCCCATATCACCCGGACGCACCTTGCCCAGAATGGCATTCAGGTTGGCACCGTCGTAATACAGCAGGCCACCGGCCTGATGCACCGTTTCCGCAATGGCCTTGATCTGCTGTTCAAATACACCGCAAGTCGATGGATTGGTCATCATCAAACCGGCTGTTTGTGGGCCAACAGCGGCTTTCAATGCTTCCAGATCCACATCACCATTGGCCAGCGTCGGCACTTCACGCACCTTGTAACCACACATCACGGCAGTCGCCGGATTGGTGCCGTGCGCTGCCGAAGGGATCAGCATTTCACAGCGGGCATCGTCATTGCGTGCTTCGTGATAGGCACGAATCATGGCCACACCGGCAAACTCACCCTGAGCACCGGCCATTGGCGTCAACGACACACCCTTCATGCCAGTCACTTCACGCAGCACTTCCTGCAAGTCGTACAGACTGGCCAGATAACCCTGTGAATGTGACTCTGGTGCCAGCGGATGACGATTCAGAAAGCCCGGCAACATGGCTGCACGGTGCGCGCCACGCGGGTTGTATTTCATGGTGCAGGAACCCAGCGGATAAAACTGCGTATCAATGGCAAAGTTCTTGCGCGACAAATTGGTGTAATGACGCACTACCTGAAGCTCGGAAACTTCCGGCAGAGGAGGGCGCTGACGACGCAACAGATTGTCCGGCACATCGTGCAGGTCTGCACGCTGCCGTGGTGACTGGGACTGTGCACAACGACCGGATTCGGAACGTTCAAAAATCAGGGTCATGATCTGCCTCCTGTCACAACACGCTTGTGCAATGCCTGCTGCAAAGCCTCTGCATATCGAGTGATATCTGCTGCTGTTTTGGTTTCCGTAGCACAGACCAACAAGGCGTGACCCAGCTCAGGGTAATAGGGCGACAGGTCAATACCAGCCAACACGCCTTGCTCTGCCATGCTGGCCAACACTGGCTGTACCGGCACAGGTAAACGCAGCACTTTTTCATGGAATACAGGGCGCTTGAAAATACGCTCGACCTCACCCGACCTTGAGGCTGCCAGCACCAGCTGACGCAGATTGTCATGACAAGCCAGTGCAACACGCTCCAGACCTTCCGCCCCCAGCAGACTGAGATAAATAGTCGCTGCAGTCATGGCCAGACCCTGGTTGGTACAGATATTCGATGTCGCTTTGGCGCGACGAATATGCTGCTCACGCGCCTGCAACGTCAGGGCAAATCCCGGCTTGCCTTCCAGATCCAGCGTGCGCCCGATAATACGTCCCGGCATTTGGCGAACCAGTGCCTGCTTGCAACACATGAAGCCGCAATAGGGCCCGCCCGAAGACAGGGGAATGCCAAAAGGCTGAGCTTCACCAACCACAATATCAGCACCCTCGGCACCCCAGTCACCCGGTGGTGTAAACAGCGCCAAGGCCATCGGGTTAACACAGGCAATCACCAAAATACCGTTGGCGTGCGCCCAGTCAGTCAGCAGATTAACCTCTTCCAGCACACCGAAGAAGTTGGGCATGGGCACCACTAAAGCCGCGTAATCTTCACCGTCATAGGCCTTCAGCATGCCCGGATCAATATGACCACCCTGGCGGTGATAATCGAGTTCAACCAGCTCGATGTCCTGACCTTCGACAATGGCGCGTACCGCTGCCCGATAAAAAGGTGACACGGTGCGAGGCATTAAAATACGACGCGAATTCGATTTGCGATTGGCACGAATAGCCATCAACACCGCTTCAGCCAAGCCAGAGGCACCGTCATAAACCGAGGCATTGCTCACGTCCATCGCAGTCAGCTGCGCCATCATGGACTGGAACTCGTAAATCACCTGCAAGGTACCCTGAGATGCTTCGGCCTGATAGGGCGTATAGGCGGTCAGGAACTCACCACGCGAAGCCAGATCCCACACAGCAGCAGGAATGTGGTGCTCATACGCACCTGCACCCAGAAAACACAATGCACCTGCATCCTGCTCGCTACGCTCACGCATCAGGCGCGTGACTTCCATTTCTGACAGGCCATCAGGAATGCCCGTTAATGGCTGACAACGCAAGGCAGCCGGAATTTCGTCAAACAGTTCATCCAGCTTACGGGCACCCAAGGTGCCCAGCATGCGGCTGACGTCACCAGCAGTGTGGGGGATATAAGGCATAGTCGTCTCGGAACTGCGAAAACAGATTAATGGGCTTGCGCAGCGTACTCATCAGCTGACATCAGAGCGTCCAGTTCGGCCACGTCACTGACGCGAATCTTGTATAACCAGCCACCTTCATAAGGCTCGCTATTCACGATTTCCGGGCTATCCGCCAAGACCTCATTAACTTCAATAATTTCACCACTGACCGGAGCGTAGATATCAGAAGCGGCCTTGACCGACTCCACCACACCAGCCTCATCACCCTGGCTCACTGCATCACCTACCGTGGGCAGCTCGACATAAACCAGATCACCCAGCGCATCTTGGGCGTGATCAGTAATACCAACAGTCACCACGTCACCCTCGAGTAAAGCCCACTCATGGCTGCTGGCGTATTTCAGATTTGCAGGGGTGTTGCTCATAACGGTTCTCTTTATATTTAAAGCGGGGTCAAAATTTCACCGGCACGCACAAACACCGGTTTCACAATACGCGCCGGCACTTGCCGACCACGAATATCCACATAGGCCATGTCAGCCTCGCCCACCGGCACCCGTGCAAAAGCAATCGAGCGCTCCAGTGTTGGCGAAAAGCTGCCAGACGTTGTTTCACCATCACCAATACCAGGCAAGCTGACCTTCATATGTGACCGCAAAATGCCGCGATCCTCCAGAATCAACCCGACCATGCGCTGCTGAATACCGCTTGCCTTGGCAGCTTCCAGCGCATCGCGACCAATAAAGTCATGATCCCAGGCAATAGACCACTGAACCTGGGTATGAATAGCCAGCGTGTCTTCCGTCATGTCATTGCCATACAGCGGCATGCCAGCTTCTAGGCGCAAGGTATCGCGAGCACCCAGGCCACAAGGCTTAACGCCTGCATTCAAGAGCTTTTGCCAGAATTCCGTAGCAGCAGAAGCGGGCAGAATTACTTCCACCCCATCCTCACCGGTATAACCGGTACGGGCAATAAACCAGTCCTGACCTACATCAATACCCTGAAAGCTCGGCAACTCAAGAATATGCTGAGCCAGATGAGGCAATATCCCCGTAACCGTCGCGCGTGCCTGAGGGCCTTGCACAGCAATCATGGCCAGATCCGTACGCTCGATTAACGTCACGCGATAGGCCGCTGCCTGAGCACGCAACCAGGCCAGATCCTTGTCATGTGTACCGCAGTTAACAATCATGCGCCACAACTCGGGTTGCTCAGGTGTGGGGGCATAAACAATCAGGTCATCAATCACGCCACCGCGCTCATTAAGCATCAGCGAATACAGCGCCTTGCCGGGCAGCGTCAGCTTATCCACGCTATTTGCCAACACTCGACGCAAGAACGCAGGGACATCCGGTCCGGTCAGCTCAAGCAACGTCATATGCGACACGTCAAACATGCCAGAGACCCGACGTACGGCGTGATGTTCTTCGAGCACAGATTGATACTGCACCGGCATATCCCAACCACCGAAATCCACCATGCGTGCATTTAATGCCTGGTGCGCGGCATACAGCGCCGTTTGCTGACCCATCAGTGTCATCCAATCAAAAGAACTAATGGTTCATTTTACATGGGCAAGCGTTCATCTGGCGAGTTTTCAGCAGGCTTATTAGAGACCTTGGCCTCAGGCTGCATGTTGAGTGCGATTTTTACCTTGATTTGGCATATAATAGCCTCAAAATTATCGGGCGTAATTCACCAAGCTTTTGTTTTATAAGCATTTTTGCCAGTGAATACTCGTTCCGGTTTCCCTATTTATCAAGCTCAGGACTTATTATGACCCAGCTCGCAGTACAGGCACCGGCCTTTGTCAAACATGCACGTCTTGTTCAGTGGGTTGCTGACATGGCAGCACTGTGCAAGCCCGATCAAATTCACTGGTGCGACGGATCGCAGGAAGAATATGACCGCCTGTGTGAAGAACTGGTTGCCGCTGGCTCATTCCGCAAACTGAATCCTGCCAAGCGCCCCAACTCCTATCTGGCCTGGACTGACCCATCTGACGTCGCTCGCGTAGAAGACCGCACCTATATTTGCTCTGCCAAAAAAGAAGACGCTGGCCCCACCAATAACTGGATGGCTCCGGCAGAAATGCGCGCCACACTGAATCCATTATTTGATGGCTGCATGAAGGGCCGCACCATGTACGTGGTGCCATTCTCCATGGGCCCGTTGGGCTCGCCGATTGCGCACATTGGTATTGAGCTGTCCGACAGTGCCTATGTTGCCGCCAACATGCGCATGATGACGCGCATGGGTCAGGCTGTTTATGACGTACTGGGCAGTGATGGCGAGTTTGTGCCTTGCATGCACACCGTTGGTGCGCCTCTGGAACCAGGTCAGCAAGACGTTGCCTGGCCTTGCAACCCTGACGTCAAATACATTGTGCATTACCCGGAAACCCGTGAAATCTGGTCTTACGGCTCCGGCTACGGCGGCAACGCACTGCTGGGCAAAAAGTGCTTCGCTCTGCGTATCGCCTCCACCATGGGTCGCGACCAGGGCTGGTTGGCAGAACACATGCTGATCCTGGGTGTCACCAACCCGCAAGGCAAAAAATATCACGTGGCGGCAGCCTTTCCGTCTGCCTGTGGCAAAACCAACTTTGCCATGTTGATTCCACCAGCAGGCATGCCAGGCTGGGGAGTTACCACTATTGGTGATGACATCGCCTGGATCAAGCCGGACAGCGAAGGCAACCTGCGCGCCATCAACCCGGAAGCCGGTTATTTCGGCGTGGCACCAGGCACCAACATGCAAACCAACCCAAATTGCATGTTGTCACTGAACAAAGACGTTATTTTCACCAACGTGGCACTCACCGATGACGGCGATGTCTGGTGGGAAGGTCTGGGCGATGCCCCGGCGCACCTGATCGACTGGCAAGGCAAGGACTGGACGCCGGAAGATGGCAAAGCTGGTCGCAAGGCTGCTCACCCCAACTCACGCTTCACGGTAGCCGCCACCAACAACCCGGCACTCGACACTGAATGGGACAACCCTGCCGGCGTTAAAATCGATGCCTTCATTTTTGGTGGTCGCCGCTCCAACACCGTGCCACTCATCACTGAAGCACGTAACTGGGTTGATGGCGTATATATGGCCGCCACCATGGGCAGTGAGACCACCGCAGCCGCTTTTGGCGCACAAGGTGTCGTACGTCGTGACCCATTCGCCATGCTGCCATTTGCCGGTTACAACATGAGTGACTACTTCCAGCATTGGCTGAGTCTGGGTGCCAAACTGGAAGCTGCAGGCGCCAAACTGCCACGCATCTACAAAACCAACTGGTTCCGCAAAAATGCCGACGGCAAATTCATCTGGCCCGGCTTTGGTGAAAATACCCGTGTGTTGAAGTGGATCATTGACCGCATTGAAGGCGAAGCTCAAGGTGTTGAGCATGCTTCAGGTATCAGCCCACGCTACGAAGACATTCGCTGGAATGGTCTGGACTTTGGCCCTGAGCTGTTTGAGCAAGTCACCAGCATTAATGTAGATGACTGGGCTGCCGAACTGAGCCTGCATGATGAGCTGTTTGAAAAATTGGCTCATAACCTGCCGCAAGAACTGGTTGCTGCCAAACAGGAGTTGGCTAAGCGCTTGGGTCTCTAAGCATCATCGCCAAATAAAAAAGGGGCCAGATGGCCCCTTTTTTATTACCCCCATTATTGCTTGATGGGGGCTAGTGATGCATCAATGATAAAGCGTTGTGGCGCCACATAAACCCGCAGTACACCACCCAGCAAACCACCCAAAGCGCTCAGGTTAGCTGTCAACCTGACAGGCTGCTCATTGGCAAGAGCCACCGTTAAACGACCATCCGGCAGGAAGTTTACCTTTCCTGTTACCTTGGTTCTGATGACGCCATCCGTTGGATGCACATATCTGCTCAGGTCAATATTACTACGAACATCATGATTGATCGGAATAGCTGGTTGCCCCAGAAGTTCGACAATAGCCTCAAGTTCAGGAATATCCGTATAGAGCTCTAAAGTCGCCTCCAACTCAGGACCGTTTGCACCTTCCACAATATAGCCGCGAATAGGGCTATTACGCTGATTAGGTGCACAGGTATCTGCTCCATTGTCACAGGGATGACGCAAGCGGAACACCAAAGGTCCGGTGGCCAATGGCTGTGGCACCGATATCGGTAAAAGTCCATTCAGCGCATCCATACCAGGTTGCAACAACGTGTCACACACCAGTGGCCCCAGGAATGGAATACCACACAACAATTGGGCCCCTGGCGCAAGAATTGGCACTGCATCAAGCGCCACGCCCAGCTCGGCAAAAATATCGGCACCCGACGTGATCACGATGGATGGATCAATCACCACCTCGACCACCTGATTACCTGACGTTGGATGAGACACCAGATTACCCAGCTTGGCACCCAGAGAAGCCGTAATCAGCAAGAACTGGTTGCCTTGGCACTCTTCACCATCACCACCTGATGCCGGGTTTGGCCTGCCAGGATCATCTTCAGCCCATTCGCCACTCTTGCAGCCCAGACCAAACTGGGTTGCAGCACCCGAAAATGGTCCATCCGGATGAGCAGAGTCAACCTGCAACAAGGCACCATTGGCCGTAAAGCAACGCCCGGTAGTTGGCGGATTATTAGGATCCGAAATCATTCTCCTCGAGTCAGTAGTCGGGTAATCCGGGTTAGGCATCATTCCGGTTTGACAAAGATTACCATTCGCCAACCTGGCTAGGCGCTCACCCTTGGCAGGCTCAAACAGGAAGTTGGCATCCACATCGGTGACTGGCAACACACGCAGCCCCACACTGGCGCCTGGCAGATCATCCCCACCACGGAAGAAAATCTCCATCGACGGGCCACCACGCTTGGGCTCGCTGACCTCATCATAACTTTGTGCAATCAACTGAGTCTGCAAGGGCAGGCCATTCTCACCACAAATTGCCTGATTACCAAGGCAGTCTGCGGCAGAGCTGGTCATGCTGCCATTGGAGCCTAGTACATAACGGTACAGCTGATCCCTCACCCAAGGCGTTGCTGGCGTAAAACTCAGCTCACGAGGCTTAATGTTAATTTGCCCCTGAACCACACCCAAACAATTGCCTGAGGCATCAACACGCTCAACACGCAAACTGCCCGCGCCATTACACTCCGTTGCCTGCTTCACCGAAAGCCTGGCTATCGACTGAGAGAAAGCTACGCGAATATCGCGAGACAACTCAATTTTTGGCAATGGCAACAAGTCATCACCACTTTGGCCACCACGGCACCTGCCCTGAAGATTGGCAGCTACATTACGGGTACCTTCAGCAATTGGGCAGGGATAACCGGGGTAAACACTCAAAGCAACCGGAGGGCGCTGAGTATCCGGCGTTGCAGCCAAAGCGGGCAGACTAAATAGCAGATCATTGGCGGCTGAAACAGCAAGACCATCATCAATCAATGCCTGAGCCGGACTGAGCTGCAACTTATTCCCGGAAAGATCGGTAATAACTTCTGGATCCAGCTTGATGCGATAGAAACTGCCATGCTCCAGATCAGCATTGATCACCAGAGATGCACCATCCAGATTAGTTCTGATGGGCACTGGCTCACTTTCAGCACCAGCCATGCTGCCCTTGAACAAAGTCACCGCAGCCGGATTACGCAAAGTGGCAGATTCCATGATTTTGCTGAAATTAACGATCAACGGATCACCCGGACGAATCAGCTCACCGCCATCAAACGTCAACGCATTCTGCAAATCTTTATTCAGTGTTACTTCACCGCCAGGTGCCCATGACTGTACAAATGGACGGCTGGTATCAGGAGCCTGAGCACCCGGATCGTCACGCAAATCACCACTTTGCAACTTAAGCGACAAAATACCAATGGCATCATCAACGCCCAGAATTTTCAGCTCAACTACACCAACCGCTTCAATCTTGAGCAGCTGTCCCTGTTGATCGAGCGTGGCAATGCCATTGACCTCAACATGCAGAATGTCTTGAGTGAAAGCACCATTGGCAGTGGGAACTTCTGCCGACATGGCAACATCCATCACCAGATTAACCAGACCAGGCGCATTCAGCGAGTTGTTATAACGATTGGGCAACAACAAACCATTACCATCAGAAACCAGCTTGATGCTAAGCGTGCCGGTTTCCAGATTGGCTGGCACACCCAGGGTCTTGCCGCCCAGCTTGACTACCAGAGTCGCCGCCGTCAGTTCACTATTGGCCGGAACGCGAATTGGAATAATGGCAGGCCCTATATCACCGAAATTAGGGCTATGCGCTAAATCAACAAACAAATCCCCCTGGGCTGCCGGATCAGGAGCCTCAGCACCACGCCCCAGAATTTCAGAGGCGACAGGCACTCGATTGGCTTCCATCCCGGTTAACAAGGACAACACACTCTCACTGGGAATGGAAATTCTGTTACGTGTCAACGGAGCGCCAGCCTCAGGAGGCCTGGTGTCACGCGGTACAAACTCATGCGTAAAATCCGCTGCCAATGCATTGCCAAACCGACTTTGCAACCCACTGGTTAAATTCAATACATAGGTTTTTGCAGGCGACAGATCACTCAACGGATCAATCACCATACGATTACCGCTAATCAGAAAACGGGCAGGAATTAAAACCCCTGTCGCCTGGTCAACCAGCTTCACCGTTCCATTGGCCGCATACACAGCTGTTTCTGGGTCAATCGGCTGGCTGAACTGCAAACGCAAGGTAGAAAAATCGAGTGTTGGGAATTCACCAATCAGCGCCGTTTCCGTATTCGGCAACAAGCGCATCACCTTGAACTCAGCATCGGCTGATTGACTGGCAATAGCACCTGCAATAGCCGCCCGTGTGGTAAACACAAACTGATTGGCACCACTTCCCGGCATAGTCACAAGTGACTGGTTTTCATCACCTGTCGCCAAGGGAATACCTTTATGAGCCGGATCGTTGCTACCCACATTATTACTTTGAATACGATAGCGTGTATTCGGCTTTAATATGTCAACTGGCTGAATCAACACACCGCGAGGACGCTTGTCCGGATCTTCATCAGCCGGATCTGCTGGCTGGGGAATCAACGTCAACGTAAAAGGAATCCGCTCACCCGTACTCACATCAACCAGGCGAAAAAAGCTCGCCGCAACGGCAGCGCCCGCATCACCATCCAAACCACCCAGCTCCAATGGATGTGAGAAACGCAGGGCGATAGGTGCCCTTGGTGCAACTTCTGCCTGCTCTCTTGCCGGATAGGTGAAAATAACCCCACGCTGATTGGGCAGAATATTACCGGAGCCATCGGGGAAATCGGGCAGCACCGGACGCTGCTGGTTGCCACCACCACTACAGGCGCCCAGCAACAGGACTAGAAAGGCACTGACCAGAATACGATAGAGCGACATGGCAGCCTCAGAATGTCAGATTAATAGAAGCATTAAGCACATGGGCATTACCCTCAGCCGTCACTGCTTCACAGCGCATAGGTCTGCCATCAGCCGTTGTCCGACCGCCACACTCACCATTGGCCGCATTACGTGTTGTGGTCAGCAGAAAGTCTCTTTCCTGCAACAAGTGGTATTGATAGCCAAAGTCGACACGTACAGGCTGTGACAGGAACAGTGCCTTTTCGATCAGATAAGAAAAGCCCAGACCAATCACAATACGATCATTGTCAACATAGTTCACATCCAGTGACTCTGAGCCTTTGAGTGGTGACTGCTCATAAGACACACCACCCAGGAAACTGAACTCCTTGTTCAGACGATACTCAATACCAAGCCGTGGAATAAATACATCCTTAAACGACAGGTTGGCCTGATTGCGAATGGTGTCCTTAGCCAGGTCATCATTAAGTCCTGACCAAACCTGGTATTCGGCTGTCAAACCAAAACGAGCCTTGTAAAGATTGTAGTGAATGCCAGCGGTAAAAACTTCTGGCTGATAACTGTCAATGGCGCTGATCAACAGCGGCAGGCCGGGCGAGGCGATCAGATTAGGTACTACTGCATTGGCATCAATACCCACCTTAAGTTTAGACTCATGACGCCAGGCAGCAGCCGTTTCAAGACCTGTCAACCAGCAGTCCTTTTTCGGGCAAACCAACTCACCCCAATTGATCGTACCGCTCAAGATAGGTTGAATAGAAGGCTTGGCACTCAGACTCAGCTGCTCAAGGCTAGTATTGCCATTAACCTCAGCAATGGTATCCAGCTTGGCATCAGCAGCCAGAGTAATCCGCGCACCGGCACCCACATCAAATCCCGGGACAACATTCAGGCCAACACCAGCACTCAAAAACAGGGACTGTTGCCCGTAACGGAATGACTGCGCTGTCTGAGTAGTGGAAGCATCCAGAGAAAGCAGACGTTCACCGGTACGCTCGGCACCCAACATGAAACCCAGTACCATGGCACGATTGCTTTTCAGCATCGAGCTCAGATCAGTTTTAAAGCCCAGCAGCACGTTGTAATTAGAACGATCTTCAATAACATCATCGACCACCACATTATCCGGTTGACCCCAACCCTTGGCTGTCAGTTCCTGATCCGTAAACAGATACGCCGCCGTCATGGCACCCTTACGATCACGCGCCAGATAAGCCGGGTTGTAATACACCGCCGAAGGCTGATTGCTGAACAGAGACAAAGACTGTGCAGTAGCCACATCCTGCGGCAACAAACCAAAGTTGGTGGCTACCGTACCCATAGCGGCAAAGGAAGCAGCAGGCAGGAATACGAAAGCGGCTGCAGTAGCGCGCAAGAGGTTCTGCTTGATCATGATATGGCACCCTAGGTTGTGCATTTTTTAATGTTATTAAGAGGCTACTTGGCTCGCTGGCCAGCACACTTTTACTTTTGTTGACGTAAAACTACTAAAACTTCAACAATCAAGCCAGAAATACAACGTATTTGTTTTGTTACAAACGCTATATTTCCGATGACTTGCCTAATGCTGTGCTCATTACCCACTGCTTGAGCGGCCCGGATCGATCAAACCAACGCAACCCCTGATTACGCGCCATGCGTATCACCGAGCGATGATTGGCAAACAACCACTCCAGCCCCGTCATGCTGTGCATAAATAATTCGTTCTGTGCACGACGATCACGACTATAACGACGCAAACTGGATTCATCGTGAATGGACAAGCCCTTGGACAGCCCCTGTATGAGTCGATCTGCCAACGCCGCCGCATCCAGAAAGCCCAGATTAACGCCCTGACCAGCCAACGGATGAATGCTGTGTGCCACATCACCGATCAATGCCAGGCCAGGCTGTACATAGTGCTCGGCATGTCTGGCCAGCAAGGGGAAAGCCGCGCGCTTGCCCACTACTTCAACCTGGCCCAAGGTCTGCTCAAAAGCCTGCGTCAGTGCCTGATTAAATTCGTGCTCTGAACAAGCCAGCATCTGCTCTGCATGAGCCGTCGGCAACGTCCACACAATAGAACTGTAATGCGCCTTATCCAACGGCAAAAACGCCAACGGCCCGGTATCCAGAAAGCGCTGCCAGGCAGTGTTGGCATGTGGCTTTTCAGTGCGCACCGTAGCTACCAGGCCCTGCTGCTGATAATCCCACAACTTGCAGGCAATGCCCGCCAGCTCACGTGTGCGAGACAATGCACCATCGGCAGCAATCAACAACGGTGTTTCCAGCACGGCTCCTGATTGCGTATGTATTTGCCAGCCATGCAACAAACGCTGAGCATCATGCAGGCGATCCGGGCAAAAAGCCGTTACCTGCGGCTGCCGCCATAACGCCTGACACAATACCGATTGCACACTGTCATTTTCATACAACGAGCCTAAGTGTGACTCTCCCACCTCTTGCGCCAGAAAATGTACGCGACCAGTACCGTCGGCATCCCACACCTTCATGTCAGTAAAGGCGCAGTGCCGCTGTGCTGATAACGCCTCGGCACAGCCCACACCGGCAATTAGCTGCTCACTCGCTAACGATAAAGAGGACACGCGCAGGGCATAGGCCGCATCAGCGTCAGGCAAATGTGATTGCTGACCTTCGATAACAGCAATACGCAAATCGGCTGCCAGCGGAGAATTGAGTAAACGCAAAACAAACAGGCTGCCGACCATGCCTGCGCCGACTACCACCAGATCAAACTTCTGCACCGTGTCAGACATGATCCAGCCCCATCGCATAACGCGCCAAGGTCGGCTTGGCACCCGGCAGCAGGTCGAAGCCCAGCAGCCCGATATTGCGCAGCAATGCCAAAGCAGGGGAGTTATTGGAAAAACCACGCACCAAGGTGTCAGAGAAACGAATGATCTGTTGCTGATCCGACTGTCTTGAGAACTCGTACGCGGCCAGCAAAGCCGCATCACCCCAATCCTGATCAGCCACATCCGCCTGCGCTAGACGCTCGACCAGCACCAACGCATCACGCAAACACAAATTAAAACCCTGGCCGGCTACCGGATGCAGACTGTGTGCTGCATTACCCAGAATCAAGGCGCGCGCCAATGTTTGTTTAGGCGCCACCATCAATTGCAAGGGATAAGCGTGACGCTGACCCACACGCTGAATTCTTCCTGCTCGACGACCGAATGCAGACTGCAATTCCCGTATAAACGCCTCATCATCCAGAGCCTGCACACGTGCTGCCTCTGCCGTAGACAAGGCCCAGACCAATGAACGACGGGTTTGCGCCGCACCACCGACATGATCCGGCAGTGGCAACAAGGCAATCGGCCCATTAGCCGTGAAACGCTCAAACGCACGATGCTCATGTGGCAGGCTGGTGGCCACCGTGGTCACCAATGCGGTTTGCTGATAATCATGCCAATTGGCCGACAGCCCCAGCCAGTCACGACATTGTGAATGCGTACCATCAGCCGCCACCACCAATGGTGCCGTAATGGACACTTCGCCCTGTTCCGTTTGACAAGTTACCTGCGCGTACTGAGCACTTGTGGTCAGATGCTTGACCTGAACACCATCGGCAATCGTGACCGAAGGGCAGCGCTTGAGTGCCGCCAGCAGCACAACACCCAGCCAGGCATTTTCAATAACCTGACCAAAACTCTCGACTCGCTCCTCTGCGGCATTAAGGCGAGAAAAGCCAAAGTGACCGCGATCAGAAACATGAATTTCATGAATCGGCACCGCGTGCGGTTGCAGGTCAGCCCACAATCCCAGATCGGTGAATGCCTGCACTGTGCGCCGGGATAGTGCCGTATTGCGCGCATCAAAACCCGCTGTGTAGGGCAGAGGTTCATTCTCCGGCAGTGCCGGAAAGCGCATGGATTCCAGCAATAACACCTGCTTGTGCGGCAAACGCTGAGCCATCAGCAAGGCCAGCGTCACACCCACCATGCCACCACCGACAATAATCAGGTCTGTTTGTTCCGGCAGCTTCATGCCCCACCCATCACGGCTTCAATATCAGCCACTGTTTTGGGCGCCGCATGCGTCAACACATGATGACCCTGCTCGGTGACCACCACATCATCCTCAATACGAATGCCCATGCCGCGCCAATGCTCGGCAACGGTTTCATCATCCGGTGCCACATAAAGGCCCGGCTCCACCGTCAGCACCATGCCTGCTACTAATGCACGCCAGTCACCATCACGCTGATAATCACCGACATCATGCACATCCATGCCCAGCCAATGGCCGGTGCGGTGCATGTAAAAACGCCGAAACAGGCCTTGCTCGATAACCTCATCCACACTGCCCTGAAGCAGCCCCAGATCAATCAAGCCCTGTGACAACACACAGACCGCCGCATCATGTGGTGCCTGCCAGGAGTTACCTGGACGCACACAATCTATTGCTGCCAGCTGAGCCGCCAATACCACTTCATAAAGATCACGCTGCGCTGCACTGAAACGACCATTAACCGGAAACGTTCGCGTAATGTCTGCGGCGTAATGATCCAGCTCGGCACCCGCATCAATCAGCACCAGATCACCATCGGCCAACACTTTGTTATTGTCGTTGTAATGCAGGATACAGGCGTTATGACCGCTGCCGACAATGCTGTTATAGGCCGGAGCCACACAGCCATGACGAATAAATTCGTGCAGCAGCTCGGCCTCCAGCTCATATTCAAAACGCCCCGGTGCAGACAGCTTCATGGCACGAATATGACCTTGCGCACTGATGTCTGCCGCACGCTGCATCAACACCAGCTCGGCAGGCGACTTGATCAGACGCTGCTCGTTCAGCGTGACATCCAGCATCTGCCAGGATTCAGGCGCCGCCACACCGGCACGACTCCGTGCACGCAAGCCCGTCATAGCTTGAGTCAGTTGCTGCTCAAAAGCAGGGTGTTCACCTAACGCCGCATGAATCTGTGTACGACCTGCCAGTAACTCGGGCAAGCGCTGTTCCAGCTCGTCAATGACAAAGGCCTGGTCAGCACCATAACTAGCAACAGCACCCTCTGGCCCGGCGCGATAACCATTCCAGATTTCCATGTCGCGATCACGCGGTCGACAAAACAGAACAAACTCACCTTCAGCACGGCCAGGCAGCAACACAATCACCGCTTCCGGCTCGGCAAACCCGGTCAGATAATAAAAGCTGGAGTGCTGGCGATAACGGTACTCACTGTCACGATTGCGATGATGATGTAGCGCGGCAGGCAATAAAATGGCGGCATTCGGCCCCACAGTCGCCATCAGACGCTGGCGACGAGCCGCAAACTCTTGAGCAGCAATAAAAGCAGACATGAACTCACTCAATGCAAGGTAGTGGGAGGCTCGATCGCATCATGAACATGCTCCTCACGCGGCGCCAATTCCTCAAACAGATGAATCACCGCCAAACGCACAAATTCGCACAATTCGGCATAGGCCTCTTCGCCTTCTTCATCACCTTCGTCGACACTATCAACACGTGAAATTTCACTGATGTCCTGCAACGTTTCGCGTGTTGTTGCTTCCGTCAGGAATGGATGCTGTGCATCTATACCAATGCCGAAGCCTGCCAGAAAGCCACGACAAAAATCGCCTAATGCCGTCACACGCTCAGTCAGAGGCTCCTCATCATCTGGCAACATCGGCTGAAAGCTCAACTCATCTGCCGACAGGTCTTCCAGCGTCGACAGCTGCAACTGCCACAAACCGGCAATCACCTCATCACCGAATGCCTGTTGCGGATCGGCATGCGCTTCCAGACTTTTCATCAGCGCAGCACGATTCAAACGTGCACCTGCTGCCAGCAAACCCGTTAATACGCCATGTAGCTCAGAGGCTGAACAATCTGCGTTAGCCTGTAATAGTGTTAAACCCAACGACTCTAGTGTGGGCAGGGCGGCTGCTTGCATGGCAGTCTCCTAAAATACAAATGGGAATTCAGTTGGCACAACTGATACGTCGTCCTATAGTAGCTGCCAGAACGAATCACGGCGAACAAAACATGCGTGAACAGGAATATCAGCAACTCAGTCAACAGGTCGATGCCTTAATTGCGCGTATCCAGCAATTACGCAAGGAAAAGACCCTGCTTTTGCAGGAGCGTGATGATCTGAAGTTGCGCAATCACGAAGCCAAAGCGCGTGTAGAGGCCATTCTGCAACGCCTGAAAACACTAGAAACCCAGTCATAACCTACGTTCACGGATTGCGCCAGCATGAGCAATGACACCACCAGCACCGTCGATATCTTCATCCTCGACAAGGCTTACAAAATAAGTTGCCCCGTTAACGAGCAGGATAATTTGCGTCGTGCTGCACTCTATCTGGATCGCAAGATGCGTGACATTCGTGGCAGCGGAAAAATGTTGGGACTGGAGCGTGTCGCCGTTATTGCCGCACTGAACATAAGCCACGAACTGCTCAGCATCAAACAGCAGGGCGGGGAAAACAGTGTCAGCACCGAAACCGTCGGCCAGCTGATCCAGCGCATGCAACAGGCTCTGGAAGAAAAGTCAACGACCGAGTCCATCTGAACGATAACGTTTTTATAACAAACTGTTCAGTTACAAGGCCTGTAGTCGGGATTATACTGATGACAATTCTCTGGGGTGTCCGCCAGTTCATCCGATCCCCTGAGCCGATGTTTAATCCTATGGGTTGTGGTTGTTTTTCGTGGTGTGCATGTCCGTCTGTCGGAAAGCCTGAAACGGAAACGCTGCTTCCCCCTTGAACCCCCGGGTTCAAGGGCCAAGATGAGCAGCGGCACTTCGGAGAGTCTTCTTAACGATGTCTTTTCAACACACTATATTTTCTTCAACAGCACTTTCCTCAGAACACACAGAGTTACGGCGACAATTACGCCAGCAGCTTCGTGTTGCACGCAGACAGCTCACTTCATCACAACAGCAGCAAGCCGCTTACGGACTGAAACGGCAATTACAGCACCTGTTGAACAAAAGACCCCAAAGCATTGCAGCCTACTGCGCCAATGATGGAGAAATTGATGCCACCCTGTTTCTCGCCGGGCGCAACCACATTTATTACCCCGTCCTGCAAAACCTTCATGCTCAGGGTGTAGTTTTCCGCCAGGCAGCGGGCAACAAACGCTGGCGTCAAAATCGCTGGGGTATCGCGGAACCCACCAAAGGCCGCCAACGTCCGGCATGGACACTGGACGTCCTGCTCCTGCCGCTGGTGGGATTTACACTAACAGGACATCGTTTGGGGATGGGTGGTGGTTATTACGATCGATTACTGGCCAGTTTCAAACACCGGCCCCGCAAGCCTTTATTGATTGGTCTGGCACATGACTGCCAGCAGCTAAACTATCTGCCACTGGCCCCCTGGGATCAACCGATTGAATATGTGGTTACCGGCTCACGTATTATTCGCGCAAGCTCATCGCCGCCCAGCCACGCTCAAGCGCTATAGCCGCCAGCACAGGATCTGCGTCAACTACCACCGGATTGTCCACCGCCTCCAATAGCGGCAAATCATTACGCGAATCAGAGTAAAACCAGGCTCCGTCCAACGTGACCTGATGCTCATCCAGCCACGCCTTCAAGCGTGTAATTTTACCTGCCTGAAAACACGGGGTACCCGCCAGCTTGCCAGTAAATCGCCCTTGCTCATCACGCTCCGCTTCAGTAGCGATCAAATGCTCAACGCCCAAACGTTGTGCAATCAGCTCCGTCACAAAATGATTGGTCGCGGTGATAATGACCAAGGTATGACCCTGCATACGGTGCAGTTGCAACAGATCAAACGCTTTCGGCAGCAACATCTGCTCAACACGCTCACGCATAAACTCATCGCGCCAGGCATTTAACTCGACCGGCTCATTACGCGCCAACACCGCAAACACGAATTCGGAATACGCCACAATATCCAGCGTACCAGCACGATAATCCTGATAAAACTGATCATTCATCTGCTGATAGGCAGCAGCATCCACCAGACCACGATCAACCAGAAACTGACCCCAAGCATGATCAGAATCACCTGCCAACAATGTATTGTCCAAATCAAATAAGGCCAACGTCATAAACTATCTCCTCGCTGTCGTTATTCTAGCCCTTAGTCACGAAAAAATCCGCGCCCATGCTTGCTCACGGCTCTGGCCTAATGTACTAATGCTTGCAATAACAGAATGATTATTAAGGACTCTCTCGTGATAGACGGAGACGGCTTTCGACCTAATGTCGGCATCATCGTGGCCAACAACCACGGGCAGGTGCTATGGGCACGTCGTTATGGCCATGACGCCTGGCAATTCCCCCAGGGCGGCATTGTGGACGGCGAAACCCCCGAACAGGCCATGTACCGCGAACTGTGGGAAGAAATTGGCCTGGAGCCAAATGATGTTGAAATACTGGCACAAACACGAGGCTGGTTACGCTATCGTCTGCCCAGGCGTTTTATACGCAACGACAAGCCACCACTGTGTATTGGCCAGAAACAACGCTGGTTTTTACTGAAACTGGTCAGCAACGAAGCCCGCATCAAGCTGGACTGCCAAAAACCTGCTGAATTTGATCGCTGGCAGTGGGTCAGCTACTGGTATCCACTGGATCAGGTCGTGTCTTTTAAGCGCGAGGTTTATCGCAAGGCATTAAAAGAGTTGCAACCCAGACTCCCCATTCTTGATCAGCAGGCAGGATAAGTCTCATGCCGCATAACGAACCCAGCATGCTGGAAACACTACGCCGCATTGTACAGGAAGTGGACTCGGCACCCAGCTTCCAGGCGGCGCTTGAGGTGTTGGTCAGCTCGGTTCGTGAAGCTACGCACACTGAGGTCTGCTCGGTTTATCTATTGGATGACCGCACTGAACGACTGGTACTGATGGCCACCGAAGGCCTTAATCTGAGTGCCATTGGTGTGGTTTCACTGGCTCTGGATGAAGGCCTGGTCGGCCTCTGTGCCAGCCGTGAAGAACCCATCAATCTGCAGGATGCACCTAGCCATCCGCGTTATCGTTATTTCCCCGAAACCGGCGAAGAGCACTACAACTCCTTTGTTGGCGTTCCCATCATGAACCGGCGCAAGGTGCTAGGCGTGCTGGTTATCCAGCAAAGTGACAATCGGCGCTTTGACGAAGGCGAGGTTGCTTTCCTGGTCACCCTGTCAGCACAGCTTTCAGGCGTTGTGGCGCATGCCAAGGTCATGGGTCAACTGGAAATGATACGTGGTGCCCGCACCACGCAGACACAGATTTATCAGGGCATCATGGGTGCCGCAGGTGTCACTCTGGGTCGAGCCGTTGTGCTATATCCACCTGCCGATCTGGAGCAAGTGCCCGACCGCAGCGTTGAAGACCTGGAACACGAGCTGCAACTGCTCAATCAGGCCATTGAAGATGTACGCAATGATGTACGCGAATTAGATGACCGCATGTCTGGCACATTGATGCCGGAAGAGCGCGCCCTGTTCGATGTCTACCTGCGCATGCTGGATGACCACGCACTGCCCAGTGAAATCAGTGAACGCATCGAAGCAGGCAACTGGGCGCAAGGTGCCTTGCGCGAAGTCATCGACGAACACATGCAAAGCTTTGCCATGATGGACGACCCGTATTTGCGCGAACGCATGTCCGACGTGCGCGACCTGGGCCTTCGCATTCTGGCCAAGCTGCAAGACATAGAAAGCGATGATACCCGTGAATTTCCCGACAATAGCATCCTGATTGGCGAAGATATTTCCACAGCCATGTTGCTCGAAGTCCCTTTGGACAAGGTTTCCGGTGTCGTCAGCGCGACTGGCGCCGCCAACTCGCATATGGCGATTGTGGCACGGGCCCTGGGCATTCCCACCGTAGTAGGAGTCAGCGATCTGCCTGTTACATCGCTGGATGATGCCGAAATGATTGTCGACGCCTATCTTGGGCGTCTGTTTGTGCAGCCATCTCGTGCTCTGCGTAAGCGCTACAAAGACATCATCAAGGAAGAACAGCAGCTGGTAGCTGGCCTGGATGCCTATAAGCAAAAAGAAGCCATTACCCCTGACGGGCATGTCGTGGCGCTATGCGTCAATACCGGCCTGATGGCAGATGTTGCCCGAGCCAAAGACCGTGGTGCCGAAGGTGTCGGCCTGTATCGCTCCGAAATTCCGTTCATGCTGCGTGAACGCTTTCCGGGCGAAGAAGAACAACGCCAGATTTATCGCCAGCAACTGGAGGCATTTGCCCCCAAACCAGTCACCATGCGCACATTGGACATTGGCGGCGATAAAGATTTGCCCTATTTTCCCATTCGTGAAGACAATCCCGCACTGGGCTGGCGTGGTGTACGTATCACCCTCGATCATCCGGAAATCTTCATGGTGCAGGTACGTGCCATGCTCAAGGCATCTACCGGCCTGGATAACCTGAATATCCTGCTGCCCATGGTCACCACCGTGAGCGAGGTCGAAGACAGCGTGGCGCTGATTCACCGCGCAGTGGAAGAGTTACGTGAAGAAGGGGAGTTTGATATTCGCTTGCCACGCATTGGCATCATGGTTGAAGTACCAGCCGCTGTGATCCAGATTGCCGATCTGGCCAAACGCGTTGATTTTGTCAGTATCGGTTCCAATGACTTAACGCAATATATCTTGGCCGTGGATCGCAACAACTCTCGTGTGGCCGATCTCTACTCGCCTTATCACCCGGCGGTTTTACGCGCCGTGCGTTATGTGGTGAATGAAGCACATCGTGTCGGCAAACCCGTCAGCATTTGTGGCGAAATGGCAGGCGACCCCGGCACCGCCATCCTGCTCATGGCCATGGGCTTTGACACCCTGTCCATGTCCGCCAGCAACCTGCTGAAAGTACGCAAGGCCGTTTGCCACACGCCAATGGCTCTTGCCAAAGAACTATTGGAACAGGTACTGGATTTCGACAAACCTCAGGACATACGCAACAAGGTAGAAGCCACCCTGATCGAGCTTGGACTGCAAAGTCTTACTCGTACTCGCAGTGAGAACTGAAACGAAAGCTGAGTCGCTGCTGCGTATCATGCAGCCACTCCTCCCAACGAATAGCCTGCCGACCCACGCTTAACCAGGTGGAATTGCGCGTACCATATGTTTCGCCGTCAATGCAGATAGACGACAACAGGCGCTCCATCATCAAGCCCACTCCGGTATCCGGTAATTCAGCATCATCAGCAGGCTGATTGTTCTTTAACAGCGCCAGATGTGCCTCGGCGTCATCGGCACGCACTGCATCCGCCACCAAACCTTGTGCCAGAGACTTCAGGCACTGCAACTTGGGCCATGGCGAATCCAGCAAGGCATTGGACAAACCATACCAGCCAGGTACCAACGCCTGCGGCTGTTGCAAACGATTACTCACGAAGTACAACGTATCGGCATCGGCAATCAGCAAGGAAAAACCAGTGTAATCCTGACCACTGGCCTGCACCTGCTGCGCATATTCAGCGGCACTTTGCTGTCCCGTCAGAAAATCCGCCACCAACTGACCGCGTGACCGTGAACCTGCTGACTGCTGCGGATCACGAAAATTGGTAATCGCTGCAAAACGACCATGACGCGTAACCCCCATCCAGGTGCCTCCGGCCAGCTCATCTCGCCCGGCCAATACCTGAGGTGCCTCCGGCCAAAAGGCCGTGGCCTGCGCAGGACGAGCGCGGAACTCATCACGATTGGCCCAGACTTGCAGCGACGTTTCGGCACCGGGTTGCCAATTAAGTACGATCAAACACATGAATGACCTATTTCAGTCGTAGAGGAAATTGGCATTAGATTAGCGCATCAGGCTATGATTCAGCTGCATTTATATGAGACGCCAACATGCTGACCTACCCTGAAATTGACCCTGTTGCACTGAGCCTTGGCCCCATTCAGATTCATTGGTATGGCCTGATGTACCTGATCGGCTTTGTCTGTGCCTATGCCCTGGGTGTATGGCGCGCCAAGCGCATTGGCTGGACCTCGGAACAGGTCAGCGACCTGATTTTTTATGGCGCAATGGGCGTCATTATTGGTGGTCGCCTGGGTTATGTCTTTTTCTATGGTTTTGACCGACTGGCCCATGATCCATTATGGCTATTCAGAATATGGGAAGGCGGCATGAGCTTCCACGGCGGTCTGCTGGGTGTGTTGGCGGCTATGGTGGCCTTTGCCTGGCAATATAAAGTGAAGTGGTTTGACGTTACTGACTTTATTGCCCCCATTGCCGCTCCCGGCCTGCTCTTTGGTCGCATTGGCAACTTCATTGGCGGTGAACTGTGGGGACGTCCGGTACAAAATCCAGACTATCCCTTTGCCATGATTTTTCCACATGTTGACCAGCTGGCACGCCACCCATCACAGTTGTATCAGGCGCTCGCGGAGGGACTATTACTGTTCATCGTGGTGTGGCTGTTCACCATCAAGCCCAGACCCCGCATGGCGGCCTCTGCACTATTCCTCATAGGGTATGGCGTCGCTCGTTTTATCGTCGAATTCTTCCGCGAGCCTGACAGCGATCAGGGTTTTGTCCTGTTTGACTGGATGACCAAGGGACAGATGCTGACAGCTCCCATGATTGCACTTGGCATTGTGCTGATGCTGCTGGCCTATCGCCGCCCTGTTGTTAACGGAGCTCGTTGAACATGCAAGCGTATCTGGAACTCCTTCGTCGTGCCCGCCACGAAGGCACCTTCAAATCAGACCGAACCGGTACTGGCACCTATTCTGTTTTCGGCCATCAAATGCGTTTTGATCTGGCCAATGGCTTTCCGGTACTCACCACCAAAAAGCTGCATCTCAAATCCATTGTGCATGAGCTTTTATGGTTTCTGGCGGGTGACACCAATATTCGCTATCTGAAAGAGAATGGTGTCCGTATCTGGGATGAATGGGCGGATGAAAATGGCAATCTGGGGCCGGTCTATGGTTATCAGTGGCGCTCCTGGCCCGCGCCCGATGGTCGTCATATTGATCAGATCAGCAATGTAATCGACATGATCAAACGCAATCCCGACTCACGTCGCCTGATTGTCAGTGCCTGGAATCCGGCACTGGTTGATGACATGGCACTACCGCCATGTCATGCCCTGTTCCAGTTTTATGTGGCTGATGGCCGCCTGTCATGCCAGCTGTACCAACGCAGCGCCGATATTTTCCTGGGCGTGCCCTTTAACATTGCCAGTTATGCCTTGCTAACCATGATGGTGGCACAAGTCTGTGGTCTGACACCCGGCGACTTCGTCTGGACTGGTGGCGACTGCCACTTGTACAGCAATCACGTTGAACAGGCAGACCTGCAACTGAGCCGCACACCAGGGCCGTTACCACAGATGCTGATCAACCCTGATGTCACCGACTTGTTTGCCTTCCGTTTTGAAGACTTCACACTTCAGGACTACCAGGCACAACCCCATATTGCCGCCAAAGTCGCGGTTTAACGGAGCAGGGCATGACTATTGAAGCCATGGATGATGACTTGCATGACACCTTGCCAGACGACAACGTCAGGCTGGCACTGATTGTCGCCATGGCCAGCAATCGCTGCATCGGCATCAACAATATGCTGCCCTGGCGACTGCCTGCCGATTTGCAGTACTTCAAGCGCATCACCAGCGGCAAGGCCATCGTTATGGGACGCACCACGTTTGACTCGCTCAAGCGTCCACTGCCAAACCGAACCAATATTGTGGTGACACGCAGCCCAACCTGGGAAGGCCCGATTGGCACACGCGTGGTGCATTCGCTGGAAGCGGCACTGGCATTGGCCGAGTCCGTTGCCATTTGCAATTATCAGGATGAGGCACTGATTATCGGGGGGGCCGAAATTTACGCACAAACCCTGCCACAGGTATCACGCATGTACATCACCGAAGTGGACACTGTGGTTAACGGCGATGCGTTTTTCCCTGAATGGGATGCCAGCGAATGGGATAAAACATCGGTTGAAACACACTATGACGAGGCCACCGGCCTGAGTTATCGCTTTGTGGTTTATGATCGCAAGCTGTAATTTCAGTCGCTAAATTGGTATGCTGCGCGCCGCATGAACAGCAGGTAAATAGATATGTCACGCTATCGCATCGTTCAACATCACAACGCCACCACATCGTTCTACACCCTGGAACGCAAATTTTTCTTCTTCTGGCTGAATGTATTTGGTTTCGGCACCCGTCTGGGCACGGAAGCCATCGCTCGCCAATACCTGGAACAACGTCGCAAGTCTGCACAGCAAATCGAAAGCCGCGTCATTCACGACGTCAGCTTCTAAGGCGAAGTCTCACTACGCCGTGCGTGCGCCACGCTGTGACATTTTTTGCACGGTAATCGACAACTTCGGTGACTTGGGCGTGTGCTGGCGTCTTGCACGCCAGCTGGCTCAAGAACACCATGTCCGCGTCACCTTGTGGGTTGATGATCTGACCAGCTTTAAACGACTGGCGCCCAGCCTGAACGATCAGCTCAGTGAGCAGCCGCTAGGTGACATTACTGTACGACACTGGTCAGCCAATATTGGTCATCCACAACCTGCCGAATGGGTCATTGAGGGCTTTGGCTGTCATCTGCCCGAACACTACGTCAACGCCATGGCAAAGCAGAGCCCCACGCCCGTCTGGGTCAATCTGGAATATCTGAGCGCAGAAAGCTGGGTACATGACTGTCATGGCATGACTTCAGTGCATCCCCAATTGGGGCTGGTCAAGACCTTCTGGTTTCCCGGTTTTAGCGAACACACTGGTGGTCTGTTACGCGAACAAGATCTGATTCAACGCTTAACCCAAACAGCGCACAACCCTGAACGCAGCATCTCCTTGTTCAGCTACGACAATGCCGCCATTCCTGATCTGCTGGATGCACTGACAGCAGATGAGCAGCACACCACACTTTATGTCTTTACGGGCCACTCGCTACCTGCTGTTTCCAGCTGGGCCGGACAAACGCTGCAACCCAATGCACACTACACCCGCGGCACCTTATCCATTCAGGTGCTGCCGCTGCTGGACCATAAGCAGTTTGATGCCTTACTGGCGCGCTGCGACCTGAACCTGGTGCGCGGGGAAGACTCCTTTGTCAGAGCACAATGGGCCGCCAAACCCATGCTGTGGCATATCTACCCACAGGCAGAACTGGCACATGCCGACAAGCTCATGGCCTTTATGCAAACACTTGAGGCACATTGCGACATGCCTGCCATATGGCAACAGGCCATGCTGAGCTGGAATCAGTTAGCGGGCACCGCCAGCATGGACTGGGCCACATTCCTGCATCAGCTACCCAGCATGCAAAAAGCCATGGAAACCTGGCGTCATCATTTATTGCAGCAAACCGACCTTGCCACGCAGCTGATGCGTTTTTACACAAATCAGGTAGAATCCTCGCCCAATTCAGTTCACACCGGAAAACACACATCATGAAAACAGCTCAGGAACTTCGCGCCGGCAACGTCATTATGGTCAATGGCAACCCCATGATCATTCTCAAGGCCGAATTCAACAAGTCGGGTCGCAACTCGGCTGTGGTCAAAATGAAAATGAAAAGCCTGCTGTCGGCACAGGCACAAGAGTCTGTTTACAAGGCGGATGAAAAATTTGATCAGGTCATTCTGGAAAACAAGGATGTGACTTACTCCTACTTCTCCGACCCCATGTACATTTTCATGGACGAAGAGTTCAACCAGTACGAAGTTGAAAAAGACAACCTGGGTGATGCCATTCACTTCATCGAAGACGGCATGGAAGAAGTTTGCCAGGTAGTTATTTATGACGGCAAACCTATCTCGGTAGAACTGCCCACCATGATCGTGCGTGAAGTTGCCTACACAGAACCTGCTGCACGCGGTGACACTTCTGGCAAAGTCATGAAAACCGCCAAACTGAACAGCGGTTTTGAGCTACAAGTGGCTGCCTTTATCGAAATTGGCGAAAAAATCGAAATCGATACCCGCACTGGCGAATTCCGCTCCCGCGCCAAGGGCTAAGCCCTGGCGTCACTGGCCGCTGGGCTGTCGCAGCCCAGCCAGCCAACGCCTTAACATGGCACCACGACTCACCAGCAACGCTGCAAAAATCAGGGCACAGCCCAAGCCCTGAATCGGGCTCATGCGTTCGCCAAACCATAAAAAAGCAAACAGCACGATCCACACCGGCTCCACCACCATAATGACGACACCATGACTGTGTCGCGACAAGCTCTGTGCATGCGTCTGCAATAAAAAGCGGGCAGCCGAACCAATAATGGCACTGGCCAGAATCCATCCGGCCATCGCCCCGGAAAACTCACGCAAACTCTGCTGCCAAGGTTCCAGCAATAATGAGAGCAGGGTAGCTACCAGACCCACGCAGAGCATCACAATCGCCGTTAATGGCAACGCAGGCACGCGATCAACCAGTGTCAGCTCACCCGCTGCATTCACTACCTCACGATGATTGGCCGCACGGGTATTCATGGTGTAGAACAGCGCAAACACGATGGCTGCCGCTACAAAAAACACCTGCCCCGGCTCTGCGTGAAAACCACCCTGCAAACTGATCAGTGCCAACCCAACCAGTGCAATCGGCAATGCCAGCCAGGTACTGGCAGGCACCACCTCACGAAAAACCAGACGCCCCATGACCGGCACCAGCACAATACCCAGACTGGTCAGAAATCCACCCTCACCGATGTGATGGCCAAAATGCAGACCCATGATCCACAGACACATACCTGCCGCAAACACCAGCCCCACACGCACACTGCGCAGCCACTGCCTGCCGGTTAATGTCCACATTTGATGTTGGCCAATAGCGGCCAGTACAAGACCCGCTAGCAAAAATCGTAAAGCCATGAATAATAGGGGCGGCATCAACAGCACGGCCTCTTTGGAAAAAATCCAGCTCACAGACGCCAGCACCGTTACAATAAGCAGATAAATGTCCGCCTTGGCGGCCTGAGATAAAGCCAAAAGTTACTCCTGGCACAAAATGTTCAATGCCGCATCATAGCCCTTTCGGAAGCATTTCCCCATGAGCCAAACCGCTATTTCAACACCCAATTCACGTGGCCGTGTGTTATTTGCCAGCCTGATCGGCACCACTATCGAATTCTTTGATTTCTATATTTATGCCACTGCCGCCGTGCTGGTATTTCCTCATCTGTTTTTTCCGGCGTCTGACCCTACATCCGCCATGCTGCAATCACTGGCCACCTTTTCCATCGCCTTTTTTGCCCGCCCACTGGGCTCAGCGCTGTTTGGTCACTACGGTGACCGGATTGGACGCAAAGCCACCTTGGTGGCTGCCTTGCTCACCATGGGGCTGTCCACCGTGGCCATTGGTTTGCTGCCAACCTACGCCCAGATTGGTGTTGTTGCACCGTTACTATTAGCACTC
The DNA here is from genome assembly GCA_964569335.1 of uncultured Paraperlucidibaca sp. Classification (GTDB taxonomy): domain Bacteria; phylum Pseudomonadota; class Gammaproteobacteria; order Pseudomonadales; family Moraxellaceae; genus Perlucidibaca. Next base: position 238,935 of record CAZMVL010000002.1, read on the forward strand.
TGCCGCTTTGGACAGGGCTTGGGACTGGGCGGCGAGTGGGGCGGCGCTGTTTTACTGGCCACCGAAAATGCCCCTCCCGGCAAACGAGCCTGGTACGGCATGTTTCCACAACTGGGCGCGCCCATTGGCTTTATTTTATCGACCACGACATTTTTACTGCTTACACAAACACTGAGTGAAGCTGACTTCATGAGCTGGGGCTGGCGCATCCCCTTTATTGCCAGCAGTGTGCTGGTGCTGATTGGCCTGTGGGTACGTTTACGCATTCATGAAACACCCGCATTCCAGACTACTCTTGCTCGCAATGAACGTGTCCGCCTGCCCATGGTCACCGTATTCCGCGACCACCAACGTGCGCTGGTGCTGGGCACCTTGATCGCACTCACCGCGTTTGTCCTGTTTTATCTGATGACCGTCTTCACCCTGAGCTGGGGCACGTCCGCCCTGGGCTATAGCCGGGAAGCATTCCTGAAGCTGCAACTGTTCGGAGTCTTGTTTTTTGCCCTGACCATTCCATTCGCTGCGCTGGTCGCTGACCGCTTTGGCCGTCGTCCTACCTTGTTGTGGATTAATCTGGCTATGGGACTGTTCGGCTTTTTCTTCGCTGATCTGTTTAATGCCAACTCGACCTTCATGACAGCGCTGTTCCTGGCCATCGGATTGGGCATTATGGGTCTGGTCTACGGTCCTTTGGGTACCGTGCTATCAGAGCTATTCCCCACTGAAGTGCGCTATACCGGCGCTTCACTGACGTTTAATCTGGCGGGAATTTTTGGTGCCTCACTGGCGCCGTATGCGGCCACCTGGCTGGCCAGCACCTACGGCCTGCAAGCCGTGGGCTGGTATCTGATGGCTGCTTCGGCGATCAGCATTGTGGCTCTGTTATTGTTCAAAGAGACTCGCGATGCTGATATCAATGAACTGGGCACATCACAACAGGCCTGACTAGCCAGCACACTCGGCCACACACAATCAGCCGAGCAGAAAGTGGGCACGGGCCACGGCAACAGGCTTGTCCCGGCTTTCCTGCCAGGCACTGACATGAACATTGGCCACACGCTTGCCCTGACGCGTCACGCTGCACTCGGCATACAGCACCTGTGCCCGACCGGCACGCAGGTAATCAATGGAGAAATCCACAGTACGTGGTGTTTCAGCCGCTTCACGCAACCACAGCAAGTGCAAAATACCGGCTGTTTCCATAAAGCCACCTATCACCCCGCCATGCAGCGCGGGCAGATGATCATTACCAATATTTTCCGGACGGAATGGCAACACGAACTGTGGCACGCCATCAATCAGCTGCATTTCAACGCCAAGCAACTGCGCATAGGGTGATTCCGCCAACACTTCAGCAAAACCGTTCGGTGAAGATTCGACGGTCATGATTCAGGCCTCCCGTGGTGCATTGGGCTCAGCAAAGCTGGTGCCCCGCATAAAAGTGCCCACGCTATAGGCAACCGGCTGCGCCTGATCATCCTGGTACGCAGTCGCCCGGGTAAACGCAATTTCACGGGTCAGGCGATAGCATTCTGCCGAGCAGTACACCGGCAAGCCTGGCGTAGCAGGACGAAGATAGTCAATTCGCAGATCCAGCGTGGGAAAACCACAGGCCTCTTCCAGCATGGAAAAAATGCTCAGCGCACTGGTGGTATCCACCAGCGACGTAATAACGCCACCATGCAATACACCGGTTTTGCGATTACCCACCAAACGCTCGTGATAGGGCAACATCATGGTGGCACGGCCACGCTCACCTTGCACAAACTCAAAGCCCAGGGTTTTGGCATGCGGAATCTGGCAGAGCCAGGTGGCAATCTCATCAAACAATGCAGAATTTCGGACCGGTAACGGCAAACTCATGACACACCCCTTAAAGCAAAAAAACCCAGCACACAGCTGGGTTTTTATTCGATAACGCATGCATACACAATAGATGGTGGCCGGAGGCAGAATCGAACTGCCGACACGCGGATTTTCAATCCGCTGCTCTACCGACTGAGCTATCCGGCCAGAGGGAGGCGCGTATTAAAGCCGCGCAACGGTTCCGCGTCAACCCCTGTTGACCGGCTTTGTATCGATTTCATCTGCAAATTGCACATGACCGCGAGCCGACAGCCAAACCGATACGCGAATCAGCTGCAAAATTAACCAGGCCAATAACAGAAGAGATATCAGCAATGTCGTCAGCGTCAGTTCCAAGGTATAAAGCCGCCAGCTCAATAACACATAGCCTGCATCATTCGTGACGGCTGCCGTCAATATCACCAACACGGTCAGCGCCAATAACACATAACCCAACCAGCGCATTAGTCACTCCCTCTGGCTTTGACCATGACCAGATCGATTGCCGAACGGCTATTGAGCTTTGGTATCGTCAACATGATCGGTACTGCCTGCAACTGCGTCAGCTCTTCCTGTACAGGTGCCAACACCTCTGTTGGCAATCCCGCAAAATCAGTATTCAGACGCTGACCCAACGTCTCCAGCACCGATCGGAACAGCAGCTCGTCATTACGTAACAACAGCATCTGCGCCTGATCCAGCAAAAGCTGCATCTGCTCATGCACCAGGGCACGACGCTCACTATCCAGCAAACGTGGCAACGGCTGATCATGACGACGCAATAACACCAGATCGCTGGTTACCTGCCCCATACGATCCAAAAAATTCTGCCAGCGCTCGGCCACAGTAGCACCGGCAGGCACTTCTGCACTTGCCGACTGAGGCATAGCAGGTAGCGGCTCATCCAGCTCGGCCACACTTTTGCGCAAAGCCTGCAGGCGCTGGTAAATGTCTGTCACATCCGGCTTGGGTAAAGCCTGCAATAACGCAATATCCTGTCCGAGCGCACGGCGCACCGCCAATAATTGCGGATCTTCAGTCGCACTGATCAAACTGGCTGCCTGTTCCAGCAGGCTCAATGCTGCCTGACTGTCATGACGAATCGCCAGATATTGCTCAGCCAATGTAATGGCTTCATGAGTCCGTGCAGCCTGCCAGCGTTGGCGCAACAGGGCATCATTGCCAAGCAATACATCCAGTCGGCCTTGCTGCTCCAGATTGGCACGGGTCTGTTCAACATGTCCTGCCAGCACTTTTTCATGCTCGATACGCATCGTCTGCAACATGGCATTGACATTACGCACATCAGTTCTGGCTTTACGATGTTGCTTCTCGCTATGCCAGGCCAGGCCCGCAGCGGCCACGGCCAGCACAAGAACCAGCATCAGCAATAAGATAAAACCCCAGCTTAAGGGCCGCTTCACCGCAACAGAGGTGACCAGAGGTGTACGATTCGATTGACTCGGCATGTTTGTGTCCACGGACCAATTAATAAACACGAATTCAATACAGCGGTGACAGCATAAAGCCTACCGCCCAAGCGCGGCCAGCCATTGTTGCAAACTGGCACCCTGCACTACATGAACATTTTGAGCGCCAAGCACTTTTATACGCTCTGCCAGACGCTCACTGGATACCACCAAAGTAGGCGTTAATGCGTAAGCCCCTGCCAGCGTCTGCCAGTGTTGCCACACCAGAGGGCTGGTCAGCAGCACCACATCCGGCTTGCGCACCAGAGCCTGCCATTGCTGCTGCGCTTGTGCAGGCATCTCGACATCATACAAAGCCAGCACATCCACCGTTGCACCACGCTCACGCAGGGTCTGGATCAGCAGCTCTCGCCCCTGACCACCTCGAAACACCAAAAACCGCTTGCCTGCCACCTGATCTGCCTGCAACTCGGACATAGCCAGCAGACCTTCACTATCTGCACGATCGGGCGTCAATACCGTCAACGCAGCATCCAGCAAAGGAGCGGCAGTGGCATCGCCCACCGCAAAAGCCGGCAAATTCCACGGCCATTGTGGCCAATAATCAGCCACCGCATGCAAACCATATTTTGCAGCATTGGCACTGACAAAAAGGCAAGCGTCGTAACGGTCCAGCATCAGCAACTTGTCCTTGTCGGCATGAGTCAGTTGTCGTGGTCGCAACTCCAGTAGCGGCAGCTCAATGACCTCGGCACCCAGCCCTTGCAAAGCAGCAGACCAGGGAACAGCCTGCTCTGGCGTTCGCGGATTCAACACAAGCAAACCGAACAAGGTGGCAGCCATAACTTATTCAGCCTGACGATCTTCGCCATACACCGCCGCTAAAATGACATCTGCACCAGCCGCCAGCAAACGCTCGGCCACTGCCGTACCAATGGCCTCGGCATCTGCCTCTGCACCACTCATGGACTCTTCCAGCATGCGCGAACCATTCACCGCACCAACACGGGCACGCAACTGAATCTGGCCATCCTGATAGGTCGCAAAACCGGCAATAGGCACCTGACAGCCGCCCTGCAAACGAATATTCATCGCCCGCTCAGCCGCGACACAGCGCTCAGTGACATGGTGAGATAAAGGTGCCAGCAACGCCTTGGTATGTTCATCATCACTACGGCATTCAATACCAACCGCACCTTGTCCAACCGCAGGCAGCATCAATTCAGGCGCAATGCGATGACGAATGCGGTCGGCCATGTCCAGACGCATCAAACCGGCCGTAGCCAGCACAATGGCATCAAACTCACCCGCATCCAGACGTGCCAGACGCGTATTCACATTACCGCGCAAATCCCGAATCTGCAGATCAGGCCGCCAGCGACGCAACTGACATTGGCGGCGCAGACTGGAGGTGCCGACAATGGCACCTTGCGGTAACACACCCAGACTTTCAAAACGCGAACTGACAAAGGCATCACTAGGATCGGCACGCTCACAAACAACGGCCAGCTCCAGGCCTTCCGGAAATGCCATCGGCACATCTTTCATCGAGTGCACCGCAATATCTGCACGGCCATCCAGCATGGCGTGCTCCAGCTCTTTGACAAACAGGCCTTTGCCACCAATTTTTGCCAATGGCACATCCAGAATCCGATCGCCTTTGGTGACCATGGGAACCAGCTCGACCGTCAACCCGGGATGCAGTTGTCTCAGGGCATCAGCGACATAATGTGCCTGCCATAAAGCCAGGGCACTTTGACGGGTAGCAATACGAAGGGGAGGGAGTGAACTCATAACAGCCTCGAAGCGGATAACTGCAGGCAGTGTATCCGGCTTCGAGGGAACTGCAAGTTAGACGCGGTGAAGTGTTTCGCGTAATTCAGGCAAATGGCGACGACTTACGACTAAACGCTCATCAACACCACGAATACGCACACGATACTGACCCGATGCCACTACCTCCAGGCCCTCCAGATAATGCAGGGACAACAAGGCATTGCGATGGATACGGATAAAGCGATCGGAAAACTCTTCCTCAAGATCTTTCAGTGTTTCATCAATCAACACTTCACCGTGCTCATGACGCACCGTGACGTATTTATGATCCGCCAGGAAATAGCGCACTTCATCAATCGGAATCAGCTCAATGCCACGATGAGTACGTGCCGTAATATGGCTACGTGCACCGGCGCGCTCACTGTTGATTGGCTGTTGACGCAGACTTTCCATTTGCAGCTGATTGACACGACAGGCTCGTGCCATCGCTTCACGCAGGCTTTCACGACTTACCGGCTTGAGCACATAACCTGCCGCGGAGACCGAAAAAGCTTCCAGTGCATGTTCATCAAAAGCAGTACAGAAAATAATGGCGGGCGGTGAAGGCAGGCTGTTCAGCTGGCGGGCACAGGTCAAACCATCCATGACCGGCATACGCATATCGAGTAACACAATGTCGGCGCTTTTTTCATTGGCCAGCCTTAACGCCTGCTCGCCATGTTCCGCCAACCCCACCAATTCGTAATCACCAATTTCATCCAGCAAGCGAACCAAGCGCTCCCTGGCCAAACGTTCATCGTCACAGATAATGACTCGTGCTTTCATGAAGCTTCCCCTCGTACTACTTTTATTGTTGTCGTCTGATTGCGACTTTTTTGTACTACCGCCTAAATGTGCGCCATCCTGCTCAAGATTTCAACGCCGAGTTTGCATCTGTTACGTGTGGATAGCCCAATCTGGTCACAAATTGATCACCTGAAGGTGCCGCATCAAGATAAGCACTGGATCCAAAACGCGCCTGCAAACGTGCCTTCACATTCGTCATCGACATACGATTGCCATCGTGTCGACTGGTACCCGCCAATGGGTTGGTCAACGTGATATGAACATCGTAGGCATTAATGTACACCTCAACCGTGATGGTACATTTATCCGCAGACATTTCAGCGCCATGACGAATCGCGTTTTCCAATAATGGTTGCAAGGTAAGCAAAGGAATACGCACAGCAGACAAGTCCTGCGGCAAACTCCAGACAATATTCAGGCGATCACCCAGCCGCAGCTCTTCAATATTGGCATAGCGTCGACAGAGCGAAATTTCTTCCTGCAAACTGACATCAACGGTATCGCGCAAACTGGCTCGGAATAGCGCTGCCAAGTCTTCTACCACCTGTTCAGCTTTGTCAGGATCAACCGCAATCAGGCTGGCAATAATATTCATCGAATTAAATAGAAAGTGCGGCTGGATACGTGCCTGCAGAGCCTCGAGACGTGAATTCAGCACCGCCTGTTCACGCCGTCTTAATCTGGACTGCAACGCCAGATAACGGAAAAACAAACCGGCAAACACCGACACAATCAGCGCATGACGAATCAGCATGCTGGCTTCATTGGTCATATAACTGAGCATGGGCATGTCAAAGTATTGCAGCACCGCAATACCCAACAAGCTGATCCAAACCATATTAAAAATGATAAACGTCAAAGTCACCGCAGCAATTTGCAGATGCGGCCACTCCGACATCATGCGCCGATAACGACACACCACACTGAAGCTGACCGCAATCACCAGGGAGGACAACGAACTCAACAAGACAAAGTCCCAGAGCGGAAATGGCCATAACACCGGCGACTGCGCCAGCAATAAAATCAATGCAATTAAAACGGCCAGAATAGCCAGACGAGTGGCACCCGCAGCCGAGCAAAAGTCCGGCAACCAGAAGTCGGCCAGTGCTTCATCAGTGGATATTGTTGTTTTGATAGGTGCAGACATAGGCGCAGTGTGCACGAGGCTGATAGCCATCAGCAAGTACCTCGTGTTTTGCGCTATAATTGGCCACTTTTTGGCTGGTAACACACTGCGCCAGCCCCATCATCTGCTGAGAATACACGTATATGAGCACACCTTCTTCCTCCATGTGGGGAGGTCGTTTTTCCGAAGCGACAGATCAATTTGTTGCTGAGTTCACGGCTTCCGTGCAATTCGATCAACGCATGTATCGCCAGGACATTCGTGGCTCTATTGCACATGCCACCATGCTGGCCAAAGTCGGCGTACTGTCCGAAGCTGATCGCGACCTGATCATCGAGGGTCTTCAGCACATTCAGCAGGAAATCGAGGCCGGTCGCTTTGAATGGCGTGTTGACCTTGAAGATGTGCACATGAATATCGAGCATCGCCTGACCGAGCGCATTGGCATTGCTGGCAAGCGCCTGCACACCGGACGCAGCCGCAATGATCAGGTGGCCACCGATATCCGCCTGTATCTGCGCGATGAAATTGATGCCATTCGCCTGGAGCTACAGCGTCTGCTCACTGGTCTGATTGATCTGGCCGAACGTGAAGCCGATACCATCATGCCCGGCTTTACGCACTTGCAAACCGCTCAGCCCGTCACTTTTGGCCATCACCTGCTGGCCTGGTTTGAAAACCTGAAGCGCGACGATGAGCGCCTGATTGATCTGCGCAAACGTGTTAATCGCCTGCCGCTCGGTGCCGCTGCACTGGCTGGTACAACCTACCCGATTGATCGAGCCTATACCGCCGAGCTGCTGGGCTTTGATGCCGTCTGTGAAAATTCGCTGGATGCCGTCTCTGACCGTGATTTTGCTATCGAGTTTTGCAGTGCCGCAGCACTCATCATGATGCACCTGTCACGCTTCAGCGAAGAGCTGGTACTCTGGGCCTCCGCACAATTCCAGTTTGTTGATCTGCCGGATCGCTTCTGCACCGGCTCGTCCATCATGCCGCAAAAGAAAAACCCGGATGTACCCGAATTAATTCGCGGCAAAACCGGCCGTGTCTATGGTCACCTGACTGCGCTGCTGACACTGATGAAAGGCCAACCACTGGCCTATAACAAGGACAATCAGGAAGACAAGGAGCCGTTATTTGATGCCATCGACACCGTCTTTGGCAGCCTGCGTGCCTTTGCTGACATGGTGCCAGCGTTACAGCCTCGTCGCGACATCATGCGTGAAGCCGCCCGCAGAGGATTCGCCACCGCTACCGATCTGGCCGACTACCTGGTGAAAAAAGGCGTGGCCTTCCGTGATGCACACGAAGTCGTCGGCAAAGCCGTCGGTTATGGCGTGCAAACGGGCAAGGATCTGGCTGAAATGAGTCTGGCCGAATTACAGCAATTTTCTGCTGATATTTCCGACAACGTCTTTGATGTCCTGACGTTAGAAGGCTCAGTCAGCGCTCGTAATCACTTTGGTGGTACTGCGCCCGAACAGGTTCGTGCCGCTGTTATTCGTGCACGCCAACGTCTTTCCCAATCTTGAGTTTGGAGCTTTCCATGCGTTTATCCCATTTATTGCTCGTTGCCAGCAGCGCCATTGTTCTGGTCGGCTGCAACACCATGCAACCAAGCGCTCAGCAACAAGGCAGTGCGCCTTCTGCCGAGTCGCAAACACAAACCCAGCAGTTCTTCTCTGCAGTAGAAGCACGCCGGGGCTCTGCACTTACCATGGCTGAACGTCTCCAGGTTCAAGGCCTGACCGGTTCAGCCAAAGCAGGGATGAATACTGCTCAGGCAAGCTTTCTGAATCGTGTCGGCGCGCAGATTGGCATGGATGGTGCCATATTGGCGGCCTTGTTCCCCGAAGCCACCAAGCCAGTTAGTGAAACCACAGTGGTATCTCGCATCGAGAAAGCGCTGGGCAAACCCTTGACGGTGGCTGATCAAGCGGCTGTTCGTTCTGCTGCCACCTTGCGCAACAACTCCATCGGCAGCATCAAAACCGGTCTGGCCAGCAATATTGGTTCACGTACCGGCATGAGCACCGAAGTTATCCTGGCACTTATGCCATTACTTGGATTTTAACGCGGCCATTACGCCGTCGGAGTCACCATGGGCCTTCCCAGCATGCAGACCAGCAAAGCCCTGTTCGGTTACGACCGCTACTGGGCCGAATGCTATGGCACGGCACCATTTCTACCCATGTCTCGCGCAGAAATGGATCAGCTGGGATGGGACTCCTGTGACATCATCATCATTACCGGTGATGCCTATGTTGATCACCCCAGCTTTGGCATGGCCATCATTGGCCGTTTGCTGGAAGCTCAAGGCTTTCGCGTAGGCATTATCGCGCAACCCGAATGGCAATCGGCAGAACCGTTCAAGGCATTAGGCAAGCCCAATCTGTTTTTCGGCATTGCCGCCGGTAATATGGATTCCATGATCAATCGCTATACGGCTGATCGCAAAATTCGTTCCGATGATGCCTATTCGCCCAATGATCAGGGTGGTCGCCGTCCTGATCGTGCCAGTCTGGTATATGCACAACGAGCCCGTGAAGCCTACCCGGACGTACCGCAAGTGCTGGGTGGTATCGAAGCCTCATTGCGCCGTATTGCGCACTACGACTACTGGCAGGACAAGGTGCGCCGTTCCATCCTGCTGGATGCCAAATCTGACATTCTGCTCTATGGCAATGCCGAACGTGCCGTGATCGAAATTGCACACCGGCTGTCACGCGGGGAATCCATTCGTGACATCACTGATGTGCGTGGCACGGTATTTCTGCGCCGTGACACCCCCGAAGGTTTTTTTGAGCTGGATTCAACACGCGTTGATGCGCCAGGCCGTGTTGACCGCATTCTGAATCCCTATGTGAATACCGCCGACCTGGATGCCTGCAGTATCGAGCAACAAAAAGGTGGTGCCAGTTTTGCCGGAGCCAGCTTCAGTGATGGCAGCAGCACCGGGCTCAGCATGCCTGCGCCGCAAGACATTGGCGCACCCGTTGAAGTGACGCCTGGCGCCTGGGGTGAACTCGATGCACTACCGGAAGACACCACGGTCGTGACCCTGCGTCCGGCCAAACAAAAACTGCCGCCACGCGACAAGACCGTCATTCGCCTGCCTTCCTACGAAAAGGTAAAAGCCGACCCGGTGCTGTACGCACACGCCAACCGTGTACTGCATCTGGAAACCAATCCGGGCAATGCCAGAGCGCTGGTACAACGTCATGGCGACAGTGATGTTTGGCTTAATGCGCCGCCGATTCCATTAAGCACCGAAGAAATGGATTACGTGTTCGATCTGCCCTATGCCCGTGTGCCTCATCCGGCCTATGGTGATGCGCGAATTCCAGCCTACGAAATGATTCGTTTCTCGGTCAATATCATGCGTGGCTGCTTTGGCGGCTGCACCTTCTGCTCCATCACCGAGCATGAAGGCCGCATCATTCAAAATCGTTCGGAAGACTCGATCATCCGTGAAGTCGAAAAGATGCGCGACGTGCCCGGCTTTACCGGCATTGTGTCCGATCTGGGTGGCCCAACCGCCAATATGTATCGCCTGGCCTGCAAATCACCCGAAATCGAGGCCGCCTGCCGCAAACCATCCTGCGTGTATCCCGGCATTTGTGAAAATCTGAATACTGATCATGACCCGCTGATCAAGCTGTATCGGCGCGCACGCGCCCTGAAAGGCGTCAAAAAGATCCTGATTGGCTCCGGCTTGCGTTATGACCTTGCAGTGCGCTCCCCGGAATATGTCAAAGAGCTGGTCACACACCATGTCGGTGGTTATCTGAAAATTGCGCCTGAACACACGCAGGAAGGCCCGTTATCCAAAATGATGAAGCCGGGCATTGGCAGCTATGACCAGTTCAAACAGCTATTCGAGAAATACTCCAAGGAAGCTGGCAAGGAACAGTACCTGATTCCCTATTTCATCGCCGCACACCCCGGCACAACCGATGAAGACATGATGAATCTGGCCATCTGGCTGAAGAAAAATGGCTTCCGAGCCGATCAGGTTCAGACTTTTTATCCATCACCAATGGCCACCGCCACGGCGATGTATCACAGCGGCAAGAATCCACTGCGCAAAGTCACACGGGATTCGGAAGAGGTTGATGTTGTGCGTGGGGACAAACGTCGTCGCCTGCATAAAGCTTTCCTGCGCTATCACGATTCAAACAACTGGCCACTATTGCGTGAAGCACTGCAATCGATGGGACGTGCCGACCTGATTGGCAACGGCAAACACCATCTGATTCCTACTTACCAGCCCAGTGCTGATGGCCAGTACAACAGCCCGCGCAAGAAAAACTCATCAGCGGGTGAGGGCGTGTCTGTGAAGGTAAAACCGCAAAAAGGACAGATCCTGACACAACACACTGGCTTGCCACCACGTTCGGGTACTGGCGCAAAACGCAAACCCACACGACCCGCAAGGTAATATAGCTAAATTCTATTAAAAACAGATAGGCACTCAATTAGAACTAACTAAAAGTGCTGACTATTCTGAAGCTCCAGACAACAATGAAGTCGGAGAACAAATATGTCAGCAACATTCCTTAAACCTCGTCTGCTCAGCTTGTCGATTGCAGCAGCTTTGTCTTTGGGTGGCATTGCTCACGCAAATACACTGACTCGCGACAATGGCGCACCAGTCGGCGACAACCAAAACTCACAAACTGCCGGTCCTACCGGCCCTGTCGTCCTGCAAGACATTCATCTGATCCAGAAGCTACAGCGCTTTGACCGTGAACGTATCCCTGAGCGTGTAGTACACGCCCGTGGTGCAGGCGCACATGGTGAGTTCGTGGCCACAGCCGACCTCAGTGATCTGACTCGTGCCGCAGTATTCAAACGTGGTGCCAAGACACCTGTATTTGTGCGTTTCTCAACAGTGGTTCATGGAACCCACTCACCAGAAACCCTGCGCGACCCACGCGGCTTCGCCACCAAGTTCTATACCAACGAAGGCAACTTCGACTTGGTCGGCAACAACCTGCCGGTATTCTTTATTCGCGATGCCATCAAGTTCCCAGACATGGTTCACGCTTTCAAACCGGGTCCAGACACCAATGTCCAGACCGCCGAGCGCGTCTTCGACTTCTTCAGCAATGTGCCTGAAGGCACGCATATGCTGACCCGCGTCTACTCTGACTACGGTATCCCGGCCAACTATCGGCAGATGGAAGGCAACAGCGTCCATGCACTGAAATTGGTCAACGCCAAGGGTGAGTACGTCTACGCCAAGTTCAACTGGAAGCCACAGCAAGGCGAACGCAACCTGACCGCTGCCGAAGCTGAAAAAATCCAGGGCAAGGATTTCAACCACGCCTCACGTGATCTGTACGAAAACATCAACAACGGCAATTACCCAAAATGGGATCTTTACGTGCAGATCCTGCAACCATCCGAGCTGAGTAAGTTCGATTTTGATCCGCTGGATGTAACCAAGATCTGGCCTGGCGTGGCCAGTCGCAAGATCGGCACAATGACGCTGAACCGTAATCCGGACAACATCTTCCAGGAAACGGAACAGGCCACTTTCGCACCATCTAACCTGGTGCCAGGTATCGAGCCGTCAGAAGACCGTCTGTTGCAGGGTCGTCTGTTTTCATACGCAGACACACACTTCCACCGTGTCGGTGTGAACCACGCCTCGCTGCCGATCAACCGTCCACGCGTTGCTGTTGTCAGCAACAATCAGGATGGCCAGCTCAACAGCGGCAACCGCAAGGGCACAGTGAACTACGAACCGTCACGTCGGGCCGATGTACGCGAGAACAGCCAGTACAAGCACAGTCAGTTGCCGCTGTCAGGCACTACGCAACAGGCTCGTATCCAGAAAACGCTGAATTTCCAGCAAGCGGGTGAATTCTATCGCTCACTGTCGGAACAGGATCAAAAGAACCTGATCAGCAATCTGGCTGGCGACTTGGGCACAGTGAAGCACGATGGCATCCGCTACGCCATGCTGTCGCACTTCTACAAAGCTGACGCCAACTATGGCACGGCACTGGCCAATGCCATCAAGGCCGACCTTAACCGCGTACGTACCGCTGCTGCTGCTTTGAGCGAGTAACAGCTTGACCCGGGGCCTGATTCAGCTTCATCAGGCCCCGGCTTTTTAAGGAGAGATGTCATGCGTCTTATATTGATTGTCTATTTGATCGTTATGTCTATCGCGGCCTCCAGAGCCGCTTTGGCATCCGGTTATGGCGCAGACTACGACCCCAATCAACCCGGTATTAGCACCAGTGAGCAACTATCACGCTATTTGCTGCGTGCCGCCAAAGCAGGCGATGAAGAAATCATCGACGTGTTTATTAAAAGTGGCCACGACCTGAATGTTCAGGACAGCAAAGGCTACACCCCACTGATTTTATCTGCCTACCATGGGCACAAAGTATTGGTCGACAAGTTGTTGGCAGCCGGAGCCAATCCTTGCCAGAAAGACAAACGTGGCAACTCGGCATTAATGGGTGCTGTTTTCAAGGGAGAACTGGGCATTGCCCGCCAACTGATCGCCGCTCGCTGTCAGGACACCAGCAATAATGTCGGACAAACGCCTGCCATGTACGCCGCACTGTTTGGTCGCCTCGAAATTCTGGAAGAGTTACGTCAAAATGACGCCGACCTAGATCAGACCGACCTGTTCGGCAACTCCGTCCATTCCCTGTTGCAAGGTGAAATCCGAACCCGCTGAATCAACCGGTGGACTGATCAGCCAAAGCCCGGGCAATCACACGAAAGACCCGGGCGTCCTTCACCAGGCCCAAATGTGAACTGCCTACCTCCACATGTCGAGCCTGTGGTGTCACCCGATCCAGTATGGCTGGCCACTTCACGATGCCATCCCTACGCGAAAAAATAACTGTCAGCGGGCACTGAATAGGCACCGCATCCCGCTTGGCCATATCGGCCTCGATCTGGTCCAGATCATGCCCCTGCTTGCGATAAGCCGCTGCCGTAATGGTGTATTTCGGCCCACCCACAGCCGGTGAGCCCAGAGTAATGATGGAGGCAATCAAATGCGGATTATCCCGTGCCAGCTCACGCGCAATCACGCCACCCAGACTCCAGCCGATCAACGCCACTGGCTTGCCTGCCTCTGCCTGCCACTGCGTTAATTTAAGCGTCAGCTCCGGAATAATTTTGTGAATACGGCCGTGATTGCGGCCAATCCCCCAGGTACGTGCGTCATAACCCAAGTCACTTAAACGCTGACACAAGACCGCCAAAGCCTTGTCATCAGTGTCATAACCCGGCAACAGCATCACCGCCTGACCCTGACCTCTGGGCAAGCCCGCCAGCGCTCTTGAGCCCAGCCATCGGCTTTCTAGCCACTCCAATGCAAAGCGAGTCTCACGCCACATCATGCTGATATGCGGTGATCGACCGGGGGTATTTGGCGGCAATTGGTCAAGATACTTCATGAATCAGTGCTTCCTGTGCGAAAGTCGCTAGAGTAAGGAATATAACGGAGCCTATCAAATGAGTTCACCAACCACACTGGTACTGGGCGGAGGCTGTTTCTGGTGCCTGGATGCTGTTTTCCGTGAAGTACCCGGCGTTAGCTCATGCATCAGCGGATACGCGGGAGGTGGCAGTGATAACCCCAGCTATGACGAAATCTGCACGGGCAATAGCGGACATGCTGAAGTGGTACAGCTGCACTTTGACGATACGCAAGTGTCACTAAATCAACTGCTGACCATTTTCTTCACCGTTCATAATCCCAGCACCCTGAATCGTCAGGGCAATGATGTAGGCACTCAATATCGCTCTGTGATCTTTTGCCAGGACTCACAACAACGACAACAGGTCGAAGGTTTTATCAGCGACTATCAACGTCACTACCATGCTCCCATCGTGACACAGGTCTGTGACGCTGTTACGTTCTGGCCCGCAGAAGACTACCATCAGGATTATTTCCGCAAGAATCCGGGGCAGGGTTATTGTCAGTTTGTGGTAGCGCCCAAGCTACAGAAATATCGGCAACACTTTGGTGGCAAACAATAGCCCAATAAAAAGCCCTCCACGAAGGAGGGCTTTTTATGAGCATGAATACCGCGCTATTTACGCTTCATCATGTCAAAGAACTCATCATTGGTTTTTGCATCCTTGAGTTTATCCAGCAGGAACTCAATGGCAGCCACCTCATCCATGGGATGCAGCAGCTTACGCAAAATCCAGACCTTCTTCAGATCTTCTTCAGGCATCAGACGCTCTTCACGACGTGTACCTGATTTCTTGATATTGATGGCCGGGAATACACGCTTCTCGGCAATGCGACGATCCAGGTTGACCTCATGATTACCCGTGCCTTTGAATTCTTCAAAAATGACTTCATCCATTTTTGAGCCGGTTTCAATCAGCGCCGTGGCAATAATGGTCAGTGAGCCGCCTTCTTCAATATTACGTGCTGCACCAAAGAAACGTTTTGGACGCTCCAGCGCATGTGCATCGACACCACCGGTCAATACCTTGCCAGAGCTTGGAATCACCGTGTTGTAGGCACGTGCCAAACGGGTAATCGAATCCAGCAGAATCACCACGTCTTTTTTGTGCTCAACCAGGCGCTTGGCTTTCTCCAGCACCATTTCGGCAACCTGAACATGACGTACTGGCGGCTCGTCAAAGGTAGAAGCAACTACCTCACCACGCACCGTGCGCTGCATTTCGGTCACTTCTTCCGGACGCTCATCAATCAGCAGCACAATGAGATAGCATTCTGGATTGTTGCGCGTAATGGACTGTGCCAATGTTTGCATCAACATGGTCTTACCAGCCTTGGGAGGCGCCACAATCAACGAACGCTGACCCTTGCCATAAGGCGACACCAGATCAATGGTACGTGCCGTCAAATCTTCCGTGGAGCCGTTGCCCAGTTCCATCACCAAACGCTGGGTAGGAAATAACGGCGTCAGGTTTTCAAACAGAATCTTGCTGCGAGCATTTTCAGGTGAGTCATAGTTAATCTGACTGACCTTTAACAACGCAAAATAACGCTCGGACTCTTTAGGCGGCCGAATCGTGCCGGTAATCGTGTCACCTGTGCGCAAATTGAACCGACGGATTTGCGAAGGGCTGACATAAATGTCATCCGGGCCAGCCAAATAGGAGCCTTCTGACGAACGCAGAAAGCCGAAGCCGTCAGAAAGGATTTCAAGTACGCCATCGCCATAAATTTCTTCGCCATTTTTGGCGTGTGTTTTCAGAATGGCGAAAATGATGTCTTGCTTGCGATTACGAGCCATGCTCTCGAGTCCCATGGACTCTGCAATCTTGATGAGTTCGCCTATCGGCTTTTTCTTGAGTTCGGTGAGATTCATACCGTGCGTTCAAATGGGGAAAAGGGAATATTAATGGCTGTTTTAAAGCCCGATTTTCGGGATCGTTCAGTGCCTGAATGCAAATACCACAAAGGGATCCAACAAAGGACGAGGTACACAGTTCGAGGGAGAACGACAACAGGAAAACAACTGATCAACTATTGGCGGCGGCGAATAACCGCCGCCAACATGTCTTATATAGTGGAGTCAATAAACGCTGTCAACTGCGATTTTGATAATGCGCCCACTTTGGTTCCTGCAATCGCGCCATCTTTGAACAAAGACAACGTTGGAATGCCACGCACACCAAACTTTGCTGCCGTAGCGCCGTTGTCATCCACATTGACTTTTACAATCTTGATGCGACCTTGATACTCGCTGGCAATTTCATCCAGTACGGGTGCAATCATTTTGCAGGGCCCACACCACGGTGCCCAGTAATCAACTAACACAGGGCAATCAGACTGCAATACATCGGCGTCAAAATTTGCATCTGTGGTGTTCACGATCAGCTCGCTGCTCATCACGTCACTCCATCTTTGAGGTTGGCTGGGGGCGATAATAACATCAACTTCACAACTTGCATCAGGGCACGTCATCTTCTACCGTCTCAGCTACACTTTAATACTGCGTAGAAGTACAAGAAAAGGAAGGCTGTATGCCAAAAATAGCACCACTGAATGATGGATTTATGGCCTCAGTTGACCTTGGCTCCAACAGTTTCCATTTGGCCGTCGCAAAACTGGAGCACGGTGTTATTCGAATTACTGATTCACAATCAGAAAAAGTGCAGTTAGCCGCGGGGTTAGATGAGGACTATCGACTGACACCAGAAGCACAGGAGCGTGGCCTGGCCTGCCTGGCACGGTTTGCTCAAAAGCTGGATGGGGTAGAACCTGCTCGTGTACGTGTGGTGGCCACCAACGCGCTCCGCATCGCACGCAATGCCCGCGAATTCACACGTCAGGCTGAAAGTATCCTGCATCGCCCCATTGAAATCATTGCTGGCAGGGAAGAGGCACGGTTGATTTATGTTGGTGTATCCCACTCACTGGCTGCCGAAGGCAAGCGCCTGGTAGTGGATATTGGTGGCGGTTCCACCGAATGCATTATTGGTGAGCGTCACGACCCACTGCTGACAGAGTCCCTGCACATGGGCTGTGTCAGCTTCACCCAGCGCTTTTTCGGAAATATTGCCATTGGCGAAAAAGCATTACAACGCGCATTTGCTGCTGCACGCCTTGAAATTGCCCCGATTGCGCGTCGCTACCGTGATATGGGCTGGGACACCGCAACCGGCTCCTCCGGCACCATCAAGGCCATTCGCAACGCATTACAGGCATTGGGCTGGGCCAGTCCCGAAGGTTGCATCACCGCTCAGGGCCTGGCGCAACTGCAGGACTATATTCTGCAATTCTCATCCATCAAGGAAATCAATATTCCAGGACTGAAGGATGATCGACGCCAATTGATTCCGGCTGGTTTTGCCATTGTGCAGGCACTGTTTGCCGCCTTCAAACTGGAGCAAATGAGCTACTCCGATGGAGCGCTGCGTGAAGGGGTGCTCTATGACCTGCTGGGGCGTTCACAATCAGAAGGTGATGTTCGTCAACGCACCGTCACGTCATTACAAAAACGCCTGAATCTTGATGAAGCATTTGCCGCACGCACGGCAGACACGGCCAATCAACTTTTTGAGCAGGTATCCGATACGCTCCAACTGGCTGATGAAGATGCCGGTCTGCTTGAAAGAGCCGTGCACCTGCATGAAATCGGGCTCGCCATTTCACACTCTGGTTATCATCGTCATGGTGCCTATCTGCTGATGCATTCCGACCTGCTGGGCTTTGCCAAGCCAGAGCAGGAAAGTCTCGCCTTATTGGTCGGTAGCCATCGCCGCCGCTTGCGCGCCGAACAACGCGACGGGCTTTTGGCAGTGGGAGGAGAACGTCTGCTGCACTTGTGCCTGCTGTTGCGTCTGGCCGTCCTACTGAATCACAGCCGCAGCCGGGAGGAGTTGCCCAATATTCGCCTGACCGCCAGCCCCGACACCTATAGCCTCAAGTTTCCACGCAAATGGCTGGAGACCCATCCACTCACGTTGGCCGATCTTGAGCAAGAACAAGAATACTTTTTAGGCCTGGGTTTAACGCTAAATTTTGCTTAAACCTGTGGCTGCCTCAACCATGACCTAAGTCAATTGTTCAAGCAGATACTGCTGCGCCTGGATAATGTCTTCGCCATCTTCTGTGGGCAAATTACGTTGCCATTGTCCATCTGAGTCCAGCAACCAGGCCTGACTATTATCCTGCAGATAAATCATCAGGCCTTGCTCGATCACACGCTTGCGCAATTTGGGATCAAGAATCGGGAAGCAGGTTTCCACACGCTGGAACAGATTCCGGTCCATCCAGTCAGCACTTGAACAATACACTTTGGGATCACCTGCATTTTCAAAATAGAAAATGCGGGTATGTTCCAGAAAGCGTCCCACAATGGAACGCACACTGATGGTGTCCGTCACACCCGCAATACCCGGACGCAGACAACAAACTGAGCGCAAAATAAGATCAATTTTAACGCCTGCCTGTGAGGCACGAATCAAGGCCTGCATTAACTGTTTTTCAGTGAGCGCATTCACTTTCACCACAATGCGTGCAGACAGTCCGGCCTGATGATTCTGAATTTCCTGATCAATCAACTGCATGAGCTGAGCATGCAGGGTAAACGGAGCATGCATCAGCTGCTTCAGGCGGGCCAGACGCCCCATACCTGTCAGCTCCTGGAACACCTTATGCACGTCTTCACAAACTTCGGTATGCGCCGTCAGCAAACCATAGTCGGTGTATAAGCGCGCATTGCTGGCATGATAATTACCTGTACCCAAGTGCGCATAACGCACCAGCTTCTTGCCCTCACGACGCACTACCAGAATCATCTTGGCGTGCGTTTTGTAGCCCACAATGCCATACACCACAATGGCACCGGCCTGCTGCAACTTGTTAGCCACTTCAATATTCGACTCTTCATCAAAGCGGGCACGCAACTCGATCACAGCTGTCACTTCTTTGCCATTCCTGGCGGCCTCCGCCAACAGGTTCACGATTTCCGAGTCAGCGCCCGAGCGATACAGAGTCTGCTTGATCGCCAGCACATGGGGGTCACGCGCTGACTGGCGCAACAAGTCCACTACTGGAGCAAACGACTCAAAGGGATGCATCAGCAAGATATCCTGCTGTGCAATGGCATCAAAAATACTGTCGTGCTTTTGCAGCACAGCAGGCACTTTTGGACGGAACGGTGTGAAGCGGAGGCGAGGGCGATCAAAATTGGACAGCATTCTGGCCAAATTGACCGGGCCGCTCACTTGATACAACGCATCTTCAGGCAGATTAAACTGCTTCAACAAATAATTGATGATGTGACGCGGGCAATTATCAGCCACCTCCAGGCGTACGGCAGTACCGTAACGACGCGACAATAATTCGCCTTTCAGCGCCAACGCCAGATCTTCAGCATCCTCATCCACATTCATGTCGGCATTACGCGTCACACGGAACTGAAAACAACCATTGGCCGTCATACCGGGAAACAGCTCTGACACATGCTCATGAATAATCGACGACAACATCACATGATGATCGCCGCCATCGGTCATCTCATCAGGCAGTCTGACCACACGCGGCAATGAGCGCGGCGCAGGCACCACCGCTAGCGAAATCTGACGACCAAACGCATCCTTGCCATCCAGTGACACAATAAAATTAAGCGACTTGTTCACCAGACGAGGAAACGGGTGTGCAGGATCCAGGCCGATCGGGGTCAATACCGGCAAGACCTGCTCTTTGAAATACTTGCGTACCCAAGCCGCCTGCTGCTCATTCCACTCATCACGGCGCAGATAACGAATATTTTCTTCCGCCAGCGCAGGCAACAGATCATCATTCAAAATGCGATATTGACGTTCGACTGCGGCATGGCTGATCGCAGAAATCTTGGCCAGCACCTCTTGTGGCAACAAGCCATCCGGGCCGGGATTTACTTGCCCCATGATGATTTGCTGCTGCAAACCGGCTACTCGAATCTCGAAGAATTCATCCAGATTACGCGAAAAGATAAGCAAAAAATTCAGCCGCTCAATCAGCGGATGACGAAGATCAGTGGCCTGCTCCAGCACCCGCAAATTGAAGTCCAGGATACTAAGCTCGCGATTCAGGTAGAAAGCCGGATTGCTGAGGTCTGTACTGATCTGCGGTGCCGTCATGGGAAAAACCCGTTAATGTGATAATTGGTAATTAGAAGTCATTTCTATGACAACTTCATGTCACTGCCTTGCTTTTAACAAACGTGCCGCCTCAGGCGCAAAATAGGTCAGAATGCCATCTGCACCCGCTCGCTTGAACGCCAGCAACGACTCCAGAATAACGCTGTCCGGCTGCAACCAGCCACGCTCAAACGCCGCCATGTGCATGGCATACTCACCACTCACCTGATAGGCAAATGTGGGCACCTGAAACTGCTCTTTCACGGCTTTGACTATATCCAGATACGGCATGCCTGGCTTGACCATCACCATATCAGCACCTTCGGCCAGGTCCAGCGCCACCTCATGCAAAGCTTCTTCTGCATTGGCCGGATCCATCTGATAGCTGTACTTGTTACCACCTTTCAAATTACCCGCTGAACCAACGGCATCGCGGAAAGGGCCGTAATAACTGGACGCGTATTTTGCGGCATAAGACAGAATGCTGACATTGACATGACCCGCCTGCTCCAAGGCCTGGCGAATAGCACCAATGCGCCCATCCATCATATCCGACGGAGCCACCACATCCGCGCCAGCCTCGGCATGTGACACAGCCTGACGCACCAAGGCCTGTACTGTCACATCATTCAGTACATAACCCTGCTCATCAATAATGCCATCCTGACCATGCGTGGTGAACGGGTCCAGCGCCACGTCAGTAATCACGCCCAACTGCGGATAGGCCTGCTTGAGCGCACGTGTGGCACGCTGCGCCAGACCATCCGGATTCCACGCTTCAGCGCCATCAAGCGATTTCACCTCCATCGGTGTCACCGGAAAAATGGCCAATGCCGGAATACCCAGCTCAACCCACTCGGCAGCAGCCTCCAGCAATAAGTCAATCGACAGACGATCAACCCCTGGCATGGATGCAACCGCTTCCCGACGTTGCGTGCCCTCCAGTACAAACACCGGATAAATCAGATCATCTACGCTGAGCGCATGCTCACGCACCAGACGACGAGACCAGTCGTTAGCGCGCAACCGGCGCAACCGGGTAGCAGGATAAGCAGCACGGGCAGGGGTTGCAGAGGACATAACATTCTCGGGTAATTTATCTGTGCCAAGCTTAACGGAAACACTTGGCAACTGGCCATGTTGATGATTCCATAGCTGCACTTTTGACTCACCAGTCAGACTAACCGAGTTTACCCTATGAGCACAGAAAACAACGGAACCGGCATGGACCAAGAACGTTTGGCCGCATTTCGGGAGCGCCTGAAGCAGGGCTTTGGCCTGATTCCTTTTAATCAATTAGTCGGCAGCCAGGTCGTCAGCATCACTGACGAAGAAGTCATTGTTGAATTTAATATGCGGCCAGAGCTGGTAGGCAATGTATATAAAAACATCCTGCATGGTGGCGTCATTGCCACTGTGCTTGATGGTGTCGGCGGCATTGCGTCCATGCATGCGGTGTACCAGAAGCTACAAGGACAAAGTCGGGAAGAGAAAATACAACGCATGGCTCAACTGGGCACGATTGATATGCGCATCGACTACATCCGCCCAGGGCACGGTCAACACTTCCGTGCAACCGGCAAAGTCATACGTCTGGGCAGCAAAATCTGCGCCACACAAATGACTCTACATAACGACAAGGATAGTTTGATCGCCACGGCCAATGCGGTATTTCACTATTAACAAACTACGGCAGCAATAACTCCAATGCTTCAGAAGCGGCCAGCCAGTCTGACTCTGCCACTTCCAGCTTTTGTTGTGCCATAACTTGTTGGGCCAATAAATCATCCAGCCGGGCCTGTTGACCTGACTCATACAGTGCAGGATCAGCCAGTTGCTCGGTAATTGCCTCCAGTGCTTGCTGTGCCTGTTGCATCAATTGTTCAGCCTTGGTGGTCTTCTGCTGCAAGGCACGCACATCCGCTGAGCGCACAATCGGCTTGTTGGCAGATATGACGACAGGCTCAACGACCTTGGCCTCCATAGCTGGCTGCTCCTTGACAGACACTACTGCACGCTTGGACTGTGCAGCGCGCCATTCACGCAACCAACTGGCATAGGCATCAATATCACCCTGAAATGGCAACACCCTGCCATTTGCCACCAACAACAACTCATCACAGGTAGCCGACACCAGATGCCTATCATGCGACACCAGCACAACCGCGCCCTGAAAGGCCTGCAAAGCCACCAATAAGGCGTGACGCAGATCCAGATCCAGATGGTTGGTCGGCTCATCCAGCAGCAGCACATTCGGCTTTTGCCACACAATCAGCGCCAAGGCCAGGCGCGCCTTTTCTCCGCCCGAAAATGGCTCAACCGGACACGTCACCCGATCACCGCGAAAACCAAAACCACCGAGGAATGTACGTAATGTCAGTTCATCCTGCTTGGGACTTAAGCGCTGCAACATCAGCAAAGCACTTGCCCTGGCATCCAGATGATCAATTTGATGTTGTGCAAAATAGCCCAAGCGAAGATGCTCGCTTGAGCTTAATTGACCAGCCAGCAACTCAAGCTCACCCACCAGACTTTTGATCAGTGTGGATTTACCAGCGCCATTCGGCCCCAATAAACCCAGCCGGGTACCGGGTGCCAGCGAAACATCCACATCACCCAAAATCTCGATATTGTCATAACCCAGATTCGCCTCATCCAGACGCAACAAAGGAGAGGCCATACGCTCGGGCACCGCAAAGCGAATATCCAATGAGCTGTCGACCATGGCCGGAGCGGTCAACGTCATACGCTCCAATGCCTTCAAACGACTTTGAGCCTGCTTTGCCTTGCTGGCCTTGGCACGAAAACGCTCCACAAAAGCAGTCAGGTGAGCAACCTGTGTTTGCTGTTTTTCAAACAATTGAGCTTGCTGAGCCAAGCGCTCACTGCGCATGCGCTCGAACTGGGAATAATTGCCTCGATAATGCGTCAGACAACATTGCTCAATATGAATAATGTGATTAACCACTGCATCCAGAAAGTCTCTGTCATGCGACACCACCAGCAACGTACCCTGATAGGCACACAACCAATCTTCCAGCCACAAAATGGCATCCAGATCCAAATGATTAGTTGGCTCATCCAGCAACAGTAAATCGGAGCGGCACATCAAGGCCTGAGCCAGGCTCAAACGCATGCGCCAACCACCCGAAAACTCTGCCACATGCCGACTCTGATCTGACTCGCTGAAACCTAAACCTGCCAGCAACTGCGCCGCACGAGAGCGCGCGGTATAACCTTGTATTGCATCATAACGACCATATAGCTCGGCCAGGGCATGACCATCCAGCGCAATAGACTCATCCTGAGCAGCTTCAATTTGCTGATCAAGAATACGCCACTCGGCATCACCATCCAGTACAAACTCAATGGCAGCCTGAGGCAGAGCACCTACTTCCTGGGCCATATGCGCTACAACCCATTGTGGAGGACGCTCAAGGCTGCCTGCATCTGCGACTAAGCGTGCTCGCAATAACTCAAACAGCGAGCTCTTGCCACAGCCATTACTGCCGGTAAGCCCCACTCGCCAACCAGGATGAATAGCAAAACTGGCATGTTCAAATAAGGGCCGGCCACCGCGCAGCAAGGTTAAGTCCTTGGCAAGAATCATCGAAATCTCAATATCAGAAAAAGAAAAACGGGCCCTTAAGGCCCGTTGTTCATCATACCGCGTTGACGCTTAGGCGTCTGGTGCTTTATCAGCCGAAGCTGCCGCAGGCGCTGCTGCTGGCTTGGCCGCTGGCTTAGCTGCCGGCTTTGCAGTTGGCTTGGCTGTTGGTTTTGCAGTGGGCACCGAGGTTGGCTTGGCCGTTGTTGGCTTGGCAACCGGTCTGGCTGCTGGTTTAGCTGCTGGTTTAGCTGCTGGTTTAGCTGCTGGTTTAGCTGCTGGTTTGGCTGCTGGTTTGGCTGCTGGTTTGGCTTCCGCCTTAATCTTGTTTCGCAAATAAGCCTTCAGCTGACTTTTTTGCTGCAAGCCAGTGATCACACGACGAGCTTCAGCGTAATCTTTTTTCGCGGCAGCAACCACTTGACGAGCCTCGGCCTGAGCCAGGCGAGCATTATCACGCACCAGCTTGACCGCTTCGCGATCACCGGCAGCCTTAGTTAATTGTTGCTCAACCTTCACCTGAATTTCTTTATAGGTTGCTTCCGCACGCTCAACCAATTTGCGAGCGGCATCAACATAGGCTTCGGCTTCTTTTTGAGCTTTCTCAACGACTTTTTGAAATTGCTCGCGAATTTTTTCAGCTTGCTTTTCGACATCTACTTTCATTTTATCTACTCGATTGATGGCCGCACTCGCTGCCTTTTTGGCGGCGTCGGCCTTGACGGACGGTGCTTTTTTCTTTGCAGCGGACATGAGGCAATCCTCTTAACAGTTTATGCACTGTCGAAGTTAATAGATGCATGTTAAAAAAGCGAGACATTCACGATACAGAAAACTGCATTCTGTCGGACTTCGAACAGATTTTGACCGCTAGCGCTTTAGCCAGCGTTCGATTTACTCTTACACACATTCACACAATGCCGCCTTTGGAGAGATACATGCGCTTGTTAACGTTTTCCAGTTTAATCGCCAGCTCATTTTTACTGGCTGCTTCAATCACCGTCGCCCATGCCGATGATGAAGCCAGCCTGGCTCCCAACAAGGGTAAAAAACCTGTCACTGATGCACAACAGTTTGCTTACAGCATTGGTTATCTAAACGGACAAGGTGGGCTGGAACAAATTCCGGATCTTGATATTGAAACCTTTATTCGTGGCTACCGTGATGCCTATGCGCGCAAACAAAGTTTGCTCAGCGAAGCAGAGCGCACCACTGCTGTTAATCGCTACAAGCAACAGCGACTGGCACAACTCGAAGCAGAAATGGAACAACTGGGCCGTGCCAACGCAGCTATTGGCGCCGAGTTCCTGACACGCAATGCCGAAGCCGATGGCATCCAGGTCACTGCCTCAGGACTGCAATATCGCGAAGTAAAAGCAGGCAAGGGTGCCAAACCAAAAGCCAAGGACGTAGTGAAGGTCAACTATGAAGGAAGCTTTCTGGATGGTCGCGTTTTTGACAGCTCATACAGCCGTGACGAACCCGCTGTATTCCAGCTCGACTCTGTTATTCCGGGCTGGACCGAGGGCCTGCAACTGATGACCGTTGGCTCGGCGTATGAGTTTTTTGTGCCTTCTGATTTGGCCTATGGCGAAGCGGGAGCCGGCCCCATTCCACCGAACAGCACACTGTACTTCCGTGTTGAATTACTGAGCATCGAAAAGCCCAAAAAATAAGTCGGCAATCACGGCGGCAAACCACACGGTTGCCGCCGCAACCTTAACGACGGAAAACCTGCCATACCGCAACACTGGTCAAGCCCACAAAAAGCACCAATGTCCAGCCCGGCAAACTGATACCCAGCCAGGCGGCATCAATCACCGCGCACTCACCCGAGCCTTGAAAAACCTGCCTGATAACGTCTTGCAGTGGAAACACTGCCATCCAGTAATCCAGACCAGGGCCGCAGGCCGGCACCTGCTCTGGTGGCAAATGCTGCAACCAGACATGACGACCAGCCACCGTAATACCTGCTATACCTGCCAACACTGCCAAACCTGAATACACCTGATGCCCCCAACCACGAGGACCGTGTGCAGCGGCCAATAAAGTAATCGCGCCAAATGACATCAAAGCCACACGCTGAAATACGCATAAAGGACATGGCTCCAAACCAAGACCGTGCTGAAGATATAACGCAAAGGCCATGCTCAACGCAGAACCAATGGCCAGCAGCAAAAACAACAGACGTCGACTCGGCACCCAAGGCATGGTCTCACTCCAACTTAGTGCTGATATATCAGCGGCTGATTAAAATAATTGGCAATAAACTCGGCAAAGTCGCCATTCTGCTCAGGATCAGCTTCCAGCTTATGCAGTGCCGCTAATGAAGATTGTGCCGCACGCACCCACTCACTCATGCGCTCATCCGCCAGCGGACGTGCCACGAAATACTCACGGGTCTGATTGGCACAGGTCATGGCAAAGTCAAAATAACAACCCTGATGCTCACGCATTCCTGCCAGCACCATGGCTGAACCGGTTAACCCAGGTTCCTTAAATTTCATCACCTGCTGTGTTACTGCCACCGAATAGGCCTGAGTTTGATGGGCAGCATCCAGAACCTCAGCCACCGGCATAAATTCAGCCAATAACTTTGACGCCATCTCTCTGAAGTAATGACTACCTTGGGCATCTTCCAGCAACAACGCAGGATCACGACCACGCTCCACCATGGCCTGCTGATTACGCGGCAAACGCGCCAGATCATCGGCATCAAATAACGCACTGTCTCGCAGCAAACAATGCAAGGCAAATACTTCCAGAAAATGTGCACTGTCCCGACTGATGCCCAAAGGCTCGAACGGGTCCAGATCAACACAGCGCAGTTCAATATACTCAACACCACGCGCACCCAAAGCCTGTGTTGGACGCTCACCTCGGCCAGCCACAGACTTGGGACGAATCAATCCGTAAAACTCATTCTCAATCTGCAAAATACTGTCATTAATTTGAATAAAGGTATCACCCTGCTTCACGCCTATTGCCGTATACGGTGCATAGGGTGTGCGAATGGCACGATCCAGATCACCAATATATTGCTGCAAACTATTGGCGCACACATGCAGATCTGACTGTGCATCATTTTGATAGCCCAGCGAACTCATGCGCAGTGACGTCGCACCCGGCAAGTACAATGCCCCGGACGGCAACTGCATTAATTGGTGATCACGCCCTTCAAGAAAAGTCCCACACACCGCAGGACTGGCGCCCAGCACATACAGCAACAACCAGCTGTGACGCTGAAAATTACGCATCAGTGCCATTGAGCGCTCTGACTTGAATGACTGCAAACTGTCCTGATTATGTTCAGCCTGCTGATACAGCGACCAGAATGTGTCAGGGAAAGACAGGTTGTAATGAATGCCGGCAATGGTCTGCATACGACGGCCATAGCGCAGTCCCAGACCATGACGATACAACGTCTTCATCCGGCCAATATTGGATCGGCCATACTGTGCCAGCGGAATATTTTCATCACCGCCCAATTTGCAGGGCATGGAATTCACCCACAAGCGCTCGCTGCCAATATGGGCATAAACATAACGATGCAGCTCATCAAGATGCCCCAATGCGCTGGCCACTGAATCACAGGGAGGAGTAATGAGCTCCAGCAAGGCTTCGGAATAATCAGTCGTAATATTCGGATGGGTCAGTGCCGAACCCAATGCAGCAGGGTGTGGAGATTGCGCCAGCCAACCATCGGCATCAACACGCAAAGCCTCTTTTTCCAGACCACGTTTCATGCCGCTCAGGCTGGCAGGGGTTTTACTCAACCACGCCAGCTGCTTTTTTAAACCAGCGTCCATGACGCTCTCCTGAAATAGGGACTGATCACACACCCGCCTTACGCAATAAATCACCCAAGGTGCCTTGTCGTACAGGGATGCTTGTCTTTGGCTTGCTCACCTTTGGCTGATTCATTCTTGATGTGGAAGCAGACTGATCCTGGTTTGAACCGACAGGGCTGTTCTCATTCAAACGACAAGACAAAGCAATACGCTTTCGCGCCACATCAACATCCACCACCTTGACGCGAACAATATCACCAGCCTTGACTACCTCATGCGGATCTTTGACAAAACGATCCGCCAATACCGAAATATGGACGAGACCATCCTGATGCACACCGACATCAACAAATGCACCAAAGGCCGTCACGTTAGTCACCACACCTTCCAGCAACATGCCCGGCTTTAAATCGGTTATTTCTGTCACGGCATCATCAAAGACTGGCGCCTGAAATTCCGGACGAGGGTCACGCCCTGGTTTTTCCAGCTCGCGCAAAATGTCATTGACGGTGGGCAAACCAAAACGTGGATCAACAAATTGACTGGCATTAACTGCCTTCAGAAATTTGCCATCACCAATAATGTCTTTCAGTGCGCGACCGCTCACCTGCAACAATTTTTCCACCACAGGATAGGCTTCAGGATGAACAGCAGACACATCCAGCGGATTGCTACCACCCACAACTCGCAAGAAGCCCGCTGCCTGCTCAAAGGTACGCTCGCCCAGTCGTGGTACCTTTTTCAAATCGTCACGACTGTTAAAGCGTCCGTGCTGATCACGATAGGCCACAATATTATCAGCCAATGTCGTGCTTAAACCCGCAATACGGGACAACAGCGGTGCCGATGCCGAATTCACATCCACGCCAACCGCATTAACGCAGTCCTCGATCACCGTCTCCAGCATGCGAGACAACTTGATCTGGTTCACATCATGCTGATATTGCCCGACACCAATCGCCTTGGGCTCAATTTTCACCAGCTCGGCCAGTGGGTCCTGTAAACGACGGGCAATGGATACTGCGCCGCGATAAGTCACATCAAGATCAGGAAACTCACGCGAGGCCAGCTCAGACGCTGAATAAACAGAAGCACCTGCCTCGCTCACCACAATCTTGGTCACACCCAAATCCGAATGACGCTTGATCAGCTCCGCCATCAGCTTGTCGCTTTCCCGCGACGCAGTGCCGTTACCAATGGCAATCAGCTCAACCGCATGTTTCCGACTCAGGGCTGCCAGGGCATGAATGGCACCATCCCAGTCACGACGCGGCTCATGAGGGAACAGCGTCACTTTGTCCAGCAACTTGCCAGTGGCATCCACCACAACAGCCTTACAACCTGTACGCAGACCAGGGTCAAACCCTATGGTCACTTTGGGCCCCGCCGGAGCGGCCATCAGCAAATCTTTCAGGTTGCGCGCAAACACCAGAATGGCTTCTTCTTCTGCCCGCTGACGCACTTCACCCAGCAATTCAGTTTCCAGATGAGTCAGCAATTTAACGCGCCAGGTCCAGCGCACCACATCACGCAGCCATACATCTGCCGCCCGACCCTGATCAACAATACCCACATGTTTGGCCACAATCGCTTCACAGGGATGCACACCATCCTGACTTTCCGGCAATACCAGAGCCAGTGCCAGCACACCCTCATTACGACCTCTGAATATCGCCAAGGCACGATGCGATGGAATGCTCTGCATACGCTCATCATGCTCAAAATAATCGCGGAACTTGGCACCTTGCTCCGCCTTGCCATCCAGCACACGTGCCTGCATCAAACCATGCTGCCGCAAATAGACCCGCAAGCTGGCCAATAGGTCTGCATCTTCGGCAAAACGTTCCATCAGGATGTAGCGCGCACCTTCCAGCACACTGCGCACATCGGTATAACCCGCTTCTGTATTGATAAAGCGCAATGCCTCAACTTCAGGCGCCAGGTCAGTATTTGCCATCAAGGCATCTGCCAGCTCACCCAGACCAGCGGCCAATGCAAGCTGTCCCTTGCTGACCCGCTTGGGCTTATAAGGCAGGTACAAATCTTCCAGACGCGACTTGGTATCAGCCACCAGCAATTGCTGCTCCAACTCTGGCGTCAATTTTTGCTGCTGACGAATGCTGTCAATAATGGCGTCACGACGCGCACTCAGCTCACGCAGATACAACAGACGCTCATCGAGCTGACGTAACTGAATATCATCCAGCGCACCCGTTACCTCTTTGCGATAACGCGCAATAAAAGGCACCGTGGCGCCGCCATCCAATAAATCAACCGTGGCCTGCACCTGCTCCAGCCGAACACCTAACTCTTGTGCAATTTGCTGATTGATGTTTAACGCGCTGCTCGACATGTACACTCCACCACAACATCAAAAATAAGATAGCGGGATTATAAGCAGGCTGGATGTATTCCAGCACAGTTGTTTTCTCTGCTGGGTTCTACTCAAACACATGACCTGTGCGTAAACTGCTCAACAGACGCACAAACATGGGGGTTTCATGGAAGGCACAAGTGATCAGTTAAAAGTATTAGTCGTTGATGACGATATGCGTCTGCGTAATCTGTTACAGCGCTTTCTGGAAGAGCAGGGATACAGCGTACGCACCGTGGCCGATGCCGTGCAGATGGACAGGCAACTGGCACGCGAGCTGTTTTCCATCATTGTGCTGGACTTCATGCTGCCGGGCGAAGATGGCCTGGCTATTTGCCGTCGCCTGCGTGATGCCGGCAACAATACCCCCATCATCATGCTGACTGCTCGCGGCGCAGACCAGGACCGTATCTCTGGCCTGGAGGCCGGAGCTGACGACTATTTACCCAAACCTTTTAATCCACAAGAACTGCTGGCCCGCATGAAAGCGGTACTGCGCCGACAAACCCGTGAACTGCCGGGTGCCCCGTCACAAGCCTCCGAGCTAGTGAAGTTTGGTGAGTGGGCTCTGGATCTGTCCACCCGTCAGCTTACGCGCAGTGGCATGCCGGTGGCTCTGACAACAGGTGAGTTCGCCGTATTAAAAGCACTGGTTCAGCATCCCCGTGAGCCAATGACACGCGACAAGCTGATGGTACTTGCTCGTGGCCGCGAATGGGGTGCCATGGAACGCTCCATCGATGTACAGGTATCACGTCTGAGACGTCTGATTGAAACCAACCCCGGCAAGGCACGCTATCTGCAAACGGTCTGGGGCGTAGGTTATGTGTTCGTTCCCGATGGGGCCGAATAATGGAACGTGCCGCGACACTGACTCCGCAACGAAAGTGGCTGAATGCTATCAAGCCGCGCTCCAGTGTCATGCGTACCACACTGGTCATTGGCTTTGTCGTGCTACTCAGCCAGGCTCTATCCATTGCCTTCTTTTGGCAAAACCTGTACCTGCCTGAAATTCGCCAGCACGCTCACACCACAGCCATTCGTCTGCAACAGTTAGTACTCGCTGAGACCGAAGGAGCTGAAGCTGTAGAAGAAACGGATGAAGCGTTACAACGACTCAGCAATCTTTATGTTGAGAGAAACCCCAATGCATTTCCCCGGGTAAACTCAAAATGGTTTGCCGAGTTATTCACCGATCGCTTTAAACGCCAGATACAACGCGAACTTGGTGCCAAGGTAGAGGTTTATTTTGACTTCAAACCCACACCCATTCTATGGGTCAAAGCTCCCACAACAGCTGATGTGTGGGTAAGAGAAGACCTGCTATTTATTGACCAATACAATCCTGCACTGATTTTATCCTGGGTAATTGGTGTGCCATTACTCACCATGATCGCCATTGTGGTGCTGGCAAGACAGCTCAACCGCCCGCTGAAACGCCTGCAATTGGCCGCCATTCGTGTTGGCAGAAGCTTGCATAGCAGTCATTTACCTGAAGACAGCGGCCCGACCGAAATTCGCCAGGTCAATCGTGCATTCAACGGCATGACAGAGCAGATTCGCCAGGCCGAGCAGGAGCGAACCACCATGCTGGCGGGCATCTCTCATGATTTACGTACACCATTGACCAGACTGAGACTGACAGCCGAGTTTCTTGCCGACCGAGAAATGGCCAGCGGCATGATTATGGACATCGAAGATATGGATGCCATTCTGGATCAGTTTATTTCATTTATGCGTGATGGCTCGGAAGAACCCGTTGACGATATATTACTGGATGAGCTTTTGCGTGAGGTCATTACTCAAATTCAAACCCAGATCGAATGCAAACTGACCGTCAAGGATATTGCGTCATTACCATTGCGTCGTCTGTCTTTTAAACGCGCTTTAATTAATCTGGCTCAGAATGCCATTCGCTATGGCAAAGGCCCATTAGAAATTAATGCATTTGAATCAAAGGGTCATATACATATAGTTTTTCGCGATCATGGCGAGGGCATCCCAACCCATAAAATAGAAGAACTGATGCAACCATTCCGACGTGGTGAGCATGCACGAACCACGCACGGCTCTGGTCTTGGCCTGGCCATTGTTGCTCGAATTATCAAGCAACACCGAGGCCAGCTGGTATTGGAAAATCACCCTGATGGCGGCTTGCAGACCACCATCAAGCTGCCATCCCTGACACGCAATCGCTCACTGTAACGAGGAAGGCGTGGTTTCAATGGAGTGCTGAGCTAACGCCGCCAGATCAATCTCATCAAAAACATATTTCGCATGACAAAACTGGCAGTTCACCTCGATACTGCCACCTTGCTCAGCCGCAATAGTCTGCAACTCAATCGGATCAATGGCACGTAAAGCATTGACACTTCGTTGTCGCGAACAACTGCAGCGAAATTGCAGCTCACGCTGCTCAAGCAACATCACTTGCTCTTCATGATACAAACGATACAGCACGGTGTTGGCATCCAGCTCAAGCAACTCATGCGCCGCCAGCGTGTCAGTCAATGTCACCACACGCGACCAATGCTCAGCACTTTCATCGTCGTGATCATGCCCAGGCAAGACCTGTAGCAATAATCCACCAGCCGACTCGGCATCAGCAAATAACCAGAAATGGGTCGGCAACTGCTCTGACTGGATGAAATAATGCGCCAGAACATCCGCCAGTGACTGCCCCTCAAGCGACACAATGCCCTGATAACGCTCACCCTCTGCCGGATCAACGGTCAAAATGCACTGTCCATCGCCCAGCAGATCAGCCCAGGACATCGCATCAACTGCTTTCAGACTCTCGTCATAACGGGCAATGCCACGCATATCACCCTGATCATTACACTCCACCATTAATAGTGACAAAGGGCCGCTGCCCTGAATTTGCAGGATTAAACTACCCTCAAACTTCAGCGTTCCTGCCATCAGCGCGACTGCCGCCAGCGCCTGTCCCAACTGCGTCTTAACAACCTTAGGATAGTCATGATTGAGTAGCGTTGCCGAATAAACTTCCGGCAGCTGAACCAGCTCTCCCCGAATCGGAGAATCTTTAAAGTGGAAGTGATGCAAGGTGTCAGTCAAAGTGCTATCTCAATAAAAATGCTGATGTTTGTGTAAACGTAACAAATTGTGTATCGTTTGATCAGTCGTCGCAATTGATTTGACTTCTCATCCGAGGAGCCTATGATTTACGACACTTAGTATCAATTATATAGGGAATATTGACCATGAAACTGCATCAACTCGCTGTGGCAACTATGATCGCATCCGCTTCCATGGCGGCTCATGCTGAATTCACCGTCAGTCCAATGATTGGCTACACTTTTTATGATCGTGAGCAAGGCATTGAAGATGATATCAGCGGCTCCATTGCTCTCGGCTACCGTGTAACACCAAATGTTGGTGTTGAGCTGCGTTATGGCCAGGGTCGCACTGAAATTGATGGCGTAGCTAGCAAAGTTCGCTCACAAGTTGGCACACTCGACGCCTACTATCGTTTTAACGTTGATGGAAAACTGCAACCATATGTATTGGTCGGTGGTGGCCAGAATCATTTAAAAGGGTATGTCGGTGGTGGCAGTGCAAGTGCACGTCGCTCAGTAGCTAACGTAGCTCTGGGTTCTTTTTATCAGCTCAGCGACAACTTGGCTCTGCGTGGTGAAGCTCGCGTAATCGAGAACCTGCAAGATAACCTGCATGATACCGTGGTATCACTCGGTGTAACCTATGGCTTCGGTGCTCAAAAAGCTGCCGTAGTTGCTCCAGCTGTAATTGCTGCACCGGCACCCGCCCCAGCCCCAGTAGCAGCGCCAAAAGTTCTGACTGAAACTGTTAGCCGTGACCTGCAAGTACTGTTTGATACCAACAAAGCTGTTATCAAAGCAGAACACAAGGCAGAAATCGCTGAAGTAGCCAAGCTGCTGAATGAATACCCAACTGCTAAAGTTGAAATTCAGGGTCACACCGACTCAACTGGTCCAGATCGCATCAACAACCCACTCAGCCAAGCACGTGCTGACGCTGTTGCCGCTGTTCTGGTAAACGAGTTTGGTATCGCTGCTGATCGCATCACATCAAAAGGCTATGGCTCAAGCCAGCCAGTTGCTGACAACGCCACTGCCGAAGGTCGTGCCAAGAACCGTCGCACCGTTGCTCATGCAGAAGCTGAAGTAAAGGTAACTGTTAAGTAATAATCTGCTGACTCAGTCACTGTAAAAAGGGCCGCTACTTGCGGCCCTTTTTTATTGCCTTCAGGAAAATAAGCGAACTACAGACGTGGAGGCTTGTCTCAGTTATACTCTGCGCCCGTTTTTTGATCGCTCCGAGATCCTACTGTGTCCATTAAGCATATCCGTAACATCGCTATTATCGCCCACGTTGACCATGGCAAAACCACACTGGTTGATAAACTTCTGCAGCAATCTGGCACACTTGGCGATCGTGCTGGCGACGTTGAACGCGTCATGGACTCGAACGATCTTGAAAAAGAACGTGGTATTACCATTCTGGCCAAAAACACTGCCATTCGCTGGACTGATAAGCGCGATGGTCAGGAATATCGCATCAACATCGTCGATACCCCCGGCCACGCCGACTTTGGCGGTGAAGTAGAACGTGTGCTATCGATGGTTGATTCCGTCTGCCTGCTGGTCGACTCGGTTGACGGCCCTATGCCACAAACCCGCTTCGTCACCATGAAAGCATTTGCTCGCGGCCTGAAGCCTATTGTGGTGCTGAACAAGGTTGACCGTCCAAGTGCTCGCCCACACTGGGTCATGGATCAGGTATTCGACCTGTTTGACAGCCTGGGTGCCACCGATGAGCAACTGGACTTCCCAGTGGTATATGCCTCTGGCCTGAACGGCATCTCCGGCTACGAAGCAGACAAGCTGGGCGATGACATGACCGCGCTGTTCCACACCATCATCGACCGCGTCAGTCCTCCAGAAGTAGATCCTGAAGGCCCATTCCAGATGCAGATCTCGTCACTGGACTATTCCAGCTATGTCGGTGTTATCGGTATTGGTCGGGTTACTCGTGGCCGTGTAAAAACCAACACACCAGTGGTCATCCTAGATCATGAAGGCAAGCGCCGAAACGGTCGCATCCTGCAAATCATGGGCTATAGCGGTCTGAACCGTATTGAAGTTCCCGAAGCAGAAGCAGGCGACATTATCTGTGTTACCGGCATGGAAGGTCTGGGCATTTCCGACACACTGTGTGACCCAAGCTGTGTTGAAGCACTGCCATTGCTGAGCGTTGACGAACCTACTGTGAGCATGACGTTCCAGGTCAACAACTCGCCCTTCGCAGGTCGTGAAGGCAAGTATGTCACTTCGCGCAACATCAAGGATCGTCTCGACAAGGAACTGATCCACAACGTTGCACTGCGTGTTGAGCCTACCGACAGCCCTGACCGCTTCAAGGTCTCCGGCCGTGGCGAGCTGCATTTGTCCGTACTGATTGAAAACATGCGTCGTGAAGGCTTCGAAATGGGCGTTTCACGTCCTGAAGTTATTTTCAAAGAAATTGATGGCGCTAAATGTGAGCCCTACGAAAACGTTATTTTTGACGTGGAAGAGCAGCATCAGGGCGGCGTCATGGAGCAAATGGGCTCTCGCAAAGGCGACATGACCAATATGGTGCTGGATGGCAAGGGTCGTATTCGTATCGAAGCCACCGTACCCTCACGCGGGCTCATTGGCTTCCGTTCAGAATTCCTCACCATGACTTCTGGCACCGGCATCATGACCGCCAGCTTCTCGCATTATGGCCCGATCAAATCAGGCGATGTAGCCAAGCGCCAAAACGGTGTACTGATTTCCATGGTGCAGGGTACTGCACTGGGATACGCCCTGTGGAACCTGCAAGAACGTGGTCGCATGTTCATTGGCCCACAAACCGAAGTCTATGAAGGCATGGTAGTCGGCCTGAACTCACGCGGTGATGATATGGTGGTCAACCCCACCAAGGCCAAGCAGCTGACTAACGTTCGCGCTTCCGGCACTGACGAAAATATCGTGCTGACACCCGCCGTGCGCTTCACGCTGGAGCAGGCGCTGGAGTTTATCGAAGAAGATGAGCTGGTTGAGGTAACACCACAAAGCATCCGTATTCGTAAGCGTCACTTGAGTGAAAATGATCGCAAGCGCGCCAGCCGTAACTAAGCAAGCGCAAACAAAAAGGCCGGATTAATTCCGGCTTTTTTATGCCCTAAAAATAATCACACAACCTGCAAAGACTGCCTGAACCAGTCCGGCATATCGACTGGACGACCCGTCGTCGGACTCACGGTAAATTGCAGCGTTTCAGCCTCAGCTACTACCCGACCCAATTTTTCACTAAACAATTGATAGTGGATCACCATACGGTCTATGGCTTTCAGATCCACCCGCAATCCGATATGCAATGTATCAGGGTAAATAACCGGCGCCTTGTAACGACAGCGCGCATCCGCAATCACTAACCCCACCTGCTCATCAAACAAACGCGGAAACACGCCCAAGTGCTCCATCATGCCCAGACGTGACTGTTCCAGATACTGAAAATACACCACATTATTGACATGACCCAGTGCATCCATATCACCCCAATGCACTTTTTTCACATGCACATAACCAAAGCGTGACTGCATGTCAGCGACCGAACTCGGCCAATCTTTAATGGGGCTACTCATGATTCAGGTGTCCAACCTTTGGGACGTTCGTAGTCATCCCCGCTCAGGTATTTTTCCAGCTGATCTGCCAGAAATTGCTGAGCCTGCACATCCATCAGATTCAGACGGTTTTCATTAATCAACATGGTCTGATGCCTTAACCACTGCTGCCAGGCTTCCTTCGATACATTGTCATAAACCTCCTGACCGCGCGGCCCTGGAAAGGGCGGGAAGGGCAGGCCTTCCAATTCTTGCTTTAACTTTCGACAAAACACCAAACGTGTCATGACTTACTCCTCGAATTTGCCAATTGCTGCAATAACCGAGCTACCGGCTGTGGCAGCCCCAGATCGGGTAATTGGCCTAGTTTAACCCATTGCCCGCTCGACTCTCTCACGCCCAAGCTGGACATATCGGAGGCCGCCAGCAACAAGGGATGAATATGCAGCTGATAATGTGAAAACACATGTTTGAAGGTGGGTAACAAACGACCATCCAGGCCCATTGGCATGGTGGCATCATCCAGCTCCCGCTCACATTCGGGAAAGCTCCATAAACCACCCCAGATACCGCTAGGCGGTCGCTGCTCCAGCCATACCTCATCATCATTCTGATACACCAGCATCCACACCGCACGTTCAGGCACAGACTGCCTAACCTTCTTTTGCGGATATGCCGTCACAGCCTGTAGTGCCAGTGCTTTGCAATCTGACGCTAATGGGCATAACAAACAGCTGGGCTTACTGCGGGTACATAAAGTCGCGCCCAGATCCATCATGGCCTGAGTGTAATTCGCCACCCGATAATCTGGCGTCAACAACTCGGCCAGCTGCCAATATTGCTGACCCACAGCGGTCTGCGACGGATCACCGCTGATAGCCTGATGACGCCCCAGAACACGCTTCACGTTACCGTCCAGGATCACCGCGCGCTGACCAAAACCCAGAGCCAAAATAGCCCCTGCGGTTGAGCGGCCAATGCCCGGCAAGGCCACCAGTTCATCCAGATGAGCAGGCAAAGCGCCACCATGATGATCGACACAATGCCGCGCCGCCTTGTGCAGATTGCGCCCACGAGCGTAATACCCCAGCCCTGTCCAGAATTGCAAAACATCATCCAGCGACGCACTGGCCAAATCTGGCAAGGTCGGAAAGCGTGCCATGAAACGCTGAAAATAGGGGATTACTGTCGCAACCTGAGTCTGCTGCAACATGATTTCTGAAACCCACACCCGATAAGGCGTTACCGACTGCTGCCAGGGCAGATTCTTGCGTCCGTGCTGGTCATACCAGACCAGCACACGCTCGGCAAAATTAACGCTTGAAGACATCAAATAACTGCTTGACCGCTTCCTTCTGCACAGGGTCTAACTTGTCACCAATTTTTTCATTGAGCTTTTCCTGCAACTGCTGCTTGCCGCGATCCACTTCTTCACTGATCCGTGCCTGAGCCATTTGCGCGACCAGCCCTTGCATACCCTGAGAGTCCAGACCGCAAAGCGTTGCCAGACTACCCTTCAAATTACCATTACAGCGCACGGGAATCGGATACTCGGCCATCTTGGCATAACGCTCACCCCAGAACTTGCGATCCAGCTTGAGCTGAAAACGATAATCCACATCCTGTGTTTCAAGGTTATAAGTGCCCGAGCCACCAGCCTGAATATCCTTCAAGTCCACCTTCATGGATTCATTTTTCACCACGCCCTGATTCAGGCTGACTTCACCCAGCAGACTGACAATTTCGGTATCACTGATTTTTTTGCCTTGCAGGCTGGACAGATCACGCCCTCCGGTGAGTGCAGGCAACAATGCCTGATATTGACCCAGCGCATTAAACAGCGCATCACCAATATTAATACCCTTGATCAGACCCTCGTTCAGACGCA
Organism: uncultured Paraperlucidibaca sp.; assembly: GCA_964569335.1. Classification (GTDB taxonomy): domain Bacteria; phylum Pseudomonadota; class Gammaproteobacteria; order Pseudomonadales; family Moraxellaceae; genus Perlucidibaca. Next base: position 277,869 of record CAZMVL010000002.1, read on the forward strand.
GTGTGTTGGGACCTTGAGCGGTTTTGATCCACTCATCCACGCTATTACCAGTGACCTTCACGCTGCCATTAAAGTTCATGCGTCCGGCAAACACATCCTGCTCCAGACTACGCTTGGCAATCGGGCCCAGATCAATATCCTTCAACACAGGACTCAGACTGATTTGTGGCTTGGCCGAACGCACATCAATCGTCATCGGCAGACTAAAACTGCCGCCCTCGATATTGCCGCGGAACTCACTAACCGTGACCAATCCATTACGCGCCGTCGCCGCCAGACGCAACTGACGAATGGGATAGGAAATAATATCCAGACTACCTACCGTCAAACCAACATCCAGATTCTGCTCACGCAACAACGCCACCGGCAGCAAACCTTCGGCCTGTTGCTGAGTAGTTGGCGCACTGGCTGGTTTTGCTTTACCGGCAGGCTCTTCAGGCGGCAAATAATGATCTGCATTGATCGCATCCAGATTCAGGCGAGCGTACAAACGCGCATCCGGCAGCTCACGCACACCGGCCTCACCGCTGATCGTGCTGCCATCCAGCTTAAGCACCAGATTACGCGCCAGATACTCGCGACCATTACCCGTCAACTCCGTACGCAAGCTGACCTGCTTCAACACATCAGGATTGGCCGTGACCGGAATATCCATACCGGCAATTTTCATCAGCTCGCGAGGATTAAAACTATTACTGGCCAGTTGCCCGGACAGTCTCATGCCATCAGTGACTTCACCCTTACCTGTAGCTAAGGCAGGCAGGCTGACTTTAAGCCCACCATCCAATTGAACATTCGCTGCCTTGGCCTGTAATTTACTCAGCGTAATATCACCAGTCTTCCAGTTTGCCGCCAGATCAGCGGTAACCTTTGCAGGCAATGTCGACTTCAGAGCAGCATCTGCCAGCACCGCATCAATGACAATATTCGTCAAATCCGCCTGACCACTGCCAAGATTAATAGCCACGTCTGATGTCACTTTGGCCGTAATAGGAGCAGGGCGATCTTTATCCTGATAATTGACATCCACGTTGAGCTGACTGACTTGAATAACTTCACTGGCAAGATCAGCTTTAACCTGTGCCAACGTGAGCGTTGCGGCAGTTGGAGCTGGTACACCGGAACCGGACAATGCCACTTTCAGCGTCAGATCATCCAGCTGATGCTGCTGCGCTTCCAGATTAACCTTGGCTATCGTATCCAGGCTGATACTGGCCACGATGTTGTCAGCATTCGCATCCGTTTGCTCAAAGTCGAAACCCAGACTCAACGGAAACGCTTTTTCCAGATCAATGCCACTGGCACGCAGACGCACGTTATTTAACTCACGTGTCACCTTGGCCACATCATCTACCAAAGTGAGCTGTGTATTTTTGATATCAACCACTTCAATCGCCAGCTTGACCGAACCACCATCATCTGTGCTTTCTTCACTCTGAAGCTTGTCCAGCAAACGATCCCAATTGGTCTTGCCGTCTGCCAGCTGCACAAAACGAATACGTGCACCATCCAGCAAAACTTCATCAATATTGACTTGCCCTGCCAATAACGGCATCAGCTCGACAGACACTGCCGCCGATGCCACCGACAACAAAGGCACCGCCTGATCAGGATCAGAGAATGTTGTTTCACCCAGGCGAATACCAACGCTGGGGTAAAGCTGCCAGGCCAGATCACCGGTCAGCACCAGATCCATATCGGTTTTATCTTTAACAACCGCCGTCAGCTCATCTTTGTAATCATTCGGGTCAAGCACAAAGACAACGTACGCAGCCAATGCCGACACCGACAACAACAATGCTGCAAAAATACCTCCAATCCATAGCGCTATTTTTTTCATGAACCTGATCCCTCTTGGTCAATTGCCTGAAAGTTGTCTGCACTCAACACACGCCGACCCGCAGAGCGCTCCAATGACTGCACATTTTGTACAAACTGCGCCAATACACCACGACCACGATTGGCCTGATGCACCGCCATCTGTGTCAGTGAGCGCTGATTATCCGCCCCAACAGCCCATAACGCACAAATAGGCTTGTCGTTGAACCAGCCAATATACAAAGATGCTGGTTGCCCCGATGGATTGATATCAAACGCTGGCTGTAATTGACGCAAGCGTTCGGCCAGCTCATTCGCCACTGGCAGGGTCTGAATTTTCGCTATTAGTGGCATTTTGCTCTCTACACCGTATTCAATGCATGCAGTGTAGCCTAGCGACGGCTATAATCGCGACATCACGATTAGCGAATAGAGGCGAGCATGAGCACGCGTCAGGCGGAAGTCATACGTAACACACGCGAAACACAGATTCGTGCAGTAGTGAATCTGGATGGCACAGGCCAGGGTGACCTGCAAACCGGCATGCCATTTCTGGATCACATGTTGGATCAAGTCGTGCGTCATGGCCTCATCGACATCACCTTGATCAACAAGGGTGATCACCACATTGATGATCACCACAGCGCTGAAGACTGCGGCATCACATTAGGTCAGGCTTTTGCCAAAGCACTGGGCGACAAAGTCGGTGTACGTCGTTATGGCCATGCCTATGTGCCGTTGGACGAGGCTTTGTCACGTGTTGTGATTGACCTGTCTGGCCGCCCCGGACTGGAAATGCACTGTGAATTTACCCGCAGCCATATTGGCCAGTTTGATGTGGATCTGTTTTTCGAGTTTTTTCAGGGCTTCGTAAATCACGCCGATGTCACACTGCACCTGGATAACTTGCGTGGTCGCAATGCGCACCACCAGGCCGAGACACTGTTCAAGGCCTTTGGTCGTGCCCTGCGTATGGCAGTGGAATTTGACCCGCGCATGCAAGGCCAAATGCCATCCACCAAAGGCTGCCTATAACGCTATGACACGTGTCGCTGTTCTGGATTACGGCATGGGCAACCTGCACTCGGTAGCCAAGGCCTTGGAAAAAGTAGGGGCCAGCAAGGTCGTTGTGACTGACAAAGTCGCCGAAATCCGGGCAGCCGATCGTCTGGTGCTGCCCGGACAAGGCGCTATGCGCGACTGTATGGCAGAAATGCATCAGCACGGCATTGATGACGTCGTGCGCGAACTCTTTGCCGAAAAGCCACTGCTCGGCATTTGTGTTGGCATGCAGGCCTTGCTGGGTCATTCCGATGAAAATGGCGGAGTGAATGGTTTGGGCCTTTACCCCGGTCAGGTCAAATTCTTTAATGACCTGCCGCAAGTGCGTGAGCAGCATTTGAAAGTGCCGCATATGGGCTGGAATACCGTACGCCAGCAACAACAGCACGTCTTGTGGAACGACATTGCCGACCAGGCGCGCTTCTACTTTGTGCACAGCTATTACTGTGTGCTTGAAGACCCAACGCTCAGCGCCGGTGAAACCGACTATGGCATTCCATTTTCCTGTGCACTGGCCAAAGATAATGTCTTTGCCGTCCAGTTTCACCCTGAAAAAAGTGCCAAAGACGGCCTTCAATTACTGCAAAATTTCCTGCACTGGCAACCTTAATATGACGCGAGGGCGGAGCAACGCCCCACGGAGTGACTCATGCTGATTATCCCCGCCATCGACCTTAAAGACGGTGCCTGCGTTCGCCTTAAACAGGGGCGCATGGAAGACGACACCGTCTTTTCTGATGACCCGATTGGTGTTGCTGCACAATGGGTCAATCAAGGTGCCAGACGACTGCATCTGGTCGATTTGAATGGTGCATTTGCCGGTACACCGGTTAACGGTGAAATTGTGCAGGCCATTGCCCAGCGCTGGCCTGATCTGCCCATTCAGATTGGTGGCGGCATTCGATCACTGGAAACCATTGAGGCTTATATCAAGGCTGGCGTGTCATGGGTCATTCTGGGTACCAAGGCCGTCAAAGAACCCAGCTTTGTGCGTGATGCCTGCAAAGCCTTTCCGGGCAAGGTCATTGTCGGCATTGATGCCAAGGATGGCTGGGTCGCCACCGATGGCTGGGCCGAAGTATCTTCCATTCAGGCCGTCGATCTCGCCAAGCAATTCAAGGCCGATGGCATCAGCGCCATTGTCTACACCGACATTGCCCGCGACGGCATGATGCAGGGCGTCAACGTGGAAGCAACCGCCAAACTGGCACGTGACTCCGGCCTGCCAATTATTGCCTCTGGTGGCGTAACGAATCTGGATGACATCCATCGTTTATTGCGCGTAAAACAGGATGGCGTAGTGGGTGCAATCACTGGCCGTGCCATTTATGAAGGCACACTGGACCTGACGCAAGCTCAGGCGCTCGCCGACGCCTGATCAAGCGGCGGGAAATAACCAGACACCTGCCAACATCATCCACAAGCCGGGCACACAACCCGGCTTTAGTGCCTACACCACCAGGCCTGCGGCATAACCCGACGACCACGCCCACTGGAAGTTATACCCACCCAGCCAGCCCGTGACATCAACCACTTCACCAATAAAAAACAGGCCGGCCTGCACGCGACTCTCCATCGTTTGTGATGACAACTCACGGGTATCTACTCCACCCAACGTCACCTCTGCCGTGCGATAACCTTCTGTACCGGATGGCTTGACCGTCCACGCATGCAGAGCTTCGGCCAGCGCATCCAGCTGATTATCCGGAATATCGGCCAACGGCTTTTCACTCAACGTGGGCCACAACAAAGTTTGCAGTTCCAGCACCAGTGCCTTGGCCAGATAATCCGCCAGCACCGTTCGCAACAATGACCTAGGGTGTGACCGCTTCAACTCACGCAAACAGGACTGCATATCCTGTTCCGGCAATAAATTGATCGATACCGAATCACCCAGCTGCCAATAATTGGACGCCTGCAACACAGCAGGACCGCTCAGACCACGATGTGTAAACAGAATATTCTCGGTAAAACGGGCTGAGGCAGCAGCCACTTGTGAGGCCACCGCCAGTCCCGACAAGCGCTCGGTCACCGGCTTGATATGATCACTAAACGTGAACGGCACCAGGCCAGCCCGTGTAGCCAATACCTGATGACCAAATTGACGCGCCAGCTCGTAACCATAACCACTGCTGCCCAATGTTGGAATCGACAAACCACCAGTAGCAACGACCAGAGAGTCCGTGTCAAAACGTTCCTTTTGCGTCACTAAAGTAAAGCGCGAACCTGTCTGATCATTAACCAACACCGACTGCACGACACTATGCGTGCGAATCTCAACACCCACCTGCTCACACTCATAGACCAGCATGGCCAGAATATCTTTGGCCGAATCATTACAAAACAGCTGACCATGCAGGCGCTCGTGATAAGGAATACGATGCTTTTCGACCAGTGCAATGAAATCCCACTGGCTATAACGACTCAGAGCAGAAATACAAAAGTGCGGATTAGCCGACAGAAAGTGCTCCGGCTCTACCGACAGGTTAGTGAAATTGCAGCGCCCACCACCCGACATCAAAATTTTCTTGCCAATCTTGTTGCTGCTGTCCAGCACCAGCACCCGCCGCCCTCGCTGACCTGCCGTCAAGGCACACATCAGTCCGGAAGCACCGCCTCCAATAATAATTACGTCAAATGACTGGGACGGCCTGGACACAAATACACTCAACACAAAAAGAAACCGAGAGCGCGCATTATAGACGCTGGCACTCAGCAACGGCAGCCATGCTAAAATTCAGCCTTGCTCAATCACGGTGTTGCTTTCATGAGTCTGGCCAAACGCATTATTCCCTGCCTTGATGTTGATCAGGGTCGTGTTGTTAAAGGTGTCAAATTTTTAGACATCCGCGATGCCGGAGACCCCGTTGAAGTCGCCCGACGCTATGACGAGCAGGGTGCCGATGAGATCACTTTCCTCGACATCACCGCCAGTGTTGAAGGCCGTGACACCATGGTGCGCACTGTGGAGCGCATGGCATCACAAGTATTTGTACCACTCACCGTGGGCGGAGGCATCCGTGAAGTCGCCGATATTCGCCGCCTGCTGAATGCAGGAGCAGACAAGGTCAGCATCAACTCGGCTGCGGTCAAGCGACCCGAATTTGTAGCTGAGGCTTCGTCACGTTTCGGCTCGCAATGCATTGTCGCCGCTATTGATGCCAAACGCGTGTCCGCCGCAGACGAGGCTGGGCGCTGGGAAATCTTCACTCATGGTGGTCGCCAGCGGACCGGCATTGATGCCGTCGCCTGGGCCGTACGCATGGCGGAATATGGTGCTGGTGAAATTCTGCTGACCAGCATGGATGCCGATGGCACCAAAGCCGGTTATGACCTGGCTTTGGTCAAGGCCATTACCAATGCTGTCAATGTGCCGGTGATTGCATCAGGCGGTGTCGGCAATCTGCAACATCTGGCCGATGGCATCATTGAGGGCGGGGCAGATGCCGTGCTGGCCGCCAGCATTTTCCACTTTGGCCAGCACACCATCCCCGAAGCCAAGCAATACCTGGCTGATCGGGGAATTACCATGCGCCTCTGACGCTTAGTAATTACACCAGTTGCCCGGCTGGCTCGGACGACCACGAACCCGTGTCTCGAAGTACAGACCAGCCTCGCCACTGGCATCACCGACAATCGAGATATTGGCACCGGTAGCGACCTGATCATTGACCTTGACCTGAATGCTGCGGTTATAGCCATATAGCGACATGAAGCCGTTGCCATGGTCAATGATGACCAGATTGCCATAGCCTCTCAGATAATCGGCATACATGACCTTGCCAGCCTTGACGGCCTTGACCTGCGTGCCCGGCTTGGCATCAATCACCAGACCATTCCAACGCAAGCCACCGCCACGATCCGCGCCAAACTGAGCACGAATATTGCCTGATACCGGCAGTGGACAAGCTCCGCGATAGGGCGCCGAATAATCCGGAGTCTGTCCCCATTGTGGTTCTGGTGGCTTCTCGGGTGGTGGTTTAGGTGCCGCCTTGCCCGCAGCCGCAGCCTCTCTTGCGCGACGCTCGGCCTCACGACGGACTCGTTCACGCTCCAGACGCTCCTGCTCACGTGCCTGACGCTCCAGACGTTGCATCAATGCCTGCAAATTAGCCTGATTACGCCGAAGCTCACGCACTGTTCTGTCTTGTGTACGAATTTCACTATTCAAGACAGCCAGAGCCTTTGCACGCGTTCCTTGTGCTTCCTTCAAATTCACTTCTTCACTGGCAAGCCGCTGGGTAAGCTCTTCCAGCCGTTGCGTTTGAACAGCCTCTTCCTGTTCCAGCTTCTGCAACTCAACCAAACTGGAATCCAGCTCGGTAATACGCTCACTTCTGGCCTTGTGGATATAGCTGTAATAGCGCAGTTGCCGAGATAACAGCGCCGGATTTTCCTGATTCAGCAGCAATTTGAAATAATCATCCTTACCCGCCCGATAGGCCTGCTTGATATCATTTTTAAGCTGCTGCAATTGCTCGTCCCGAGCCGCTCGAAGCTGAGCCTGTTCCCGCTTCAGTTGAGCAATACGTTCACGACTTTTACGCATCTCCTCACGGGTTGCTCCCAGTGAACGTTCAATCTGCTGAATTTGTCGTTCAGCTTCATTCAGTGATCGCTGCTGCTTGGTACGTTCACGCTGACTCAACGTCAGCTTTTGCTGAGCCGTACGCAGTTCACGCCCCAACGAGTCCAAATCTGTTTTTGCCGACTTGGCCTGTTCACGTAACTGATTACTGGTGTTAGCAAAGGCCGATGTCGCAGACAGCGATATCAAGCTGAGGCATAAAACAATCGTTGAAACATACCGCATGCAAAATTCCTATACTCAGGCAGAAACCAACAGACTCTTACCTGTCATTTCAGCCGGTGTGGGTAAGCCCATCAAATCCAATAAGGTTGGCGCTACATCAGACAAAACACCCTTGTCGACAATACGAACGCCTTGACGCTGTCCCAGGTAGACAAACGGAACCAATTCACAGGTATGCGCCGTGTGCGCCTGACCTGTTTGATGATCCTGCATCTGTTCCACATTGCCATGATCCGCCGTAATCAACAGCTCACCACCACATTTCCTGACCGCAGCTGCCAGCCGGCCGATACATTCATCCAGTGTTTCACAGGCCTTGACGGCGGCATCGAACACACCGGTATGACCCACCATATCGCCATTGGCATAATTACAGATAAGCGCATCAAATTGGCCGGACTCAATGGCCGCCACCAGTCGATCAGTGACCTCTTTTGCACTCATCTCTGGCTGCAAGTCATAGGTGGCGACGTTGGGCGAGGGCACCAGAATTCGCTCTTCACCGTCATAAGGCAACTCACGACCTCCGCTAAAGAAGAAGGTCACATGTGCATACTTTTCGGTTTCGGCAATGCGCAGCTGTGTCTTGCCAAGACCTGACAGATATTCACCAAAGGAATTGGTCAGCGTGTCTGGGCGATAAGCTACCGGCGCTTTGATATTGGCAGAATACTCCGTCAGCATGATGAACGACGACAACGCCAAGGCCGGGCCACGATCAAAACCACTAAAGGTTTCATCCACAAATGCCCGACTTAATTCCCGTGCACGATCTGCGCGGAAATTCATGAAAATAACCGCATCATCCTCAGCGATTAAGGCCGGAGTCTCGCCCTCCGGCACCACCAGTGAGGCTTTCACAAATTCATCAGTCACACCATCTGCATACGAGGCCAACAAAGCCGCTTCGGCTGTAGCGCAGGTGCGTACCGCAATGCCATCCGTCAACATTCGGTAGGCTGCTTCTACACGCTCCCAGCGATTGTCCCGATCCATGGCGTAATAGCGACCAATAATGCTGGCCACACGACCGTGACCCAGCTCTCTGAAACGGGCTTCCAGTGCCTGCAAACTGGGCTGTGCCGATTTAGGCGGAGTATCTCGACCATCCAGAAACGCATGCACATAAATGGCCTTGGCTCCTCGTTGAGCCGCCAGATCAACCATGGCATGAATATGATCTTCATGTGAATGGACACCGCCTGGCGACAACAGCCCAAGAATGTGTACGGCTTTGCCTTTACCCACAGCGGCATCTACGGCTTCAGTCAACACCGGATGCTGATAAAACTCACCGTCACGAATCGCCTTGGTGATACGGGTGAAATCCTGATACACCACCCGACCCGCACCCAGATTCATATGACCCACTTCGGAATTACCCATCTGACCATCAGGCAGACCTACATCTTCGCCAGACCCTGAAATCAGGCCATGAGGGCATTCAGCCAATAACGACTGCCAGTTCGGCATGCGTGCAGCCTTGATGGCATTGGAGTCAGATGTTTCGCTATGGCCAAAGCCGTCCAGAATAATAAGAACGTGGGGTTTGCGGGACACGGTAGCTCACCAGTTATGATTGAGATGAGTGATTGTAACAGCCCATCACTCCAGGCGGGACAACTAAGCCGTGCTCCGGCTTAGTCAGATTTTTTATCACCGATATTTTTCTGCACTGTGCCATGATCTTCCAGCGACTCGATCAAACCGGAAGCCAGGTCTCCTATCTCGCGATTAACACGACGAATAGCGTCATACACAGCCCCAACACTATCATCATGCTTTTCTGCCACTTCATCCGACAACAAGCCACGATCCTTGAGCGCTGATAATGGCATGGAGGCAATGGTTTTATGAATCTGCTCAACGGAATGAGCGCCCTTGTCTATCGCTTCCTGCAAAAGATCTTTAAGTGCTTCAACACGTGTCAAAAAAGCCATGATGGTTACCTTCAGTAATGATGGTTTCATTTCACTACGAAATGCCCAGCAAGACAAGACAGTGAACACGCGTTAACATTCGTTTTCAGCGCGCCAATATGATCGCGCCTTTTGGCTGATGGATAGTTGCATGGCATTACGTGAAGAAAAAAAACTGCAAACCCGACAAGCACTGATTGAAGCCGCATTATCCCTGATGCATAACGGTGCTGGCTTTTCCGGTCTGAGCCTGCGTGAAGTGTCACGTGTCGCCGGACTGGTACCTACAGGTTTTTATCGCCACTTCCCTGATCTGGATGCTCTCGGCCTGGAAATTGCGATGGAAGCCTGCCAAACCTTGCGCAAGATGATGCGCAGGGTGCGCTCAAGTACCAAGGCTGGTGATGCTGCCGTATCTGATTCGGTACAGGCCATGGTCGCCTTTATCGATGAAAAACCACTATATATGGAGTTCCTAGCGCGTGAGCGGGCAGGTGGTCCACCCTCCGTACGCAACGTCATTCATACCGAAATTCGTCAATTTGTACACGAACTAGGTGAGGATTTGAAGCAGTGGCCAGCGTATAAAAATCACCCCGATGATGACCTGTACATGCTGGCTGATCTGGTCGTGAATACCGTTATCCATCTGGCGCTGGACTTACTGGCACTGGAACAACAGGAGCCACGAGACGAGTTGATCAATCGTACGACCAAGCAACTCCGGTTGATCCTGCTGGGCGCCATGGCCTGGCGCCCGGAAAAAGGCGCTATCTCAACGTAGCGCTTTCTTTTCCTTTTCAATCAATGCCTGTACAACCTGAATGGTACGGGCATCACTGCCTGACACCACATATTTGCCATTAACCACCATCGCTGGCACGCCAGTCAGCTGATAACGCATGGCCAGATTGCGTGACTGCGCCACCTTGGCGTTCACTGCAAATGAGTGGTACAGGCTATTAAATGACTCCGTCTTCACACCAAAGCGGCTATAGAACTTGGCCAGGCTGTTTTGATCAAACAAACGCTGCTTGCGCACTTGAACAGCATCAAACAAGGCATCATGCGATTGCTCCAGAACACCTGACAATTCCGCCGCATAATAACCACGGGCGCTGGCCTCCCAAACCTGATTCAGCGCCGCTGGCGTACGCACAAAATTAACCTTCTCTGGCGATGTTTTCAGCCAGTCCTTGATGTGCGGCTCCAGATGAAAACAATGAGGGCAGCCGTACCAGAAAAATTCACGCACCTCGATGACATCTTTATTGGCAGTAGCCACCGGATTACTAATCACACGGTAATCACGACCTTCAACCGGCGTAAACGCCAGTGCCCATGTCGGCAGCAATAACATCAGCAAAGCAATCAGTTTTGTTTTCATCAATGCATTCCTTTTTAGCGGCATAACTCACGATTACAGATAACGCCAATTACCCAACCAGGATGACGGCAGGCATGAAAAAGCCCGCATCGGCGGGCCTTTCACGACAACGGGATAACTTAACGCAAACCCTGAATATAAGACGACAGCGCCTCAATATCCTTATCTGACAATTTGGCAGCAATCATCTGCATGGGACCAAGATCGGTGCCAACACCACCCGTCAAACGTCTGTCACCGGTCAGATCATCACGACCCGTAGCGCGATATGCCTGCAACTGGGCGCGAATATAATCGGCATGTTGACCACTCAAACGAGGATAGCCGGCAAACGAGTTACCTTTACCTGCCGGGCCATGACAACCAGCACAGGCGCTCAGCTCTTTCTCGCCATCACCACCGCGATACAAACGCTCACCGGTAGCGGCCAATTCTGGATCAGCAGCACCACCTGATGGCTTTTGCTGAGCAAAATAAGTAGCCAAATTAGCCATGTCCTGGTCACTCAGACCCGCGACAATGCCAGCCATGATCGCATTGTTACGCTCACCGGACTTGAATGCCTTTAACTGCTGATAAGCATACTTGGCATGCTGACCTGCAATTTTTGGAAATGCAGGCGATGGGCTGTTGCCATCACCACCGTGACAAGCGGCACACGCACCGGCTAACGCCTGACCAGCGGCAGGATCACCTTTCGGCATGGCGGCAAATGCGGGCAACGCGGAAAGCGAACCGGAAAGAACAAATACGACAGCTGCAAGCGATTTTTTCATGGAAAGCGATTCCGTTGAGCTTACTTGGACATGTACTTAATGAGCTGCTTGAACTCGGCATCGGTGCAATCATTGCACAGACCCTTAGCAGGCATCATCTTGTATCCCCTTTTGACATGAGACAGCAATACTGCCTCGCCTTTTTTTAAAATTGGTGCCCATGCTGCCTTGTCTCCAGTTTTTGGTGCACCCAATGCACCGGCTGTATGACAAGCCCCACAGGACTGCTTGTAACGCTGCTCGATCGGGTTGGCATGTACCTGAGCGGCCAAACCCATTACCAGCAAAGAAGCCATTATGTAGCGTTTCATGAGACACTCCACATTATTGGATTAACTATCAACACTGGCTCACAGCGTACGAACAGCGCGCAGTATAACGCAGTGAACCGACAGGTTGTAGCCCTACAATTTATCCGCCTTTTTAACCAGGTATACCATGACGGAAGCTGAACGTATTCTAGCCAGACTAGCCCAAATCTCTTTTCAGACCAGCTCGCCCACCTTGGCGCTGTGTCCACCTGACATCGGTTATGAAGTCGCTTTTGCCGGTCGCTCAAATGCTGGCAAATCCAGCGCCATTAATATTCTGACCCGTCAAAAACAGCTGGCTCGTGCCTCAAAAACACCTGGTCGTACTCAGCTTATCAATTTTTTCCAGCTCGACAATGACCGTCGTCTGGTTGATCTACCGGGCTACGGTTACGCCAAAGTACCCGAAGCCATGAAGCTCGCCTGGCAACGTCACCTGGGCCATTATTTACGTGAGCGCTACTGTCTGCGAGGTCTGATTCTGCTGATGGACATACGTCATCCACTGATGCCCTACGACCGCAACATGCTGAGCTGGGCGCAGGAAAGAACGCTGCCTATTCATATCCTGTTGACCAAAGCCGACAAACTGGCACGCGGTCCAGCCATGTCAACATTGCAGAATGTGCGTCGAGACCTAGGCAAACTGGGCATTAACGCCAGTATTCAGCTGTTTTCTGCGGTTAATCGCACCGGGCTTGATGAAGCCGCATTACAGTTGGCGGCATGGCTGGACATGAACTACGAAGAAAGCCCAAAGCCTGAACCGGAAGAGGGCGCTTAATGCGCCTCATCCCAATTCTGACCAACGCCCACATCCACCAGTAAAGGCACCGCCAACTCCGCTGCCGCCGCCATTTCCCGCTTCAGCAATGTCGTGACCGCCTGCACTTCGTCGGTTGGCACCTCAAGCACCAGCTCGTCGTGCACCTGCATCACCATGACAGCCTTCCGTTTTTCAGCCGCCAGAGCCGCCTGCACACGAATCATGGCACGTTTGATAATGTCCGCTGCCGTACCCTGCATGGGGGCATTAATCGCCGCACGCTCCGCCGCCTGACGCAGCACCGGTTTGCTAGAACGAATATCACGCAGCATCAAACGTCGACCAAACAGTGTTTCTACATAACCTTGCTCATGCGCTTGCTGACGAGTGCGCTCCATATATTCCTGCACGCCCGGATAGCGGGAAAAATAACGCGCAATATAGTCCTGTGCTTCGCCACGCGAGATATTCAACTGACGCGCCAGACCAAACGCAGACATACCATAGATCAGACCAAAGTTAACGGCCTTGGCTGCACGCCGCTGATCCGAAGTGACGTCAGCCAGAGCTATACCCAATACCTCGGCAGCTGTTGCTCTGTGTACATCTTCGCCTGCTCTGAACGCTCTCAACAGGCCTTCATCCCGCGACAGATGCGCCATGATACGCAGCTCGATTTGCGAATAGTCGGCGGCCATCAACACCTGACCCGCAGGCGCCACAAAGGCCTTGCGAATACGTCGTCCATCCTCACTGCGAATCGGAATATTCTGCAAATTAGGGTCCGACGATGACAAACGGCCTGTTGCCGCCACCGCCTGATGATAAGAAGTGTGTACTCGCCCTGTGTCAGGGTGAATCATTTCTGGCAGCTTGTCGGTATAAGTGGACTTGAGCTTGGCCAGACTGCGATGCTCCAGCAATAAACGCGGTAACGGATGATCCAGCTGCTCAAGCACATTTTCAGCGGTTGAATACTGGCCGGTTGCTGTCTTTTTCGGCGCGGGAATGCCCAGCTTTTCAAACAGGATCTGGCCCAATTGCTTGGGCGAGCTTAAATTAAACTCCTCTCCAGCCAGTTCATAGGCCTGCTTTTCTAACCACAACAAGCGCGACGACAAGGCCAGCGACTGCATTTTCAACTGTGCCGGATCAATCAGCGTGCCATGTCGCTCCATACTTTGCAGCACTCGTTGAACGGGCAACTCAAGCTCACGCAACAAGGTATCCAGCACAGGCAGCTGCGCCAATCTGGCTTCAAACAATTGCGCCAGGCGCAGCGTCATATCAGCATCTTCAGCGGCATAAGGCGCAGCCTGCTCAATCGTGACCTGATTAAACGTAAGCTGCTTGACTCCCTTGCCGGCAACAGACTCAAAACTGATGGAGTCACGCCCCAGATAATGCGTAATCAGATCGCCCAGATTGTGTCGTGTCGCGGTGGCATCCAGCACATACGAGGCCAGCATGGTGTCAAGGCTCACACCCGCCAAATGCACGCCGTGATTGGCCAGCACATGCATATCGTATTTTGCATGCTGCAGGATTTTGGCCTTGTTGGGATCTTCCAGTAACGGGGTCAGCGCTCGCAAAACGGTGTCAACACTAAGCTGTTCCGGCGCGCCCTCATAGTCATGAGCAACCGGTACGTACCATGCAGTGCCGGGATTAATGGCAAATGACAAACCCACCAGTCTGGCCGTGTGGTAATCCAGACTATTGGTTTCCGTGTCCATGGCAAAACGAGGAGCTTCTGTTAATGCCGTCACCAGTGCTGCTAATGCCTGCTGATCCAGCACGATATGCGTCTGAGTAGGCAAGTCAGATAACGACGACTCTGCTGCCGAAGTATTTGGCGTATCCACACTCACCACGGGCGTAACGACAGACGACGTAGTCGCCCAGGCGGTTGCATCATTACTTGGCTGACTACCCAGCGCCGTAGAGTCCAACTCATTTAGCCAGCTGCGAAACTCCAGCTGACTGTACAAGCGCCTTAATGCTTCCTGATCAGCACTCTGTAAACACAACTGATCCAGACTCACATCCAGTGCCACATCACATTTGATCGTGACCAGCTTGCGGGTCATGTCAAAGTGAGGAATATGCGCCCGGAACTTTTCACCTGTCTTGCCTTTGATGCCGTCTGCCTGCTCGATCAACTGCTGTAAAGAGCCGAACTCGGCCAGCCATTTGGCAGCTGTTTTTGGCCCCACGCCCGGCACTCCCGGAATGCCATCAGAGCTATCGCCCACCAGCATCAGATAATCAATGAACTGCTCTGGTTTGACGCCAAACTTGTTTAATACGCCAGCTTCGTCCAGCACCACACTGGTCATGGTATTCACCAAAGTGACATGGTCATCAACCAGCTGCGCCAGATCCTTGTCGCCGGTAGACACCAGCACGGGCCGACCCTGACTGGCCGCTGTGCGTGCCAACGTACCAATGACATCATCCGCTTCAACATCAGGCACGCATAACAGCGGCATGCCTAACGCACGCACCAGCTCGTGCAGCGGCTGAATTTGTGCCCGCATATCATCCGGCATCGGTGGACGATGAGCTTTGTATTCCGGATAAATATCATCACGAAAGGTTTTACCCGGCGCATCAAATACCACCGCTACATGACTTGGCTTCACCTGCCGCAACAAGCTGCGCAACATATTGGCCACACCTTTAATGGCACCCGTTGGCTGTCCGGTAACCGTCATTAGCGGCGGCAAGGCATGGTAAGCGCGATACAAGTAGGAGGAGCCGTCTACCAGCACCAAAGGGGGAGAGGTTGTCATTTTTACATCCACTAAGTCAGCACGAGGGCATGTTACACTGTCACATAACGCTTTCTGGAATCGCAAGCCATGGGCAATCTCAAAGCAGCGTCATCACCAATGAAGCCAAGTGTAGGCCACGACCACAGCCAATGCATTCGAACTGCCCTGACAAAAGCAGAAAAAACCTGTGTTGATGCTGGTGCACGCCTGACAGCCACGCGTCGCCGTGTGCTGGAACTGATCTGGGCAAGCCACAAACCACTGGGCGCTTATGACCTGCTGGATCAACTATCCCAGGAAGGACACAAGCCAGCGCCCCCCACGGTTTATCGGGCACTTGAGTTTTTACTGACACACCAGCTGATTCACCGGATTGCTTCCTTGAATGCCTTCACCGGCTGCACAGCGCCAGAACACACACATAGCGGCTACTTTCTGATTTGCCAGCAGTGTGGCAATGCCGAAGAAATGGTCAACAGCCCGACCCTTGAGGCTGCCATTAATGCAGCAGTGCAAGCAGCCGGCTTTGCCGTCACATCCGGCACATTAGAACTCAGTGGGACCTGCCAGCATTGCCATGACAAATCCTGAATTACTGCTGCGGCTGAACAATGTCAGCTGGTCCACTGATACTCGTGATGTTCTGCATAACATCGACCTGTCTCTGCATCGTGGCGAAATCCTCACCGTTATTGGCCCCAATGGCGCAGGCAAGTCATGCCTGCTAAAACTGGCACTCGGCCTAATAGAGCCAAAGCAGGGCAGTTGTTGGCGCGCACCCGATATCCGTATTGGTTACATGCCCCAGCAAATCAATATCAATCCCTATCTGCCATTAACCGTGGCTGATTTCATGCAGTTGGCCACCCCCAAAACCAATGGCTCACGCTGGTTGCGCAGTATTACCAAACATCATCATTTCACCCGCAGAAACATGCTGAACGCACTGGCAGAAGTCGGCGCAGAACACTTGCTGGTACAGCCCGTGCAAAAGCTTTCCGGTGGAGAAATGCAGCGCGTCTTGTTGGCACGAGCGTTACTGAAAGAACCTGACATTCTGGTATTGGATGAGCCGGTACAAGGTGTCGATGTCAGTGGCCAGGCAGAGCTTTACAGCATCATCCGCAATCTGCGTGACCGACATCACTGTGCTGTGCTGATGGTGTCTCATGATCTGCACGTAGTCATGGCCGCCACCGATCTGGTGCTCTGCCTGAATCAGCACGTCTGCTGCTCCGGACACCCCGAACTGGTCAGCCAGCACCCTGAATACCTGCGCCTGTTCGGTCCGGTGGCAGCAGCTGATCTGGCCATCTACACCCACCATCATGATCACCATCACACGCTGCATGGTGACCCCACTGAATGTACAAAGGACTGCCAGCATGGCTGATTGGTTATGGCCACTGATGGGTGGACTGATGATTGCGGCCGCCGCAGGCCCGCTGGGTTCATTACTGTTATGGCGTCGCATGGCCTATTTTGGCGACAGTCTGGCCCATGCATCCTTGCTCGGTGTTGCCCTGGCACTGATGACTGATTTACCGATGGGTACCGTCGTCATTGTCGTCTGTCTGCTGGTTGCACTGCTGCTGAGCAAGCTGATGGATCAGCCTGAGCATGGTGCCGACACCTGGCTGGCCATCACTGCCTATGGCGGCTTAAGCATGGCGCTGGTGCTCACCGCCGCCCATAGCGATGACGATCATGGTCACGGCCACGCGCTGGAAGATTATCTGTTCGGCAACCTGTTAAGCATTGATGCCCATCAGCTGCTGGCCATCAGCATTGGTCTGGCGCTCATCATGTTACTGCTTTGGCGCACCTGGTCTGGCATGGTCGCCATGGCCATCAATGAAGACACGGCGCGCATTGACGGCTGGCCCACACGAAGTCTGCGAACCTTGCTGTTATTACTGCTGGCAGGTGTTGTAGCGGCTGGTGCCAAAATCATGGGGGTGCTGCTGATCAGTGCGCTGTTGGTCGTGCCAGCTGCAGCCGCTCGCTATATTTCACGTAGCCCGGCAGAAATGGCCAAACGTGCCAGTCTGATTGGCATGCTGGCCGTCTGCGCTGGTGTCGGCATTGGTGTCAACCAGCACTGGCCCATTGCACCGTTGGTGGTACTCAGCGCCATGGCCGCATTGCTGTTGCTGTTGTTGCGTCGGCGCTTGCTGGGCTAAACCTCAGGGTTTGAATTTGACGACACCGGAGTCATCCGGTGCGTCAGGTTCTTTCATGGTCACTTCTGTGGGGCGAACATCGGTATAACCGCAGCGGACACACTCAATCCACTCGCGCTCATCCTCGCGGCATAGCTGCAACTTGTCTTCCAGCTGACAGGCCGGGCAGATTGCCCCGGCAATGAACAGGCGTCGTACCGTCATGCCGCCAACCCTGAATGACGCAACAAGGCATCCGGCTGTGGATCTCGTCCCATAAAGTCACGGAACAACTCTGCTGCCGGACGTGAGCCACCTCGTGCCAGAATGGCCTGCCGGAAACGCTGACCGGTGGCGGCATTGAAAATACCTTCCTGCTCAAAAGCCGAGAAAGCATCCGCCGACAACACCTCAGCCCATTTGTAACTGTAGTATCCAGCAGCATAACCACCAGCAAAAATATGACTGAAGCTACAGGCAAAACGATTCCATGCCGGTGGACGCAGCACACTGGTGACATCCCGCACAGATTCCAAGATCGCCAGAGCACGATCAAAGTCCACGTTATGCTGACGATGGATCTCAAGATCAAACAGGGCAAACTCGACCTGTCGCAGCGTCATCAGACCTGACTGAAAATTACGTGCAGCCAGCAATTTATCCAGCAAGTCGGCTGGCAGCGGCTCATGACTTTCGACATGGCTGGAAATCAGCGCCAGCCCTTCCGGCGTCCAGCACCAGTTCTCCATAAACTGACTAGGCAACTCAACGGCATCCCAGGCCACCCCATTGATACCGGACACCGCAGCCACTTCAATATCCGTCAACATATGATGCAGGCCATGACCAAACTCATGGAACAGGGTCGTCACTTCATCATGGGTCAGCAGCGCCGGACGACCATCCAGCGGTGGATTAAAGTTGCAGGTTAAAAAGGCGACCGGATGCTGTAGCTGACCGTCTTCTGTACGTCGACGAACACGGGCATCCGCCATCCAGGCACCACCACGCTTGTGCTCACGCGCATATAAATCCAGATAGAACCAGGCTCTGGGCTGACCCTGCTCCAGCACGGCAAAGGCCTGCACATCCGGATGATAGATTTCCAGCTCAGGAGCTGGCTCGATCTGCACGCCGAACAAGCGCTGAGCAATGGCAAACAGCCCCTGAATCACCTTGGGCGCAGGAAAATAGGGCTTTAATTCTTCCTGCGACAAGGCATAGCGCTGCTGCTTCAGGCGCTCGGAGACAAACGCCACATCCCAGGGCTGAAGCTCATGCAATACCAGCTCAGCTGCGGCAAATTCACGAAGGGCAGCCAGATCCTGCTCGGCACCCGGACGTGCACGACGCGCCAAATCCAGCAAGAACTCAATAACCTGCTCAACGTTATCGGCCATTTTAGGAGCCAGCGACAACGCGGCATAATGCTCAAAACCCAACAGTTCGGCTTGACGCTGACGCAACGACAAGATTTCCGTAATCAGCGGTGCATTATCAAACTGACCTGCATCAGGCCCCTGATCCGATGCGCGAGTAGCATAGGCAGTATAGATCTGCTCACGCAACTCCCGGTCTTCACCATAGGTCATGACAGCCAGATACGCTGGCATGTCCAGTGTAATGCGATAACCTGACTCACCCTTTGCCTGCGCCAAGGATTGCAACAAACCCAGTGCGCTCTCCGGCAAACCACTCAAGCGGGTTGCATCGGGGAGACTCAAACTCCAGGCCTGTGTCGCATCCAGCACCTGATCAGCAAAGTGTGATGTCAACGTGGATAAGCGCTCGCTGACCTCGGCAAATACCTGTTTTTGCTCCGACGGCAAACCAATGCCACTTAAACGAAAATCACGCAGTGCATTGGCAACAGCCTGCTGCTGTGCAGACGACAATTGGTCGTATTCAGGCGCTGCGCGCAAACGCTGCCAGGCCTGAAACAACCCTTCATGCTGTCCCATTTCTGTTGATAAGGCCGACAGCTTGGGAATACAGGCATTGTATGCCTGACGCCAGGCATCACTATTCATCACCGCATTCAGATGCGATACCGGCGCCCATGCGGCACTTAACCTATCCTCCAGCGCTTCCAAAGGCTGCGCCAGTGACTGCCAATCAGGCCGAGCCTGTATTGCCAATACCTCAACTGTCTGACGATGATGCTGTAACAACTGATCAATCGCTGGCTCTACATCATCAGGCGACAACGCAGAAAATACCGGCAGACGAGGCGGGTTAAGCAACGCGTTCATGAGCACCTGCCTGATTAATAGCTATAACCTAAAGACACAGTCATTACATTCAAACGACTGTTGTTGTCGCTGAACTCCCGCTTGATGTCATAACCAGCGCCCATGCTCAATTGTTCACGCAGCTGAACACGAATTTCACTTAATGAACGCAACACAATCGCATCCTCACCACCTTCAACCCCCAGACGTTGATGGAAACTGACGGCATCGGTCAACTTGTGGCTATAAACCAGACCGGCAGTGGCGATAGCGTTTACTTCCTTGTCGCCAACTTTCGGATCGCTGTATCGAGCACCGGCACCCACTTCAACCACCAGAGACTTCAGATCATCGCTGAAAATGCTGCGACCATAACCACCCGTTAGGTTAAATTGATGCTTGAATGCGCTGGTGCTGTCTTTTTCAAATTGCTCTTGTACATAGACATAATCTTTTTCACTCAAGGCCATACGCTGCTTGCTGCTGACCAGATAACGAGCACTGCCGCCATCGCCGCCATCATCTTTACTGCTTAATGCTTCGGCACGATTTTCCCAGGTAAAGTCACCCCAGGTACGATTCAGCTGGGCTTTAAAGCTCAGGCTTTCCTTGCCGCCATCACTACCGGACTGATTGAAATAACCCAGGTCGGCACGTCCTTCCCATCGACTTTCTGCCGGAGCCGGAGCCGAAGTAGCTGCCTCTTCTGTATCTGCCATAACGGGCAAGGCAACCATCAGGCCACCAATAAGCATTACTGATTTCTTGAACACATCATTCTCCTTGTCATTACACCGTGTTTATTTCCGCTCTTAATTGCGCCAATACCGATTGCGTATCAGGACGCACTCCTCGCCACAAATAAAAAGACTCTGCCGCCTGCTCGACAAGCATGCCCAAACCATCACGCCGCTGGCAAATTGATTGTGTCTCCGCCCACGCCAAAAAGGCCGTCGTCTGACCATACATCATGTCGTAAACCGCCGTATCAGCATGCCAATAACTGGGATTAATAACTGGCACCTCACCACTCAGGCTGGCGCTGGTTGCATTGATGATCACGTCAAACGCTGGACGCTGACCAGCCACCGCCAGACTGTCCAGAGTACAGGCCTGTAAACGCACCTGCATGGGAAACAGGGCAAGCAGAGCCTGAGCCCTGGCCACTGTTCGATTGGCGATACACAGACAATCAACACCCGCCGCCAATAATGGCTCCAGCACACCACGTGCCGCGCCGCCAGCACCCAGCAACAAAACACGACGACCCTGCAAAGACCAGCCCGCATTGATCATGTCCTGCAGCAAACCGGCGCCATCGGTATTGTCACCAAACCATGTGTTATCGGCCCGCAATATCAGGGTATTAACGGCACCTGCCAGCTCGGCTCGTGGACTGCGTGCTGCAGCCAGAGCCCACGCTTGTTCTTTGAACGGCACCGTGACATTGGCACCTCGACCACCTTGCTGCCTAAATTGTTCCAAGACCTCAGCAAAATCATCCAGAGGAGCCAGCAAGCGCTGATAAGACAAATCCTGTCCCGTTTGCTGGGCAAAGGCCTGATGAATGGCCGGAGAGCGACTATGCGCAACAGGATTGCCGATCACGACATAGTGATCGGTCACGTTGTCACCTGCGCCAGCCAGTCACGCGATGTCAGGAAATGGGTCAGCAAGCGACTTTCCGGACTGTCAGGCTCCGGCTGCCAGTCATAACGCCAACTGACCTGAGTTGGCAGTGACATCAGAATAGACTCGGTACGCCCACCCGTTTGCAGACCAAACAGCGTGCCACGGTCATACACCAGATTGAATTCGACATAACGACCACGACGAATCAGCTGAAACTCTCGTTCACGTTCGCCATAAGGCAGATCTTTTCGTTTTGCCAGAATGGGAATGTAGGCTTTGCAATAGGCATCACCAATCGCACGCATAAAGGCGAATGACTGGTCAAAACCCTGCTGATTCCAGTCATCAAAAAACAAACCGCCCACACCTCGTGGCTCTTGCCGATGCTTGATGTAGAAGTAATCATCACACCACTTTTTAAGACGGGGATAAACATCTGCGCCAAACGGTGCACAGGCATCCGCTGCGGTTTGATGCCAATGCACACAGTCTTCATCAAAACCATAATAAGGCGTTAAATCAAAGCCGCCACCAAACCACCAGACAGGCTCCTGACCATCCGCCTCGGCCACAAAAAAGCGCACATTGGCATGAGAGGTTGGTGCCATGGGATTGCGTGGATGAATCACCAGCGACACACCCATGGCCTGAAACCGGCGACCTGCAAGCTCTGGACGATGTGCCGTGGCGGAAACGGGCAAACTGGCACCCATCACATGAGAAAAATTGACACCACCTTTCTCGATTACATGACTGTTTTCCAGCACACGACTACGGCCACCACCACCTTCTGCCCGCTGCCAGCTATCTTCACGAAAAGCCACTGCACCATCCTGAGCCAGCAACTCTGCACAAATTCTGTCCTGCAAATCCATCAAGTACTGTTTTACTGCCTCAATCGCAATCGTGGTCATAGCTCTCTCTCGATTAACCGGCACGAATAATACGCTGTGTGCGCAAGTCGCGAATTTCTGTAGGTCGCAATAACCCACCCAGATCCCCGGGCACAATGGCATCCAGCTCACTACCCAGCCAGCATCGAACCTGTATTGCCGATCTGGCAGGCCGCTGACCAGCACGGTTTGCACTGGTAGAAACAATGGGGCCACCAAAGGCACGACACAAGGCCTGTGCCCCAGGATGGGCCGTCACACGCAGTGCCAAGCTATCATGACGGCCTCGCAACCAGCTCGGCACAGACTCAGACACTGGCACCAGCCAGGTGACAGGCCCCGGCCAACTACTGCGCAACAATGCCTGTGACGATGCTGGCAGATCACACACCCAAGGCTGAATCTGTTGCCAATCAGCGGCAATGACAATCAGGCCCTTGCCGGGGTCGCGCCCCTTGATTTGCCATAATCTGGCCACTGCATCAGCTTGCCAGGGATCGCATCCCAATCCCCACACCGACTCCGTAGGGTACGCAATGACTCCACCACGATGCATACACGCAGCAGCTTGACGCAAATGAAAATAAGACGCGACAGAGGACATAATGATGAGATTCCCGAGGTGTCACCCGTTAAATGCGCTGGAAGTTTAACCCAACATCAGGCGGGAATGCGCTGATAACCCGAGGGAGTGGCATTGACCCAGCCCTGAACCTCCAGCTCGCCCAGACCCGTCATGATGGCAGAGGGTGATTGCGCTGGTAAATGCTCAATAAGTGTATCCAGAGATATTTGCTCCCACCCAATCACCTCCAATATTGTCTGACCAACCGGACTGGGCTCTGCTCGGGTCAAACTCAATCTTCGCTCCTGAGTTGTTGGCACATAACCGTACCACTCAGTCAAAACGGGCAGGCAATCGGTGAGCACATCATGTGCATTCCGCACCAGACGCGCCAACTCCTCGCGAATTAACTGATGGCAGCCCTCAGACTGCAAACTGTGCACAGAGCCCGGCGTTGCCCATACCTGACGACTCAATGCCGCGGCTGCTCTGGCGGTAATCATCGAACCACTTTTGGGACCTGCCTCAATCACCAGCACACCCATCGCCAAACAACTGATCACGTGATTACGTCGAGGAAAATGATAGGGCAGAGGTGCTGTACCCGGCGCAAACTCGGACACCAACAAACCCTGAGCCTCCACAATCTGTGCAAACAGAGAGCGGTTTCGCGGCGGATAACAACGATCCAGACCACACCCCATGACAGCCACCGTAGACCCATCAACCGCCAACGCTCCACGATGAGCTGCCGCATCAATACCACTGGCCAGCCCACTACTGATGGTCAACCCCATGTCTGCCAGACCAGACGCCAGTGATTGTGCCAATGCCAACCCATATTGACTCGCCGCACGGCTACCAACAATCGCTATCTGCGGCAGATACAGGGCATTCACATTACCCCGCAGAAACAATAATGGTGGCACATCATCTGCACTGACCACCTGTGCCAACGCACCAGACAGCTCCTCTGCATCGGCCAGCCAGAGCGCGTTGCCTGACTGCTCCAACCAAGCAACCGTATGCTGCCATTGTTGATAAATCGCCCTGACCGACAGCCCTTTTGGCCACTGTTGCTTACACTGTGCCGCTTCTGCCGAAAAAGCCTGCCACTGCTTTGCGGTAGCAGACATCGCAAGTTGCGGCGAACCAAAAGCACGCATCAACTTGCGGTACAACACTGCATTTTGCCCAACCAACAAATACACAGCGACGGCATCATGTGCTGCTTTCATGACTATTGCTCTCCATAAGGTCGCCAGCAGCCTCGACCTTGCCTATAATGTAGCCTCCTATTAGTTCTAGACATGGTTAGCGGCTTTCGCCACTAACCCGAGGTAAGCATGGCACTGTTGCCAATTCTTGAATTTCCAGACCCCCGTTTGCGTACGGTGGCAAAACCCGTGACCACGGTTGACGACACATTGCGTCAATTGGCTGAGGACATGCTTGAAACCATGTATGCGGCACCCGGCATTGGCCTGGCTGCAACACAGGTTGATCACCACATCCGCATGTTGGTACTGGATGTCAGTGAAGATCAATCCAAACCCATGGTACTGATCAACCCCAGCTTCGAGCGTCTGGGTAACGACACCAAGCCCTATGATGAGGGCTGCCTGTCTGTACCGGGGTTTTATGAAACCGTAGAACGTGTGGATCGTATTCAGGTCAGTGCCACCGACTTGCAAAATCAGCCGATGAGCTTTGAGGCAGATGGCCTGTTATCGGTCTGTATTCAGCATGAAATTGACCATCTCGATGGCAAATTGTTCGTCGACTATATTTCAGGCTTGAAGCGTCAGCGCATCAAGGCCAAACTGGAAAAACTGCACCGTAACCGTGCTTAAACTGTTCACTACATAGGTTTCCAATTGGAAAGTCACTTGCGCATCGTCTTTGCAGGTACACCCGAGTTCGCAGCCGAAAGTCTGCGTGCCCTCCTGCAAGGACAACACGACATCATCGCGGTTTATACACAACCTGATCGCCCGGCCGGTCGCGGTCGCACGCTCAAGCCCAGTGCCGTCAAGACACTGGCACTGGAGCATAACCTGCCAGTTTATCAGCCTGTCACCTTGCGTGATGGCGAGGCGCAGGAGGAGCTGGCTGCACTCAAGCCAGACCTGATGGTG